>CAZYQQ010000134.1:0-12026 GCA_964650265.1 uncultured Planctomycetaceae bacterium
ATTCTGAGGATCGCACCGATTGCACCGATCGCCCCCGACTCCGCAGGACCGCGGGGCCCATCGAGGCCGATGAGTAAGGGGAAATTCCCCTAAGCGGTCCCTCCCTTGCAACCTGCGAGATTTTGCTTCCATGTCCCAGCGGGCACAATACGACGCGGTCGTTATCGGTGGTGGCCACAACGGCCTAGTGTGTGCCGCCTACCTGGCCAAGGGGGGCAAGAAAGTCTGCGTCCTCGAACGGCGACATGTCCTGGGGGGGTGCGCCACGACCGAAGAACTGTGGCCCGGCTACAAGGTGTCGACAGCCGCCTATGTCATCAGCCTGTTTCTGCCGGAGATCATTAGCGACCTGAAGCTCAAGTCGCATGGCCTCGCGATCCTGCCCCGCACGCCATCGTCGTTCACGCCGCTTCTCGATGGCCGGAGCCTGCTGCTCGGTCCCGAGCCGGGACTCAGCCAGCGCGAGATCGCCAAGTTCAGTGCCAAGGATGCCGAGGCGTATCCGAAGTACGAGGGGTTGCTCGAACGGGTGGCCGGCATCCTCGAGCCGGTGTTGAGCCAGACCGCTCCCGATCCGCTCCCCTTGCCAAACGAGTGGCGGAAGGTGAACGTCGCCAAGAAGATGCGCGACTGGAAGAAGCTTTGGTCCCTCCACAAGGCGATGGCGTCGCTGGGAGAGACCTTGCCCGAAGCGGTCGAACTGCTGACCGGCGCCGCCCGGCCGATTCTCGACCGTTGGTTCGAGTCGGATGCCCTCAAGGCGACCCTCGCCACCGACGCGATCATCGGGGCCTTCACGTCGATCAGTTCCCCCGGCAGCGCTTACGTCCTGCTCCACCATGTGATGGGGGAAGCGGGTGGAGCCCGCGGGGTGTGGGGCTATGTCCGCGGGGGGATGGGGGCCCTGTCGGATGCGATTGCGAAATCGGCAACTGAAATGGGGGTCGAAGTCCGCCGCGAGGCGGCCGTGAAATCGATTGTCACCGAAGGGGGCAAGGTCGTCTGCATCGAGTTGGAAGATGGCTCGACGATCGACACGCCGATCGTCGCCTCGAGCGTCGATGCCAATCTTACCTATCTCAAGTTGCTCGATGCGGCGGTGCTGCCGGACAACTTCCGCCGCGCGATCGAGGGGATCGACTATGCGTCGGCCTCGATGAAGATCAACCTGGCCCTCTCCGAACCGCCGAGCTTCACAGCGCTGCCGTCGAGTGGCGTTCAGCCACACCACCATGGGACGATGCACATCAGCCCGACTCTCGACTACCTCGAACGGGCCTACGACGATGCCAAGTACGGCGAGCCGAGCGACTCCCCCGTGCTCGAAATGACGATGCCCACCAGCGTCGACAACACGATCGCGCCACCCGGCAAGCACATCATCAGCATGTTCGTGCAGTTCGCCCCTTACAAACTCCGTAAGGGGAACTGGGACGACATCAAGGAGAGCTTCGCCGACCGTTGTATCGACATCGTGGCCGAGTATGCCCCGAATGTTCCCGGCGCCATCGAACATCGTCAGGTTCTCAGCCCGCTCGACCTGGAACGGGTTTACGGCATCACCGGGGGGAACATCATGCAGGGGGCGATGAACGCCAACCAGCTTTTCTGCTTCCGCCCGATCGCCGGGTGGGCCGATCATCGCTCGCCCATTGGTGGACTCTATCTGTGCGGCGCGGCGAGCCACCCTGGGGGTGGCGTGATGGGGGCGTGTGGGAAGAACGCGGCGGGTGAGATTCTCCGCGATTTCAAGCGGTAGTTGCAACTCTGCCGTAGGGTAGGCTTCCAGCCCGCCATTTGTTGAATGAACTGGCAGGCTGGAAGCCTACCCTACGAGGATTCACGGCGCGCAAAACTTGATCGGTCCATGGAGCCGTGCAACAATAGGGGGAGCCACCTCTTCACCCGCCGGGACCCCGAGCCATGGAACCGATCCCCAACCAGCTCCCCCACGACATCGAACTGCGGGACGTCGCTCTTCCGCCGAGCGCGTATGATCCCTTCGGTCGCGATTTCCCTTCAGATGGAATGACCGTCGAGCAGATCATCGACATGCTCGGCTTCGATGCCGAGGGGCTACAGCGCGACCTGGCCGAGGGGAAGTTTCCCGGGGTCGATCCCAACGCGACCCGGTTCAATCTGGCAGAGGTCGAAGCGATTTCCGATTATTACGATGTCGTTGAGGAGGCCGAGGCCCGGAAGTGGTACGAGGCGACCTATGGCCCCCTCCCTGAGGATGAGCCTGAGGAGGAACCTGAGCACGATCCCTTCGCGCAACACTTCCCTCCCGAGGGGATGACCCTCCAGTACATGATCGACCTGCTCGACTTCGACGCCGAGCGGCTGAAGCGCGATCTGGCCGCGGGAAAGATCCCCGGCGTCGATCCCCAGGCCACACGGTTCGACCGGGCGGCGGTCGATACGATTTGCGATTTTTACGATAGCGATTTCGACGACATGGGGGAGTGGACCAAGGCATTTCGTGGTCGTGACCCGAAGGAACTCGAAGCCTTGCGCTGGCACATCGAGCATGGTACTGAATAGTTCCGCACATTGAATGCACCATGGACGCGACCACCTACGACGATCATAGTTGAAGGCTACCGGTAACAAACGGGGGGGTAAGTGGACATCGTTGTTGTCGACTTGGAGGTAATCGATCTATTGACGATTGGTTCGGGGATGCGCAGGCGTTGGAACCGAAGGCATTTGAGGAGCAAGATTCGCCGAACGATTATTACGTATTGCCCTGCGGCGTGTTTTCTCCACATGCGGCGCATGCTGGTAAAAAAGCACGAAATCGACGATCTGCAACGACTCGGAGATGTACGCCGCACCGTGCAGATGGCGTTTCTGTCGGATTCGCTGTTCGCCACCATCGAGCGACTTCACGCCAAATACTCCAAGCTCGACCTCTACAACATCGTTTCCGCCGCCATTGCTCTGGAGCGCAAGGTCCCCCTCGCCGTGTGGAACGACGGTCAATACACCGAACTGCGTCGCCACGAGGGGCTCACCACGGTAGACTGGTCGAAGTAATACCCTTCGCCCTCCGCCGGATGGTCCCCCTATGTTGCGAACGCTCCTGCTCCTCTCGCTTCTCGTCCTGCCCCGCGCGGCTCATAGTGACGACCCGCCCACGCGTCCGAACATCCTCTGGATCACTTCCGAGGACAACGCGGCCCACTGGATCGGCTGCTACGGCAATGCCGAGGCCGAAACACCTCACATCGACCAGCTTGCCGCGCGCGGCGTACGATTCACCCATGCCTATTCGAACGGTGCCGTCTGCGCGGTCGCCCGGTCGACCTTGCTCACCGGGGTCCATGCCGTGACGCAGGGGACGCAGCAAATGCGGAGCCGCTATCCGCTCCCCCCGCGGTTCCGCCCCTACGTGACTTACCTTCGCGAGGCGGGCTACTATACGACCAACAACGCGAAAACCGACTACAACTTCGCCGGCGACGACCGTGCGTGGTGGGACGAGTGCAGTGGTCGGGCCCATTACAAAAATCGGCCCGACGGAGCCCCCTTCTTCGCCATCTTCAACATCACCGTCTCGCATGAGAGCTCGCTCTTCGACGACAAAACGGCCCCCTACCTCCGGGGGGAGCAGGCATCTCGAGTCGATCCCGACGAGGTGATCGTCCCTCTCCATCTTCCCGACCTCCCCGAGGTCCGTCGCGACATCGCCATTTATCACGACACGATTGCGAGGATGGATCGCCGCGTGGGTCGAATTCTTGCGGAACTCGAACAGGCAGGACTCGCCGAGAACACGATCGTTTTCTACTTTTCCGATCATGGCGGCATCCTCCCCCGCGGCAAACGCTATCTCCACGACACCGGCACGCGGGTGCCACTGGTGATCCACATCCCCCAGGTGTTTGCCGATCGTTTTCCCCATCAGTCAGGGACCACACGCGACGACGTCGCCCAATTCATCGACCTCGCCCCCACACTGCTTCATCTGGCCGGCATCGAGCTTCCCGAGCAAATGACGGGGCGACCGCTCTTCGGCACGCAAGAATCGATACCTGAGCGGCCCGTCGCTTTTCTCTACGCCGACCGCTTCGACGAGACCTACCGGCACCAACGGGCGATCACCGACGGCCAGTGGCGCTACATCCACAACTTCATGCCCCATCTCCCGGCGGCACTGCAAAACGAATACCCCTATGGCATTGCCTCGTGGCGCGCATGGCGCGACGCGGCGCAAGAGGACGGACTGAGCCAGCAGCACCGCGCTTTCTTTCAATCCCCCCAACCCGCCAGCGAGCTATTTCATCTCGTCCACGACCCGTGGGAAGTGAACAACCTCGCCAGCCCGGCGACGACTCGCCCCCTGGCTCTGATGCGCGGTCGGCTACGGCAAGCGATGCTCGACCACCACGATCTGGGGGTGATCCCCGAACCTTTCTGGTCCGAACTCGCGCCGGAGGGCACGATTGACGACTATGCCCACCGGGGGGACTTTCCCTGGGAAGCGGTCGTCGATGCTTCATTCCGGGCCAGCATGGCAACGGAGCGCGACCTCCCCTATCTGATCGAGTTGATGGAGGAGGAACATCCCGTGCTCCGCTACTGGGGAGCGCTCGGCTGCCTGGCGCTGGGAAACCGCGCTGGGGAGGCCACCGGCATGCTCGAACGACTCGCGACCGATCCCCACGCGGCCAATCGGCTGACCTCCCTCCACGCACTCTTTCGCATCGACGCGCGTGAGCAATCGCTCGAGGCCCTGGTTCGTGAAGCGACAACGACTGCGAGCGATCCTGCCGCCACGCTTGCGCTGCACACGCTCTATCAGTTGGAAGCGTCCGCGAAGATTCCGCCAGCAGAGCTCGAACGTCTGCTCCAGGCCAGCGATCTTCCTTTCGCGGCCCGCTGGGCCAAACGCTTCCGCAAGAATTGACCCTGCGCAAAATTGATCCCACGCAAGCGCCGACACCTGCTCAAAAACCGCAAGCCCCACTGGCCATTTGAGACCAGTGGGGCTTTACGATTTCCCCCCCCGAGATTTTTCTCAGCCGATCACCAAGGATGGTGACAGCTTGGCGCGTGACTTGTCGGCGTACGGTTGTCGATCCCCATGACTTATTGCAGCAAGATGGTCGGCAGCGACGGTGGGGCATCCTGCTTGAAGCTGGCCGCTTCAATCGACCGATCGACCTTCGGAGCCGGCGCCGCGCGGTTCTCCACAACTCCCCTGCCTGCCATGGGGGCCGCCTCACGTGGCACGAAGGGAGCCCTTCCAGGGGAGGACCCCACGGAAGTCATCCGGTCGGCCGTGGGGCGAGGAATCGCCGTTGGAGCCTGGCGCACCACGCCGGGAGTCGGCGTCGATGGCCTCGGTCGTTCGACCACTGGACCATTGAGCAGCGGTAGCGCCGGTGGAGCATCGTCGTTGATCGGGCGCGAATTGAAGCTCGGGAACAACTCGTCGTCCGGATTCGACCCACCCGACGGAGGCAAAGTTGGGTCGTTAAATATCGGATCTTGTGGTCGCACCGGAGGTTGCCCCGCGGGAGGCGGCCCAAACCCCGGCTGATTGAGGTCGGGCTGCGGTATCGGGGGTTGGACCAACGGCGGCTGAGCGCCTGGGCCTCGATTGTCGTCGCGCAGGAACGGAGGCCGATCGTCGTCGGGGGGAACAAATCCACCGCCAGGTTGCCGCTCGGGCGCCCGCGGGGGAAATTGATCCTCTCCTGGCCGCCGGGGCAAGAACCCGTCGTCTGTTCTCTCGGTATCTTCTCCCAAGTCGCGCGGCTGCGGCTCGATCCCTTCGACTTTTGGGGGAGCCGTTTGGTCTTCGACTTCCTTACGGGGTCGATCGCTCGGGCGGAGCTGAACCCCTCCCGCCCCTCCTCCGGGCTGCTTGTCCAGTTCCTCGGAGCCAGGCCAGCGGCGCCACTGCTGCGGCGTGTAGCCATAGTGCTTGACGTCCGGCTTGCAGTATCCGTCGGCCGAGCAAGGGGGTGGCGTTTGAGGCGTGAGGGCGCTGCTGGGAGCCGCCAGCGGGGCAGCCACCATACAGATCGCCAGTAGGCTACGCGTAAGTCGTGGGTCGAACATCAACAACATCCTTTACGTCGAGACGATTTCGCTCTGTCACACCTGGCCAAGGGGTCTGGTCGTCCATGCTCAGGCATGTCACAAGGCCCATCAAATCCAACTCGTATTAGAAGTTCCCCAAGCCGAACCGGGTGATCCGGTTGAGCATGGCGGTGCCGAGCGACACGAAGCCGAACAGTCGCTCGAACGGACGTGTCACCTTGGAGATCACCGAATCGAACTTCACCAGCGGATCTTCCTCAATGTACAACCGGTCCCCCGGCAGCAGTTGATAGTTGGTCGTGGTGATCGCACCACGGGCGATTTCCTCGTAGTTCACGGGCAAAATCTGTTCGCATCCGGCCCCGGGAGGCCCTGGGCGGGCAATCCAGATATTGGTCGACGAGAGTTGACTCACCCCGCCGATCAAGGCCAAGGCATCGAGCACCGTCTCGTTGCCGGTGATCGGGGCGGTGACGATGTTGTCGCCATAACCGGCCCCCTGCGTGATGATGTAATACTTCTTGCTGTTATAGGCGAACACGTCGAGCATCACCTGGGGATTCTCGAGGTACGCGCTCAGTTTCGCTTCAATCGCCACCTTCGCTTCTTCGAGCGTCATGCCGGTGATGAACACCGATCCATAGGTCCCCAGGTTGACCGAACCATCGGGCCCAACCAGGTGCTCGCCACTGATTTGCTGGGCCCCCAGCGACACCGCTAGCGACACCGAGACCTCCACACTGGGCCACACCTGCGACAGGTGGCGGCGAATCTCTTCCTGTGCGTCGTCGATGGTCAGCCCACTCACCCGCACCTTGCCGTACTCGGGCCCCAGGTCGATGTTCCCTTCCGGGTCGATGAAAAAGGCATCGCCAATGGGGGCGATTTCGTCGTTGACGTTCTTGGCACGCACCAGGATGCCGTCGAACGGCTCCAGCGTGTGTGGCGGCTTCGGCACCACCCGAATCGCCGTAATCAGCAGCAAATCGGGAGGTTCGATCCGGTAGGCTGGCAAAGTCACCATGTCCTTTTCGCGCCCGGCGGAGTAGTCGGCGACCGGTTCCGGAGGCGTGACGGGGAGCGGATGGCGTGGGGCCATGAAGGCAGTGCAGCCGCAGTTGGCCAGCCAGGTCAGGCCCAACAGGGCTACCAGGCAAGATCGGATTCTCGATGAATGCTTCATGGCGTGGGTTGCCTGCTCGATTTCAGTCCGAATGGGCCCCCGGCGAGGGGGGAGGCGGTCCTCAAACGCCGAGCGCATGGGGACCGTTAAAACCGTTAAGTTCGGGATATTCGATATAATCGGAAAACTCCGCCACCAACTTTGCTCCGAGCCGCCAGATTCTCGCGACAACTCCAGGATTCCATCGAAAACCGGCCTACTCACGACCTTGGGCCCCCGCGGGCTGCTAGCACGCGGTCGGGATTAGTTCGGCACTTGCGGGGTATTTGCGTGACGATGGGACACGGATGCCCACTGGTCTAACCGGATCACCACGGATCAGAAGGTGCCAAATCGTGAACCGATTTGTGCGAGCCCCTTTCCGATCCGGACGATCCACCTCCGTGGCCTATTCTTTCCTTCCCACCAGCCAAGCGCACCCTTTCAGGGTGTGGCACCCACCGTGGCATCGCAGGCGACACGTTCATTTCCAGCCAAGCGCATGCCCTTTCAGGGTGTGGCACACCGAAGACGCGGGCTCGCGCTTCGGCATCGGAGCGGCGAACAACTTGCCTGGCTGCATCGTATTACCCCTATGGTGAACCACCCGCGGCGCGCCCAATCCGCACCACCCGCACAACCGCGTGCGGATGCGGAGAATCGCCAAAGGTCGACATCAGCGGGAGAACCAGGGCAATGTGCGAAGGGATTGCGGGCGGAGGGCTGTTTTTGCAGGCTTTCGATCCGGCTGAGAGCAGATCGCGCCAGACGAATCACGGGGGTTGGGGCTGTTTGACAGATTCCGCGATCACGCTTATCTTCGATTTTGAGTCTCCTTTTCGAGGAACCAGCGGCTCGAGAGAAGACCCTCATGTCTGGAGAACGATCTCCAGCGCCGGCGTTCGGCTTCGATCGCCGGCTGAGGAGCGAGGGAGTGCGGAAATCGAAGTGCTGCGTAATGGCGGGAGGTGTGCGGCACGGTTCCCCACGCGACATCCCCCTCGCTCGAAACCCCCGTTCCACTCGGTACCAGGTGTCCGGGGTCGACTACAGCGTACTTTTTCCGACTGAGGCCACTCAAGGTCAAACATTCATGAGCAGCACCCCCAATGTGGCGCGACCCCTTGGCATCGGGGGACAATACCGCGACGGCGAAGTCCTTTCCCCTCAAGAGCAGACCACGGCCCTCATCACGCTGGTCGCCACTGTCGGCGCGCTGCTCGCGGTCTACTGGAACCAGTTCGTCTACACCCGCGGATTCTGGGACGAGCCGAGTTACTCCCACGGCTGGATTATCCCTTACATTGGCATCTACCTGCTGTGGGTCCAGCGTCGCCCGCGCGGAGGAGCCATTACCGAGGCTCAGGAAAAAGAGAATCTGCTGGCCATCGGCATCCCCACCGCCGTGGCCATCGGCTGCTATCTGGTGGGCGACTATCTCAATATGCCTATCTTTTTCGGCATCGGCTGGCTGGCCTACGGCGCGGCCTTGCTGATCGGAATATGGCGCGTCTTCACCTACCACGAGTTCGAAGCGGTCCCTGCCTGGGAACGCTGGGTCGGTGCGGCCATCGTCATCGCCTGCATCGGCACCCGGGTCTACGCCACCTACACCGACATTCAACCCCTCGACCAGCTCACGTTCATCATCGCCCTGTTCGGGGCGTTTACGATGTGCGGCGGCCTGACGATCATCAAGCAGATGTGGATGTCGCTCCTCTTTTTCATCTTCATCTTCCCGCTTCCCTCGGCCATCGGCAATCATGTTCTTCCCTGGCTCCAGAAGCTGGCCGCGATTGCCGCCACGTTCGTGCTCCAAGCGATCGGCGTGACCGCCCATCGCCAAGGGAATACAATCGACATCGACGGGCTCAGCACCACCCTCGACGTCGCCGAGGCCTGTAGCGGGCTGAGCATGGTGACCATCATCAGTGCCATGTCGCTGGCAATGGTCGTCGTCATCAATCGCCCCTGGTGGGACAAACTGACCTTCATGCTGCTGGCCATTCCCAACGCGCTGGCCGCCAACCTGTTCCGCATCGTGCTGATCGCCCTGCTCTATATCATGGCCGATGGCACCAGCTACGAGAAAGCAGTCCATGAGGCCCACGACGGAGTCGGCATGGCCGCGGTGGTCCTGTTGTTCGCCTTAGGTCTGATTTATCTGGAATACAAGATTTTGACCTCTTTAACGGTTGAAGAGGGGGGAGAGACCCTCCAGGCCGGCAGCCTGATCGGAGTGGCGGCCTCCCGAAGTTCTGCCAAGCCCAAGGAGGCCCAGGCCGGCCGCCGTTGAAAAAAGGAGACACCTGTTGCCACGTGGCAACAGAGCCATCTCCAAGACCAAGACCCACAACAGCCAAAATTGCCTTGTTTTGCCTAGTGTCACCCGATGCACTCCCCCAATTCGCTCCCTTGGCCCCGCAGTTGCTTAACTCCAGCCACCTCGTTTGTTTTGCTACTTAGCGACGTCCCACTGCCAGGGGCGAATCTCGGCAGCCATTTTCCCTGAGGAGAGACTTATCTAATGGCTCATCAAGAGAATCATCACGCCGGTCCTTCCGAGTATCAGCCGCTGGTGCGGACCGGGCACGACATGCCCCCGGGAGCGGTCCCGGGTCACGAGCTGATGCAGGCCGGCCCCTTCCCCGGACCGGTCTTCGCGCGAACCCCGCGAGTGGTCAACGGCAGCATGGATGCCAAGTGGTTTCTCCACTCCCTTCGCCGGCGCTGGCTGCTAGCGACGATGATGGGGCTGTTGCTGGGAGCCGCCGCGGCCGCGGGGCTCTACTACGCCTTCCCCGAGTCCTTGACGGCAGTCGCCCGATTTAAGGTGAAGTCCGAACAGGCTGTCATGGTGACTCGGATCCCGGAAGCGGTGGGAAGCTATGAAATCTTCAGAGAGACACAGATGTCGGCGGTCAAGCAGCCGTCGTTGCTGAGCTTCGTCAAGGACGACGCCACGCTTCGCGATGTCGCCGTCATCCGCGACGCGCCGGATCCGATTGCTTGGCTCGAGGAAAACATCAATGTCGCCTTCGATGGCAAGTCGGAGTACATGCGTATTTCTCTCAATGACAATCAATCTTCGGAAGACCTCAAGAAAATCGTCGATGCGGTCTCCACGGCCTACCGCGATGAGGTGGTTAACAAGGAAAAAGCCTCTCGCAGAATTGTGCAAGACGGGCTGAAACAACAACTGTTTTACGTGCAAGATAAGATCCACGAGAAGTATCATCGATACCGCACGAAAATGGGTGAAGAGGGTCACTTCGAAGGCGAAGACGATCCCTTGGTGCGTCTGCTGACCGCTAGAATCGCCTTGCTGCAGAATCGCAAGATTCAGCTCGAGAACAACTTCCGTGCGATTCGGGAACAGCTCCTGTTTAACGACATCATGCGTAAGAGCACGGCCTACATCGATGCCCGTGTGAGCCAGGCGCTGATGAACGACCTGGATGCCATGGCCATCGAGAACGACATCTACAATAAGAGGTCGCAGCTCCGCAGAGCGAAGCAGCAGGCCAAGGGACGTGAAACCCGCCAGACTCAGCAACTCGTCAAGGACCTGCAGGAGCTGCAGCAGCAAAAGCAGGCCATCGCCCAGCAGATTCGTCAGCAGGTGATGGCCGACGATGGGTCGAACCCCTCGCTCGACCAGGCCAGTTTCGAGATGCAGGCCAGGATCACCCTCAACTCGATTGCGGGCCAGGTGAAGGAGATCGACGAGAAGTCGCTCCCCGAGGCGTTCCAGGAACTTCGCGATCGCTCGCAAATGTCGACTGAGCTAATGATCCTCAAGACCGAACTCGATCAACTCGAAGCGGTTGCGGCGGATATGCAAGCTCGCATTGCCTCGTGGGATATCGAACTCGAGGCCCCGGACCGGGTCGTATTGGCCCACACCGCCGTCGTCACTCCTGGCATCAATGCCGCTCAGCGTTACACCATCGCCGGGCTCGGCGGAGTGGCGACCATGCTCCTCGCCGGCTTCGGCATCGCCTACATGGAGTTCCTTGGACGCCGCCTCAACGGACCCGATCAGGTGGACGAAGGGCTCGGCATCCGCGTCGTCGGCACCCTCCCCTCGCTCGACGCCCGCAAGATGACCAACGTCCGCAATGTCGCCCAACTCTCCGAGTCGATCGACAACGTGCGAACCGCCCTGATGCACGATTCGACTTCCAAGCCGCGACAGGTGGTCCTGGTGACCAGCCCCTGTGCGATGGAAGGCCGCACGATCGTCGCCAGCCAGCTCGCGGCCAGTCTCGCCCGGGCCGGACGCCGCACCTTGCTGGTCGATGGCGACATGCGTCGCCCCGCCCTCCACACGCTGTTTGGAGTGCCGCTCGAAGATGGCCTCTGCGAAGTCCTGCGAGCCGAAGCCGACGTGACCGACGTGGTTCGTCCCACCCAGGCCGAGGGGCTCTGGCTGATGACCGCCGGCTATTGCGATGCCGACGCCGTCCATGCCATGGCCACCGACCAGATCCAGCCGATCTTCGAGAAGCTTCGTGCCGAGTACGACTTCGTCATCATCGACGGGGCTCCGGTGCTCGGGCTTTCCGACTCGCTGATGATTGGTCAGCATTGCGATGGCGTGCTGCTCTCGGTCCTCCGCGACCAGACCTCCGTCCCCAAGATCTACCAATCGACCGAACTCCTGCGGAGCGTTGGTATCCGCATGATTGGGGCCGTGGTCAACGGGGTGTCCTCGTCGTCCGATCGCCGGGTGACGCACCTCCAGGTGACGGCTCCCAAGTCGTCGCGCAAGCAGCTCGAATCGGCGACCGCCGACAAGTAGCCCAGC
>CAZYQQ010000135.1:0-11977 GCA_964650265.1 uncultured Planctomycetaceae bacterium
TGCATTGCACTCGCCAAGCGCGAGCCGGACAACACGAGACAGGGCATGTAGGATGCGGACGCCGCACGCTCCCTATTGAAGAAAAAGCTCGAGGCGGAGGGCCAGTAAGTGCATCATCGGCTGATGGCAGGCTATTTTGAAAAGGAACCCGTGGTCACATCAAGGACGCTCGTGATTGTCAAGCCGCTCGACCTGGAAGTGGTGTATTCACTTCTGAACGATTGCGGTTTCAGTGGCGACGGGCAGGTATTCATGGTGGGGAAGGACGACTTGATAGTTCACGACGAGGGATATCTTGATTGTCCCTGGTTGACCGCTGGAACCAACAAAAGAGCAGTTGAATTCATGCTTCGACTAAGTGATCTCACTCACTGTATGTTTGTCGAATTGGGGCAAGGTGAGATTGTATCAGATGATATTTTACGTGAGAGCGTGCGGCCGTAGGAGATTTCTATGCTAGGGCCCGAGGTTGGTGAGAAGGTGCTAAACGCGCTGGCGTCTGCTTAACTTGAATCCGCGGACGGCAGAAGGAGACACTCGCACTTTTAAAACCACGGCTCCATGGACTCACGTCCACGGCTCGGAAAGATGCCGAAAACGCCTTGTCTGGCGCGATTTTTGGCTTTTTGCGAACTTCTTGGTGGGAATCGGGCACCGCCCGGTATAGATTCGCGTTTGTCCCTCGAAGTAGGTCCGCGTTCGCTGAACCGGACCTTGCGCCGCGTGGAGAGTTTGGACTCTCTTCAAGGTTCCATCCGGCAGATGGAACCTACCTGGTCTTTGGCAATTCGATCCTCCCCAAAGCGATGCGGACCGCGATCCATGAACTCAAAGTCTGGGGGAGCAAAAGTCAAAAGCGAAACGTTTTTTAACGATGGCCGCGCGAATATCCCCTGATTCACAGCGTGAGCGCTCATCGAGTCGTCGAAAAAAGAGGCGACTTTTTCGACGAAAATCGTGTTTGTCGAAAAAAAGAAAAAGTCGCACAGCCCCCAAACGTTCCCCCAACAGCGGCAAGCCGAAGCCGGAGCGCACAACCAAGAAGAAGAATAGGACGCGGCCCATCACGGAGTTAGGGGCAGGAGCGGGCAGGATTTTCAGGATGGGGCGAAGCGTCGAGTACGCTGTTTGGCAATTCAACCCCTCACGCTGTCTGGGCAAACGAGCCCGGGCTACCCGTGCCCGCTGAGCCGCTCCAGCGCCTCCTCCGCCCACGGGCTATCGGGCGCCAGTCGCAAGAACGACTCCCAGTGCGCGAGCGCCTCGGACTCTTCCCCTTGAACTTCCAGCGCGTGGGCCAGATGGTAATGGGCGTCGGCGAACTCCTCGTGGCGCTCGAGCGCGCCGCGAAACGCCGCCACCGCCAGTTCGATGTCTCCCAGTTCCATCAACACGCAACCGAGGTTCGCCCGCGCTTCGACGTACTCGTCGTCGAGTTCGATCGCCATGAAGTAACGCTCGCGGGCGGCGGTGGCGTCCCCCATTTGATAGAGCAGGTCGGCGGCCACAAAGTGATCCTCCGCCGTGGCACTTCCGGAGAGGAGCACCGATCGCAACAGCATCAGCGCTTGCCGCGCTTCGCCGGCGTCTTGCAGATCGAGCACCTCCTGGCGGATCGCTTCGAGCGAGGGGAGCGCCCGCTCGCTCATGGTGGCGGCAATTCCTGGCACGTCCTCTTCGCCGAGCGATTCGGGGGCGTCGAAGTCGATCAGCCGCTGCCCTCCTGGCTCGGCCAGTTCCCCATCGCGGCGAAGAAAGAACCGCACATCCTTCACTTCGACGGTCAGGTCGGCGAGCGGCCGGGCGACCTCGGGACAGGCCGCGGCGAGCTGCGCGATCTGGCGGTCGAGCGACGCCTGCGAGGCACCAGAGTTGACCAGTTCCGCCAGCCGCCGGGCGACACGTAGCTCCGAGAAGTCGAAGTACGGGAGCTTGCGCACCTCGCAGACCGCGGCGAGATACCCGCGGCGGTGCCAGCGGCGGATGACCCGCGGCTCGACCCCGACCATCTCGGCGAGCAGCCCTGGGGTGTAGAGCCGACTGACTCCCGCCTCGTCGTCGAGCAACCCCAACCGCCGCCAGAGTTGCGATTCGTCGACCAGTAGGGCGGGGTTGTCGCGCGGAGGGACGCCCCCCGGCTCGGGAGCTTCGTCCCCACGCACCACGAGGGTCAGCGCGGGATCGCCGAGGTCGACCAACTCTCCCCCATGTTGAACAATCAATCGTTGCACATCACTGCGCGACATGCTCGTGAGCTTGCCGGCGATTGCAACCCGTTCGCCCACGAGTCGCGGGGGATGGGCCGAGTCGACACGTTGGATTGGGGAGGGCATGGGGCTGGCCGGCGGTCGGGCGAAAGGGGTGCGTAGCTTAATCTGGCGCGACTTGGAGCGACAAGGCCTCGAACTGCCGGGCCACGTCTCCCCCACCCAACTCCGGATAGACGAGCCGCGTGAGTTTCACGAGTTTTTGGGCCTCCGCCGTCTCGCCGAGGGCCACCAGCAGCCTGACCCGGGCGAGCCGTGCGCGAAACCATCGGGGTCCGCCGCGCTGGCTACCCGACTCGAGTTGCTGCCACCGCGTGAGGGCAAGCTGTCGATCTTCGCGTGTGGGGCTGGCGGCCAGCAAGGAGGCGAATTCCTCGGCCAGGTCGCCATCCTTGGGAAACTGGGCGACGAGCTGCGTGTAGAGTGGCCTCGCCTGAGCAAGGTCGCCGGTGGCCGCCAGCCCGGCGGCGCGGTAGCGATCGACCGGGGTGGTCCACCCGTTCGTCCCCGCGCCAGCCGTGTCGATCGCGGCGAGCAGGAGCTGCCCGAGAGGGGCCCGCTGCGGATCGGTCGGAGCGAGCTGACGGAGGGTGGCCGTAAGTCCGGCGACTAGCGTTTCGAGTGACTCGGCATCACCCGCCGAACGACGGAGCCACTCCACGGCATCGCCGGTCTTTCCCCCTTGGACAAGCGCCATGGCGAACACCGGGATAGCGCGGGCCTTCCATTCGGCGGGAGGGGCTGGTTGCCCGCCGATGGCCTCCGAGAGAAGCCGTTCGGCGTAGTCGGCCCCCTCGCGACCACGCAGGAGTTGCAGCCGTGCCAGCTCGATCGCCGTCTCGCGCTGTTCCATCGTCCAGGCCGCGGGCCAGCCATCGGCGACGATGGTCGGCTGGAGTCGCGCGCGCGCCTGCTCGATGGCGAGCACAAGCTGCTGTGGGTCGGCGATCGTCTCGCACTGCCGGCGATAGGCCTGCGCGAGTAGCACGATCGCCGGTGCCGTGTGGGGTGAGGCGGATGACACGGGCGCGAGGACTTCGATCGCCACCGGCCATTGCTCGCGCTCGACCAGTAGCCGGCCAAACCAGAGCCGGACCTCGTCGCTCGTGGGGCCTTCGGGCCAATGGCGAAGATGCTCCTGACAGGTCGCGACATACTCGGCCAGTTTGTCTGACCGCTCCTCCGCGGGGGCGCGCTGCGCAACGACCGACAAACAAAGGATCGCCTCGCGATGCGCAAGCGCCGATTCGCGTTGGTCGCGTGAGGCCAGGGCAAGTCGGCGGAATCGCTCCGCCGCCTCGCCGTATTGGTGTTGCGATTGGACAATCGCCGCGGCCGCTCGCTCCGCGGCGAATGCTTGATCGCGATCACCGGCCTGCCGCGCCTGTTCGGCAAGCTGGTCGAATGCCTTGACCGCTTCCACCAACTGTCCCGCACGATAGTAATGTTCGGCGGCATGCTTCAGGCCGAGTCCGCTCGTCGTGTCCCCCCGGGCGGCAAGAGTCCGACCCACCAGCGCCTCGCCGCGACGTGCCCACTGCGGCGGGTGGGCGTCGCGCAGCACGGCGAGCAGAGGTTCGAGTTCTTCCTCCCCCTTACCTTCCCGAGCCAGGCGATTGACGGCTAACTCGAGCCGCACGAAATCGAGCTCAGCCGAAGCACCGGGACGCCACGCCGAGTTCTCGAGGCGCGAGGCCGCTTCCTCTCCTCGCCCAGCGGCGCTCAACAGCCGAGCCCCTGCGGCGAGCATCCCCTGACCAATCTCCGACGGGGGGGATTCACGACCCCAGGCGTTCCAGAGTGGGAGACCTTCCTCCGCTTGTCGGAGATCGGCCATTACGTCGAGCAGCGAAATACGCGCTTGCCAGGTGATGCTGTCGACTACGCGATCGTTGGCGAGTGTGCGAAGCGACGTGGCCGCTTGCAACAGCGCATCATCGCGATCGGGCGTCCGCGCCGGGTAGCTGAGTCCCTGCTCGCGGAGGGCTTTGGCAAGCGACAGGTCGAGATGGCGATCGAGGGCATCAAGTTCACTGAGCGTGAAGACCTCTTTTCCCGTGGCACGCCCAGGGGCGAGTTCTCGGCGGCGAAGCTCCACATTCTCGGCCACCTGGCGAAGATCGTCGATCACCGCGCGGAGCCGGGTGCGGATCGAGTCGATCTGCGGCCCATCGGCACGGTCGAGATGTTCGAGCCTTTCGAGTTCGGTCTGCTCGAGCAGCAGGAGTGCCTCCTGCAAATCGACCAGCAGCGTGAAGTGTTGCGTGCCGCTCGCCTCGCGATAGGCATCGAGGGCCTGATCCGCCGCCCCCCAGGCCGATGCCCGTTCGACCACCGGCAGCTCCATGCCACGTTGGTGGTGGGTGCGGGCGAGTTCGATCGCTAGCTCGGCCCGCTGGCGATCGGTAAGGTGTCCCGCGTCGAGTTGCTGCTGGCAATAGATGGCGGCGAGTCGATAGAGCCCCCGCTCTCGAAGTCCCGCGGCGAAGCTGATCTCGTCGGCGTTCGCAACGGCCGCGAGCCCCCCCCACAGCAGGATCGACAAGGAAAAAAGCCGCAGGAACATCGGTTTGCACGAAATGAGGGTGACTGTGGGAAACTCAAGGAGCATCTGCCGCAAATTGTACCCTGCCGAGTCCAACGGCACGCGCCATGTCGTAAACGGCGATGGCCTCGCCGAGTTCTACCCGGTCGTCGCAGTCGATGATTGCGGGGAGCGATCGATCGATGCTGGCCACTGCCTGGAGCATGGCAAGGAGTTCGTCGCGGGAGGCGCAAGGCCGATCGTTGACCTGCCAGATGACCCCTTGGGCGAGCGGACGAATGGTGATAACAATCTCCTCCAGGTCCTCGAACTCCTCCATGGGAACCTCGACGGACGAACTCCCCGACAGCAGCAAGCTCGAGGGGAGGATCCACTCGACCGCCTGAAAACTGGCCGTGCAGACGAAAAAAATGAGCAGCAGGAACACGACGTCGATCATCGGCGTCATCGCGATCTCCCCCTCGTCGCGGCGATAGCGGGCGTGCCGCCACTGGGCCCCTCTCATGGCGAGCCCCCTCGCAGTTCGTAGACAGCAAAGCGGACATCCCAGACATTCGCTTTGGCGCATGCGACAAGCACCGGCTTCACCTGGCCGAAGGGGACATGCTGGTCGGCGCGGATTCGAACTTCGAGCGGCAATTCCGACCGCTGGCGTTCGAAGGCAAGTCGCTGTTCGAGCTGGGCGACCGTGGCCGGTTCGGCCCCCAGCATCACCTGGCCATCGGCCAACAGATTGATGGTGATCCGCTCGGTCTGGTCTTCCGTGGGCTCGCTCCCGGTGGCGGCGGTGGGCAGATCGAGTTCGAGCTGGGTCTCCTGCCGCGCCAGGTGACTGCTGACCAGGAAGAAAATGATCAACAGAAACACGACGTCGATCATCGGCGTCATGTTCATCGCCACCGGCTTGCGATCGCGAGCAGATTGCACGAGGGAGGTCTCCTTAAGGCCTGCGTGCGGCAAAGGTCCAGTGACGATCGCTCGTCGCGGCCACCGTCTCGGGGGCAAAACCATGGGCCGCGACCAACTGGCGGACTTCCTCCACGGTGAGCGCGGCCTCCAGCGAGTCGGCAAACATTCGCCGCTGCGAGGGTTCGGCATCCCCTGCGTAGGTCGCCACCAGTCGATCGAGCTCGCCGCGCGTCGCGGGCCTGAAGAGATCGCGAATGAACAGCATCGCACCCTCACTAGCCAATGCGAGCGCCACCTCGAACAACCGGGCCGGCTCGGGGAGATGATGCACGAGGCTGTTACTCATCACGACGTCGAATGGCCCCAAGTCGCTCGGCACCTGCTTCGCATCGCGGCAAACGAGTTCCACCCGGTTGGCGAACCCTGCCCGGGCGAGATTCCGCCGCCCCACTTCGAGCATGCTCTCGGCGGCGTCGATCCCCACGATCCGTGCCTCCGGCTCGCGGCGGCAGAGTTCAATCGGAATCTGTGCCGTCCCGGTTCCCAAATCGACGATTCTGGCCGATGCCGGCAGCGGCTCGACCACCGCCAGCAGGTCGTCGACAAATCGTGCATTGACTTCGGCATGGTCCATCTGGTCGTAGGCGAGTGCCTCGGCTGGTGAGTCCATCAGTTCGTTTTCGAGGACGCGCTGCATCGTGATTCATCCCGCCGTGAGAAGCATGTTGTCGATCAGCCGCGTCGCACCGACACGGGCGGCGATCAAACCACGAGTTGCCCCATCGCATTGCGTCAGTTCCTCGACGGTGCCGTCGCACACGAGCGCCACGTAGTCGACCTCGCTCACACCGCGATCGTCGAGCAACTGGATCATCTGTTGCCGGACGCGGGCCGCGTCGCGCTCGCCATCGGCGATCAGCGCGCGGCCGAGCGCGAGGCTTGCCGAGAGGGCCGCCGCCCGCTCGCGCTGGTCCGAACTCAGATAGGCGTTGCGGCTGCTCATCGCCAGGCCATCGGACTCGCGGATCGTGGGGGCGACAACGACCTCCACCGGCACGCACAAATCGCGGGCAAGACGCTTGAGGACGAGCGTCTGCTGATAGTCCTTCTCCCCCAGCACCATCACGTCGGCGGGGACCAGGTGGAGCAGTTTCATCACAACCGTCGCCACTCCGGCAAAATGGGTCGGTCGTACGACCCCTTCAAACGGGTCGGCCACGCTTCCCACGTCGATCATCGTTTCGCTCCCCGGCGGGTAGACCTCGCTGACTTCGGGGGCGAACACCATGTGGCAACCACGCTCGGCGAGTAAGGCGACATCCTGCTCCAAGTCGCGAGGGTAGCGGTCGAAGTCTTCGCCAGGCGCAAACTGGGTCGGGTTCACGAAGATCGTTGTGACAACCAGATCGCCATTTCGCCGGGCATGGTCGACCAGGCTCAGATGCCCCTCGTGAAGGGCCCCCATGGTGGGGACAATCGCCACGCGCTGGCCGTCGCGCTGGGCGCTGCGGACAAGCTCGCGGATGGCCGCGCCGGCGTGGACGACGCGGGGAGCCGAGGTGGAGGAACTGGAGATCGCCATGGCCGAAACTGCAACTGGGGAGGCAACGCAAGAACGGACTCAATTCTAGCGTCACAACGTCCGTCCACCCAGTTGAGGCCAGACCGCTTCGACAGCCCCCTGGAGATCGAACAGCCGATCTTCGCGCTGCTCGCCTGGCAGGATCAAGGTGGGGACCCCAGTCAGAGTGGGCAAATCCCCCTGCGTGAAGAAAATCGCCAGTCGCGGCGCCGCTTCGGCCAGAATCGGGGCCTCGTCGAGGGCGAGCCAGCAGGTGTCGCCCACTTGGGGAGCATAGCTCTCCTGAGCAAGCGTTTCGGTCACCGAGCGGATTTCGGGGTGCGCCCGCAGCAATCGTCCGGCATGCCAATCCCGAATCCGCGCATCCCCTCCATAAAGAACCATGTAGTCGTCCCCTCCCGTCAATCGCTTCCATAGCACTCTCAGCGGGGACCCAAGCAGCGGATGCTCCCATTCCCCCGCAATTTCGGCGGCGGGCTCGAGCACGAAGGGACGAAACGACATCCGCGGGTGCGGCACCGTCAGGAACTCCGAAACGATGACGCGGCTCCCGTAGAGCAGAAGATCGAGATCGATGGCGCGGGGCCCCCACACCTCGCCGCGCGCGCGTCCCAGGCGCTCTTCGATCGTGCGGAGTCCTTCGAGCAGTTCGACCGGGGGAAGCGCGGTCGCAATGGTGACGGCGCCGTTGAGATAGGGATGTTGCTCGGGCGGCCCTCCCACGGGAAGCGTTTCCCGCAACGTGCTCCGGCTTGTCACCCGAGTCGTGGCAAGCTTGCCGATTTCGTCGATCGCCTGGAGGATCGTCGGCCGACGATCTCCGAGATTCGATCCCACGGCCAACAGGCAGTCGGGCATGAGTGGCCGCCTACAACTTGGGTCGCCAGCAATATCCTTAGAAAAGGAAGGAAGGGAGGGCAGTCCGATTGCCCACGACAGGAGCCGTTTACGGTCGATCCGTCCGTCGTACTCCCCCTGTTATCCTTCGTTGACATCAGGACTTGGCGGGGAGCCAACAACGCAGACTAGGACCTGCCGTGGACGACGCTCGCACGATGGAAGAGCAGTTGTTCGCAACAACCGAAGCGCAGCATTGCATCTCGCCACCCACCCCCCACGAGGAGCGCATGGCCAAGCGCGCTACAGCACCAGTTTTCTGTTCCGGACACAAGGTGGAATCGACGCGGGAGGCAACGACTCAGCCTGCAATTCTGTCGGCCTGCATTCACGCAGTCTGAAACAAAACTGTCGGTCGTGTGCGAATCCCCCTCCGTCGATGCCACATGCCTGCTAACCATCGGACAAGTGGCGAGGGAAAGAGCCCTGCTGGCTCCCCCCCTGGCTACGGGTTTCAGTTCTTCGTCTGCATCAACATTTCGTTTTCGTTCGGCAATTGGCGCCTCGCCACACTCGCAAACATTGCTGTTTGCGACCAGCTCATCGCCAACCGCGTTCGCTATTGTGAGCACTTCAATTGAATTGTCAAGCAACCTTTCGCGGAGAAATTTTTCCTCGTGCAATGGCCGTGCCATGTGGGGGGGGCGTCAAGGACTTGACACCCGGAACTCTCCAACTTCGTTGCGATCACGATTCCCCCGATCCCAATCGATTGGTTGCGTGGTTTGATCATCGCCAATCGAGTACGATAGGGGCTTGCCCCTCTGTTGTTCGATCCCGCTCACTCATGCCCCCTTTCCATGCCCCAAGAGCCAGCCGATTTTTGTCAACTGCGTGTCGCCTCGTTCGAGAGTCGTCGCCATCACGAGATGACGCGGCTCATCCAGCGCGCCGGGGGGGAGCCCTTCGTCAGTCCCTCGATGCGTGAAGTCCCCTTCGCCGACTCACGCGCGCTAGTCGACTTCGCCAATCGGCTCATCACTGGCCAAATCGATGTCTTGGTCCTGCTGACAGGAGTAGGCCTCAAACAACTTGTTTCCCAGGTCGAGCGCCACGTTGGCCGCGAACGATTGCTGCATGCATTGGCCGACGTGAAAACCGTGGTCCGCGGACCCAAGCCGACCGCCGTGTTGCGCGAACTTGGCATCCAACCCACCCTTCGCGTCCCCGAACCCAACACGTGGCGCGAGCTGCTCACCACGCTCGACATCCACCTTCCGGTAGCCAACCTCACCGTGGGATTGCAGGAGTATGGCGTCACCAACCCGAGCCTCATCGCCGGGCTCGAGGCCCGCGGTGCAAACGTCGAACGCGCCCAAGTTTACACGTGGGATTTTCCCGAGGACCTCGCGCCACTCGAAGCCAATGCGCGCCGCTGGAGCGCGGGAGAACTCGACGTGGCGATGTTCACGTCCACAAATCAAATTCACAATTTGCTCAAACTGGCCGACGACCTCGGACTGCGCGAGTCGATGCTAGCAGCGGCACGTCGTATGGTTGTCGCCTCCATCGGACCGACCACTAGCCAGACACTTCGCGAAGTCGGACTCCCGGTCGACCTTGAAGCCTCGCCCCCCAACATGGGGACGCTCGTGATCGGTACGGCCCGCGCGTGCCACGACATTCTCAATCGCAAGCGCGCCGTGCTAGCACTTCGCACCAACCACGCGCCGCGCGAAGCGCCTTCCCCTGCCTACGATAGCCCCTTCCTCCGCGCCTGCCGCGGCGAGCCCACCGACTTCACCCCCATCTGGCTGATGCGGCAGGCGGGTCGCTACATGCCCGAGTACCGCGCGGTCCGCGCCAAGACGAGCTTTCTCGAGCTTTGCCGCAATCCCCAACTCTCGAGCGAGGTGATGTGTACCGCCGTCGAGTACCTGGGAGTCGACGCGGCGATCATCTTTTCCGATCTGCTCCCGATCCTCGAGCCGATGGGCCTCGAACTCGAGTTCGCCCCAGGAGACGGGCCCGTGATCCACAACCCGGTCCGCGAAGGGAGCGACGTCGACCGCGTGATCGACCTCGAGAGTGTCGAGTCGCTCAGCTACGTCATCGACACGGTGCGTCAAACCCGGGCCGACCTGCCGGCGAAACTTCCCCTCATCGGCTTTGCGGGTGCTCCCTTCACACTCGCTAGCTACGCCATCGAGGGAGGAAGCAGCCGCCACTTTCTCCACACCAAACTCCTGATGTACCGCGATCGAGCTGCCTGGGATGCCCTGATGAGCCGACTCACCCGGGCCGTGGTGATCTATCTCAATGCCCAAATCGCCGCCGGCGCCGACGCAGTGCAGCTCTTCGATAGCTGGGTCGGCTGCCTGGGACCCGATGATTATCAAACTTATGTCGCGCCCCACGTCACGGCGCTCATCGAACAACTCACTCCCGGCACGCCGGTCATTCACTTTGGCACCGGCAATCCCGAGTTGCTCGGTCCGATGGCAAGTGCGGGAGGAAATGTGATTGGCGCCGACTGGCGGATCCGGCTCGACGAGGCGTGGAGTCGCATCGGCCCCGGCCGCGCCATCCAAGGGAATCTCGATCCCCATGTCCTCCTGGCAAGTCGCGAGACCATTCGCCGCCGCGCCCAGGATGTGCTCGATCAGGCGGCGGGCCGCGCGGGGCACATTTTCAATCTTGGCCACGGTGTGCTGCAGCAAACTCCACCCGAGAACGCCAAGGCCCTGGTCGAGATGGTCCACGAACTGAGCAGACGCTGAACGTCGCGGCGAAAAGACCGACAGGCGGACGTCCGCCGTAGCGAACGCCCGCCTGCCGGTTGAGGGGGGAGAGGTTTTGTGGGATGGGTTTCCAGCCCGTGGCTGGAATGCGACGGAGACCGTCGCACTACGATGGCCGCGACGGAGACCGTCGGCACCACAATAACTTGCGACGGAGACCGTCGGCACCACAATAACTTGCGACGGAGACCGTCGTGCTACTATTAGTCATTCAGCAGCTTTTGAAGCTGCTGGGCTCCCAGTTGAACCGCCGTCGACTTCAGGTTGCTGTTGGGGCCGCGGAAGTGCGAGTCGTGCTGGTGACCGCCGGACTGATGACCGCCCGACTGGTGGCCGTGGGAGTGGTGGTCGTGCCCATCGAAGCCGCCGCGGCTCTTGGGAGTGATCGGGCCAGGATTGGTGCCGAGGTAGATCTCGCGGTTGACCGTGCGGCCGGTGCGCACATCGCGAATCGCCAACCGAACCCAGCCCCCATGGTTCCACATCGCCTCGCGGAGGGCATCGTTCCATGAGCCGTGGTAATCGAGCCGGTGGCCGTTCATCCGCAGGATGATGTCCCCCCGCTCCAGGCCCATTTCGGCGGCGAGCCCGCGACGACTGACATGGGTCACCCGCTCGCCGACCCCTTGCAGATTGAAGCTTTCGAAACCGAATCGTGGCAGGTTGTAGTCGGGCTGCGGGATCACGCGAGGAGCAGGGCGAAGCACCCGTGCCTGCTGCGGTTGGGCAACGGCTGTGGCGGCGATGGCAACGAAGGCGAGCGAGCAAACAGCAGCGAGCGAGAGTCGACGGGACATGGCGGGGGTCTCCTTTGACCGTGGGGCGTGGTGCCCGGGGGATGGAAGTGACATGCCATCCCTCAAAGGCAAGCCTCATGCCACCGGGAGAGACCCGCGGGTGCGGCGATAGCCGTAAACAGCTATTGCAAAAGGAGTTAGCGTTTGCCAAACGCGGCACGCGAGGCATGCCGGAGCCACATATCCCGAGCAAATGCGCCGTCAAAATGAGAACGCCGCTCTCAAGGCGAGAGGGAATT
>CAZYQQ010000136.1:0-1314 GCA_964650265.1 uncultured Planctomycetaceae bacterium
TATTTCGCTTCAGTTGGTTGAGGTGTTACGGCAGGTTCTACTTCGCAGGTCCGGGATTTGCCAGTATAGGATATCTCGCCCCATGTGGGTAAGCTGAAACGCAGCAGAAAATTACGACCCGCGTACCATGCCAACTTGCGTTCCGCTTGCTCTCGAAGGCTAGTGCATCCGTTGAACCGTTTCTCGCTCAAATCTCTGCTGCTTGTGATGACCCTGATAGCCGTTTGTGTCGCCTGGTATGTCGAGGCGTCGCGGCGGCCGCGGATTCATTATTTGCACATCTACTCGACGAGGTACGAGCGAAACTACGTCCCCTACGACTGAGACTGGGATCCAAGGAACCCGAAGTTTCGTCACAACACGCGGATCGCCACCCTGGCGTTTCTGCCCGGGGAGCCAATCGACGAAGTTCTCCACATGCACTACAACCCCAAGGTGGAGGTCATCGGGCAGTTGCGGATTGAAGGGGGCATGGCCGTCGGGCAACTCACCCTTTACATCCAAGATCCCGGCCTGGGATTAGTTCAAGAGCAGACGACACCCTTCGAGATCGACCGCCTTCACCCCGTGGATGGGAGCGGGAAGACGTTCCATTTCGCGGTGTCTCCCGATCCGGATCCGTTTGTGTTGGAGTATCGGCTGGGCGAGGCGGTCGAATGATCCTGATGCGGAACGCATTTTTGGCATGCGAACCTTTGGGCTTACTTCGAGCACAGGTTGATGTTTGGGATTAGGCGGTAATTGTGACGTTGTGTGTCAACGCGCGTGACGCCTGCGGTTTAGGCCACCCTTTCAGGGCTATTCGTTCGAGCTTACTCAGTCCCCAGGGCGTTGCCCTGGGCTGCCGTAGTTTGCCCCTTCGGGGCGGGAAGCAGTACTTTCAGACGATAAGCTGTGAAGTGGAAAGCGAGCACGCTGCCAGACGACCTGACGGAGGCCTTCCTTCATCAGCTTTCCGAGCGATGCTGCCTCAGAGCGATGCGGGCCTTCGACTTCAGTAGCTCAAAAATCCGCCCAGCGCGGCGATAGTTTTCGAGTTCCACGGCCTGCTCCGGGGTAAGGCGTCCCTGTCTGGCGAGCTCTGCTAGCTCCTGGGCCGCTTGCTGATCGGTCTGGGTGAGTCCGATCGAGAGGACGTGTTCGGCCAGTTCAGGAGACAGATCGCCATGCTCCGGACCAAGCGCTCTGGCAAGAATAGCCGCTTCGGATTTGTCGAGGGATGTCGCCATAGCCTAAGTATATCGTCGATCACAAGGACGGGTCCACAGAATTTGAGGCGCGACGTTGTGCAACAACCCCCCTCCTCGGGCTACG
>CAZYQQ010000136.1:1414-9921 GCA_964650265.1 uncultured Planctomycetaceae bacterium
CGGGCTACGACCCCGTCGTACGGGAAAATACGGGTAATTCGATGAACTTCCTGCCTTGCCGCAAAAACCCCCCCGCGATACAATCGCCCCGCATCGAACCTCCCGTTTGTCCCACCCCGGTTTGTGCTTGCTGGCAAGGAGTGCTAGCAGTCCGACCCGTATTGATGCGACGGCCGCTTTCAGGTGTCGTTATCTCCCCCGTGCAAGGAAGCCCCTCTGTCATGCGATTTGAGCCCCGGTTGATTGTCGAAGCGGTTCGTGACCTTCATCGCGAGACGGTGGTGCGGTGGCATCGTGGCGATATCGACAATCCCTACAGCGGACTCTTGGCCCTGGTGTGCCAGCAGCACCAGTTCAACTATCTGTTGTGGCACGAAGAAGATATTGCCCGCAGCCCCGACGTGACCGCAGTGCGGCTGGCCGAGGTCAAACGAGCCATCGATGGGTACAATCAGCAGCGGAACGACACGATCGAGCGGCTCGACGAAGCGCTGGTCCAGCAACTGGCGATCGAGGGGGTGATGCCCCTCAGCCGGGCAACCCTCAACACCGAGACCCCCGGGAGCGCGATCGACCGGCTGTCGATCATGGCCCTCCGGATTTACCACTTCGAGGAACAGCTCGAACGGGTCGATGTCGATGCCAAGCACATGGCGATGGTCAAGGAGAAGCTCGAGCGGTGTCGCTTGCAGCACGCCGATCTGGGCCAATCGCTGAGCGAATTGCTCGACGACCTCAAGGGGGGACGCAAACTGCTGCGGGTCTACCGGCAGATGAAAATGTACAACGACCCGGCGCTCAATCCCTATCTTTACCAGCGCACCCGGCTGGCAGGTTAGGGGCAGACCAATTCCCCAGGGGGTTCTATGGCCAATGCCGCAATGGCTCGCCGAATGCGACTCCTCAGCCCTGTGACCGAGAGACGCGCCGCGGGCACTCCGCTGCGAGTGCTCCATGCCATCACGCCGTCACGGATGGCGGGGGCCGAGACATTCCTTGCGAGGTTGTTGCTGCATGCGGCCGATGGGGAGATTGTCCACCGCTGCGTCATGTCGCGCGGCAGTCAGGTGATCGAGGAAATGCGGGCCAAGGGGGTCGAGGTCGAAGGGCTGGGAATCCGTGGCAAGGGGAATCTGCTAGCCCCGTTCCGGCTGGCGATCGCAGCCCAGCGGATGGGGGCCATGCTCATTAATTCCCACCTGTCGAGCGCGAGTTGGTGGTGCGGCTGGCTCGAACGGTTTGGCGGGCCGCCAACGGTCGGGCACGTGCATGGCTTCACCTCGCGATACTGGCACTCGGGTCAAAGCCATCTGGTCACTTGCTCACATGCCGTGAAGCGGGACCTGGTGAAGAAAGGCATTGCCGCCAACAAGATCACCCCCCTCCATTTGCCGGTTGACGAAAGCGATCTGGTTCCCACACGATCCCGCGCCGACGTCCGCCGCGAGTTGGGAGTCGACGAGCGAACCCCCATCGTGGGGACCTTTGCCCACTTGTCCCCCAAGAAAGGTTACGCCGACCTTGTCGAAGCGGCGGCAAGAGTGCTCCACGAGCTGCCAACCGCCCAGTTCTGGTGCGTTGGCGAAGGACGGCTTCGTGAGGATTTGACCACCCGGGCCAGGGAGCTCGGTATCAGCGATCGGTTTCGGCTACTGGGATATCGTCAGGACGTGCCCGATCTAATGCGCGCGGTCGACGTGATGGCGTTGCCGTCGTTTCGGGAGCCCTTTGGGCTGGTCTACGTCGAGGCAGGCCTCTGCCGGCGGCCGGTGATTGCCTGCGATGCGGGGGGGGCCCCCGAGATCGTAGCCCATGGCGAGTCGGGCCTGCTCGTGCCGGCCAGGACGCCCGACGCACTGGCCGAGGCGATCCTCACGATTCTCGTCAATCCCGAGCAGGCCAGACAAATGGGGGACTGCGGCTACGAACTATGCCGCGAACGATTCTCTTGGGACCGTTATCTGGCGGGACTCAACCAGGTGTATGCCATGGTGGCGAGCCGCGGTCGCAGAACGGTTTCCGCCTGGCAACTGCCGGTGCTGTGAGTGCGGCAGATGGGCCCTGCGGGTGGCCCCTATTGGCCGCACCATGAAGTTGTCCGCACCATGAAGAATGGCTCGGTACTACGAAGCCTTGGCCATCGGCGAAGCCATGGCCATCGGCTTGCGCGCTAGCATGCGGTTGCATGCTTCGCGGACCATGTCGACCGTAATGGCCTGCATCGCCGTGTTGTCCATGGTCCGGCGTTGACGGGACGTGCCGTCGGCGTAGTAAGCCTGCAGAGTAAGATTCCGAGGGCCATAGGCGCCGCACCACGATGCCTTGCTGGTACCATGGAGGCTGATCGAGGGGGTCCCGACGGCGACGGCGATGTGGAGCGGTCCCGTGTCGGAGCCGACGAACAGGCGTGCCCGGCGGGTCAGGGCGACCAGTTGGCCAATCGTCGTGGGGGGCGCCAGGTGGGCATGACCGCGGCTCGTGGAGGCGATGATCTGGGCATCGGGAAGTTCCTGGTCGACACCCCACAGCGCGATGCTCGGCAGACCATGACGCTCGTGGAGGTGAATCGCCAGTTCTCCGAGCCGTTCGGCGGGCCAGAGCTTCGAGGGCCAGCCGGCGCCGGAGTTGAGCAGCGCAAACTCGCCGCGGCGAAGCGAGAGTCCCGCTAGCACGCGGTCGGCGTATTTTTCGTCGGCGGGGCGTAGCGGCATGTCGAAGCGGACCGCGGGATTCGCGACCCCCAAGGGCTCGACGATCTGCAGGTAGTGGTCGATGACGTGGGTGGCGTCGCACTCCACCAGGTGGTTATTGAGCCAGCGGCTAAGTTCACGGGCACGGGGCGGGGCGGCCCCTAGCCGCTGTGGAGCACCACTCAGCCACGACAGGGCCGCACTCTTGGTGAGCCCTTGCAGGTCGATGGCGATGTCGAACTTGAGTTCGCGCAGCAGCCGCCGGGCCTGGCGGATCTCGGCCAGGCTCTGCCACCAACGGCGGCGGAGCGGGATGACCTGGTCGAGGGCCGAATGGTCGCGAACAGCCTCGACACAGCTTCCCTCGACAACCCAGGCAATGAAGGCGTCGGGAAACTTGTCGCGCAGCGCGCAGGCGACAGGGAGGCCGTGGACGGTGTCTCCGAGCGCCGTCAACCTAACGATGAGAATCCGCGGGGAAGCGGCCATGTGAGCCTCCTTGTCACAAGGTCGTGAGTGGCCCGGCGAGCTTGAGTTCCCGACCCGGGTCTTGGATGGTAGCCGAGTTGGGGGCTGGGGTGAAGTGCAGTCGGCGCGGCTCGCGGCGTCGCCCGATGCTAGCGATATCCGGGGGGGGCGTAGGTGTAGCCGGTTGGAACGTAGTAGCCCCTTGGGTATCCCACCTCCTGAGGTTGGCCGATGAAGAGGCGAATGAGGAGCAGCAACAAGTAGTCGCCAATGAAACCGAGGAGCACCAGGTTAGCAAAAATGGCGATGTCGCCACGCGGGAGCCCGACCAGGTCTCCCCAGGTGCAGACGACCGCCAGCAACAAAAAGGGATTGGTCAGGTTGTTGCGGATGATTTCGTCGAAGAAGCGGCAGAACTGCGAAAAGAAGACGGCATAGATAATCAGCACGAGGTATCCACCCTCCGCCTGCGCATATCCTAAGACGCCGGGAGGGAGGGTAATCGACCCCCAGGCGACACCTGGAATTTTCGCTTGTTCGGCGAGAATAAGCGACAAGGGGACAGGCTTTTCCCCCAGGAAGTTGGTGAGATTTTCGTCCCAGAAGTCACGCGGAATGGGATGGTAAAAGATGTACTTCAACGAGAAGAAGGGGCGGGGTGTCACTCGTTTCGGGTAGGCATCGAGTGTCCATAGAGTAAAGACCGCGTCGGGAGTGCTTACAGCCACCTTGTCAACGGCGGCTGACATTCGCGTTTGAAAGACGCTCTGAATGACGGCGACAGGGGATGCTCCCGAACGGATCATGCCGCGTACCAACGAAAACGCGCCGACCAAGAACACCATTCCCACCAGCACGGGGGCGAGATAGAGGACAATCGCCTTGAGGCTCAGGGTGAGCCGCATGCGGAAGTAGGAGCCGCACAGCAGCGCGAGGCAGGCCGCCACCAAAGGGCGGCGCCCGTACATGCCGAACATCGTGATCAGAATACAAGCTCCAACGATGGCCCCTCCCATCAGCAGCACAGCGAGGTTCAGCCGTCGACCACCCCACACCCAACCCACCATGGCACATGCCAACGGAGCGATGGGAACGGTTGCGACGAAGAAGTTCACGCCTGGCACGCGAAAGAGCACGAGACGGCCCAGAATGGCGAATACCGCAATACCGGCAGCGGCGATCAGGAACAACCAATCGTTCACTTGATAGCTACGACGAGGGGTCATGAATCGCGCCAGCCACCCCATCAGATTGAGCCGA
This sequence comes from uncultured Planctomycetaceae bacterium, assembly GCA_964650265.1. GTDB lineage: Bacteria > Planctomycetota > Planctomycetia > Pirellulales > Lacipirellulaceae > CAZYQQ01. The sequence continues at coordinate 5,833 of CAZYQQ010000136.1, forward strand.
TGGTAGCTGACCAAGAACACCACGAGAAACGTGACGGTGTAAAGCAGGAAATTGGTGTAGGCGGCACGAGGTTGCTCGATGATGACCGTGCCGAAGTTCTCGGAGGCAATGATCGCCGAACCGCTGAACACCTGAAAAATAATGAATCCCGCCAGGTAGACATTGCGGTAGCAGATGAAATCGACCGTCCGACGCAGTCCCTGTATCACGATCATCGCGATCAGCCCAAAGCCGATCAGATTAAGAATAAAGGCGATGAATCCCGACATGGTACGTCGCAGGTGAAGTGATTTTTTGGAAGGGGGGAAGTCAGGACCGCACGAGGCACGACGTTTGCGCGCCTCGTTAAGTGCTGTTTGGCACAGCCCGGTTTGTCTAACCCATACTTTTGGCCGCGACTACGTGCTAGTTTGGCACCCTTCCGCATTGGGGGAAAGGGTCTCGGAAATATAGCGTCTCAAGTTGCCCCCGTAGGAGCGGCTCACCCGGCAGGCGCGGCATCCAGTGTGCGGTAAGACCTTTGTGCCGTTGGTAACGATTATGCTGTCGCGATGCCACTACCCGCGGCATGCGGGTCGTAACCGTCCCACAGCGGCTTGGTCCGTCCGGCCAGCCGCGTGATGTGCGCCACATCGCCGGCAAGTTCGCCACGGAGCCACGTAACCGTTGCCTCCGGTGGGGCGGGTGGGCGCGATGGGGCCTTGGGCAATACCATTTTTTGCAGTGCCGCCCGAACGCGAAGCGACACCAGGGGACGCAGTCCATATCGGTAAGTGCCGCTCGACTGGAATCGTCGCCAGAAGGAGTTCATCACCGGCTTCCCTTCGTTCTTGTTGTGGATGGTCGTCTCGAGCACTGGGAGGAGCGAGCTGTCGAGCCCCAGAAACTCGCATAGGTTGGTGACGACTCCCTGACGATCGGCGGTGTAGTCCTCGAACCGTACCACGCGTACCCGCTCTGGGCCGATAGCATCGATCCACGGTTGGAGTTGGTAGCCGTAACGGCTGTAGTTGAGAAAACGCCGGTCGTCACGGACTGCCTGATCGATCTGGGCCGGCACTCGCCCTTCGATATATTCGTGAAAATGGTGGCTCACGATCCGGGCGACCGGCTCACGGACAACATAAATCGCACGAAAGCCCTCCGGAAGCACTTGGACCGCTCGATCGACCACGCCAGGATTGTCGGGGAGCTTGGTGTATCCGGTCGAAGCATCGCACAGCAACTGATCGGAGGGGGCGCGCTCGTAGAGTTCCGCGTAGGCGGCATGTCCTGCGGGAGTCAGGACCATGTCGTCGCGCAGCGCGTGAGGCTCCTTATTTTCGGGTAGGAACACTCCTGGGTGACTGCAGAGGTCCATGAAGACACCGGTAGTGCCGGACTTCATGGCACCGATGATCAGGAGTTGGGGAAGTCGAGGTTTGGGCACGGGATTTGGGATTCTGGGAGTCGAGAAATTCGAAACAACAACGGATTGACATGCCCTGGCAACCGTTGCCACGGGATCCCCTCCCGCGCGAGGATGACGAGACGGTCGCTCCCCATTATAATCCGTTCTCCATTTTGCGGCAGCTTGGGCTCCATGGCGACAGATCGGGATCGGGAATATGCAAGCTCAATCACGGTTGGTCGACTATCGCGAATTCCCCGATCTCGATCCTCAGCGGCCGTATCCCCGGCAGGCGTTCATTCACCTTGCGCGCCGCAATCTGTTGCTCGAAATGCCGATCCTCGATATCGGTGCCGGGCCGGCCTGCAACCCGGTGATTCGCGAAGTGGTCGGCAACGAGGTCGTGATCGACGGGGTGGATGTCGACCCACGGGTGCTCGAAAACAACGACCTTCGCGAGCGGTGGCACTCCCCCTTCGAGTCGGCCCCCATCCCCGCCAATTCCTACCAGTATGCCATTGCCTGGAACGTGCTGGAGCATATCGAGCACCCGCGGCAGTTTTTGAGCAAGCTGGCCGAGATCCTACGCCCGGGCGGGGTGTTCTGGGGTTACACGCCGAATGCCAATCACCCCTTTGCCATGTTGTCATGGACCATTGAGGTGGTGGGAGGAAAGGGAGGCTTTGCCAAGGGGAATCGGTCGGTGAACCATTACCCCTCCTACTATCGACTCAACAGCTTGAAGCAAGTCCGCCGCGCCGCCGAAGGTTTGCCGTTCACCAAGGGGACCTTTTACCATCTCTACGCCCCAGGATGGCAGACTTACTTCCCCCGCCCCTTCAAGTGGATGCCGCGAGCGTGGGATGCGGCGACTCGCCAACGGTCGACGGCGGTGTTGGGGTTTTGTTTGGAGCGTGGAGAGGATTGACGGGGTGGATTTGGTCCCACGGTCCCGCCGCCATGCGTCGGTGGGAAATCCTTCGATCCGCATCCCGTGCAACCACTGCGCCGGGTGTGCTAGTCGCTACGCTGTCGGTTGTGTAGCTTACCGGTAGCACTCGCACGACAAGTCTCGCAAGTCACGAAAGGAACAATCGGATGCGAATCGGAATGCGTACCGCCGAAGCGATGGTCGAGGGATCCCAGGCTTACATGTGTGCCGAGCCGGAGATCGTCCTCGGCGAACTCGACGGACCGGTCGGCGCGGCCATGGCCACCTTGCTCGGGGGGCAGGTGAAGGGGCACACCCGGGTGTTTGCCCTCCTCGACTGCGACGTGCAGGTCCGTCCGGCGACCTTGATGGTGAGCAAGGTCACCGTGGGGAGCGAGGCCTATACGAACATCCTGATGGGGTCGGTCCAGGCGGCGATTGCCAACGGGGTGCTCGACTGCGTGCGGCAGGGGATCATCGACCGCGCACGAGCCAACGATCTGGGAATCATCTACAGCGTGTGGCTCGATCCGAGTGTGACTGGCATTGAAAAGATCGACCACCGGGAGCTGTTCGACGTCCATCGCGCCGCGACGGTCAAGGTGATCAAGAAAGCGCTCGCCGGCGAGCCGTCGATCGATTGGTTGCTGGAGAATCAAGAGCAGGTGAAGCATTACTATCATCAGGCGGGTCTGGAGGGGCAGCTCACATCGCGCTTGGCCTAATCTGTAGGATGCGTCAAGCGGGCGATCAAAAACGTCACCTCACTCGTAACCTCAACCGCCCGCGCCGACGCATCAACCACGCTGATGCGTCGGCGCGAGCGGTCACGTCGCCAATAATACAAACGTTTCCCGCGCTCGCTTGACGCATCCTACATGTAGGAAAACCCCCATGCCCGACTTTCGCCGCTGGTATGTCCCCGGGGGAACCTATTTCTTTACACTCGTCACACACGAGCGTCAGCGGCTCTTCTTGTCTGAAATAGCTCGCCGCTTACTTCGCGAAGCTCTCCAGACACAAAAGGACCAGCGTCCCTTTGAAATCGTGGCCATGTGCCTGCTACCCGACCATCTCCACGCGGTCCTGACACTGCCACCTGGCGATGCCGATTACTCGGTGCGCTGGAGGAGAATCAAAGAAGATTTCACCGAGAACTGGCTCGCAAGTGGCGGCAGCGAGGGGAGCCTGAGCGCCTCACGCAGGAAGCGAAAAGAACGGGGAGTATGGCAACGACGATTTTGGGAGCACACCGTTAATGGTGATGCCGATCTCCATCGTTGTGTCGATTACACCCACTGGAACCCTCGCAAGCATGGATTGGTACGCCGTGTTCGCGATTGGCCTTGGTCGACCTTCTTGCGCTTCGTCGAGCAAGGCGAATACTCAATAGATTGGGGAGGAACCGACCCTACCCCAGGCTGGGCCGCTCCAGAATGGGGCGAGTGACGTGTAGGATGCGTCAAGCGGGCGCATTCGCATATTGCCTTGCTGGCGACGTAACCCGCCCGCGCCGACGCATCGAACGTGCTGATGCGTCGGCGCGAGCGGTCAAGGTGGTATGAGAGTTCGGAGCGTTAGAGCGCTCGCTTGACGCATCCTACGTTTACTTTTGGTCGTCGATGGCCGCCGTGGCGGCAGCGATCGAGAGCGCGTCGCAGTTGTAGGAGTCCTTCACCTTCACCAGTTCCTGGACTACCTGTGGCTGGGCGAGGGCGCATTCGCATATTGCCTTGCTGGCGACGTAACCCGCCCGCGCCGACGCATC
>CAZYQQ010000136.1:10021-11854 GCA_964650265.1 uncultured Planctomycetaceae bacterium
GAACGTGCTGATGCGTCGGCGCGAGCGGTCAAGGTGGTATGAGAGTTCGACACGTTAGGGCGCTCGCTTGACGCATCCTACGTTTACTCGAAGCGTTTACTCAATCATTCGGAGGTGTGCCGTTCTAGAATTGCAGCAATCTCTATATCGCCATTAGCAATTACCTCCTCGATTAAGTCCCCTTCCGCGTGCGACAAAGAGGCTCCGCAAGATGCAAGCAGAGACACTATATCGGCATGTCCTGCGATGGCGGCTACTCCGAGTGGAGAGGTCTCTGTATTGTTAGCAAAATCATCGACCTGCGCACCGCCCTGAAGCAAGTCAGCGACAACGGTTCCATCGCCTCTGGCCGAGGCCAGGTGTAATGCTGTAACGCCCGAGAGAACATCTCTCGCATTAGCATTCGCTCCTTGTGATAAAAGTGATTTCACATTCTCAGCATGTCCGTTCTCAACAGCGTTAATCAGCAATTGATTGATACGCGAACTGTCCATGACATTACGAGCCTCACTTTTAGACGTGTAGGATGCCGTCAAGCGGGCGCATTCGAACATTGCCCCGCTGGTTACGCAACCAGCCCGCGCCGACGCATCAAATGAGGGCGTGGCCGCATTGCGATGCGTCGGCGCGAGCGATAACACGCATAATGCTTCAAACACTACTCACGCTCGCTTGACGCATCCTACGGTTTCACCGGGCATTCTCCATCAGCCCCAAGCAAGCCTCCACCTGCTCATCCGTCCCCACCGAAATCCGAATCCCCTCCGGCCAGCCCTCATAGGTCATGTACCGGACGAGTATTCCCACCGACTTGAGCGATTCATAGAGTTTCTTCAGGTCGCGATTGGGATCGGTACACCACACGAAGTTCGCCTGCGACTCGGTTACGGTGAAGCCCTGCGCCCGCAGCGCGCCGGTCATCCGCGCACGGGTCGCCAGAATCTTCTCGCGGTTCTCGGCGAGCCACTTTTGGTCGTCGATGGCCGCCGTAGCCGCCGCGATGGAAATCGCGTCGCAGTTGTAGGAGTCCTTCACCTTCACTAGTTCCTGAATCACCTGCGGCTGGGCGATGGCGTAGCCGAATCGCAATCCGGCCAGCGCGTACGACTTGCTGAGTGTCCGGGTCACAATCACGCGCTCGTTTTCCGCCACCAGCGGAGTGCAGTCCCCGTCAGCAAAATCGACGTACGCTTCGTCGACCACCAGCGGGCAGGGGAGGGTGGCGGCGATCTCGCGGACCCGGTCGATGGGGAGCATGGTGCCGCTGGGACTATTGGGATTGGGGAGGAACGCAATCCGCAGCCGATCCTGCGACCGGGTGAATTCGCTTCCCAGCGACCAATCGCTGGCAAAGTCGACAATGTCGCACGTCGCCCCTTGGATTTCGGCGAGCGTCTTATAGAGGACGTAACTCGGCTGGGCGAAACGGACGATATCCCCCTCACTTACCGTGGCGCGGGTGAGAATGGTGAGAATATCGTCGCTCCCGTTGCCACAGAGAATCCAATCGGCCGTGATCCCCGGCACCCGGTCGACCAGGAGCGCCGCGGCCCGTTCGCGAAACGCGGTCCCTAGCGGATCGGGATATTTTTGCAAACCGCGCTCGGCTGTCTGCTTGATCGCCTCGATCACCTTCGGCGAACAGGGGTAGGGGTTCTCGTTGGTGTTGAGCTTGATGACCTTCTCACGCCGCGGCTGCTCGCCCGGCTGATAACCTGCCATCGCTTGAATGTGCGGTCGAAACATAAACGCGTACGCTTCCCTTAAGTCAACAAATTAATAACCACAGAGCGACTGTGTTAGTTGTCAATAGTTAAGCCTGCTCAAATCAGG
>CAZYQQ010000137.1:0-11604 GCA_964650265.1 uncultured Planctomycetaceae bacterium
TCCAGATCACCACGGATCAGAAGACTCACACCCTTCTCAGGGTGTGGCACCCCAAAAAGGAAGGTCCCGTCTTCTCTGATCCGTGGTGACCCGCCGAGACCCGTGTTCATCCGTGTCCCATCGTCAAAATATCCTGCCAATCCTGCCAGATCCTGAAAATCCGCGTCCTATTCTTCCCACCAACCAGGTAGTTCAGTCATACCCGTGCGCCGCGTCGGGGAACGTCCCTTCGCGAACTTCATCGCGAAAATTCCTGACAGCGCCCTGCACCACCGACTTCATGTCGGCGTAGGGCTTCACGAATTTGGGGACGTAGCCGGTCGTCAGGCCCAAGAGGTCGTGGACGACCAGCACCTGGCCGTCGCAGTGGGGGCCGGCGCCGATGCCAATGGTCGGTATCTCGATCGACTCGGTAATTTCCTTCGCCAGCAGCGTCGGCACGCACTCGAGCACCATGGCGAACGCCCCCGCCTCGGTCGCCGCGGTGGCGTCGGCCAGCAGCCGCTCGCGGTCGCGCTGGACTTTGTACCCCCCCAGTTGGTGGACACTTTGCGGCCCCAGCCCGCAGTGGGCCATCACGGGGATGCCCGCCGCCACCAGGGCCCGGATGGTGTCGGCCTGCTCAATCCCCCCTTCCAGCTTGACGGCCTGGGTTCGCGATTCCTTGAGGATGCGACCCGCCGCCTCGATTGCCCGGTAGGTCCCCAAATGGTGGCTGGGGAAGGGGAGATCGACTACCACCAGGGCATGTTCGGCTGCTCTGCCGACCATTTCGGCATGGTAAATCATCTGGTCGAGGGTCACCGGGAGGGTATTTTCCCGCCCCTGGACGACCATCGCCAGGCTGTCCCCCACCAGTATCCCCTCGATCCCGACCTCGTCCAGCAGCCGGGCCGTGGGATAGTCGTAGGCCGTGACGACCGTGATCTTCTCACCGGCACGTTTCAGCCTGGCGAACTCGGGGACAGTAAGGCGACGGGGGGCGGGCATGGAAGATTCGGCGGAAATAGCTGGAAACTGGTGGCGACTGGGAAACAATCATTGTACCCTGAACATTCTCGCCCCGGCAGCCAATGCCAAAATGCGGAGTCCAGGTTGCCCGCCGGGCGGCTAATCAAGGAAACAGTTCGTCCGTGCTGACCCCGTCATCCCTCACCTCCCTCTCTTCTTAAGAGGCCCCGTCATGCGTCACTTCGTGCATGCCCTCCTGATCACGGCAATCGTGGTCCCCGCCGCTCTCGGCCAGCAAGTGCGTCAGGCCCAGTTTTTCCAAGGGAGTGGCACGATCCACTCCTACGACGCCCAACAGATCAACATGATGACGGCCGGCAACCAACCCTGGGTCGTCAAGATCGACGAAAAGACGTCGATCAGCGTCAAAGGGGAGGGGACCGAGGAAATGATGCGGCCCGGGTCGGTCGTCCGGTTCTATGCCAAGCTGAACAAGCGCGGCGTGGCCCTCGAGCCGATTGGCGAGATCACACTGATGTCGCCCCGCGAGGGCTTTACGCCGATGATCGAAGCGGCCCCCGAAGGAGAGGAGGAGGAAGGGGCAAGCGATGAAGTGAAGAAGCAACTCCGTGGTGCTCAGCCGGAGAAGAAGCTCGAAGGGAACCAGGAAAAGAAAGAGGGCGACAAGCCGAAGGGAGGGAAAGCCGAAGGTGACAAGGGTGAGGGAGAAGAAAAACCCGAAGGCCGCCCAGGGGCCATCAACCCGTTCGATGGGATCGGCCTCGACCAGGAGAAGGAATCGCCCCGTGGGCGGAACGGACGGGCACGTCGTGGTGGCAACGAAGTGGAAGAGGAGCAACGCTACTTCGTCGTCGGCCAGCTCGTGACTGCCCGTCGGGGCAAGCTGGTGGTCAACGGGGGGGACAAGATGAAGATCAAGGCGGAACTCGCCGACGATGCGGAAATCAAAGTCGACTTCACCAGCCACGCCGCCGCCCGCAAGGGGGACAAGATCGAAGTAAAGGGCTACTTCATCGAGCAGGGGGAAGCGTTCGCCAACAGCATCGAGATCACTCTGGCCCCGCCAGCCGACGAAGAGGAGGTCGGGCCCAAGCGCCCAGGCCGCAACAGCCGTCGCGATCGGGAGGAGCGCGAGAAAGTGGAGCCGCAGGAGAAGGGGGCGCCGGGGTTCGGACCGCGGTAGCAGGTGGGGGTAACGATTTTGGAACGCCTTTTTCGTTGGGTCGACAAGGACGATCCCCAATCGGGTCGTAAGTTCAGCCCTCGGCGTGTCGGTCGGCTGCTGATTGCGATCTTTGCCGCGCATTGCTTCGTTGCCGTGCCAGTGGCAGTGATCAAGCTAATGGTACCCGACCCAAACGCGCCCCTCACTGCCAAGGAACAAGCCGAAGAGACCATGCGTGAGGCGAAAGCAGCCTACCAGCGCGGGGAGGGGGAGTTTGGTGAGGCGGCGCGGCGGTTGATGGAAGCGGAATAGGGTAGCTGGATGGAGAAGCTATTCAACGCGAGCACAGCACCTCGAACCAGTTCGCAGTGGCGGACGATACTGCTCGATTTGGTCACCTCACTCTCCCAGTCCTGCGGCATCGATTTTGCGGCAACATCGTGGCATGTTGCCGACGACCAGCCGGGACATTCCAGCTACAGCAACTGCGTTGACATCCGCGGTACGGTTAATGCCTCATTGGAGCTCGAAGCCTGTGGAGCTTTATGTATCTCGGGGACTGTGGGAGAGGACGTCTTCGTATCGGCTGACTTGCTGCTGTTTTCGGCAGGACGGCGGATAACTGGTCCGGAAGGAGATGACATCATCTACATCGCCTATGACCGCCAAAGTGGATGGCGAAAGGGGAGATGGATGCGTGATGGAGATGGCGAGTGGGAGTTACATTGTGACAATGCGCGATGGCGGAAAGCGTAGCTTGTGAGAGCGTCTCACCGTCATAATCTGGGGGGCGACGTCGCTCGCAATGAGATATAGAATTGGAATATGATTTCATCGCGTCGTCCCCTACAATAGATTTGATCCATGCCAAGAAAAGTGCGTGAACTGGTTAAAGACCTCGAATCAGCAGGTTTCACGCGAGTCACTGGCGCAGGCAAGGGCTCACACCGGAAGTTTGTGCATGATGACTACGACGGCACTGTTACCCTTAGCGGGAAGGATGGTGACGATGCGAAAAAGTATCAGGAGAAGCAAGTTCGCCTTGCCATCGAGGAGGTCCAAAGATGAAACCGATTGACATGTACCATCGCTGGGTCGAGTGGAGCGACGAGGATCAGGTCTATATTGGCAAGTGCCCCGACTTGATCACCGGAATTCATGGCGATGACCCCGTTCACGTCTACAAGGACCTCGTGGAAGTCGTCCAAGAGGTGATCGACCACTTCGAAGCATCGGGGCGTCCCTTGCCGGTGCCGCGGACTCGGCCGATGCGTGAAGTCGTTTAGAGTCAACCCCTCCAGCGCGGTGAACTCACCCAACACTCTCGATTCGACGCAAGGTTTCATGAAATCCTTCACCCCCACACGCCTCATTCTCTCCTTCGCGCTACTCTGCACGCTATTCATCTGCGCTCTCACCCTTCGCGGCCCTCAGCCGGCACTGACGATCCTGCACTATGGCAAGCCGGTCGCCAACGTTGTCGTCGAGGACCCGCTTTCCAACAACCGCTGGACGACGGATGCCAACGGGACCCTCTTCTCGAGCTTTCGCAACCAATTGCCGAAAGTGATGAATATCCCAACGCCCGACGGGCAAATCAGCACCTTCTCGTTGGAGTCGAACGGTCACACGACAATCGACATGCACGATCGCACCACGACGTTGACCACGGTCCGCCGTGAGTTCGGTCTGTTCAGAGCCACCAACCAAACCACACAATTCGCTTTCACCGACGAAGAGCGCGCGGCGATCAATCGCGGTGAAATCACCTTTCAAGAGGCAAGCGCCAGGCTGCTCGGGGAAGCGAGTGCTTCGGAATAGCTCCTCGCGACTGGGTTCTCGCTCACGGAAACAGCCTACTCTCCACTCGGCCCGAGAAAGGAACTGAAAATCAAGCGCGCGAAGGCAGTCTATTGGACTGTGGCTCGAATCAAGCTATAATGGACTGAAGTGGAGGTCGTGCCATGCATCCAAATATCTCGTTGCCCGTCGAACTCATCGAGAAGATTTCACGCGAAGCCACGGCTCGTGGTGTTTCGGTGGAGGAATTCGTGCGTCTATCGGTGGAACAAAGCCTCGCCGAATCCGCTTCGCGCGACCCACTGTTTGCGGACGATGCCGTCTTCGATGGAGACGCACCCGCGGATTTGGCTGTCAACCATGACGAATACCTCTACGGAGAGAATTCGTGATCTTTGTTGATACCGGAGCCTTCATCGCTCGATATCACAAACGCGAACTCCCGTCGATCCCTTGCCGATAGAGAATGACGCGATGATCTCCCGCGGGCACATAGAGCTCGAATCCCACCAGTGCGCTCCCTTCCAATTCAAGAGCTAGCGCCTTCAGATCCGGGATGCGCTGGTCGAGGTCCAATTTGATTTTTCTCCCTAAGTCGTCCAAGTCGCTCAAGCTGTCCGAATTATTCCGTTTACCGCGACCCCTTTCCACCTGCTGCGCATGGGCCTGCAGATTGTCTTGGGTCCGCGATATCTGGCTCATCGAGAGGACCATGATGTCGTCCGGAGAACTCCGTAGCCGGAAGCCAGGCAAAATAGTGATCGAAAGACGACGCCCTTTCCGTTGCCAGTATGCTCCAACCCCGGCATATCTCAACTGCGTAAATCGCAGATCGAGTTGAGTCTCCGCCGGAATTCTGTCAGGGTCTCCCTCGAGCGGCCGTGTCGCCGGAAACCCGGGCAACATCGTCAGCGCCAGATGCAATGACCCGGTCGGTGGCAAGGGCTCCAAGCTGCCCGTCTCGATCACATGCACATATTCCTTATCAAGCCGCCCGATATCGATCGGCTCGGAATTCCCCGCGGGGACCCGAAGCTGAATCACCCGCTCCTCTGAGCCGATTCGCAGTTGTAACAGGCAATGCTTTAATCGTTTCCCTTGGTCGCGATAGGTCGGATCGTTCATCCACTGAAAGAGGAGGCGTCCTTCATTGAAACTCAACCTGCCAAACGGCGTCGCGTTGTCGACTGCGTCTCCTCCAGCGAGTTGCCGCCGGACGTCCGGCGATTCGTCGAACACCAGCCACTCCCCTGCCTCTGCCGCCTGCAAAAAAATCTGCCGCGGACCACGCGCAATATAGTCGGCGACCACAAGCTGGAGGTCCAAGGCACTGGGCGCATGCGGGCCGGCGAAGGTCACGATCTCGATAGCGTCCGACTGGCCGGCGTCGGGAAGGGTCACGTGTATTGGCAACGCATCGAGCGCGCGCGGGCCTGGCGCGGCGTCAGGCAAATCACTCGCAGGGTCGTGGGCGTCCGACTCTTCATCAAACGCTGAAGGCCAGGACAACTCGGGCGCGGTTTCCGGACGCGAAGGGAATCCACGGTTGGGCACGCGAGGAGTTTGGCTCTCGATTGCTTCTTCCGTGTCGGCGGGAGGATCGCGATCGCCTTCGAAAGGCCGCGAGGGGAGGTTGTCCTCCGGTCGTGGCGAAGACTCTGCTACTGTATCGGTGGCAATCTCACGAGCAGGGGCCTCCTGTGGATTGTGTTCCTGCCGTGCCACCGGCGCTTGCGTTGCGGCGTAGTAAAGCAGCCCACCGACGGCGCCCATACCCGCCACCATCAGCAGCAGCGGTGCAAACACCGATTGTCGACGGCGCCGACGGCGTTTCACTGGTCGCACCGGTACGCCTTCGACTAACACTGCATTGGAAAAGGCAACCCCCTCGGCCCCTCCAATTTCTGGCGGCGTCACGACGGGGGAAACGCTACTCGCCGTCCGCTCGCGGAGTTCGCTGTCGTAGAGCTGCTTCCGCTGCTCGTTCAGCAGACAGATTCTCGCCTGCGAAAGTTGATTGAGCAATTCTTGCGAGGCACGCGCGAACGACCCGGTGCTGAACGACTTGACATGGGCCATCTGGCGATCCGCCGCCGTGGCGATCACCTCGGGATCGTCCTCGAACAATTCGAGGCCGAGCAGGCGATAATGGTTGGGCGGGCAGGCCTCGGCAGGAATTCCCAGCCATTTGTGATAGGGGTTGAAGTCCAGGCGCGAGAGATCAGTCACCATGGCACTCCCGGAATTTCGACTGCCGATTTGCACCGGCTATCGAAATTGCCAATAATGTCAGATGAGCATCTCTCCCCCCTCCTCGGCCTCATTCCTTCAACTCCCCTCGGCCCCCCTTCCTGTCTCATGGCCTGTCTCATGGCCGCAACACCCCGCCAAGCAGCCCCATGAACAGCGCCCCCATTCCCGTTGGCATCGATCTGGGCACAACCTTCTCCGCGGTGGCCCATGTCAATGCCGACGGCGCGACGGAGATGATTCCCAACGACACGGGGGGAGTCCTCACACCAAGCGTCGTGCTGTTCGAGGACGACGCCATTCATGTCGGCGCAACGGCACTCAAGGCCCGACTTACGTCCCCTGACCGCATTGCCGAGAATGTCAAACGAGATATTGGCCAGCCCCATTATCGTGACCTCATTCTGGGTCAACAGTATCCCCCAGAAGTTATCCAAAGCTGCATTTTGCAGAAGCTCCGTGATGATATTGTAAGAACAACAGGCACCGCGTTTCAAGTCGTTGTCACCGTTCCCGCCTATTTTGACGAGGCGAGAAGAAAAGTCACGGCCGATGCAGCCGCCATGAGCGGCCTGCCCGTGCTCGATATTCTCAACGAACCGACGGCCGCGGCGCTTGCCTTTGGCGAGCGGTTGGGTTACCTCGATGCCGAAGGGAAGGCGAAGGAAACGCTCCACCTGGTCGTGTACGACCTTGGGGGCGGGACCTTCGATGTCACGGTCATCGAGCTCTCCGTAGGGCAGGTCCGAACCTTGGCGACCGATGGCGATTACGAGCTGGGGGGTGTGCTCTGGGACGAGCGGCTGGCCCAACATGCGAAGGAGGAATTCGCGCGGCGCTGGCCCGACGCCCCGCCCCTGACGGACGAAGCCTCCCGCCGCCTGATGGCCGAGGCCCATGTGGCCAAGCATCAACTCTCCACGACCCCGTTGGCGGCACTCAGGATCAGTCACGCCGGACACGAATTGACCCTTGGCGTGCGTCGCGAGGAGTTCGAAAACATGACGCTCGATCTCGTCGAGCGCACCCTCTTCACGACGAATCAAGCACTCAAGGCCGCCAACGTGCTGTGGAGCAACGTCGACCGCCTCCTGCTCGTTGGCGGATCGACGCGGATGCCGATGATCCACGCGGCGCTCAAGGGCATTTCGGGCATCACTCCCGACGTGGCGGTCCATCCCGACGAAGCGGTCGCACGCGGCGCGGCGATTTTTGCTCGCAACCTGATGTTGAAACAGGGTCTGCTGACCGACGCGCCAAAACTCAAAATCATCGACGTCAGCTCCCATGGCCTCGGGATCGAGGGGATCAACATGTCGACCCGGCGCGCCGAAAACATCACGTTGATCCCGCGCAATACGCCCCTGCCGCATCGAATCACACGCACCTTCGTCACCAAGGCCCACAACCAGCGCAGCATCAAGGTCGAGCTGTTGGAAGGAGAGAGCACGCTGCCAAGCCAATGCTCGCGGCTGGCGGTGGCGGCGATCAGGCATTTGCCTCCCAATCTTCCCGAAGGGACCCCCATCGAGGTGACCTACACCCTGCAGGCCAATGGAAGATTGGATGTCAAGGCGGAAGTGGCCGGCGTCGGCGATGCCGCGCGGCTCGAACTCGAGCGCGTGCGGGGGCTGGATGAGCAGAAGGTCAACGCCTGGAAAACCGTGCTCCAACGCCATGGTGGGTATCGCGACTTCGAGGAGGCGCTCGTCTCGTCGATCCTGTCCGACGAAGTGGCGCCTCAACAGGCCAAGCCAAAGGAGGAGGACGAGGGGGGCCAGGCAGCCGATCACGGCGGCAAGGGTCGAAAGTCGACCCTGGAGCCCGCCATTCACAAGGGAGCGGCCCTGGCGGCCTCCGACAAACTCAAGGAACAAAAGCGATCCCACCCCCCTCACTCGCCCCACGCCACCCCACGTAGCGAACCCCTCTTTCAAGAAATACCGGCGGCCGAGCCGGCAGCCACGTTGGCCACCAGTGGTCGCGGCCCGGCCCGCTCGGCGGGCCACTGGTACGTACAACCCTTGATCCATGTGCTGGCGGGAGTCGTGGGTCTGGCCCTTGGGTATTATGCCTTGTGCTACGTGCGCCCCGATCTGAACTTCCTCAACCTTTCGCTCCCAGGATTGAGCAACGCTCCCGACAATGGTGAAGGTGGTTCGTGACTCCGCGAATGGCGGCGAGCTTTTCGCTTGACGATGGGACACGGATAAACACGGGTCTCGGCGGATCACCACGGATCAGAAAACGCGGCGCCTTCGGGGTGTGACACACGTGGCGCCTTCGGGGTGTGACACACGTGGCGTCTTCGGGGTGCCACACCCTGAAAGGGTGTGTGCTTGATTGGTGGGAAGAATAGGACGCGGATTCTCAGGATTTGGCAGGATCATCAGGATCAGACTGAGCCGGGCGGACAGCAAAAACCTGAGCCGGGCGGCGTCAGCCCCCGGAGTGCCAACCACACAACATGCCCAACAAAATGGGCCACGGATTGAAGCGGATGTTCCAGATCACCACGGATCAGAAGACTCACACCCTTCTCAGGGTGTGGCACCCCAATAAGGAAGGTCCTGTCTTCTCTGATCCGTGGTAACCCGTCCGATCGGTGTTCATCCGTGTCCCATCGTCAAAATATCCTGACAATCCTGCCAGATCCTGAGAATCCGCGCCCTATTCTTACCACCAACCAAGCACTCTTATCCGGGTGGACACCCCCAAATCCACGGGCTACGACCCATTCTCCCCCCACGACGGAGACCGTCGTGCTACTATCCAACTCACGGAAACAGCTTACTCACCGACTCATTCCGGTGAATCGCCTTGATCGCCTCGCCCAACAGCGGGTCGACCGATTGGACTTTGAGGTGCGGCAGCCGGCGGCGCTGTTCCGCCGTGATGGGGATCGAGTTGGTGCAGACCAGGCTTGTGAGCCCCGCCTGCTCCAGCCGGTCGAGTGCCGGGCCAGCGAATACCGCGTGCGTGCAGCCGACATGGATTTCCCTTGCGCCAAAGTCGTGCAGCACCTTGGCCGCCCCGCAAATCGACCCGGCGGTGGAGATCATGTCGTCGAACATCAGGGCGATTTTTCCCTCGACCGTCCCCCCCAGCAGATTGGCCTGGACGGTCGTCTCGGCGTTCATCCGCCGCTTGTCGATGATCGCCACCTCGCCCCCCAGTCGCTTGGCGTGCCCCAGGGCCCGCTTGATGCTTCCTTCGTCGGGGCTCACAACCACCAGGTCCTGCTTGGGGATCCCCAGGCTTTTGAAATAAGCGTTCAGCACTGGGGCCGCGTAAAGGTGGTCGACCGGCACGTCGAAGAAACCCTGAATCTGCGCCGCGTGGAGGTCCATCGTCAGCACCCGGTCGGCCCCTGCCCGAGTTATCAGGTTGGCGACCAGCTTGGCGGTGATCGGCACGCGGCCTTCGTCCTTGCGGTCCTGCCGCGCGTAGCCGTAGTAGGGGATGACCGCGGTGATGCGGTTGGCGCTCGCGCGGAGGCAGCTATCAATCATGATGAGTAGCTGCATCAGGTTTTCGTTGACCGGCGGGCAGGTCGGCTGGATGAGAAAAATGTCGCGCCCGCGAATGTCCTCCTCGATCTTGCAGGAGATTTCGCCATCGGGGAAGCGCCCCAGACTGATGCGCCCCAGGGGGACTCCCAAGTAGCTAGCAATTTTGGCACTCAGGTCGGGGTTGGCGGTGCCGCTGAAGATCTTGATGTCTAGCATTCAATCGAGGCCTTGCGGCTGGTGGAGTGCCGGGCAAACCGGGGGTGCGCGGCGAGTGCATGCATTTGGCGCCCGTCGCGGCGACAAACTTCTCGTTCAGCTATTGAGTTTAACCACTGCACCGCAACTTGGCATCGGGCCGCATTCGACCCGCTCTGGTGGCTTGCCGCCAAGTGCCGGGGAGAGGCATTTTTGGCGGGCAAGTGGGGAGTCGACTCGTATAATTCCGGCAACACGCGCGACCACTTCGAGTGTGGCATTCGCTACAGCAAGTCTGGTCGCCGTAAATGGTGGGGGCGGCACGACTGACGAAAGTTCCTCAAGTGGAGCCCTCCCAATACACGAAATAATACTCCGGATAGGTCGCTCCGATCCCACGCCCAACCGGGCTCGCCCGGCGGGACACGGGGAAGCGAAGCGGCCGCAGGGGGGGCCCTGCCTGGTACCGATCCTACCAATTGCTGGCTCAAGGTGCGCCGCGCACCACAACCGCAAGCCAGCTCTAGAAGGTATTGCCCCCGCTTCGGCATACCCCCATCCAATACGATGCGTGCCGGCGCCTTGGCGTGGGCGAGCGCACCGAGGGAATCGAATGTAACGATTGTAGGGCCGCCGCGCCTGGAACGTTACTCCGATTGGGCCGAATTGGCCAATCCCACGGCGCTCGGCTAACCGATGCAAGCAGTACGCAGGAGTGGATCAGAAGGACCTGACCCAACCCACAGCCGTTTATTCCCAACAAGTGCAAAGCCCCAGACCCACGGATCGCAACTCGACCCACCCCCAAACTGGCGTAAGGGATCCTGCGCCAGACCAGTAAGTTGCAGCCGCGGGGCAAATGCCGCTAGGTGACGAGCTCATAGCCCGCCGCGTAGCACCGCAGACAAACAGCATGACGAAATTGGAGAGCCCGATGAAGGTCTTTACTACTGGTCAGGTCGCAAAGATCTGCAAAGTGGCCCCGCGGACGGTCAGCAAGTGGTTCGACTCGGGACGTCTCAAGGGATACCGGATTCCGGGCTCCCAAGACCGACGGATCCCGCGCGAATATCTCATTCGCTTCCTCAAGGAGCATGGCATGCCCTTGGGAGATCTCGAAGACGAAGCGATGGCCAAGGTGCTGATCGTCGCCCAGGATCAGGTGTTGATCGAGAACCTCAAGCGTGAGCTTCCGGTGGAGCGGTCGTTCAAGACCAGCACCGCCGCCAGCGGCTTCGAGGCCGGCATTCAGTCGGAAAGTTTCCACCCCGACTGTATTATCGTCGACTTCTCGATTGGCCAGGTCGAAGCCCTGCAGATTTGCCAAAACCTGCGACGCAACCCCGACTTCGCCGAGACGATTCTGATTGCCCTGTTGCCGGACGACGGCTCGAGCACCAGCTTCGACCGTTCGGCCATCAACGAGACGTTCAAAAAGCCGTTCGACGCCGCCCTGTTGGCCGAACGTCTGCGGACGCTCATCGGTGGCAAGAAGGAACTCGTCTAACAGCGAGCAGTCGACGGAGAGAAACCATTTAGCGCTCAATCCACCCGCGCCGTGTACTCGAAGGGTGGTTCCCTATAGATCGGGTCAACAACGGGCCGAACGAATCGATCCACCACCGTCACGAGCCATCCCGTGCTCGCGGTGGGAATGACCCACTAAAAAAAGACCTCGCCATCCGTAAGGGTGGCGAGGTTTTTTTGTTT
>CAZYQQ010000138.1:0-9572 GCA_964650265.1 uncultured Planctomycetaceae bacterium
ATGTCGACGAATCGAAGAACAACGTCGGCTTCAATTTTCTGGTCGAACCGCGGTTCCTCTCCGGTCTGAGTGCGACTCGACGGACGGGAATCGAGATTCCGCCAGTCGGGGCCTACGGGCTCGAATAATCGAACCGAACCGCCGCGTATGTCGAAACGCCGTCAATCTCGCAGTGAACACCCCTCACGGCGGAACCTCCCGTGGCCGGCGAAGTTCGCCTGCGCATTCCGTGGCGTCAAAGTCGCCGTGCTGGGAGAGAACAGCTTCGCGGTCCATGTCCCGGCGGCAGTGGTCGTGCTCGCCGCCGCGTGGTGGCTGCAAGTCTCCTTCGCGGCGTGGCTTGCGCTGGTCATCGTGATGACGATCGTCTTCACTGCCGAGCTGCTCAACACGGCCATCGAGCACCTGGCCCGGGCCGTCACCCAAGCAGAAAACCCCCACGTCCGCAACGCCCTCGACGTGGCGTCCGCCGGAGTCCTGGCCGCCAGCATCGGTGCCACGGTCGTCGGCGGCATGATCCTCGCGGCCCACTTCATAGCGAGGTAGTGACCTTACATTTCCTGTGACGAACATCGATCGGCAGGATGAATAGGATGTGAAATAGGGGAGATAAAACTCAGGACAAGATGACAATGTTAAGGAGCAAGGTGATTGACTGGTGAAAAAGAGGTCGCGAGTTTCGCGCACTGCCAAGCCAAAAAATATCCTATTCATCCTGCCGATCGATGTTCTTGATAGCGCTTGGCCTCTGTGGCAGTGTTTCCACGGCACTGGGGAGCGATGTGATGGCTGTGCGGAGGTAGGTCACCAGATTGGCCGTGCTGACGAGCGTGATGAGGAGCAGGATAGCCGCGGCAACGTAGGCTACGATGAAGCTCATCCCTTGGCCGTGGTAACGGTGGGCATAAATGGCGACCGCCAGGGCGACGAGGGTCAGCATTCCCCAGCCGGCGATGCCCCCCGCGTGACGCACGAGGTCGTCGCGGCCCAGGTAGATCGCCGCGCGGCGCTCGAACAACACAAACGACGCGAGCCCCGCTAGCGGCAACACACCCGCGACGAGCAGCGAGATCGCGGTGGGGTCGATCGACCACGCCACGCTCACCGCGACATGCCCGGCGACGTAGAGCAGCGTCAGTAACTGAAACACCATCGACATCACCTGGTATTCGCGGGCCTGCGATTCACGCGGGACGTTGAGACAATAGATTTGCCCCAGCCCCAGCGAGGCTACGACCGGCATTGCGACGACTCCTGCCCCGCTCAGGAGCCAGATCAATCCGGTCGGAAAGGCCTCATCCCACATCGTCACGGCCGACAGCAGAAAAGTGATGGTCGCCAGCGCGATCCCCGCGCAGATGCCGAAATAGACCATCGTCAACCCCGCCCGCAGTTTGCCGAGCGCGTCGGGGCTCTGGTCTGCCCAGAGCTCAGGGGGCGTGAGGTCGGATTGGGGCGCGGCGTAGGGGTTCAGCTCGCTCACACCACAATCGCCTTCCGCAAGTATGTCACCGTGTTGGCGTACATGATGAGCGAAACGAGAATCAGAATCAGGCCGACCAGCGACACGGTTCCGACAACTCCCATCGAAATGCCCAGTTGATCGGCATTCTGCATGAGCACCAGCCCAGTGCCATAAGTCAATGTGGCGATCACTCCAGCCACCAGGGCGCGAGTCGCCCTCCCCGCCACGTCGCGGCGCGCGATGTGCAGCGCCACGCGGCGCATGAAGAGAATAAAGCAGACAATCGCCACCATGTTGCACAGCATCATCGCCACGGCAATC
The DNA here is from genome assembly GCA_964650265.1 of uncultured Planctomycetaceae bacterium. Classification (GTDB taxonomy): domain Bacteria; phylum Planctomycetota; class Planctomycetia; order Pirellulales; family Lacipirellulaceae; genus CAZYQQ01. The sequence continues at coordinate 1,787 of CAZYQQ010000138.1, forward strand.
GCGATTTGCAGATTCGGCTCGGCCTCCGACGGCCAATCGAACACCATACTCGCGAGCGACGCGAAGAGAGCAACCCCCTGCAGGGCGATGCTCGCTTGCACCAGGCCCCGTGCCCCCGTTTCGGGAGGAATTGCCAGGCAGAATCCCTGACCCGCAAGGCCCACGAGGGCCAGCAGCAGGAATCCCCCACCCAGCGCTAGCCCCATCATCCCCATCAATTCATCATCTAGCCCGATCATGAACAGGACAACTCCCCAGAGAATTCCCAGGAGCAACATCCCACAAATGCTGTAATACACCATCGACAGCCCCGTCTTCACCTTGAGCAGCGCCTCCGGTGGCGTATCGCCCCACACATCTTCTTCCGGGGTCGAAGCGGTTTGCGGGGCGGCGAATGGGTTGGGCGAGTCGGCCATCGGATGAGATTTCCCCCGGGTTTGTTAGGCAGTCTGTCATAGGTCGCGGTCGCGTCCCGCGCGGATCCGCTCGGCGAGCGTTCGCAGCTCCTCGAACCGCTCGGGATGCTCGCTCGCCAGATTATGCCCTTCCCCGCGGTCGTCCGCCAGATTGAAGAGCATCCCGGGCTGAGGGACACGAACCTGACGCCACGGCCCGAGGCCGTCGCGCGTCGGACCCGGGGGGACGTACTTCCAAGTCCCCTGCCGCACCGCGATCTCTCCGGCGACGTGGACCAGGTGAGGACGCCCCCCTTTGTCGTCGCCAAGCAAGGTGTCAAGTTCATCGCGAGAATCGCCACATGCCTCGGCGGGAATCTCGATGCTCGCGAGTGCGGCGAGGCTGGCGACGAAATCGACTTGACTGAAGAGCCCCTCGGTCGTCGTCCTCGGCGCGATCCGTGCCGGCCAGCGGGCGATCATCGGCACCCGGGTTCCCCCCTCGAACCGCGAGTACTTGCCCCCTCGGAAGGGCCCGTTGGGATCATGCGTGCCAAGCTGCTCGTTCGCTTCGTCGGCATAGCCATCGTCGAGTACCGGGCCGTTGTCGGAGGTGAAGAGGACGAGCGTGTTTTCGGCCAGTCCGAGCCGATCGAGCACCGCCAGGATTTCGCCCACCGACCAGTCGACTTCCAGCATCGCGTCGCCGCGCGGTCCGACACCGCTCTTGCCGACAAAGCGGGGATGGGGGACGCGGGGGACATGAATCCCGTGGGTCGCGAAGTAGAGAAAGAACGGTGCCTCGCGATGCGAATCGATAAACTCGACCGCCTTCGCCGTGATGTCGTCGGCCATCTCCTCGTCGCGCCACAGCGCCGCCGTGCCTCCGGTCATCCAACCGATCCGCGAGATACCATCGACAATCGTCTGGTCGTGCCCGTGGGTAAGTTGCTGCTTAAGTTTTTCGGGGGCCTCCTTGCCCGAGGGGCGGGGGTCGATCCGCTCGGTGTAGCTCACCCGGATGGGATCGGTCGGATCGAGGCCGACGACCCGGCCCTGCTCGACGTAAACGCAAGGAACACGATCCCCGGTGGCGGGGATCAAGAAGTGATAGTCGAAGCCAAGCTCCCGCGGCCCGGGCGTGATCTCCCCATTCCAGTCGAGGTCGTCAGCGCCAAGCCCCAGGTGCCACTTGCCGACCACCCCGGTCGCGTACCCCGCCGACTTAAGGAGCGAGGCGAGGGTGACACTCCCGGGTTCGATAATCAGCCGGGCATTCCCAGGTAGCACCCCGGTCCCCTGCTGCCGGAACGGATAGCGCCCCGTGAGCAGTGCGAACCGCGACGGGGTGCAGGTGGCGGCGACCGAGTGGGCATCGGTGAAGCGTAGCCCCTCGCGGGCGAGGCGATCGATATGAGGTGTTTCGTAGGCCGCGGAGCCGTTGGAGGAGACGTCGCCGTAGCCGACGTCGTCGGTGTAGATGAGGAGGATGTTGGGAGGCTCGGCACGTGCAGGAAGAGCAGCGATGAGGAGGAGAATGACTGCCTGCGCACGGAAGAACATGCCGACGTCTCTCCTGAAAAGAAGCCTTATCACATCTCGGGGCGCTGCGCCGCGGCAAAGGCTTCGTCGACCGCGACTTCAAACCCATCCAAGATACGTGACGTCACGATCCCCCCTTTAGCCGCAACCGAATGCTCGACGTAGCTGACGCCTTGAAGGGTGTAGACGGTAAACTTGCGGGCCTTAGGGTCGACGATCCAGTATTCGGGAATTCGCGCTTCTGCGTAATCGCCGACTTTGGTGATATAATCGCGTTTTTGGCTCTTGGTGTCCTTGCTCACAATCTCCATAACAAGGTCTGCTCCCTCGAAGTATTCCTGATTGGGTGGAGGGAGATTGCGAGTGAACTTGAAGGCAACATCGGGTTCACGATACTTATCGGCTCGAATGCGAGTTGGATAAGGGGCAACCAAGGCAACCCCAACGGGGTGGTCGCGGAGATAGGTTCGGAGACATTCAACGAGGTACAGCATAAGTAGTTGATGCTCCATTGATGGCATCTCAAGTACCTCTAGCTGTCCATCGGTAAGTTCCACCAAACGGTTCGATCGCTCCGTGAGATCCAAATAATCTTGCTCGCTCCAGTGGCCCTGCGGGGGGAACCAATGCGCGATTTCCCAAGTGGGGCCACCGATTTCGGATTGGGGCGTGGAGTGCAGCATGACTGGAATCTCACTCTGTTGCTTAGCCACTCCGCTGATTTTGGAGCAGGCCCGCTTCAATTCTAGTTTATACGCTCCGGTTCTCCGAATCAATCAAGCCAATCCTGGGCTTCAAGCCGTTCGGGAACGTAGACCTCGGTCACATAGCTGATGTCCTTGGAAATCAAGGATTCCACTTCGAGCTTGAAGTCGTTCTTCAGCATTCGTTGGATTTCGGCTTGCCACTTAGGCTTCTTTTCGAACCAGGGGTACTGCGCCACCTGTTTGGCCCGCTTGCGGTCGGTGTCGTTGAGCATGATCTTCACGCTGTCGGAAAGCTGACAGCGATCGAAATCGATGCTTCTCAGGCCCAGATACTTGGCCTCGGGGATCGCCATCCGTTGGCTCTCGAACGCTAGGTTGATCGACCCCTGCTTGATGACACTGTAGATGTAATACCCCCAGGGGTCGTTATCGAGCACGCAATAAACAGGCAAATTGAGTTCGTTGTGCAGGCGGAAGAGCATCCGTCGAACTCCGCGCGGAGGCTGCCCCGAACCGTGGGTAAGTATGCAGTTATATTTCTCCCAGAAGCGATCTTCGTTGAACCGTTGCCACACGGTCCCTTTTTCGACATGGAGGATAAAGTCGGCTTTGCATTTCTTCTTGTCGAACTCGATCACCTCGGGCTCACAGATCGATGGAATCGCGTATCCCCCGGAACCCATGCGGGCACAATTGATCTCGTCTCCCTTGTCGGTGAACGTGATGTTGCCGACCATCGCTCCGCGATTCTCGGCGTAAAGGTGCATCTCTTCACGAATCGAAGTCAATAACACTTCCACGTCTTCGATAATCGTGTCGCACTCGTTCTGGTCGTCGAACGTATTCTCTTTCGAGCCATCGATCGTGTGCTTGAGCATGTAGAACAGTCCCCGGAGGCTGGTCGACTTGCCTTGCTCGAGTAACTGCTTGCATCCACTCGCCACCAGCATCGTCCGCATGTAGGCCTTCGCCTGCGACAAATCAAACAGTTGTCGCCGGTTCTTGCTCGACCCCATTTCGAGAATCTTCTTGCGGGCCGAATAGTGGACGTTCGACAGGGTGCGACTGGGAATGTCGACGTAAGGATCGCGCTTTGCGTGCGCCGCCTTTACCACACCATTCGCCAGCCCCACCAAGGAGTCCATCGTCTTCACATCGCGCGGCGTGAGCACGACGGGAGCCTTGGGAGCGGAGGAAGCCACTGCGGCGGGACGTTTTTTCTTGGCCATGGGGGGAGTTGGAAGTTGGAGAGTTGGAAGTTGGAAGGACGCGAGGATTTCGACTTAAAGCGAACTTTAAAGGCGTCGGCGAGCCCGCGGACATAGTAGGATTGCGTGCCGCAGAGAGTATGTACGCGAAAAGAAGTCCTTGCTCCCTCTAGCGGCTCGTCAGTCGCTCGAGGACCTCGTCTGTCGTGTAAGTGGGCGATCCGGCGGTGCGGCGGCGCTTCAATTCGTCGAGTTGGCTCGTGGTCGTGAGTGAATTTGCGTGACCGTCGCGACATGGGGCAATCCGCGCGACCAGTGCGCCATTTTCATCCGAAAACTCCACTCCTTCGGCGATATCTCCGAGGGCCTCGCAGAGTTCTTCGGTGTAGGTCACAAGGCTCGACTGGCGATTGCCGGCAAGCGTAGGCTCAATCGTGGCAAGGTGATACCCGTCGGTATCGCAAAGTTGGACCAGACCCGTGAGGCCGTGCAGCTTGCCTCGCAAGTCGTCGGTTAAGGTGATCTGTTTCATGGATTCGTTCCTTGGTGTGTGAGTTGGAAGTTGGAAGAGGTGTGGGGGTAAAGGTTATCGGAATCGAGAGGTATTGGGTGGGGCCAGCCGAACCAACCGCCGTATCAGGCCCGCGACAAAGTCTTCGCCCCCGTTGTTCCTTCACGCCCGAGGCTCGCATAATGTTTTCGAAATAGGCACCAACCCGCTCAGCCCCTTCCAACTTCCAACTTCCAACTTCCAACTTCCAACTCACTCCTCCACCACCACCTCCACCCGGTTGATCGCCGCCTGATGGCTCGCCGGGTCGACGATCAGCACGTTTTCTCCCAGGTCGAGTTCGGCGGGATCCTCGACAATGGGCCGTCCCCGGTCGTCGAGCTTCACGTCGGCGTCGCTGGTGACTTTCTTGGCGACCTTGAGAAGTTGCTCGTAGAGGTCCTTGTCGTCGGTCCCGTTGATCACGCTCACCGCGGTCGAGACTTCCTTGAGATATCGCATGAAGACCTCGCGACGATCGCTCTGCTGCCGCACCTTGTCTCGCCGGCGGAGGTACATCCCGAGCTTCCGCCCCACTGCCTGGAGCCCCAGGCGTATCTCCTTTTGAATCTCCGGGTAGTGGGCAATCGCCTCCTTGCTTTCGCTGGTGAAGGGGACCCAGACGCTGGCGATGTGGACCATCAGGCTGACCGGCCCCTTGGGCATCGCCCCCCGCGATTGACTCAGCCCGTAACCGCGCCAGTTGGTCGTGAGAACGGTTTGCGTCACGGCACAGGCCGATTGTTGAAACTGGAGTGGCACCCGGTTGGCATAGCGCATGACTTCCATCTGTTGCCCTTCGGCCACGTTAACGTGCTGCATCGCCTCGAACAGCTTCTGGCGTTCCTTCGGCTTGAGCGCGCCGGGGGCCTGACGTGTTTTGAGCGTCGCCGCCTTGACGATCTTGTCCGCTCCATCCCCCCCGAGTCCGTTGAACGTGTGAATCAAAAACTGCCGCACCGTCCGGGTGTCGGTCTCGTCGAGCAGCTCGTTCAAAAGGTCCATCGTCACGTTCTGTGTCGGGGCGCTCCCGCCAAAGGCGAGACCGACTTCCACCTGGAACGGGTTCCCCCGATAGACGGCTGGCGGCCGTGTGGCCGCGGCATAAAATTCACCCGGCACCACCTGGTGCAAGCCCTTGAGGATCAGGTCCTCGCCAATCGGACAAATGCAGTCGGTCGCGGGAGGGGGGATCTTCGTTTCCTGAATGGCGGCGAACAGCTTGTCGATCTCGGGCCGGGCAAGCTTTTTCATCTGGGCCCGCGTCGAGAGCCCGGCGGTCTTGCAAATCCGTTGGGCGATCGGCCCCGTGACGCGAGAAAACTTGGTCTTGAGGAAGTCGCTCAGGGTGCCCGAGTCGGCCTCCTCGGCCATCTGCGCGAGCCGACCCACCTCGACCCCGTAGGGATGCGGCTTGATTTCCTTCGGCTCGGCGGGCAGCTTCTCGGCGCTCCGTTCGTAGTCGTACTGATAACTGTCGGGGTCGAGATAATGGAGCGTGATGTGGGGGTTGGCGATCGCCGTCCATTTCAGGTACTCGTCGACGCTGCCGCGTCCGCGGACGAACTTGGCCTCCAGCTCGATCGTCACCCGGGTGCCATGCGGCTGGTCGACCCACTCGATGCCATGCTGCTCGATAACCTTCGCCCCCTTGTCGCCGGGGGGGATGTCGACCCCTTCCCCCTTGCCATTGAGGATGCGGGGTTCGTTCTTTTTGGTGTCGATTTGAATCTCGTAATAGTGGGCCGGCTGCTTTGCGCCGACCTTCGAGATGATCTTCACCGGCTTGCCGGTCGTCTGCACGCCGTACATGCCGGCGGCCGAAATGCCAATCCCCTGCTGTCCGCGGCTTTGCCGCAGGCGATGGAACTTACTGCCATAGAGCAGCTTGCCGAAGATCAGCGGGATTTGCTTCTTGAGGATGCCCGGGCCATTGTCCTGGATCCCCACCTTGAAGCGGTTGCTGCCGGTCGATTCGATGTGGACCCAAATCTCGGGGAGGATTCCCGCCTCCTCGCAGGCATCGAGGGAGTTGTCGACCGCCTCCTTGACCGTGGTGAGGAGCGCCTTGCGGGGATTGTCGAACCCCAGCAGGTGCCGGTTCTTGGCGAAGAACTCGCTGACCGAAATCTCTTTTTGGTTGGCCGCCATCGCCTGCGCGGTCGTTCGCCGCTTGGGGGCACCGTTGGAGACCGCTGGCTCGCCATCTCCCGAGGCGTGGCCGTTGGTTTCGGCCTTGGGGCTCCGCGTGACGGCTTTCTTTTTCTTTTTACGAGTCGGTGTGGCCAATCTATTGCTCCCTCAAACACTTCCCACCACCGGCCCCGCGGGTGGCGATGCCCCGCTCCCACTAAGCTCCCACGGCCGGGCCAAATCGAACGGTTCCCACCCCACCGTGGCGCGATTCCGCAGGGGTGGGCCGGGTTGGTAGTTTGTAGCGAAAAGCTGGATTATACCGATCGCGCGCGACCCTTCCCAGGCGAGAATCTCTACCGCTGGCGCACGACTGTTACCGCTGGCACATAAAGTTTCACCGGCACGACCCCTCTCGCCCGATTTCTCCCCCTACAGAGCAAGTTCGTCTGGCTCCTCGCGCCGAGCGAGAACGTGGCGAACCCAAGTGCGACCCACCTACCCCGACCAGTTTCCCGCCGGTCGATGCAACCGTGGCTGCCAAATCCCCTAGCAGCCGCCCCCCAGGCATCGGCACCCCCCACGGCGGCCCCTTACTTTCGACTTTGAAGAAGGAGCTTGCCAGCCATGCCTCGATTCACCCGCGTTCGCCGGGCCTTGGCCCTTGCGGCCGTGACCGCGGCCCTCGCCACCCTGAGCGCTTCGTCCGCCCAGGCCGACTACGGTTGGGACGGCCAGCGGAAGATCAGCTACCAGCGGTCGAACGACCTGTTCTACAACCACTACGTCGGTCCCGGGCCCAATGGCGTGCCGGCGGCGATGTACACCGCCCCGCTGCCAGTGCCGGCCAATGTGGGACACACCTATGTGACCTACCAACCCTTCATGCCGCACGAGTTCATGTACCAGCACCATCGCTCGACCTACAACTACCACCCCGGTGCCGGGTGGACTCGCACCAAGGTCCGCTATCACACGGCGGGGACGATGCTACAGCACTGGCACTACAACCTGAATCGCCGCAGTCCGAGCAACTGGCCGACTCAACCAATGTACTAAATCGCGCGAAGTAGGTCCCGCTCGCCGAGCGGGACCTCGAGCGAATGGAGAGTTGGAACCCAGTTCCAGGTCCCGTCCGGCAGACGGAAACCTGCTATTGGCGCAAAGCCAAGTACCAGAGTAGGTCCCGCTCGCCAAGCGGGACCTCGAGCGAATGGAGAGTTGGAACCCAGTTCCAGGTCCCGTCCGGCA
>CAZYQQ010000138.1:9672-11537 GCA_964650265.1 uncultured Planctomycetaceae bacterium
GACGGGACCTACTTAACATGGTCCCGCGCGTCGCGACTCGCCGCGGAGGTCCCCCCGCCGCGGCGAGTCCCCCCATACCGAATTCCCCTTGCCCCCACGCAGGAGCAAATCCCGATGTCGAATTCCCTTCGCGCTATCGCTTTGGCGGTGCTGGTTGTCGTCGGGGCGTCTGTTGCCCCCCGCGCCTCCGCCACCGAAGCTGGCTACATGAAGCCGCTCCATCGCGCGCAAATGTACAACTGGCACGGCAATTACTATCACAGTAACTATGGCCAGCCCACCGCGCTAGTCGTTCCTCCCACGGCACAGCTCCAAACCAACTGGGGTTGGGGCGTCGGTAGTTCGCGGATCTCGCGGATCGACCACCAGTTCGGCCGCAACTACCCATGCTATGGCCCGTTTGGTGGCGGAGCGGCGTTCCGGCCACTCCCCCGCTGGCCGCACGACACCACCAACTTCGGCGTCTACTACGTCCGCGGACCTTGGTAAGGCTCCGTAGGGCAGGCTTCCAGCCTGCCAATGTTATTCAAAGCGGCAGGCTGGAAGCCTGCCCTACGGTTGTCGCGTGGCGGGCACGACCACGTTGGCCATCAACAGACCCATCACAATCGAGGCGGCCACGATCGTCATGGTAAAGGCCGCCTCGATGCCGTGCTGGACGTCGCGCTCCATGAAGGCCGACAGGCTGAAGTAGCCGAGGCTCCCCGGCACGAGAATCAATAGCCCCGGGACGCTCATCACCGAGGCGGGCCGCACGCGGTAGCGGGCAAACAGGTTGCTCGCCACACCGAGCAGGAAAGCCCCGGTCCAGGCTGCCGCGTCGGGGGCAAACAGCTCGCGCCCCAGCCTTGTCCCCGCATAGGCCACCAGCACCGCGAGCAGGATCCACGCCGCGTCGGTCATCCGCGCTTGGAACAGCACCGTAAAGGCCAGCGCGCTGAGCCCCATCGCCACCAGCACGATCCCCAACTCGAGTGGTGGTCCCGGTGGAGCTGGCACGACGGGAAAGAAGTGGAGCCCCACGTTGCGCCCCATGACAATCCCGAAGGCGATGGTCAGGAACGTGGTGATGGCGCCAAACAGCCGGGCTGTCCCCGACGCGAGATTCTGGGTCGCCAGCTCGTTGACGGCCACGGTCACCCCCAAGCCAGGGAGCAAGACAATCAAACTCGCCAGGATCGTGATGTCGGTCCGCAGGGCACCGGTCCCCCACGCGGCGGCGTAGACTATCAAGGTCGCCGCGAGCGCAGCGGTCATGTCGCTTAGCGCCCGCGTCCTGGTGTGGATCGAAGTCGCCAGCACCAGCAGGCTGACCACCAGCCCAATCAGCCCCGCCGCCACGACTTCGGTCATCCCGCCGCCAAAAAAGACCGCAGCCCCCGCCGCGGCGACGGCACAGGCCACCCCTCTCGCCGTCCAGTGGTAGAGGGGGGGTGATTGCTCGATGGCGGCAATGGAGCGTTCGACCGCGGGGGCATCGAGCCCACCAGCCTCAATCTGGCCGACCAGTTCGTGCAACCGCGACAGCAGCTCGAGATTTACACCCGGCGGAGTCACCCGCACCAGGTGGGTCGAGGGGGGATCGTGCTCGAACGACACGAACAACGATGTGGGGGTCGAGAAGAAGTGGGCGGGAGCCCCCAGCCAGCGGCTCGCCTGCTCCATCCGCTCCTCGAGTTCGTGCGCCGGCATCCCGCTCGAATGGAGCATCCTCGCCAGCCGTGTCACCACGCGCGAGGGGAGGTCGGCATGACCAGCGGGGGATGTGGGCTCCATCGACGATCTTCCCCGCTCCTGCCAAGACGTCGGCTCTCAGAACTTGTCCCGATAGGCCTTCAGGCTTTTGCAAGCCGCTTTGACATGAG
>CAZYQQ010000139.1:0-709 GCA_964650265.1 uncultured Planctomycetaceae bacterium
GCCCGGGCAAACGAGCCCGGGCTGCGGTCGTGCGCGCTCGCACGGGCAAATGTGCCCATGCTACGATCCTTCCCCCTGACCGATTTCAGTCCCCAAAGTCTGGGGGAGCAAAAAGTTAAAATCGCGACATTTTTTCACGATGGCGTCGCGAACATCCCTTGATTTGCTGTGGGAGCGCTCGGCAAGTCGTCGAAAAAAGAGGTGAGTTTTTCGACGAAAATCGTGTTTTGTCGAAAAAAGAAAAAATGCCCTTCCGGCGCGAAGGCGCGGCTATCGATCGCAACCCGACACGTCAGTGAGGCGCGTGAAGAGACGGCGTCTTGTTGGTGGCGCCTCGCTCACGCTTCGGGTTGCGATGAGGTGGCTCCGGCCGCTTCACGCAGCCTTTAATGCACGAAAGTCCCGAGGCCATCTGACGAAAATACCTGTAATCATAGACCCGGCGAGCAGTGGGAGGTGAATTGTTTGGCGGAAATCGAGTTTCGCGAACACCCAAAAAAGTCGATTTCGAGTCGGAGGCGTACGGGCGTAGTAGGTCCCGGCTTGCCGAGCGGGACCTTGGGTGGCGACGTTAACATTGCTTTAAGGTTCCATCCGGCAGATGGAACCTACTGGATCTTTGGCAATTCAAACCCCCTCACACTACCCGGGCAAAGTAGGTCCCGGCTTGCCGAGCGGGACCTTGGGTGGCGACGTTAACATTGCTTTA
>CAZYQQ010000139.1:809-11505 GCA_964650265.1 uncultured Planctomycetaceae bacterium
AGGTTCCATCCGGCGGATGGAACCTACTTGATCTTTGACAACTCGAACCCCCTCACGCTGCCCAGGCAAACGAGCCCGGGCTACGGTTGTGCGCGCACGGGCAAATGTGCCCATGCTACGGACCCTGTCCCCTGAAACTTGATCCCTCCCCCCTGCCGTCACACTTAAACGACAAAACTTGACGAAACAGTGCCACGTGTGACACGACAATCCCTTGTTTTGTAGGCTTTTTTCGCCGCTGATGTCACACTGTTGGCGTCACTCCCCCTGGTTAAGAAAGTGTGCCTCGCGTTTTTTTGCCGCCGACGACCCGAGGGGAATCACCATCCCCCTGGTCCCCTTATAATAGTAGAGTAGCCCCTGGGGCCCGCCCCCTGCTAGCACACGATCGTCCTTCGATGCCGATGCAAAGTTCGCTCCTCACCCGCCGCCCGCAGATTCCGGCTTGGACCATTTCGATGGTGGTCCACGCGCTGCTGACCATACTGCTGTTGTTGTGGGCCAGCAAGCTGCCGGAGGGAGCTGCGGAGGAGACCTTGCGCGATGCGGGGATTGTGCTCAAGCGGGAGACTTCTTCCGGCGTGAAGTTCGATGGCGAGGAGGACTTCCCCGCCAACAAGACGGCCGACATCAACTCGCCGCAACCCGAGGTGAGTGCGGCGCTGCCCGACCTTGCGACTCACAGCACGGCGAGCGAGGCGTTGCCGACTTTGCCCGGTCCGGGGCTGATGGCGGGGACGGAAGGACTTCCGGGGGCGGGTGAAATGACCGCGGGGGGAGGCACCAGCGGCGGGGCCCGCGGCGACATTGGCGAGCAGGTGACGACCTCGGTGTTTGGTGTGAAAGGGACCGGGTCGAAGTTCGTGTACGTATTCGACCGCTCCCACAGCATGGAGGGGGCGCCACTGGCGGCCGCCAAGCAGCAACTGATAGAGAGTCTCGAATCGCTGGAGGAGATTCACCGGTTTCATATCATCTTCTTCAATTCGTCACCGCCGCTGCATGCCCATCTCAACATCGCGACCGGCAACCGGATTGCCTTCGCCAATAGCCAGAACAAGATGCTTGCCAGGCGGTTCGTCGAATCGATCGAAGCCTTCGGTGGCACCTTTCGCGAAACAGCGCTGATGGAGGCGATGAAGCTCTCGCCCGACGTGATCTTCTTCCTTACCGATGCGGACGGAGATATGTCGGACCTCGAGATCAAGAAAATCCTGGACCGCAGTCGGCGGACCGGCACTTCGATCAGCGCGATCGAGTTCGGCGAGGGGCCCGATCCGCGGCGTCACAACTTTCTCACACGGCTCGCCCATGAGACGGGAGGCTCCTACGGCTATGTCGACGCCAAGGCGATTAAGCAGTCAAACCGTTAGTTGGATCGCCGCGATGCTGCTCGTTGCGGCACCATCGGTGTGGGCCGAGGAGACGGTCCGCCTGCGCGGCAGTGGCGGCGGTCGCGGCGTGGTCGAAGTCGTCGGCAGGGTGGTCGACTTCACCGGTCGCGAGATCCGCCTCGAACACAACGGGCGCGAGCAAGCCTATCCCGCCGAGCGGGTGATCGAGGTCGTCACCGAGTGGCCTCCTGGGTATGAGGAGGGGAAGGCCGCGCTGGATAAGGGAGAATACGCCGAGGCGATCGGGCACTTCACCCGGGCGGCGCAAGCCGACCAGCGGGTGTGGGTCCGCCGGCTGGCCATGGAACAAATGATCGTCGCCTACGCAGCACAGGAGGATTGGCTCCGGTCGGGCGATCTGTTGGTCTCGCTTGCGACGAGCGACCCGGCGACTGCGGCGCTTGCCCAAGCTCCACTGCCGTGGCAAAGAGTTGAAGGAGTACCCCAGGCGCGGGCCGAGGGATGGCTTCGCGGGAACACCGAGGCGGCCCAGTTGCTGGGGGCGAGTCACTTGCTCCCCACGGCACTGCGAGGCGAGGCGATCAAGGTCCTCACGACCTTGGCGCGGTCGGGCGACCCGCGCGTCGCCTTGCTGGCCCAAGCCCAACTGTGGCGGACCGAGGTGGTGACGGCGGGGCTAACGCAGGTGAGCCGATGGGAGGAGACGCTTCGCAAAGCGTCGGCCTCCGTGGGGGGTGGTCCCTGGTTGGTGGTGGGAGATGCCTATCGCCAGCGGGGTGAGCAGGACCGCGCGATGCTGGCCTACCTTCATCCGGCGATCGACTTTCCCAACGACATCCCCAGCGCCGCGCGAGGCCTGATGCTTGCAGCACAAGTTGCTGGCGAGGCTGGCCAGCCGGAGGAGCGGCACAAGCTGCTGCGTCAACTCGTCGGCAGCTATCCCCATACACCCCCGGCCCTCGCTGCCCGGTCTATGCTACAATCGGCCCCAACTTCTGGAGCAGGTGGCACCGGTGCCGGGTCGACCGAGCTTCGTTTCGATTCCCCACGCTAAGGATGGTTTCTGTTGGCAAGCAAGCTCACAAGCTCGATACTGGCGGCGATGGCGTGGCTCGGGATGAGCCTTCCCGCCCTCGCTCAAGCAGAAGCTGCCGCACCCGCCGGTTCGGAACACTCGGTGATGCGGATCATCTTCTCTGGTGGACCGGTCGGCATCGCGATCATGGTGCTATTGATTCTGCTCTCGGTCACGGCGCTCGCGCTGATGATCGAGCACTCCCTCTCGATCCGCCGACAGAATCTCATTCCCGACGGACTCGAGGAGCAGCTCTCCCAGTCGCTCGCCCAGGGGCAGGTCGGGCAGGCACTCTCTCAGTGCCAGGCCTCGCCAAGTTGCCTCGCATCGATGGTGTCGAGTTCGCTGGCCGAGGTCGAGATCGGCTGGCCCGCGATGGAGAAGGCCCTGGAGGAAGAAGCCGCCGAACAGGCTGGACGGTTGTTTCGCAAGATCGAGCACCTTTCGCTCTTGGGAACCATCGCCCCCATGCTGGGGCTGTTGGGAACCGTCGTCGGCATGCTCCTCGCCTTCCGCGAGGTCGCCAACACTCAGGGGGCTGCCCGGGCTAGCGAACTCGCTTCGGGAATCTACCAGGCGCTTGTCACGACGGTCGCGGGGCTGCTGATCGCGATCCCTTCGCTCGCGGCCTACTCTGTCTTTCGCAACCGGGTCGATGCGCTGCTCGCCGAGTCGGTGGGCATCACGAAGAAGATACTCAATCCGGTCAAGCGGGCGCTCCTCGCGCGAAAGGCAACCGCAACGCCGCCGCGAGGACCGGCCCCACCCGCATAGAACTCAAGCCGCCGCGCCGCGGACGTTTTCAAATAGCTCGTCGAGCCGGCGGCGGCACTTGCCCCAATCGTACCATTGGCCCTCGATGAGCGCTTCGGCCTGGAGCTCCGTTCCCCCAGCGGCCCGCGCCACCGTGACCCGCAGCGCTCCATCGATGGAGCAGAGATCGGCGGGGATGGCCGCCGTCAGTGTGCATTGGTCGGGCCGCTGCTCGACACCGGTGAGCTTGTGACCATGTTCCGCCAGCGCGATCAGCACTCGGGCGAGCACCTTACCAGGGGGCAAGGCGAAGACTTCACGATGGGACTTGCCAGTCTTGAACCCCAACGCTGAAGTAAGGGGCTTCGAGAGTTTGGCGGCCAGGCGGGTCGAGACCCCTCCGGTGAAGGGTTGCATCACCTGGTCGACCGCGTCGATCAGCTTGTCCCCGCCAACCTTCTGCCCGGCCCGCGCCTCGGCCATTTCCAATTCCGCGCGAACCTGTGGCGCCGACGACACGACCAGATAGTCGAGCGACCAGGTCCAGTCGACCGGTGGCAACCGGGGCGGGCCCTTGGGCGCGGAGCTAGCGTTCAAAGGGTGGCCACATTGGCCGCAGAACTTCCCTTCGCCGGGGGTGCCGCATTCGGTGCAGAACATGAGAAAAATGACCTGTTGGCTAGGAGTGGGCCAAACGATAACGGCAGATTTGTTAGAAGTATCGGCAAGAATGCCCTGCGACTGGGGGCGACTGAGAAGAGACCGGGGGGAAGTGCCTTTCCAAGCCAATTCGGCAGTTCGTTGGCGCAAAGTAGGGCAAAAACCGCATTTGATGTGGATTTGAAGTCGATTTGCGCAGTATAATTGCGCAAGTTAGCTGTAAAATCCCTTGCTTTACCGCAGGACTTCCTTATCCTCGGATGGAAAGCTGCCATGCTCCTTGAGTTTCGAGTCGAGAACTTCCGCTCTCTCCGGGACGAACAAGCCCTTTCGGTGGTGGCGGCACGGATCGGGGACGAATCCGATCCACGGCTCCGATCGGTGGAGGGTCGCAAAGAGAAAATACTTCCCGTGGTGGGCATCTACGGGGCGAACGCCAGCGGCAAAAGCAATGTGCTGGCGGCGCTCGATTTCATGTGCGGTGCCGTGGTGCAGTCGCATGGGGTTTGGGAGCCGGCGGGAGGAGTGCCACGATCCCCTTTTGCCTGGGGAACGGCGCACGAACAGCCGTCGATGTTCGAGGCGACATTCTTCCTTGGAACAACGCGGATAGCCTACGGCTTCGTCGTCGACGACCAGACTGTCCAGGAAGAATGGCTATTTGCATGGCCACGGGATCGAAAACAGGTTTGGTTCGAGCGCGACGCGAACCGTTTTAAATTTGGCGAGCATCTGAAGGGCCCCAACGACGCAATCCGAGAATTGATTCGTCCCAACGCCCTCTTCCTGTCAGCGGCAGTCCAGAATAACCATCAGCAACTCAAGCCGATCTATCACTGGTTTCATAATGTCGATGCGTTGAATGTCGAACATGGCAGTACCCGCCGTGAGGGCCAACGGGGATTGCGACGGTCGCAGCTTGTCCCAGGCGAAGATTGGCCCATCGAGTCGATTCGAAACCTCCTCAAGCAGGCCGATGTGGGCATTGCGGAACTCAAAGTCGTGGACGAAACAAGTCGCAGTGGAAGTCGCCCTCGCATGTTGGTGAAACACCAAGCGAGCGACGACGATTCATGGCTCGATCTTGAGCAAGAATCGGCCGGGACCAGATCGCTGTTACGACTGATCCCGCTCCTACAGCGGACACTTACCTCCGGCGGCCGATTGCTCGTTGATGAAATCGAATCGAGCCTGCATCCCTCGCTTGGGCAGGCCATCGTTGAGATGTTTAATCGCCCTGAATCCAACCCCAAGCATGCCCAACTGCTGTTCACTTCACACGACACCAATCTGCTCGGAAGCTCAGCAGGAGCGTCATCGCTTCGCCGCGATCAGATTTGGTTCACCGAGAAGGACAAGGAAGGAGCCACCACGCTTTATCCTCTCACCGACTACAAGCCCCGCAAACAGGAAAATATCGAGCGTGGTTACCTGCAAGGGAGATATGGGGCGATCCCGTGCCTGGGCGACTTTACTGTGGCGGTTGAGTGTTGAAGTCGCACAAGCCGGGCTACGATAAGCACGTCTCCTATGAGCAATACTCCGGTGGATATGAGGATGCGCTCCGCCGGGCACGTCGATTGGATGAGATGGCCGCCGCTGATAACGACGAGGGACGGAATCCGACAACCGGCTTCTGGCGACTGACCGCGAGTATTCGGGAAGGATCGTAAGCCGATTCTCCAGGTCCCCGCGCGTTAAAGGTTCACGCCAGCGGGTCGAGCGGCTCGATCCCCAACTCTTCCAGGCTCTGGCGGAGCGGGTCGTCGGCCTCGGGCTTCTGCTCACCTTCGGTCGACTCGGGGGGACGTTGCCGGGCGAGCTGGACGACCACCCGATTGGCGCTGACCTCGACCACTTGGACCGGTTGGCCGGGATCGATCGCCGCGCCCCGGGCAACAGCGTCGATCATTTGATTATCGATCTCCACCGAACCGCTAGGGAGCATCTTGGTCCGCGCGACACCAAACTTGCCAAGCAGCGTGCGTCGGGGGTCGTCGGGGGCGACTTCTTCCTCTGTCGGAACTTCGCCCAACAGGACCTTCCCCAGCCGGGTCCTGGGCAAATAGTAGAACGCAAGGCCCAACGAGACGGGACCGGCCACCAACACCACCACGACAAACGAGAGGCCAGTCGTTATCCCGCCACTGTAGAAGGCCAGCAGGATCCCGCTGATGAAGGAGGCAAGCGAAAGCACACTCAGCACGCCGCCGGAGGGGAGAAAAACCTCCAGCACAAGCAGGCCACATCCGGCGATCGTCAACAGGATGGCCCAAGCGATCGGATCGAGCGAACCCATGGCAGCAGGTCAAATGGGAATGGTGAAAGGGTTGCGGCGCACGGAACGTTCGCCGTCAGCCCAGGTATTATACTCAAATGCGAGGAAGCGGAGCCACCGGCCCCGGGGGAGGAGGAAACTCTAGCGTGCGAAATGCCGCCACCCGAGGAGTAGGGTCCCCATTACAAGGACCACAAGGAGGGGGGCAGGTTCGGGGACAGTCGTGGTGGCGAGGCTGCTAGCGGCAGCACCTGATTGGCCGAAATGCGACTTCCAAACGGTGTAATCCCCTTTTTCGATGACGCCGTTCCCATTGCCGTCGGCGGCGAGATTGGTGGTGCTGCCGAGCGAATTCCGCCAGACGAGATAATCGGCGGCGTCGACGACTCCATCGCCGTTGTAGTCGCCGGTCGGACCGAAATCGGGCTCGATGGTCGAATAACCGATGTCGCGCAGAAAGGCGAGATCGAGTGTTGTGAGATACTTGCGCGTGCCAGTGGTGATGTTGGGGTCCATCGCGACCTCCTGGATCGCCCCGTTGACGATGCTGCGGCTCATGATGCTCTGGGCAATATGGTCGCCGTCGGGATGGATCAGGCCATTGCCGGTGCCATATTCGGCGATCGCCTCGGCTCCAAACCAGGTCGAGCCGCTAAACTGATTGTTCCACGAATCGGACGAACCGATGCCGAGGACATGGAGCAGCTCGTGGATCATGATGGAATAGAGATCGTTTTTCCCGGCGGGTACAGGGGTCTGGTAGTCGAGGTGCCAGAAGTTATTGAGCGTCGCCGTGCTATCCATGCCCCCTTGGTTGTCGGTGTCGACGTCGAGTTGGATCGTCCCGTATGCGACCCCAGTATCGACATCAAGCGGAGCAGTGACGTCGATCGTGCCGTCGTTATTGTAGTCGACTGCCAATGTGCCCGTTCGCCGGAAGACGGCGCCTTGGCCACGGCGATATTCGGCTTCCGACAGGGCATTCAATTGCGCCACGGCGGGACCGAAGTTCTGCACGATGCTGCTGTGAGCGGTGTAGCTATACCCCAAAGAGAGCGAACTTCCGCCGCCAATTCCCAACGTGTTGCCTTCGCTGATGACCGAGTCGCCAACCCACACGGACACCGTATTGGCGGCGATGTAGCCCGGATTGATGATAATGTCGGCGCCGGTCGTTGGATTCTTGACGCGATACTCCCAGTCGAAGGTCACGGTCGAACCACCGACATTCGTCGTCCAAGTGTCCTGATTGACGACCGATAGCGACGACGTAATCGCCGCGCTAATGTCGGCCGCCGCCTGCCGAATTGTGGCCCGGGCTGTCGTGTTGTTGCCAAAATAGCCCGGCACGAAGTTGATGTCGATATCCAGGGCACGTGCGGGTCCGCAGAGGACGGACGAGCAGAAAACGATGGCGAAGGCCAGGAATAGCGAGGGTCGAGTTGCCATCAGGGTTGCCCCTCCATTCGCTAACCTTGACGCCTGAGTCGCCCCAGCAAGACTCCACCCGCCATCATCCCCGCGACAAGCAGTAACGTCGCCGGTTCCGGTACCTCCGTGCCAGCAACGACCAGCCCGGCGAGCGATTCGCCGAAGTTCGCCTTCCAGAGTACATAGTCCTCCGTCCCCACCGACCCGTTCCCGTCGGCATCGGCGGCCAGGTTGGTCGTGCTGCCAAGCGAGTTGCGCCATACGAGATAATCGGCGGCGTCGACGATGTTGTCGCCATTGAAATCGCCAACGAGCACATTGGTCGCGGCAAGGACCGACAGGGTGACGTCGAACTCGTTGTAGTCGATCTCCCACTCGTAACCGCTCGGCAGCAACAGTTGAGCGAACTCTCCACCAATCCCGTTGGTCCCGGCAATCAGTGTGAACTCAGTCCCGACGAGTGGCTGATAACCACCCCCCAGCAATATCTCGAGCGTCCCCGCGAGAGCGACCGTGCCGTCGACGATCATCTCATCGTAACCCGTGGCGGTCAGGTCGAAGATCACCTTGCCAACACCAGCGTTGGCAAACCGCCCGTCGATCTCCAAAAGCCCGACTCCAGTCCCACCGGGCATCACCGTGCCGTAGTTTTCCACCTGGCCGGCGATCTGGCCGCTGCCAGTGCGGATTTGCCCACTTCCGGCGAGAGTTCCCCCCGGGCGGATATCGACGTACTGGGCGTCGAGGATAGCGTCGTCGAGATGAATCATGCCTCCCGCCTGGGCCGTCGTACCCGAGAAGGTCGTTAGCTTGCTCCCCGAGGCGAGCCGGAGTTCCATCGACTCTCCCCCGCTCCCCCCCTTCACGTCGACTTCAAAGGCCTTGGCGGTCGAAGTGGTGACCACCGCTTGCTGGTCCCCTCCCGCCACATGGTGCAGCCTGGCGACCGACAAGTAGGTCGGCTCATTCGTCGCATTCCAGTCACTCGCCGCATGCCACGATCCGGTGGGGCTGTTTGTGGACCACTGAAAATCTATCGTCACCGGGTCGCTGATGTAGACGCCAGGGCTCGCCGCTCCACCTCCCAGTGACGGATTGGGATCGATGACGATATCGCGACCGTGAAACACGTTGGTCCCCACGATGCCATCGACAATGTTGCCAGGGCTGGCCGGGTTGGTCACGTCGAGCACGATCACCGGCACATTCTGAAGCGAAAGACTTCCGCCAAGTGCCGGGATGGTGAGTTGATCGACAAAGAAGCCGGGGACATTGCTCAACTCGCCGCCGGAACCAAGAATCGAGATCGTGAACTCAGGAGCATCCAGCGTGACGTCGAACCCAAGTTCAAGCGCCTTGAACTGCGACACCACCGTGACACTCGCCCCCGTGTCAAAGAAAAACTGCGAGCTGAAACTCCCACCGCCACTCCCCACGTCGTTGCTGATATTGACGGTGAGGAAATGCCCCCCCTGGGTCAATGTTGGATAAAGCGGGTTATTCCAAGGTTCGTCGAAAGTGAAATTGGGAAGAAAGCCGGGCGTCGAGACTTCTCCTTGCAAAAACAGTTGGGCTTTACGCGTAATGCCCATCCCCTGGCTTCCCAGAGGATGGAACTCGATAGCAGGGCTTCGGACTGTCTTCCCGTCGACGTCAAAGATTTGTGGATTGCTGCTCTGGATTCGCGTGGCGTACTGCCCCATGAAGGGCATTCCAAGGATGTTAGGCAGGTCCGACTCGACTGGCAGAGTAGCGATCGACGTGTTGGTCTGGCCGCGCATCGCCGAGTTATTCATCACCAGCGGCCCACCCGAGGGGGTTCGATTGTGGAGCCCTCCCGCATAGAGCCCAAGCGCATCTCCTACCGAGGCTTCAATGATTCCCGACGCTCCGCCAATCGGAAGCGACTCTATTCCTCGAAATCCGCTCGACCGGCCAGGATAGGGACCGTTGATATTGAAGGCATCGTCAGTTGCCGTCGTGAGCAACGAGACAGCCGCCCCCGAGTCGAGTAGCGCAACGGCGTAAACAGGCGTGCCGTAGCCAAGAAACGCCCCACCTGGCTGGGGACTTGCTACTGGAAAGGGGAAAAAATCGTTGACGAACTCATTGGTCAGCGTGATCCCGACCTGCGGCAGGTAGCCATCGATCGGCACCGCCGCCGGCGCCACGGCAGTCACAGCCAACAAGCCGGCGGTCAGACCGTTGCGAACCCAAGAAACGAGGTGGTGCCTCAATGCCGTTCTCTCTCACCGGCCATGCGGCCAGACAAGGGCGCGGATGGCCGCTCGATCGTGCGGCAATTGCGCTGTTCCAAAACCGGGAAGAGACCCTTCTCCCCATCACCCTTTAGGCTAAGTGGAGGGTTGGAAAGTGTCAAGTTTCTCGTAAGCCTAGGGAAAAAACCTAGGCTACGGTCAGCTTGGCCTATCGGCCAAGAACCCCACCACCCGTTGGCCGAATGGCCAACCTCAACGTAGCCTAGGGTTTTTCCCTAGGAAATTTTTAGGAATCCCCGCAACCCCTAACTAGCATGGCAAAGTCCACATTCCCGTTGCCTTGAGGGGGGCCGCCATGCCGCAATCTCTGACCAAACTTTACGCCCATCTGGTCTTCAGCACCAAGCACCGTCGGCCGCTGCTCGACAAGGAAATCCGACCAGCCGTGCATGGGTACATGGCCTCCGTCCTCCGCGACTTGGAGTGCCCTTGGGTCAAGGTGGGGGGCGTCGAAGACCACATTCACATTCTGCTGGAGATGGGCCGCAAGCACGCTCCCGCCGAACTGGTGGAAAAAGTGAAACGCGAATCCTCGAAATTTGTCAAAACACTGGGCGACCAATACCGGCAGTTTTATTGGCAGCGCGGCTATTCGATTTTTTCCGTCGGTCCAATGCAGCGCGACGTGGTCGCGACCTACATCGATAATCAGGAAGAACACCATAAGCGCCATACTTATCGCGAGGAACTGCTCACGTTCCTCAAACGGTATCAGGTGAGTTACGACGACCGCTACTTGTGGGATTGAAAACCTAGGGAATGACCCTAGGCTACGGTCAGCTTGGCCTATCGGCCAAGAATCCCTCACCCGTTGGCCGAACGGCCAACCTCAACGTAGCCTAGGCTCGTTGCCTAGGCGCCCCTA
>CAZYQQ010000140.1:0-11464 GCA_964650265.1 uncultured Planctomycetaceae bacterium
TCGATTTTTGCAGGCGGTGGTCTTCTGGAATTGAGCCGTCTGAGCAATCTCCAAAGCTTGGTGATAAGATGCTATGCGATTAGCACGAGTGATGAAAAAGAACTTCAACGTCTTTTGCCTGATTGCAAAATCTCGATAGATCGCACGCTGTCTATCGAACCAAGAGACGATGAATCCCTTCAGCGGGCGCAAGACCGCTTGCGAGAAGCCATCGATAATTGAAATTGAGATGTTTCACGCACCCTGCCGGCAAATAACCGATCGCAAACCAACGATGCTCTCCTTTCGTGCTTTCGCGCTTTCGTGATCTATTCTGAATGGCACGTCCACCGATTGGGGCCGAGTATCATCAGGTGCGCGCAGGTCCTTGGCGATGGATAATCAATACCACCGCACACGACGGAGACCGTCGTGCTACTATAGGTGCCCCCTCTCGCTACGGCGCGTCCGGGTCGAGCTCCAGTATCTCAATCTTTCGAAACTCCACCGGGTGGCTCTCCGATTGGAGCGAGATCGTGCCCGAGGAGAGCAGCAGCTCTCCCTCGGCTTTTTCGATCAGGGGTTTGGCCGTGTCGTCCTTGGGGTCGTATTGGGGGGACTCGTACTCCATTACCAGCTTGCCGTTGACGTAGTGGCGAATCCGCTCGGACCCGCGGACTTCGACCTCCACCTTGACCCAGCGGTCGTCGTGGAAGGTGGGGGACTTCGAGTTGTTGCAGTGCTGGGTGATGAGCTTGCCATCCATGACGACGTTGGTCCCGGGTGTGCAGAGATTGGCGGTGGGTCGGGGGTCACGGCCATTGCCGCCGAGAAGCTGCACTTCGAGCGAGACGGGGAACTCCTGATCGACCGCCATGCTCTGGGGGGTCTGGCCGTGGAGCATGATGCCGCTGTTCTTGATGGCCCACCCGGCCCCGCCGGCCACCTGATCGCCAACAATGCGATATTCGAGCCGCAGCCGGTAGTGCGAGAAGGGCTTTTCGTAAAACAGGTGCCCGAAGCGAGCGCCAAACTTGTCGTACTTGTCGTACGACACTTTCAGCACGCCATCTTCCACGCGGAACGTGTCGTTAAAGTTCTCGCCGACCTCTGAATAACGAATCTTGGGAGTCCAGCCGTCGAGGTTCTTGCCGTTGAAGAGCGGCACCCATTTTTCCTGTTCGGCATCCCCTTTCTCCGCGGCCGCCGATTCGACCGGCGGCGGGGAGGCCTCTTGAGCAAGGGTGGGAAGCGAGCAGGCAATAGCGACAATAAAGAGCAGACAGACGGAGCGCCACATGGGGGAGATTCCAGTACGGAGGGAAATCGAACGCGCGACGAGTGCCAAACACGGGGCACCAGCGAGGTTGGTCCCTTTAGCATACCAGGAGTCAACTTGCGGCGACAATCATTTGTCGGGGTGTCGAAGGACAAAAAAACGGGGTGGACATCCCACAAGAGATGACCACCCCGCGCAAGGCAGATTCAGGTTGTCGGCTGGAGTTTGCCGAAATCAGACGAGGTAGATCGGCAGCGAGTTGTCGCGAATCCCCTCGAGCGACTCGTAATCGCACTGGCCGAGGTCGTAGCGCCAATCGAGCCGTTCGCGCGAATCAAGCCGTTCGCGATAGTCGGGCCGCGACCGCACGAGGCGGAATGCTTCCTCCTCGCTAACCGCATCGCGGCGGCTGCGATAGCGCTGGTAAAGCGCTCCCGATGCGGGGCGCTGCCCGCGCTGACGGTATGCGTTGGCACGCGGCGTGCGTCCCAGGTCGGCCACCGCTTCGACTGCCCAGCGGAGGAGCACGTTGCGGACCAACGTCAGCGAGAGCGAACCGGTCCGCTCGCGGACACAAGCCTTCGCATCGTTCCAAGTCGCTTCGTCGCGGCAAAGGTCGAGCAGTTCGCAACCGGCGTGGGTCAGGCGGATACAGAGGACGCCGTTGATGGTCCGGTCGACTTCACGGACCAGGCCTGCATCGATCAAGAGCCGCAGGTGGAAGCGAATCCGCTCCTCGGCGTCGTGCGCGAGGCCCGTACGGAGCACGTTCAGGGCACAGTCGGGCCCTTGGGCCTCGAGGTCGAGCAACAACTGACGGATGAGATCGAGATCACGTTTCATGGGTTAGGCACCTCCATTTGCACTGGGTAGGTCCCCTGGGAGAAGCCATTCCCCCTGGGTCGGTCGGGCGGGTCAGCACACCCGGTGCCCCTTGAGAAACAGGGGCACCGGGTGTGCGCGTATCATCCGGCTCTTGGCTTGCTGGGGTCAAGAGCAATTGGAACCAAGCAAGCACTCGGCCTATTGCCGCGGCTGAAGCCGTCCCGCACCGGCCGGGGCGATCTGGATCAGCTCGACTTCGAACACCAGTGTGGCATTCGGGGGAATGCCCGGGCGTCCTTGCGCCCCGTAGGCGAGCTGCGAGGGGACGAAGAGCTGATACTTCGATCCGATCTTCATGAGCTGTAACGCTTCGGTCCAGCCCGGTATGACACCTTGGACGGGAAAAGTAGCCGGTTGGCCCGAGTCGTAGGAACTGTCGAACACCTCGCCATTGAGGAACGTCCCTTGATAGTGGCAAACGACCGTATCGGTGGCCTTCGGGCTGGCTCCGTCCCCTTCTTGGAGCACCTTGTATTGCAGGCCGGTGGCTGTGGTGACCACTCCTTCCGCTTTACCGTTCTTGGCCAAAAACGCTTCGCCCTGCTGCTTGTTGTTGCGGGCGACGTTCTGCTGAATCCGCTGCGAAAACTGCTGCATGGCGGCCCCCAGTTGCTGGTCGTCGTAGGGGCTGGGGGCACCCTTCACCTCGTCGTTCATTCCGGCCTGGAGCGACTGGAGATCGATCGTCACGCCGGCGAGCTTGGTCTCCTGGCCCAACGAGCGACCAATGGCGTAGCTGATGATCTTGGCAAAGTTGGCTTCAGCTTGACCCGCGTCCTGAGCTTGAGCCCCGGCGCCAGGGTTTTGCCCCGGCTGGGTGGGCTGGCGGGGATTCTGGGCAGGCTGCCCAGGGGGAAGTTCGTTCTGGGCCAGCGCGACAATCGCGGGTACGGCCAGCAGCAGGCCCAACAGGGGCCAGCGTCGAATCGACATAATGGAGATCCTCAGACAGGGTGGGATAGTTGGTGGGACGAACGGGGGCCACCCATTGTACGCCCCGTTGCCGGCTGTGGGCAGACCGAAGTCGCCTGCCTGACGAAAATCCCACAGTCTGCTGGCGGACCTCCGCCGATGTGATGCCACCCCCACCGGATGACACCACCCGCTACCCCACGTACAATGGGTGTTCCGCAGCGGATGCCCGAGCGAGATCAAGGAATTTGAGTCGAAACAACGAGCCAATCTACAGGCCAATAACCTTGGAGAGTACCCACCGATGACCACACGATTCTCATTATCCCCGCGGCTGCTGTCCCTCGTTGCCGGATTGACCCTGATCGGGGCCGGAGTGCTAGCCCCCCGGACTTGGGGAGCCGACGACACCGCATCGGCCGCGACCGCCGAGGCGGCAAAGGAAGAGGCCAAGGCAGCAGATGACGCCAAGGAGGACAAGGAAAAGGAGGAGGAAGAAGGCTGGGTCAGCCTGTTCAATGGCGAGGATCTCGAAGGCTGGAAGGCCGCCGAGAATCCCAAGGCCTTCACCGTGAAAGATGGGGAATTGATCGTCAAGGGAAATCGTGGCCACCTGTTCTACACGGGAGACGTGAACAAGGGGAACTTCAAGAACTTCGAATGGAAGGTCGAGGTGATGACCAAGCCGAAGGCCAACTCGGGGCTCTACTTCCACACGAAGTACGAGGATGAGGGATGGCCCAGCAAGGGTTACGAAGTCCAAGTCAACAACAGCCATGGCGATCCCAAGAAGACCGGGGGCCTCTACGCTGTTGCCGACGTGATCGACAAGTCCCCCGCCAAGGACAACGAGTGGTACTCGATGCACATCATCGTCAAGGGGAAGCGGGTCATCGTGAAGGTCAACGACAAGGTGGTGACCGACTACATCGAACCCGACAACCCCGATCGCGATCGTTCGATGCGGGGCCGGTTGCTATCCGAGGGGACAATCGCCATCCAGGCCCACGATCCCGGCAGCGTGGTCCACTTCCGCAAGATCAAGATCAAGCCGCTACCGGACGACGCGAAGGAAGACAAGCAGGAAGAGAAGCAGGCGGAGTAGCTCGCGCTGAAGCGAGGGCCGGGTCCATTTAGGCATTCCTCGAAGGGGGGGAAGGCCATTGAAACCTTGAATGCGGGAATGCCGATGTCGACTTACAGTAGTTCCAATCCCTACGAGTCGCCCCAGGACGTCGAAACCTACGACCAGGGAAAGCTGGCAGAGACGGCGCAGCTCCTCGGGGCGACGCGCCCTTGGGTGCTGATGTTCGGAGTCGTCAGCATTATTCTCGCCGGGCTTTGCGGGATTGGAACCATTGGCGTCGCCTTCATGATGTTGATGCCCAATGGGGCGGTGTTTGGCGCAGTCGCGGCTGCTTTTTACGTCATGCTTGCCGTGTTTTACGCCGCTATTGGAATTGTCCTTTGCCGTTTTGCGATGGCCACTGGAGAGTTCAGGCAAACTTTAGACTTAAGCGTCCTCAACAAGGCACTGCGATCGCACAAGTCGTTCTGGAAGATTGCCGGGATAGGGTTCCTCGTGTTCATTGTGATGTATGTGGCCATGATCGTTGTCGTGTTGGCCACCGGATTCGCCTTCACCCCGAATGGACCAATGGGAAATCCTGCTCCCTTCGAATTCAATCCTGAGGATTTTGAAGTCGAGGAGCCTTAGTGGGGAGTTCGGCACTCCTTAGGCAAGGGGAGCGCGCGTAGAATGGAGTAGCGACTCGGGGGGAGTCGATCCCGCCAGCTTTCCAAGGAATCCCCATGCCAGGCGACGAACCGCCTCCCCCGGTTACCGTGGAGACCAATCCCGCTGGGGGGACGGATGCCCCGCCGCCGGAGCTTCCTAAAACCCAACCCGAGTTCTTCGCAAGGGCAGCCGAGAAGGTCCGCTCGAAGTTCCCCACCACTCCCGGTATCTACCTGTTCCACGACAAACAGGGGCGGGTGATCTACATCGGCAAAGCGAAGAACCTTCGCGCGCGGGCCCTTAGCTACTTCCTCAAGGGGGCCGCCGAGTCGGAGCGGACGGCAACCCTGGTCCGCGAGGCGTACGACATCGACTTCCTCGAGGCCGAGAGCGAAGTCGACGCCCTGCTGCTCGAAGCCCGGCTGGTGAAGGACATCCAGCCGCGGCTCAATCGCGAACTCCGCGACGACAAGACCTTTCCCTATCTCCAGATCACCACCCATGAGGATTTCCCCCGGGTCGAGATCACCCGTACGCCCCGCGGCAGTGGCGTGAAGCTCTATGGCCCCTTCACCAGCGTCGCGAGTCTTCGCGGGGCGCTGCAGGTGATGCAGCGGGTGTTCAAGTTCCGCACCTGCGCGCTCGACATCGACGAGGGGGACGAGCGGTGGCGATGGTTCCGCCCCTGCCTGCTCGCCTCCATCGACCAATGCACCGCCCCCTGCAATCTGCGGATCAGCAAGGCCGACTACCGCCGCGACATCCAGCGGCTGCGGACGTTTCTCGACGGTGGCCGCCAGTCGCTGGTCAAGGAGATGGAGGCCGAGATGGCGCAGGCCTCGGCCGAACTCAAGTTCGAGAAAGCGGCCCGGCTCCGCGACGAGATTCGGATGCTCGAGAAAATCAAGGATCGCGGCAACCTGGAGCAGCATGAGCAACCGGAGGTATTCTACGTCGACCCCAAAAAGGGGCTCGCCGGGTTGCGCAAGGTGCTCGGGCTCGCCACCACGCCGCGGACGATCGAAGGGGTCGACATCGCCCACCTCGGCGGTAATGAAACGGTCGCCAGCCTGGTGCAGTTTATCGATGGCTTACCGTTCAAGCCGGGCTATCGGCGATTCCGCATCCGCGAGGTCGAAGGCATCGACGACTACGCCAGCATCCGCGAGGTCGTCGCGCGACGATTCAGCGGGTTGCGAGCCGGAGAGCAAGCCTTCCCCGACATCCTGCTGATCGATGGCGGCAAGGGACAACTAGGGCGCGGACTCGAAGCGTTTGAAGCGATTGGCATCGAGCCCCCCACGGTCATCTCGCTCGCTAAAAAAGAAGAACTGGTCTACCTGGCCGGCCGCGACGAGCCCCTCGCCCTCAGCCGCCACTCCTACGCCCTCCGGCTCTTGCAATACGTCCGGGACGAAGCCCACCGGTTCGCCCAGCAT
Source organism: uncultured Planctomycetaceae bacterium (assembly GCA_964650265.1). Lineage (GTDB taxonomy): Bacteria > Planctomycetota > Planctomycetia > Pirellulales > Lacipirellulaceae > CAZYQQ01. The sequence goes on from CAZYQQ010000140.1 coordinate 6,233, forward strand.
TACCATCACCTGCTGCGGCGGAAGCGAACGCTGGGGGAAGACTGACGAGGGCGGAGGCCGGGGAACGTAGCATGGGGCACATCCCGTCCGTGCGAGCGCGAACAACCGTAGCCCGGGCTCGTTTGCCCGGGCAGTGCGAGGGGTTGAATTGCCAAAGACCAAGTAGGTTCCATCTGCCGGATGGAACCTTGAAGACAGGTCAACGTCTCCACGCGCGCAAGGTCCGGGCCAGCGGCCACGGACCTACTTCGAGGCACAAACGCGAATCTATGCCGGGCGGTGCCCGATTCCCAAGACAAAGTTTGCAAAAAATCGAAAATCTCGCGAGACAAGGCGATTCAACGTATCTCGATCCTCCGGATCGTGAGCGGTGGTAACCAACTTTCCCTCCGAGCACGCCTGAAATGGCGGGCCGCGTCCGCGCTGCGGACGATTTGGAAAATCGTCCCACAATTGTAACCCGCAGCGTCAGCGAGGCAGCACCGACGAGACGCCGCCCACACACGCTCCTCACTGACGTGTCGGGTTAAGATGAGGCGGCTCTGCCTGCCTGCTTGCAGACGGAAAAAACTCCGCTTGACGCCGTTCGCCATATCGGCGAAACCAGTGGGCGTCGATTGCCGACCCGGCCGCCAAGGATGGCGTGCTAGCAATCGCGTCCGCCAAGTTCCCGCACGGCGGAGTACCCGGCAAGACAGGGAGGTCGCGCCGATGAGTTTGCGCACAATGTCCGAGCGCGCGATTGGTTCGCGCGTGGGAGAGGTTCTTTCCGCCATCGAGTGGATGTCCGCCGAGGATGTCCTGCTCGCACCGGTCGCTTGCCGGGCTCGCGAAGTCCGCCCGGGTGATATCTACGTCGCGATCGATTCGCCCCGGCACGATGGCCACCTCGAAGCGGCCATGGCCGTCGAGCGTGGTGCCGTGGCGGTGGTGGCCGAGCGGCTGCTTCCCGTGTTTGGCGTGGCCCAGTTCGTGGTCGCCGACTCGCGCCGCGCGTTTGGCGAGCTTTGTCAGGCCCTGGCAGGCCATCCCTCGTCGGACGTCGCCACGATTGGCGTCGTGGGGACTTATGGCAAGTCGTCGATCACGATGTTGCTCGACTCGATTTTCCGCGCTGCCGGACGGACTTCCTGTTATCAAACGAAGGGCTGGACCCGTCTCGAAAGCGTGGGAGCACGGCATCTCCCTCCCACCACGGCGCCGGCAATCGCCGAATTCCTGGCCGAGAGCGTGGCGGCCGAGTGCCAGCACGCCGTGGTCGAGTTGAGCGAGCAGGCCCTTGCCAATCGGGCTGCCGAGGGAGTCGAACTCGATGTGCTTTGCGTCGCCAACCTTCCCGCCGACAATGCCCCCCGCGGCCGCTCGCGACAGCAGGTGCGCGACACGATCGCCTCGTCGCTCGAACTCTTGGGAGACCGCGGGATCGCTATTTTCAACGCGGGGGACCCCGATGCGATCCGCCTGATGAGCGAAACCGAGAGCCCCTCGCTCACCTTTGGCATCGACTGCGAGGCCGAAATCGTCGGCACCTTGCTCGAGCAACATACCTGCGGGCAGGAGTTCCTGCTCACCATCGGCGACGACACGATCGTGGTCGAGGCGAAGATTCCGGGCCGGGCCCATTTGGAAAATTGTCTTGCGGCGGCAGCCGTGGCTCGTGTATATGGCATATCGCTGATCGACATCGCACGGGGAATTGCCCAATTGACGGTGGTTCCCGGCGTGATGCAAAAGCTGCCTGACGGCGCCGGCGTGGCAACCTACATCGACCGAGGCGATTCCCCCGTAGCCAGGGGAACCACCCTCGCGACAGCCAGGGACGTCGCTCAAGGTAAAGTGTTGGCCGTGGTCGCCCACGACTGCCCGGTCGCTCAGCGGCTGGCCGATCAGACGGTGGTGACCAGCGGACTACGGGCCACACCCGCGGTGCGGCAACTGGTCGACCAACTTGTCGTCGCCGAGGGACTGGACAAATCGCCCAAGTCGCGGGCATTGATCGAACGGATGACGGGTATCGCCGTCGCCCTCGAGATGGCGCGTGAGGGAGATGTGGTTGTCGTGAGCGGACTTGGCCCGGTCGGATCGGGTGGCGACACGAATCCCGGCGTGGCACGCGAGGACGAAATCGTGAAGACATTGCTCGCGGCCTACGCTCAGCGAAAGGTTGCGTGAGAGAAAAGCTGGCTGGCAAACAAGCTGGATGGATGGGATCCCCCAGGGCACGACTGCGAGATGCCCTGCGAAGGTCCCAAGCGAACAGAAAATCAACGAACTGACATCATTGAACAGGAACCATGCTGTAGCTTCATCGTTGGTCGTGCGGATTGCGGGGTCTTGCGCGGCTGCCCTCCCCTGGGTTGGAGCATTTGACTTGCTAATGGCGGTTACTGGGTCGATCGCCTTGGCAAGTGCTTCGCGATGAAGCTAAGAACTGAGCGTCGGAGCGACGGAACACCCGTCGCTCCGGCGACTCAGTGGATTTTGCCCCCCTCGGGAAACATGCTTCCCGCTCCCCCGCCCTTCCTTACCCCCCTCTCCAAGGCCCCTGTCATGGCTAGTCGGTTTCAGATTGTGATCGCTGGTGGCGGTTCACCCGGTCATGTCTATCCTGGGCTCTCGATCGCCGAAGCGCTCGTGGAGTCGATTCCTGGCGTTTCGGTGCTGTTCGCCGGGACCGGTCGCAGCAGCGAGCGCCACCTGGTTCGTGCCGCCGGCTACAACTATGTCGCCCTCCCCGCGCGGCCCGCGCCGCAGAACCCCTTCGAGGCGGTCCGTTTCGTCACCGACAACGTGATCGGCTTCTGCGCCGCCCGCTGGATGCTGGGGGAGCAGGAGACGGCGCTGGTGGTTGGCCTCGGCGGGTTTGCTAGCGCGGCCGTGACCCGGGCCGCCGTGGGCCGGGGCATCCCCACCGTGCTGCTCGAGCAAAACGCCGTCCCCAGCCGGACGACGAAGTGGCTCGCCGGCATGGTCGAAACGGTTTGTACCGGCTTTGCCGAGACAGAGAATCAACTCCTTGGCGCGGCCCCTATCGTCCACACCGGCGTACCGCCCCGCCCCAACTTCCTCCATCGCTACCGCCGGTCGCAGCAATCGATCTCCCTCACCAGCCGGTCACGGGAAAAGCGGCTGGTCATTCTGGGAGGGGCCGTCGGGGCCCAGACACTCAACCACGTGATGCCCGAGGTCGTCGGTCAGCTTGGCCGCGAACTCGCCGGGTGGCGGATCGTCCACCAGACGGGGGATGGCCAGTTGCAGCTCACCGAGTCGCGTTACGGGGCGGCGAGCAGCGGGGTGCTCACGGTGAGCCATATCGACGAACTCGCCTCGCTACTGTTCGAGACCGACATCGTCGTCTGCCGATCCGGGGGAACTTTGCTGGCCGAGCTGGCGCTAGCGGGGGTGCCGGCGGTGCTCGTCCCCTTCCCCGAGGCTTCCGACCAGCACCAGCTTGCCAATGCCGAGTGCTATCGCCGCGAAGGGGCGGCCGTCGTGGTCGACGAACGGGCGGCTGGCAGCCGGCTGGCCGACCATCTGGCAGCCGAGCTTCGGCTGCTCGCGACCGACGAAAACCGTCGCGCCGAGATGGCCAAATCGATGCGTCGCCTGGCCCGACCGGAGGCCGCCGAGGAGATTGCGAGAGCATGCGGGACGATTCTCGGAGCGACCAGTAGCCATCGTGCGGCGGCGTAGTGCCCGTGGGGGGGCTGAGGCCTCGAGCGGCTGTAGGAGGCGTCTGTTGGGTGAACGAGTCTCACGCCCCGTCCTGCGCCCCCACACAGGGAGCAGGTGACACCCAAATCGAGCTTTCGGGAGGCCCTGCCGAGTGTGAAGGAAAAAACTTCCCGGCGGGGGAAAATCCGAGGCGTTTCCACTAGACGACCGGGGGGTGAGGGGATACAAATTGTCGATCTAAACACGTCAAGCAAGACGTGCCCATTAGAGTTCCAACGACATCACTCCCCGCCTGGCCGAGGACCGGCCGAATCTGGCAAATAACTCTTTTGGTTGTGTTCTCTTTTTGCTTCCCACCGGACGCTCTGCACAGATGGGTGCAGCGGGCCCCGGTTTCCATTTCTTGAGTTTCGGAGCCCCAACGGATGCAGCAGGTATTGACTGAATACCGCCGGATCATGCACGAAGGAAAGCCCCATTACGGCCAGCACGTAATGGTCACCGCCCTGGGGTGCAATGACGCCATCCTCTCGATCGAAAAGATGTACGAGTTCCTCCAGACCATGGCCGACGACATCGACATGGTCCGGTATGGGCCCCCCATCGTCGCACGCTTCGGCGGCGGCATTGAGACCGGCCTGTCGGGAGTCCAATTGATCGAGACCAGCGCGATCATGTTCCACACCAACGACGCGCACCGCGACATGTATCTTGACGTTTTTAGTTGCAAGCCCTTCGAGGAGGCGACCGTTCGCCGCGTGCTCGACGATTTTCTTGCTCCTACTTCTGTCACTTGCGAGATGGTTTACCGTAAATGAGAATCTACCCTTCCCACTTGCCTGTCATCGACCACGAGCCGCAGGCCGAAGATTTCCGCGTTGTCCAGGTGGACGACCTCCGTGGGCGGGGGGTCCTCGTGTTACGGCCCTTCCGTGCGGGTGACGTTCTGTTCCGCATGAACGGAACCTTGACCGAAGTGATGACGCAGTATTCGCTCCAAATGGCCAGTGGCCTGCATCTGGACGATCCCGATTTCGCCGGTCGCGTGCTTCATTGCTGCGATCCGAACTCGCGTCTCGACCCGCAGACAAGGCTGTTCACGGCGCTACGCGACATCGAAGCGGGCGACCTTCTGACGATGGACTACGACGAGACCGAGGACATCCTCTTCCGCGCTTTCCACTGCAGTTGTGGAAGCCCGGCTTGTCGCGGCTACATCGCCGGACGTCTGGCGTCGACGGCCCCCTTGGCCGAGGTCGCCGCCGAACGCATCGCGGGCTGATCGCCCAACGTGCCAATCGTTATCCACACACCTGGCCTTGCCGGCCCGCCGGCGAGGCCAGGTGTTTTTTTGCACCTCACTCGCCTACCTTCCGATCGTAAGCTTCATGATTTTAAAAACACAGGCGTTAGGACTTACTCCACCCCGCCAAAAACGTCTCCGTGCCTCCGTGTTGAAACGTACATTCCGCACTTCTCCAGTTGAATATCTCCGAATATTCTGGCGGCTGGCTAGCGGCCATAATGGCTGGGTTGGATTCCCATCCAGTTGGCGAT
>CAZYQQ010000141.1:0-11421 GCA_964650265.1 uncultured Planctomycetaceae bacterium
GGGCAGGGAGGTGGGGGATCGGAGGAACGCGGGGGTCAATTCTAGTCGATGCCCGGGGGCGCGACTATTGCGAAATCAGGACTCACGTAGGGTAGGCTTCCAGCCTGCCAGCACGATCAACAAATGGTTGGAAGTTGGAAGATGGAAGACCTCTGACCCGGCTTCCAGCCTACCAACACGTTCAACAAACGGCAGGCTGGAAGCCTACCCTACGGGGAAGTTCTCAACCGCCGCTCGCATTTTTGCCTGCCGCGGCCCGACGAGGTTCATTGTAGCAGGGGCCGACAGGCCCGTGGGGAAGGCTGAGTGTCTGCTTGTTCTTCGTTAATAGATCGACCAGTGGCGAGAGTTGCGTGAAAAACGGGTTGAACGCGGGCAGAATCAGGGTGGCAAGCGGAGCAGTAAGAGGCCATGTATGCTGAGATTTTTGATCATTGCCCTCCAGGACTTACAACCAATAACATCCTTTCAACCGCCCCAGTCTTCTGTGGCACTTTGATCCCAGCCCAAACTTTTGTTATGCCCGACTTTCGCCCCAATGCAATACTCAATATTAAGGAATCCTTGCGAATCGATCCCACTCATTCAAGACTACTAACCTCAAATGCTGGTTCGCGGAATGACGCTAATCGACAACGCCGTACGGTCGATTCAGATTGGAATTGACGACTATGACGACCCGATACGGGTCATTTCCTCGATTCGCAACGTCCACGCCGGAGTTCTACTCCTGTTCAAGGAGAAACTGCGCCGGCTGTCGCCGCCCAATAGTGATGATGCGCTGGTCAAGCAGCGCATCATTCCCACCAAGGACGCCGCTGGAGCAATTGTGTTCGTCGGCAAGGGCAAGAATACCGTCGACATCCAAGAGATCAAAGAACGGTTCAGCAAACTCGGCGTCCAAGCTGATTGGACGAGTTTCGACCGCCTGGCCACCGTCCGAAACAATGTAGAACACTACTATGCAACCGACCCGGCACATGTGCTTCAAGAAGCGATGGTCAAGGCGTTCACCGTGGCCAACAGCTTCATCCGGTCCGAATTGCAGGACGATCCGGCCAGGCTCTTTGGGATGCCGAGTTGGGACAAACTTTTATCGCTCAAAGAAGTGTTCGACAAGGAGAAGGCCGAATGCAGCGCCTTGATGGGCCAAGTGCAATGGACGGGCGAAGCCCTTCGTTGGGCCGTCGACCAGTTCCAATGCAACCAATGCACTTCCTCCCTGCTTGCCCCCGTTGATATATCTGTCACCCCGCCCGAGGTGACATTCGAATGTCGCGGCTGCGCTCACCGCATGGAGTTTGCTGAGCAGGCGGCGGGATTCCTCGGCGATGCCTTCTGGGCACATTCATTCGAGGCCGCTAAGGACGGCGGAGATCCTCCTCTATACGATTGCCCTGAATGCGGCGTCGAAACTTTCATCATGGAGGACGATCGCTGTGCCAACTGCGGTTATGAGCGCGAATACGATGAATGCCTCATTTGTCACGCGACTTTAGGCCCCGACGAACAAGAGTACGGCGGATTCTGCGCCTACCATGCCGACGTGATGAGCCGCAACGACTGAATATCGACGCAATTTTCGACTGGCAATTCGGTGCCAACTTAGCGGCCATGTCATTTTGCCTCTTCGGTTGGAGCGACCTCAGCGCATTGCGATAAACATTGTCGACGAATGGAACCTTATCCCCCCCTATTTCGCAAACGCCACCTGCCACCAATACTTGTTCTTGACGCTATCGATGGCGTCCTTCTTGGCCTTCCCTGCGGCGGAGTGGCACGGCGATCGGTTGTCCGCTGTTTCAATCCGCCAGCTTTTTGGCAATTGGGATCGTCTCGAACTTCACAAACCCCTGTCCAACGTCGAAGTACAACTCCGCGGAAGCGTCTTTCAGCAGTATGGCTGCGACCGCTCCCTTGGCCTGGTAGCCCTTGCCGGACTTGGAGATAATCGTCTTGGACAGCCCCTTGGCTAGCGGCGTGTCGCTCGACGAAACGACCGTTGATGTGTCTTCGTAAAGGATTTCGAAGCCGTTCGTTGTCTTTTCAAAGTAAACCACTTTGATCGTCAGGTTGTTGATGGGTAAGGCGATCGCCTCGACCCTCAGCCGCACTTCCGGAACGACGAGGGGCTGTCCCCCCAGAACATTCGCGTCGACGGCCCAGCGGCCCTGAATATTGGAGACGCGAAACGGTAGAGTGGCGGGCTGTTTGGCGGTTGTGTCGGCCGGCGCGAGGACTGGCGCGGTGCAGACGGATTTCATTTTTTCGTCGTACACGAACTCCTTGTCGCTGAGCACTCGAGTGATCCACACGCACTTATCGTTGTGATCATCGCGAAATTGTACGGTCAGCACCATCGGGTGGACCTTGCCGTCCTTGAGCGACTCGAACAGCTTCTGGCCCGCTGGGGTGTCGCGCATGACAAACCCTGTAAAGGAACTCCCGCTGGCATTCGGCCGGACGTCAATCGAATAGTGCGTGTGCGAGACGGCCTCCTTTGTCTGTGAATAGCTGTAAGTGGCCCCCATTGAACAATACAACAACAAGTCCGTCGGCTCGGTAGTTCTCGATGACAGAAACGGCTCCCAACCGACAGCGTTCTGGAATTTCTTTCGCAATGTCGGGGCCGTGTACTTCTTCGCCATCGTGGGGTCGTAGATATACGGTCTGTCGCTGACGACACTCGACACCCACACGCACGACTCGGCTGAGCCGGCCTCGAACTGGATGGCCAGCACCATCCCATGCACCTTGCCATTCTTGAGTGTCTCGTAAACCTTTCGCCCTGCAGGAGATTCCTTGGGAACGAACGCATAGACATTGTCCAAATGGTCGCCTTCGGTCCCGATTTGCAGGCAGTAGTGGGTACTCTTGATGTCCCCTTTGTGGGCGAAGTACGAATCCGCCAGTTTGCAATAAAGCAAGTATTCCAACGGCTCCGTGGGGCGCGATGCCTTGAGCGCTTCCCAGCTCAGCGGGCGCCAGCGCACGCTTGGTTCCCAAAGAATCGTCCACCCGTCTGCCGTTTTCTCCAGAAAGTAATCTCTGTTGGTGACCACGTCCGCCCCAAAAATATTCTTGCCGTGGGTCAATGCTGAGGCGGTAATGATGTCCCTAGGCCGAACGCCGCTCACATCGGGAATCGAAAGCTGGTCGACGGCAATCGAAATTGGCTTAGTGCCATACAGAGTGGCCATTCGTTCTTCGATCCCCTTCGACTGTTTGACGAACGGCAGCCGCTCCTGCCACGTCTGGGCGTTGATGTATTTGGCGAGGGTGTATCCTGGCGACGAGGAGGGATAATCCAGGTGGCTGATCTGCTTGCGTTGCGATCCCTGCGGCGTCAGGGCTACCGACGGCCCGGGCGGCGCTGCTCGCAGCTCGGCCAGATTGGCGGTCACTTTGTCAAGCGCCGCCCGCAGTTCCACCTGGCCGTCGGAACTCGGCGCAGTGCGTTGTAAGGCGCCTACCGAGACCACCAGCGCGGCCATCGACGTGACAAGACAGGCAATCACGATCGGTTTCATGGGCAAGACTCCAGTTGCTGGTCCAGTGGCAATCAACGGCTTACAGGAACCTACGCCAGTGCTACGCTCATGCGGGCCTACTTCCCTCCATTTCTTTCTGTCCGCGTCTGAGCCTGCGTCGATTGTGCCGGTCGCTCCGGTCATGAGGCCATCGCGAGAGACTCCCAGACACTCAGCATTTGACACCACCCCAATTTATCACACTGATACTCCAGAGCCAACAGTTCTCATCCTAATAAGCAAGCTATCCCCGTGGCCGAGGGTTCGACTCGCCCAAAGGCTGAGTGTCTGCTTTACCGCCCATAATTAATCGTTATGCGGGTTAATTCTAATCGAAGTCTTGCTTCGGTCGATTCCTAATTTCCTTTTGCAACGACCATAGCAGTTGGCACCACAATCTCGTTGGTCCTGTATGTTTTATGATTTTGCAACTGTTCTCATTGCCGCTTTGACATCTCAGCACATGTAACCTAGCGTTATTTCTAACAACCACCCTACCTGACACCACCCTAGTGATTCGATCACCTACGTAGTACGAACTGTCAAGGGAGACAAGAGAAATGAAAGCTCGTCTTGGCCAACTGACGGGGAAATACAATGCCCGCGGCATACCCACCTATAGCCTTGAACTCTGGCACGACGGATTGAAGAAACACCGTCTCATTCGTGGCGAATCCGAGTCCATTGTAAAGTTGAAAGCTTCGTTACAGATTGGAGAATGGGAGGAGCGATGGGCCGTTGCTGATGCACGCAACCGAGAGCGATCGCAGAAAGCAGCCGGAAAGCGACAGCAAGAGGAACGGAAGGCACTCGCAGCAGAGCGAACTGCTGAGGCTCAACAAGAGCTCGACGGACTCTCTGCGATTTTAAAAGCAACTTTGAGCGTTGACGACACCATCAATTGGGAGAGCTTGAAAGACAAAGCACCTTTCCCAGAGAGGAAGCCCACCCCGCCTACACCACCGCTTGAGCCTACGTTGCCGCCGTTGCCGCGTGAGCCAAACAGTCTTGATTCGAAGTATATTCCGTCATTAGGCATTCTAGATAGGTTGCTATCGTCTCGAAAAGAGCAAGCGATTGCGGAAAAACAGGCGCTATTCGCGTCCGACCATCACGCGTGGCGAGAACAGATAGCCGCAATCAAACGCGCACACACAGCGGCCCTTCAGGCGCGTGTAAAGTCAGTCGTCGCAGTACGCGAAGGCCATGAAAAGCAAGTCACAGCATGGTCGGCGCGGCGCGACGAGTACATCGCGAACCAAAATGCAGGGCACGCAGCAGTTGATGCGAAACGTACTGCATACGAATCTGCCAACCCAGACGCAATTGTTGAGTACTGCGATTTGGTTCTTTCCTCGTCTCGCTATCCAGACTATTTTCCGCAGGAGTTCGATTTCGACTACGACCATGCTGCAAAGACACTCGTCGTTGATTACCAGCTGCCCGCACCAGATGATCTTCCTCGATTAAAGGGTGTTAAGTACATTGCTAGTCGTGATGAGTTTGAAGAACAAGTCCTCGCCGAATCCCAGGCTTCGCGGCTCTACGACAACGTCTTGTATCAGATCGTCCTTCGTACAATTCATGAGCTATTCGAAGCTGACACCATCTCTGCGTTAGATACGGTTGTCTTCAATGGCATCGTTACTGCCGTAGATCGTACAACAGGAAAGCCGGCAACATCCTGCGTACTTTCGTTGCGCGCAAATCGGTCTGACTTTCTCGAAATCGATCTGGCTCAGGTTGATCCAAAAGCATGTTTCAAATCTCTCAAAGGTGTTGGCAGTTCAAAGCTTCACGGCTTGTCACCTGTTGCGCCCATTGTGCAGCTTCGTCGGGATGATGGGCGATTCGTTTCGGCTTACGAAGTTGCCAGCACTCTCGATGGGAGTGTCAATCTTGCCGCGATGAATTGGGAGGATTTCGAGCATCTGATCCGCGAAATGTTTGAAGAAGAGTTCTCGTCGTCTGGTGGTGAAGTCAAAGTTACTCAAGCGAGCCGCGATGGAGGCGTTGATGCCATCGCGTTCGATCCCGACCCAATTAGGGGTGGCAAGATCGTTATCCAAGCCAAACGATATACCAACACTGTTGGCGTTGGTGCCGTCCGAGATCTGTACGGGACTGTATTGAATGAAGGGGCCACAAAGGGTGTTTTGGTAACGACATCCGACTATGGCCCGGAATCTTACGCTTTTGCCAATGGTAAGCCTTTAGTATTACTTAGCGGCGCAAACTTATTGCACATGCTTGAGAAACATGGTCACCGGGCACGTATTGATCTACAAGAAGCCAAGAAGCTCGCGGCTAATCTGTAAAGCACATCTAACCCTTGAGTCAATCGGGTGAAATACTCAGGAAAAGCCCAGCCACTCAATCTCTCCATCCTACCGATCACACTCCACCCCAGTCAACAAAAACAGCCCTTCCACCGCGACGAAGACCGCTCTCGCCATCAAGAGCGAGTGTGGAGGGCGCTGCGGGCGCGCTAGAGGTGCGCAAGAAGTTGAACTCGATCACCACGCAGGGCGATTGCGTCAAAAATGCGTTAAAATGAATTGGACCAGGAGGAATAGCGAAACACGATTGATCTTGACTCAAAATCCACTTTCGCGCATCAGGGAGTCGAGTGCCCAAAATTGGGATCTATGTCAAGATCACTTACATCTACCCAAACCACCTAAGGCTATCCAGCTTAACCTATTTTTGGTGCAATCGCCCTGGATCACCACGTTGGCAGTGATGGCTCAGCCGAATGCTTCGTGGCATGCGACCTGGCCGGGACTTGTGTTATATTGAACAAGTGCGAATTCGATCCCGAACTTGGAAATATCACCCATGCCGAAGCAACTGCCTTGGATGCTGTCAATAGTTTTTTTCACGCTCATCGACTCCGCCCTGGGAAACGAAGGCCAGTCGGGGCAGAGTCGTCGGACGGTCCCCGATGTCGGGGCTAACGGTAAGACCAACGCAGTCGAGGCGGAACCGGGCGGCGCTCACCCAGCCGTTTACTCGCAATGGCCGTTCGACGCGCAAGAAGCCCGCAAACGCCAACAAGAAACGGGTAAGGTGGTTGACCAGCCGGTGGAAACGACGAACTCGATTGGGATGAAGTTGACGCTGATTCCGCCCGGCGAGTTCATGATGGGCGCCCCGGACGATGAAGCGGAGCGCCAGCGGGACGAAGGCCCCGCCCATCGGGTGCGGATCACGAAACCCTTTTTCTTGGGCACGTACACCGTGACGTTGGGCCAGTTCCGCCAGTTTGTCGAAGCGACGGACTACAAGACCGATGCGGAACAGGACGGACGAGGGGGTTGGGGTTACACGGGCGACGATGCGAAGCCCTTCAAGCAAAGCCAGCAATACACATGGCGGCAGACGGGCTTCACGCAAACCGACGATCACCCCGTCGTGAACGTCAGTTGGAACGACGCCGCGGCGTTTTGCGAGTGGCTGAGCCAACAGGAGTCGGCAACGTACCGCCTGCCGACCGAGGCGGAGTGGGAGTACGCCTGCCGGGCCGGAACCGCGACGCGTTTCCACCACGGAGACGACGCGGCCGGGATCGTCAAGCTGGGCAACGTCGCCGACGCGACGATGAACCAAAAGTTCGCCGCCTGGATGAAGGTCAACGAAGTCGATCGCGAAAAGATCGGCACGGCCGAGCATGAGGACGGTTACGTCTTCACCGCCCCGGTCGGCCGTTTTCAGGCAAACGCCTTCGGCCTTCACGACATGCACGGCAACGTCTGGGAGTGGTGCGCGGACTGGGACGACCCCAGATATTACCGCAACTCACCGACGGACGACCCGACAGGCCCAACAACCGGCACGGCCCGTATCCGGCGCGGCGGCAGTTGGCTGCATTCCCCAACGTTCAGCCGCTCGGCCCGCCGTCGCAGGTATGCACCGGACGCTCGCAACAGCCCCATCGGCTTCCGCGTCGCCTTGTCCGTGCAAAACACGGCCGTGGAGGCGCGGCATGGGAAGACAAACCTTGCCGAGTAGGTCGATCGGTGATTGAAAAATACGACGGCATCCGAGGACGACAATCCCGAACGCTATTATGGGAGAACGAATATGTCGTGTCACAAGTCGCGTTGCATGTCACGTCGAGTCGTCGTTTCGCTTGCAGTGGTCGGACTGTTGGCGGCGCTTGCCGCATGGTTCGCGACCAGGGCGTCCACGCGAATCGCCTACCACCAATGGCACATGGATTCCGCCCACAACACGCTGTTCGGAAACCCTGAACCCGTCGGGAACGGCCTTGCTTCGTATGACGTCACTGGAATCGACGTCGATTCCGTCATGGCGAACTACGAATTTCACCGGCAACGACTTGTCGAACTGAACGCGTTTGTGCATCTCAAAGCGAACTTTCCCGCGCTCGTGTCCGATGGAACCCAACAGCAATCCGACGCACGCCGCGATTTTGTCCAACGCATGTGGAACCAATTTCCCGTCCACAAACACTACTACCTTGCCAACGATGGATCGTTCCAAACTTGGGTTCCCGTCGGCGCGCAAAACGATTGGAATGTATTCTTCCAACAAGAATCGGCGCGGTCGGGTCCAGCCATTGAAGGCGATGAAGACGCCAATAAGCCAGAGGGTGGAAAGCTGGAGAAGACTCCCGACTCCCAGACACTCAGCATTTAACACCACCCCAATTTATCAAACTAATACTCCAGAGCCAACATTTCTCATCCTGATAAACAATCTATCCCCATGGCCGAGGGTTCGACTCACCCAAAGGTTGAGTGTCCGCTCTACCTGTTCTTCCCTCGAAATACCAGTTCCTCTTCGTGCCACTAAGAGTTCAAGGCAGCGTCTGGGCCACGCGGCCATCTCCACTATCTCCGCTCGCTCTGAACGATAATCGAGCCCGACCGATCCGCGATGAGTCACCAGACATCAGAGGTCAATTCGACACCACCATCTTCTCTCAATAATCTCGGCAGTGAGTCGTATAGCTCTAGCAAAAAGAAATGCAAGTCAATTCTCACCCATCCGCGATCGCAAATCCCAAGCCACCACATTGCAGGTGGATTGAGAACCATGTTGACTGGTTCGTCTTTGCTATCGCCGTACCCAATGCAGCCGACCACATCAATCTCAACATTTATGCCGAGTTGTTTTCTTAAATTCTGGAACCGATCATACTCTGCTGCCTTTTGCTGGCGAAAACCTGCATTCATTGGATAACGTTTTACGAAATGGTTCCACATGAGCTTGCGATTCGACATCAAGTTATAATTGACGCCGATATGAATTCCGTAGAACGCAATTACTGGAGTTCTAGAGCAAGTGACCGCATTGCCATAATTGTCATAAAGCAGGTCAAGTCCTATTGAGCCACTATATCCATTATCTTGAAGCACACGCCTTAACACCTCGCGTTTTGGTACGCTTACATTCGCGGCAGCAATAATTGAGCATCCGTCCATACTGCCTACCTTATTGCCCGCGTTGCACCGGCAGCGGATTAATGGAGTAGCTACCGCATACTTCAAGAACTGTCCTAGGACAGAACGGCTGTCCAACCCTTATCATATTGGGATTGGCTTGGATAACTCGCTGACAACTGCTGCAGTTATTGATCCAGACAAATCCCTCAGGCCCCGCGATGATCCCACCGCTACTAATCGTGCATCCTTGACCCGCGCCTGCTGCGGCTTTGCCAAAAAACCAGCCACTTAACTTTTCCATCCTATCGTTCACTCACCCCACCGGTCAACATAAACAACCCTGCCACCGCGACGAAGACCACTTTTGTCGTCAAGAACAAGCGTAGCGAGCTCCAAGGAGGGGCGCCAGCGCGCTAGAGTAGCGCAAGAAACTCAATTCGGTCATCAAGTTGGCCGCGATGCTTCAGCCGAATGCTTCATGGCACGCGACCTGGCCGCGGTACCATCGGCGGCCCGACTTTGCCGCGCGTTCGAATAGCGCCGCGGCGTTGCCGACGACGTTCGTAAAGAGTTGATCGAACTCGGTGACCAGCTTCATCCAGCGGGTCGAGTTGATCTTCAGCCGGTCGAGGATCGGTGCCAAGTGATTGGGAATCGCGCCGCGCTTGTCCGCTTTGATCTGCCGGCCGCTCCAGTCGAGGAGTTGCAGGTACTCGTCGAGTTTGATCGGCAGGACCCCACGGTCCGAAGCACGGCGGCCACTTTCCGATGGGCTCACCAATTGATAGGCGTCACTCCGCGGTTCCCAGTTTCTTTCCCTGGGCTTCCGCAATGATCCTCAACATGTCGGCCACTTTTCGCGGCATGGGGCTCGTTTGTTCCAGTTGCGTCCAGTCGGCAAACCGTCGCCAGAAACCGAAATTCATGGCGCCAGCAACAAGCAGCCGCTTGCCGGTGCTGTCGAAGTCGAGCGACGGGAGCGACCAGGGGCCGGTGTAGAGCCGCTGCTCGACGGCGCCTGTGGCGTTGTTGATAACGAGGATCTCCGGGTCGCGGATGTCGCTCCCCGCATGGCCGAAAGTTGGCAGCAGGAGGGTCCGCACTCCGTCGGGTGAAAATGTTGCCGTGTAAGCGGTGTCGAATTTGCCTAGCGGAGTGAGTTCCTTGCCGGTACCGGCGTCATAGAGCGAATATTGCAGCGTGCGATGTTCAGCTTGCGGACCGGGGTTTTCGGCTCCTCCCTTGACGTGGTAGGCATACAGGAATTGTTTCCCATCGCTGCTGACGGCCTTGAGATAGCCCCCCACACCCAGTAAATCACCGGAGGGCATATCGAAGCGGGCCACCTCCTGCTCCTGGAAATCGAACAGACGGACCACATTTTGCGGATGTGTCGGTCCCCCTTGCAGTACCCGCCCGGTCGCACCGGCAACAAAGCACCAATGGGCGTTGGCGGGACATCGCCCCACCCGCTGGCCCGTCACGGCGTCGACGATCGACTGCCCACCTCCCGGTTTGACTTGGTAAATCAGCGAACCGGAGGAATCGCGCTGAATTTCGTTGGCAAGGTGAGCATTATTGCGGGTATCGCGACCCTTGAACCAACCACCGGCGGCCACGAGGTTGATTGCCCGTCGCTTTTCGCCAGTGGCCACGTCGTAGCGATGGGCAACGAACTCGCCGTAGATCAGGACTTCGGCGCCATCGGCGGAGAACGCCGCGATCCCTCCTTGATCGAATTCCCGGACCTTCGCCCCCGTCTCGGAATTCCACAGCACGCTGTAGTTGTAGTAGCTCAACAGGGCGTGTGTATCGTCGGGCGAAAATCGGACATGGCGAAGATGGTCCTGGAATCGACGGTAAGTCTTCAGCAGCTTTCCGCTCTCGAGGTCGAACAACATGGCTTGCCCCGTCAGAACGCGGGGCCCCATGATTGGCAGCGACTTGGCGAACGCCTGCAATTCGGCCTCGGCTTCTGGCGTTAGTTCACTTGACTCGGCCGATGGGGCGGAGCCCTCTTGCCCCATGGATACACAAGGCCATAGGGTGCAAACTGCCAGCAAGACGACGGCAAGAGGGAGCGAAGAGATTGTCACGGTGGAAGTTCCCGAGGTGCAATTGGTAAGCACTGTTCGATCAATAAATGTCGGATTTGAGTTTGATGTTTGAGAAACAGTCGCGATGAGCGATGATGCGGGCCTGCGGATCGCGGATTTTCATTGGGAGGCCAAGGATGGCAAGTATAGCAGTCGAGTGGATTGACGAAGACTCCAAGACGTACATGCGGAACTTCTACCATACACTCTCGGAAAAAGACAAACGGCGTTACGCGGCGGTGGAAGCCAAGCGATTGGGGCACGGCGGCATCGAGTACGTCGCCGGAATCCTGGGCTGCGCGACCAAAACGATCAGCCGCGGAATCCAGGAACTCGATTCCCTGGCTGACGATCCGGCGGCAGGCCGCGTGCGGCGTCCCGGAG
>CAZYQQ010000142.1:0-11356 GCA_964650265.1 uncultured Planctomycetaceae bacterium
TCGGAGAGGACGAAGGTGCGGTCGTCGCGCTTGCCGACATACATCGTGCCGATGGGATCAGTCGGAACCTGGTCTCCCATCGGCTTGGCCGACACGCGGACATAGGAGACTCCGTCGACGTCGACCACTTCGGCGTGGGGGTACGCCTTCAATAAAGCCCAGTAATCATTGGCAGCGGGCTCGTCAGTAAAGCGAATGGCAAGATCGCAGGTCATCGCGGTCGGGTCGAATTGCTCGATTTCATGATCGTTTTCCCTGGCCGCAGCGAAGTGGACCTGAATCGCGTAATACTCGAACATATCCAAGCGCGACCGCCATTCCGTGGCGTGAGCCTCGTTGGCAGTGGAGGCATCCATCGCGGATTGAATGAACTCGACCAGCGGCGCCAGGGCACGACGCTGCGTCATCCGCTGAGGCCGTACGACGATCCGGCCCGCTTCGATCGGTCCCATGAACGACAAATCGAGCGGGGCCGCGTCGAACGCTTTCGCGGCCGGGACGACGGGGGTCACGTCGTCCGATTGGGCGGCGCTGCGGAGGGCAAACGTGGTCGCCCCGACGAGGGCAATGCAGGTGGCCGCGAGCAACCCGCCAACCTTGCGGCGGCCTTCGACGTGTGATCCATCCTTGGATCGCAACATGGCAATTCTCCTGGTAAAGTGACTGGACAGTGCCGGCAGAACGAGTGGCTCCGCACGGAGCAGTTTACGGTCGTCGAGCCGGATGGCCAGTTCGGATAGGGATCGTACATAGGTCGCCGTCCCCCCGACGGCCTCGGCGGCGAGCCGATCGGTGGCGAGTTCCTGCATCAGCGCTAGTCGCCGAGCGAGCCAGTGGACCAGCGGTTGGCAGAAGTGGATCGCCACGGCGAATCGGGCCACGGCCCGCCACAAAAAATCGCCGCGGGCGGCATGGGCCAACTCATGGGCGAGCGCCGCATCCAATTGGTCCGGTGTCCAATCGGTCCAACCGGCGGGCAGGAGCACCATGGGCCGTCGCCAGCCGATGAGTGCGGGGGAGGCAATCTTGTCCGATTCGCACAATTCGACAGGTCTCTTGATCCCCAGCGTCGCTTGAAGTGTGGCGAATCGTCGCTGCAGCGACTCATCCTCGACCGGTCGGCGACTGCGTCGCAAGATTTCCACCGTCACCAGGGCGAACACGAATTGCAGCAGACCCACGCCCGTGGAGGCGAGCAGCATCGCGATGAGCATGTCCCTTGTCGAAATCCCACGTGCATGCTCTGGGCTCGAGTGGCTTTGGGCAAAACCGATGAGTCGCTTGAAGAGGGCTTGCGCCTCGTCCTTGAGAGTCTGGTCGGATTCCGCACCAGCGGCTGCGAGGGCCTCGGTTTGAGCTACCGCGGCCGATTGCTCGCCGACTCGCACCTCGTCGCTTGAAGATATCCACAAATCAGGGACGGCCGGGAGTCGCATCGGCACCAGCAGCGTGACGACGACGATGGTCGTCGCGGCCGCCACGGCGGCGGTTGCCCCCGCGGCCGGCGCGCGTTGCCACAAAAGCTGCACGGCCAGCAACCCGAGCGCGGCAATGACGAGCGTCTGGGCGGCGCACCATAGCAGCGATCCATCGTAGGGGGTCATCATCCTTGCTCCTTTAGGATTTGCTCGAGCAATGCACGTTCTTTCGCGGAGAGTCGCTTGCGGCGCTCGAACACGTTGACCAACAATTGCTCGCGCGAGCCCTGAAACACCCGCTGCAACAAATCGCCGACAAACCCACGTGCCGTCTCCTCGAACGAACGGACCGGTCGATAGCGATAGGGACGTTGATCGTTGACGGCTTGCAAGTAGCCCTTGTCGAGCAGAATTCGCGTGAGATTGGCGACGGTGACATAAGCCAGGTCGAGACCAGCGGCGGCCAGTTCGTCCCGCGCTTCGTTGGCCGTGAGCTCCCCTTGCCGCCAGTAGGCATGCATCACCTCGAGCTCCCGCTCCGTGAGTTCCTTCGCCGCTGGTCGAGCCATTCTTCCCACCTCGCATTTAGGTATTCAAATTTGGTTTTCGTAAGTTACTCGGAAGGGGCGGATTTGGGCAAGAGCAGTTTCGACGGATACCATGCAGTCGATTGTGTGCGGCTGCACGAGGACTGGCTGGCGGCTTGGTTTTTTGGGAAATTTCGGATCCCAAGGCCCGATTTCGGCGTATAATAGTCTGCACAGGAGGGTAGGATATGTCCTTCTGTGCAGGCCGTGTGTTAGGCCAGAAGAATGACGCAACCACTAGAAAAATGGGTGGATGATCTCCAAACGAGGGGCCGCTACTCGTTTCGTCGGGAGGAAGCGGTCGCCGAGAGCGGACTCACGGCCGATGGCGTGAGGAAGGCGCTGCAGCGACTCGTTGGAAAAGGGCGGGTTGCGAAGCTCAAGGATTATTTCTATGCGATCGTCCCGCTGGAGTACGCCGCCGCGGGGGCACCCCCTCCCTCGTGGTACATCGACGACCTGATGGCGGCGATGGAGTTGCCCTATTACGTGGGACTCTTGAGTGCCGCGGCGCAGCATGGGGCGTCGCATCATCAGCCGCAGGAGTTTCAGGTGGTGACGGACCGTTCGGTGCGGCCGATCCTGGTTGGGCGAGCGCGAGTGCGATTTTTCGCGAGCAAGTACACTCCTCATGTCGCGACGGAATACATAAAAACGCCTACGGGACGAATGTGTATTTCCGCGTTAGAAACGACGGCCGTCGATCTCGTACGATTTGCGAAGGCGGCAGGTTATCTCGACAATGCCGCGACGGTGATCAATGAGCTCGCGCCTGGACTGTCGGCACGCCGATTGTTGGCGGCCGTCAAAGTCGCTAAGGACGTCCCTAATGCACAGCGGCTTGGATACATCCTCGATCAACTCGGGTACAAGTCACTGGCCGAGCCGCTCCACAAGTGGATTAAGCAACAAGGAACGCGACCAGTGGCCTTACGATCGGAATCGAGGGAAGCAGAGGGTCGAGAAGAAGGGCGGTGGCATGTGCTGGTGGGCCGTGAGTTGGAGGTGGAGGTATGATCCCACAGGCCTATATCACCGCATGGCGAAGCGAAGCGCCGTGGCAGGATGATGCGCAAGTGGAACAAGATCTGGTGCTGACCCAGTTAGAATCGTCTCTTGTTTCGCCGAATACATGGAGCGTGAAGGACATCCGGTCTCGCGTGCTCAGTTCGAGCAGAATCTCTACGAGAAGGAGAGGGACCCATCTTTCATGAACGAGATCGCGCCTCTGCTGCGGCATGATATCAAGTACGACTCGCATGAAGCGATACGAGTCGTGAACCAATCGTTCATCGAGAAAATCGAGGGGGAGGCTTGGCAAGCAAAACCAACTTGATGATTCGCGCCCACCTCTCGCTTGGAAAACGAAAAACGGCGGCCACACCCCCAAAGAGCGTGGCCGCCGTTCGATCGTTAAAAAGCTGCTGGCGGGCCTCGTTGCCCAAAACTTCCTGTCACCAGCAGCTTGTGAGTTGCTTGACTCAGGGTTGGTTAGTCCCACCCCCCACTCACGTGGGGGGCTCGCTACGGGGGCTCGCTAACTGCAGCCCATGCTGTTGCCGCAGTTATGGCACAAATAGCAGTTGCCGTTGCGGACCGTGATCGCGCCGCAGTTGTCGCAGCTTGGGGCGTCGGTTTGGAAGCCGGCGAATTGTTCGCTGCGGGAGGTGTGGACTTCCGGTTCGTCCTGCATTCGGGCGCCGGCTCGTTCGAGGATCCGAGTGTCGAGGTCGATCGTTCCCTTGCCGTTGGCCGGATGGTGGCCGTTGGACACTTTCTTGTCGGAAGCTGGGGGAGCAGTCGACTTGGGGGTGCCGGAGTTCTTCGCACCTGACGTGAAGCCGGTGGGCTTGGTGCCGGCGGGGTCGTCGGCCGGTTTGCTCGCCAGCTTGCCGCCGGTGTCGGTCGCTTCACCCATCGTCGCTTCCCGGTAGCCCGGTAGGAACGTGATGCCGAGCCAGCGGAAGATGTAGTCGATCAGGCTTTTGGCGATCCGGATGTCGGGGTTCTTGGTGTGACCCTGCGGTTCGAATCGCATGTGGCTGAACTTGCGGACATAATCCTCCAGCGGCACGCCATATTGCAGGCTCATCGAGACGCTCGTCCCGAACGCATCCATCAGGCCCCCGATGGTGCTCCCTTCCTTGGCCATCGTGATGAAGAGTTCACCCGGGCGGCCGTCGGGGTAGAGCCCGACGGTGATATACCCCTCGTGCCCGGCGACGCTGAACTTGTGGGTCTTGCTGTCGCGGGTGTCGGGGAGTCGCTCGCGGCGGGGCTTGGCGAGAGTCGCCTCGTCCGCCTTGTCGGTCGACCTTTTGGTGTTGAGGGGCTGGCTGTCCTTCGACCCATCGCGGTAGATAGCGAGCGCCTTGAGCCCCAGCTTCCAACCGTCGAAGTAGGCTTCGGCGATGTCTTTGGGGGTCGAGTCGCGCGGCATGTTGACCGTCTTCGAGATGGCCCCCGACAGGAAGGGCTGCGCGGCGGCCATCATGGCGATGTGGGCCTTCCACGGGATGCTTCGCGTGCCACCCGCGGGGGTAAAGGCACAGTCGAAGACGTAGAGGTGTTCGTCCTTCAGATCGACGGCCCCTTCGATCGTGTCTTCGCGATCGATGTGGGCAAGGATCGACTCGACCTCCGGCTCGCTGTAACCCAAGGTTCGCAGGGCGAGCGGAACGGTTTGGTTGACCATCTTCAGCATCCCCCCGCCGGCAAGCTGCTTGTACTTCACCAGGGCGATGTCGGGCTCGATGCCGGTGGTGTCGCAGTCCATCATGAAGCTGATGGTCCCGGTTGGGGCGAGGACGGTCGCCTGGGCGTTGCGGTAGCCGTGCGCGGCACCCGCCACAAGGACATCGTCCCACACACTCCGCGCGGCACCGACCAGGTAGTCGGGGCAGGCCGGGTCGATTTGCTCCACCGCGTCGCGGTGCATCTGCATCACGCGGAGCATCGGATCGGCGTTCTCCTCGTAGCAGTCGAACGGCCCGACCGCCTCAGCCAGCTCGGCGCTGGTGAGGTTGGCCGCTCCGTGGAGCAACGCCGTGATGGCACCGCAAACTCCGCGCCCCTCGGGGGAGTCGTAGGGGTTGCCGGTCGACATCAATAGGCAGCCGAGGTTCGAGTACCCCAGACCCAGCGGCCGGAACAGATGGCTGTTGCGGGCGATGTTGGAGGTGGGATAGCTGGCGTGGTCGACCAGGATTTCCTGGGCGATGAAGAAGAGCCGGCAAGCCGCCTGGAACTGCGCCGCGTCGAACGTGCCATCCTCCTGGCGATACTTCATCAGGTTGATGCTCGACAGGTTGCAAGCCGTATCGTCGAGGAACATGTACTCCGAGCAATTGTGAACCACCATGCCGTTGGCGACGAAGTGGCTCGTGACGGGCTCGGTGAGGTCGAAGACGTCTTCCTCGCCACGGTAGGTGAGGGAGGCGAAGTTATCGGTAGCGGACCATTGATCGACTGATCCCGCTTTCCCCTCCAACAGTTCCTCGAACTTGGCGACAAATGGCGGCAGTATGGCGAGTTGATTCGCTGCAACCTCACTCTTCACACCCAGGTTCAGCAGAAGAAGTTGTACCGCATTGAGCACTTCAATGCTGGGATTCTCGATCGCGATATATGACCGAGGGTCGAATATAATCCGTCGACGGGGACTCTCCTGTACCTCGTAGAGACGTCGAAGCACTTCAATCGCAGACTTGCGTTCGAGTTGCAGAAGTTCCAGATGGTCGGAAGTCTCTGGAAATTCAGCCGATACTTGGTGAAGGGCCGTAGTAGCGAAATCTCGGCGTCCCGCGCCGTTGACGCAGGTCAACGCCTGGACTAGTTCAACTACTTCATATTCCGATAGTGATTTGGAACCAAAACCGGACCCTCGCAAAACGACCACGTCGTCCGAGGTCAGTTCGCACGCTGGCACATCACCACGATTCTCGGTCCACACCCGGTGGTCGGCGGTCAAGCGAAGACGATACCCGGCGCGGGTCTTCAACTCGTACACCGGCTTGTGACCCGTGGGGAATATCTGATCGACCACCGAGCAGCGGCCTGTCCCATTGATGATTTCCGCCGTCTGGCCAACCAGATCGGCAATCCGGCGATATCCCTCCGTTGTCGCCACCAGCGTATCCCCCGTCACACACGGGTTACTCGCATTGATTCGCCCACTGTTGGGGCAGGTGTGCCAGTTGTTGATCGTCGTGTCGTATTGCACGCCCGGGTCGCCACAGTGCCACGCGCAGTCGGCCATCCGGTCGAGCACCTCGCGGGCCTGGTAGCTGGGGCCTTCGATGGTGTTGTCGGTCACCCAGCGGGTGGTCCATTTTTCGCCTTTCTCGACCGCCTGCATGAAGTCGTCGGTCACGCGGACCGAGAGGTTGGCGTTCTGGAACATCACGCTGCTGTAGGCCTCGCCATTGAAGTTCGATTCGTACTTACCGCTGGCGATCAGGGTCTGCGCCTTTTGCTCTTCCTTCCACTTACACTCGATGAATTCCATCACGTCGGGGTGCCAGACCTTGATCGACTGCATCTTGGCCGCGCGGCGGGTCTTGCCCCCGCTCTTCACGACGGCGGCAATCTGGTCGTAGACCCGCATGAAGGAGAGGGGCCCCGAGGGGATGCCCCCTCCCGACAGCTTTTCGCGCTTGCTACGGAGGGTCGACAGGTCGGTGCCGGTGCCGCTGCCGAATTTGAAGAGCATCGCCTCGCTCGTCGCCAGGCGCATGATGTCTTCCATGTTGTCGGAGACATGCTGGATGAAGCAGGCCGAGCCTTGGGGGTATTCGTAGGGGTTCTCGGGTTGGGCGACATCCTCGAGTTGTCGATCCCATCGCCAGTTGCACTTGTCACCCGTCACGCCGTACTGGTGGTAGAGGCCGACGTTGAACCAGACCGGGCTGTTGAACGCCCCATGCTGGTGGAGACAGAGCCAGGTCAGGTCGCGATAGAATCGCTCGCCATCGGCCGGGCTGGCGAAGTAGCCATCTTCGAGTCCCCAGTCGGTGATCGTCCTGGTAACGCGGTGGATAAGCTGGCGGACGCTGTACTCCCGCTCGGGGGTGCCGACTTCGCCGTAGAAGTATTTGCTGCAGATGACGTTGGTGGCGAGCTGGCTCCAGAAGCTGGGGACTTCGCAGTTGTCCTGCTCGAACAGCACCTCGCCATTTTCCCCCTTGATGGCCGAGGTGCGGACCTCCCAGTTCACGGTGTCGAACGGATCAGCCACCTCCGCCGGGCAAAAGACGTTGTCGACCTTCAAGCGGCCATGAAACCGCTTGGGCCCTTGGGACCGACCAGCCGGGGACGAGACTTTGCGTTCAACAGTCGCCATGAGAGAACCTCCTGCTCAATTATTTAAGAGAATCACCGGGCATCCATGTCCAATTTGAGTGTTCCAACCGCCATCGTTCGGGGCGCAATCGTCCCTAAGATACAATTGTACACTTTTCGCCCCCATTTCACCATCGGCTGGGGGGCTGGTCGGCAACAGGTTGCCTTCCGTCAGCCTGACGAGTTTTCAAATATTGGGAGGGGGTCAGCCCCGGCCACAACATCTGGGCTGGCCCCCCCGAAAACCCGCTAATCGCGGGATGAAACCACGGTAGCGCCACAATATGTAGTAGAGGATGCCCTGTTTGCTACAACATTTGGGTGCCTGAGGGCCAAAGTGTACCCGTTTCACGCCGGTCGTCAATTCAATTCTTGGTATGACGTAAGTTGCTATCACACAACACCTTGTGTCGATTTGTGAAGTGCTGGCAAAGCTAGCGTGAAGAGAATGTTAAGGCGTTAAGTACTTGCCATTAAATGATTTACGTCGTTTTGCCTGCGATCCAAGATTTTGAGCGGGGGCAAGGAAAAAACTCGTATTTCATAGGCTCTCGAAGTCGACCTAGTCGCGCAGGCTTACGGAGGTTAACTTCCCGGCACAAATTCACCGGGGGGTACACCGCCACGGACCGAAAGACGTGCGCCTCTTCTGCCTCATCTTCCTATCTGCCGCGACCCTCACCTTCGCCGGGTGTCAGGGTTCGCGCTGGGCGCGGCGCGATGCGGATTATGCCCACAAGTACGCCAAGCACACCGATAGCGTTCCGCGGATGGTGAAGCAGGCGGTCGACGCGCGACACTTGCGCGGCAAAGGGGGTGGATACATCGCCTTCGCCGGCCGCGACGATCCCACCGCCCTGGGGGCCGAAGTCGGAATGTCGCAGTATGGCGAGCCCTGGTACGAAACCCGGGTGGGGCTGGCGACGCTCGTTCACGACGGGGGGGACCACCCTTTTTCGGCGGGGCTCACCGGTTCGCTCCGGGCACAGACGCCGACGCGGCTCGCACCGTTCGTTGGAGTGGGAGCGTATGGTGGTTATTCGGCCTTCTCGCGCGCCGACGGGGATGGCCGCGACAACGACAAGGATGGCCAGATCGACGAGGATGGGGAACTCGACAGCGGCATTGCCCTGGCGATCTATCCCGAGGCGGGAGTCCATTACTGGCTCAACCACCGGCTGCGACTCACGGCGTCGGCCAGTTACTATGTGACGAACCAAGGTCGCGACGACGACTTTTTGTTCTATAGCGTGGGGCTGGCGTTCTTGGGTTCGGATTACGAAGAGACCCGGTCGGCACCGCCGGAGGATCGCAGCTCGAATTTTCTGTGGTCGTTCGTCCCGTTCTCACGACGAGAGCGGATCGTGCCGCCGGAGCTGTGGGTGCCGGAGTCGATTGGGGCGGTTGAGGGGGCGGAGGTTGGAGGTGAGAGGGGGGAGGCGAGGATGGCGGAGTCGCCTTATGGGGGGCTTAGGTTTGAGTGACATGAAGCAGCGTATTTCCCAGCACTAAATCAGGCCGAAGCAGTGTAGCCAAACCACTGTGACTGGGCCGTAGAAGAAGAGAATCTGATCGAGGCGAAAGCGGATGGGATGGTCGCGGCGGGTGACGGTCCCCCAATTGGTTTGCGAGCCGCCTGTAATCTCGGTATCGAGGAGAAAAAAGGAGAACAACCAAGTCTACCCGCAAGCAAAGATGAGTTTGTGTACTCATCGAACAAAATGTTTTTTGGGTCGACAGGCATATGCCTATGATGGTGCGAATGGTCGAGAAGGTCAAAGTTTGGATTTTATCCGCGATCGGATGGCCCGATTCTTCTGGAAAATACGACGCGTCTCACGGCTCTGTCATCTCCCGTCCAGCGCGCGTGATCTGTGCAAGATACGCATTCGGGTCGATGTCGTCTCGGATCGTGTCGGCGTGGCCATCGAGGTAGCCGTGGATAACGACGCCGCGGTGGGCCGAGCTGGGGCCCCAGCGCTTGGTGGCGCTTACGGCACCGTGAAACCTGTCTCGCTCGTCGAAGTACCATTTCGCTTTACTGGGTGCATCGGCGAGGTCGCTCCCTTGATTGAGGGCGAGTTTCGCCGTGGTCGAGGGATCGCCTTCGGGGTCGATGGTCCAACTTCGCCGATTGGCGTGCCCCGCCGGGGGAGGGGTCGGATAGGTGTGGGGGGCGGGCCAGACTCCCACAACGTACGATGCAAAGCCGCTGTACCACGATGTGATACGCTGTTCTCGCGACTCGCAGAGAGCGATTGTCTTGGAACTCCCATCTCGCATGTGACTTAAATTGAGTCCATGGCTGATGACCCGGTTCTTAACCCGTCCCGGAAAGGGGAGCCCGCCATTGCCGCAGTAGACCTGCTCTTGGCAACTGGTGGGATCATTCACCTCGGTGGCCCAGCGGCCGTTGGCTAGGCTCATCTTGCCCTGGGTTGTCGCGGTGTAGTGGGTGGCAGGCACGGCGACATAGTTGGTGATCGCCGTGGTGTTGGAGGCCGTTGTGACCGCCGACAGGAGGAGGTCGGAGGTCGGCTCGCCGGGGAAGCTAGGGCAAATCGCAGTGGCAATCCGATGCTCGTGAACAAAGGGATTCGACTGGGAGACGGGCTTGCCTGGATTTTGAGGCCATGATTTGCGCTGCAAGGGGAAGGCCCCGTTGGTGAGGACACGACTAGCCGTGATATCTCGCAGTTGGTCGAAGATGGCCGTCTCGCCGTTGTAGGAGAGCACTCGAACCATCCAGCCGTAGCCATCTCCCATAGTGGCTCCTTTTCGGAACGCGGTCGCATTAGAGGCTGGGTTGCCGATATTCGAGTCGGATTGATTGACCGGGGCCGTGGAGGCCAGGGGAAGATAGCTGGTATTGTCGTGGTGGAGGATGAGGGCTAGCGACCACTGTCGCATGTTGTTGAGACATTGCCCGCGACGGCTCGCCTCACGGGCTGCCTGGACGGCTGGGATGGTGAGGCCGACGAGGACGCCAATAATGGCAATAACGACCAACAATTCGACGAGGCTGAACGCGCGCGGACCCGGACGTTGAAGAGAGCACATGAGATGACTCCGCAGAAAGGGGGATGACAGCGAAGAATCGCCCGGCACACCCAGCGTGGGATGAGAAATCAAGGTGCGCACCGAGAATGCCAGACTTGGAATGAAGCCGCGCCCCAGTGGCCACTCCTCCCGCTCTTGGTCTGGCACCGCGGGGAGGGGGGCTTACGGTATCGTAACATAACTGGGGCGGGAGGGGGAGTGAAAATCTTCGGCCCCCGGAGACGAGGGAGGAAACGGTAGCACCCTTGCCGAAGTCGAACCTCGATTGCATGCAATTGAGATGGGGTCGGGTTACATTGGGGCAATATTCCCCCGCCCACCCGCGAATACCCCAGTATGTCCCCCGACCTCTGCTTCGAACTCCTCGCCCTCACCTCCATCGTCTCCTTCCTGTTGGCGGGGGGCCTCTTGGGGCTATGGGCCGCGACCTCGCGGTGGCACTGGTTCGCCCGGGTCATGGTGGTGGTGTGCTTCTTGGCGCTGGTGCAGTGGCGGCCGCTGTACGAGCTTTATCTGACCTTGCTGACGCAGGTGACGACGATTGGCGTGGGGGTGGCGATCTATCGACGGCAGTGGCCGGCGTGGCGGTTTTCGATTGCGGGGTTGCTGGCGGCGACCGCGATCGTCGCGGTGCTTGTGGTCAGTTTGAACCGCACGCCGGATGAGCTTG
Source organism: uncultured Planctomycetaceae bacterium (assembly GCA_964650265.1). GTDB lineage: Bacteria > Planctomycetota > Planctomycetia > Pirellulales > Lacipirellulaceae > CAZYQQ01. The sequence continues at coordinate 11,076 of CAZYQQ010000142.1, forward strand.
AGCTTTGGTTCGAACTAAAAGCCGTCGGATTCGGGATCATCGGAGGTTTGCTCGCACTGTTGGCCTCGTGGTTTGTAATTACCGATTGGCCGTGGAAGTGGCGACTGTTGGTGGGGGTGGGATGGTATTTCAATGACACTCTATTAGCCTCATTTGTCATGGATCGGAAAATGGGTCAGAACGATTTTTCGCCGCACCCGCTGGTTCCCTGTCGTATCCACTCGTAGCGAAAAATCGTTCTGACCCATTTTCTACGTGGATGGACGATTCTAGCGCGATTG
>CAZYQQ010000143.1:0-11318 GCA_964650265.1 uncultured Planctomycetaceae bacterium
CACCGAAGGTCCCGCTCGGCAAGCGGGACCTACTTTGCCCGGGCAGTGTGAGGGGTTCGAATTGCCAAAGAGCGATGTTAGAGGGAACGATGGGACACGGATCGCCACGGGTTCTGTCGGATGACCACGGATCAGAAGCGCCGGTCGCCGGAACGATTCCCGCGAGGCGTATTTTGATCCTGTAGATCTTGTCAGATCCTGTCGATCCGCGTTCACTTCTTGTTGAGTCAGTAGGTCCGGTTTGCCAAACCGGACCTTGAACCCAGTGGAGACCTTCCACTCGCTCAAGGTCCGGGCCAGCGGCCACGGACCTACTTGATTGCTCGTGTCCCGGCCTTCGTGTCTCTAGAAAACACCAAGGCCGTTGGGACACGAACACATTTCCCAAGCTCGGTTCCGGAACCTTGTGGGCCAATGCGACGAACCTATTTCGAGCACTCCTCGCCAGTCGCCACCGCGCGCAAGCGGCGACCACGATTCGTGCCGTCAAACAATTCAAGCACCAGCCCGTTTTGGGAATCACACAACTTGAGAGCTCGGAAGGGATACTTCGACACATGAGGCAGCCCTCGGGCACCCTCGAGCAGGTGCGCCCCCTAAACACACGCAAGCGCACGTTCAGGTGATTTCGAGTCTATGGCGGGTGGTGCCCAATTCCCACCAAGAACTTCCCAAAAAGTGGAAAATCGCGCCGGGGAAGGCGTTTTTTAACGTATTTCGATCCTCCGGATCGTGGGGGTGCCAGCCCGGCCTCCACCTGATTCGATGGCCGGCCGCGTCCATGCTGCGAACGATTTGGAAAATCGTTCCACAATCGCAACCCGACTTTCGTGATTTCGTGCTTTCGTGATCCCCACCAAGGCAAGGTGATACCCTCGGACGACGAAGCGCTACGATGGTCATTCAGGATCACGAAAGGACGAAACCACGAAAGTCGGGTTGCCGGCTGTTTGCCAACGTGGTGATCGGATTCGACTTCTTGCGCTCCTCTAGCGCCCTCGCCCCTCTTTGGCGCTCTCCACGCCTGTTCTTGACGGCGGGAGTAGCCCTTGTGGCGATGGCAGGGCTGCTTTTGTTGACTGGGGTGGGGCGCGAGCGGTAGGATATGGAGGTTGAGTGGCTGGGTTTTGACGAAGGAGAGTATCATATGCTAGGACCATACACGGGAGAAAAGTGCTGTAATGCGGGGCCTTAAGACAAACGCCGCACACATCCACCGGTTTATAGTGTTCGTTGGTGTGGGTGCTTTGTGTTCGACTATGTTCTTGCTGTTGAACCTAGAGCGTCTGGTTGTTACGTTTATCTATCTCGGCAATAGAAATCAATATAGCTTTAGCAGCTTCGAGATAACTGAGACACGCTATCGCATCCGTCGGAGGGGGAAGACGACAGTCTTAGTAGGGCATATTGATGGCGTGGAAGTGGAGACCACTCCAAAGTATCTAGACGTTTCTTACCGGCAGATCCAGTCGCTTCGGAATGGGACATCCGATGTCATAGTTGAGCCAGTATTGTTTGCACCCTCTCTCTACGATAGCCACAGATGGGGGCCAACAAGATATGCTGTACTCAGTGAAAGCTATTCCGCATGGGAGTACCCACACGCTATTGCCTACGCGACAGCTCTCGTCTTGCCGGCATTGCTGCTATGGGTATGGCTAATACGTGCCCAAATCCAAATGAATCGTGTGATGAAAGCGATGATGGATAAGCACTCACGCCGCAGAAGACGCAGGTAGTTGGCTCGTCCTGAGGCAGATCTCGAGACAATCCGCGCGCGGTAAAAAAATCCGTCACACGATTTCGGCCCAGCCTTTCGCTCCGCTGATACCGACTTCCAGCCGCGACTACGGATCAATTCTTCGACGCAACCGCACTTTGCTTCTGGGACCGACCATGTGCAAGGGTGGGTGGTTCTGCCGGAAGTTGCGTCGGCCACTTTAGCGGCTCGATTCCGGCAGATTCACCCACCGATTGGGCGTGGACCCAAAATGGTGGGTGAACCTGTCGGCGAATGAGTCTGGTTGTCGTCAGCGCGTGATTTCGCCGACAGAACCACCCACCCTACCGTACTTCACACACCGGCTACGTCACTTTCGGTCTTTCGCATTTTCGTGATCCCCATCAGCCGTGACAGCGCTTCGAAGTCGTGCCCCGCGGGTTACTCGTTGCATCGGTAGGGGGCACGAAAGTACGAAACGATCCCGGCGATCCTGCCCGATCATGAAAATCCGCGTCCTATTTCTTACCACCAATCAAGCACGCCGAGATGTCAATTCCCCAATCCCCAGCCCGCTGCACACGACGGAGACCGTCATGCCACCTCTCAAATCTGACCCTCACGACGGAGACCGTCGTACCACTCTCAAGTCTGACCCTCACGACGGAGACCGTCGTGCCACTATGAATCACGGGCGCCAACGAGCCCGTGCTACGGAGTGGCCGGTTCCTGAATGTCGTAGAAGATCGCATAGAGAACCGGGGTCACAATCAGCGACAGCAGTGCCGCGAACGTCAAGCCGAACATGATGCAGACGGCCATCGCGCCGAAGAACGGGTCGGTAAGTAGCGGGATCATGCCGAGGACGGTGGTGATAATGACCATGCAGACCGGTCGCACCTTGCTGGTGCCGCCATCGAGGATCGCCTGATAAGAGGGTTTGCCCTGGTTGATCTCCGTGAGAATCTTGCTCAAGACGACGATCTGGTTCTTGATGAGTTCGCCCCCCAGGGCGAGCACGCCGAGCAATGCCATGAATCCGAACGGAAAGCCCGTGAGCAGGAGGCCCACCGTGACGCCGATGATCGCCATCGGCATGATGAGCCAAATGAGGAGCGTGGTCCGCATCGAATTGAACAGGCAGACGACGATGAACACCATCAGCGCGAACACAAAGGGAAGCGGCCTGGCCAAGGCCGCGCGGGCGTCGCGCGAATCCTCGTACTCACCCCCCCATTCGAACGAGTAGCCAGGGGGGAGTTCGATCTCCTCGATTTGCGAGCGGACGCGGTTGAATAGTTGGCTCGGCAGTCCGGTCCGCGGATCGGCATGGACCGTGAGCGTTGGGAAGCGATCGCGGCGCATGACCACCGGATCTTCCCAAACCATTGCGGTCCCAGTTGTGACCTGATCGAGCGGGATCATCCGACCCGCGACGGGGCTCCAGATCTGCAAGCTGTTAATCCTGGAGACGTCCTCGCGCTCGGAGAGTGGCGGACGCGCGACGATCGGCAGCAGCCGCGACTCCTGCGGAAAGAGACCGGTCGCCGCAAAGCCCGGCTCACGGTAGAAGCCGACCACTCGTCCCTCGAAGCTGGTCTCGAGTGCCTGGGCCACCTCGACGCGGGTGATTCCATTCCGCCGGGCCTGGAACTCGCGTAGTTCGGGGCGCATTGCCGTCACGCGCTCGCGCCAATCACTACGGATGCACACCGCATTGCCATCTTCCTCGATCACGGCCATTGCCTGATCGCCAAGCTGGCGGAGCACTTCGGAATCGGGGCCGCGGAAACGGGCTTGGAGCCGTCCGCCGTCGCCCGGGCCGAGCAGGAATTTTTTGGCGACGGCATTGGCGTTTGGATACTGCTGATCGAGCCGCTGCTGAATGTCGGCGATCAAATCGCTGATTTTCGCCGGATCGTCGACATCGACCAAAAACTGAACGAAGGCCCGGTTCTCGCGTTCCGGGCTGTAAACCAACAGGAAACGGAGCCCGCCACCACCGATGAACGAGGTGACGTGCGTGACACCCGGCTGACGCTGAATGTGGCTCTGGATTTCCCCGGCGAACGCCTCTGTCTCGCGGATGTGCGTCCCGGCCGGCAGGAAGACGTCGACCATGAACTGCGGTCGTGTCGCGGGGGGGAAGAAGCTTTGGTCGATCTTCGTGAACCCGTAAAGCGAGAGGACGAATGCCAATAGGGAGCAAGCGATGACGGCCCAGCGATGGCGGAGCGCCCCTGTCAATAAAACCCGATAAACGCGAAACGGCAGACTGCCATACGGATCGCTCGCGCCGCCGGATGTGCTATCGATCGGATTGAAAAACAGGTAGCTCAATAGCGGCGTCACCGTGATCGACGACAGCCAACTCAAACTGAGCGCGATGAGGATCACCCAGAACAGCGAATTGGTGTATTCGCCAGTGCTATCCTCCGACAGACCGATTGCGGCAAACGCGATGACGCCGATCGCCGTCGCCCCGAACAGCGGCCATTGATTTTGCGCGACAACCTCGCGGACCACTTCGAGTTTGTTCCGGCCCCCCTCGATGCCGACCTTGATACCCTCGATGACGATGATCGCATTGTCGGTGAGCATGCAGAGCGCGATGATCAGTGCCCCGAGAGAAATCCGCTCCATGAGCAGATCGCCCCGCATGAACATCACGAAAAATGTCCCCATGATCGTCAGCAACAAGACAATGCCGATGATGAGGCCCGTCTTGCGGCCCATGGCGAAGAGGAGAACCACGAAGACGATCGTGACCGCCTTGCCGAGATTGAACATGAATTCGCTAGTGGCCGCGGAAACCGCCTCCGGCTGAAAATTGATTTCGCCGATTTCGATGCCGATCGGTTGGCTGCTTTTGAGTTCGGCGAGTTTTTGTCGTACCCCCTCGCCCATCACGACAACGTTCCCCCCTTGCACCGTGGAGATGCCCAGGCCGATGGCCGACTGGCCGTCGTACCGCAGGATCCGCCGTGGTGGATCCTGGTCGCCGCGGACCACAGTCGCCACGTCGCGCAAGAAAAGCTGCCGCCCCGAGGCATCCGAGCCAATCACCAGGTCGAGCATGTCGCTGGCGGAGCGGAATTCCCCCTTCGGATCGAGGGGGACATGCTGGTCGCCGACACGGATCCGCCCGCCGTCGGAGGCAATGTTTCGCGCTTGCAACTGAGCATAGATCTGATCTTCATTGATGCCGAGTTGAGCGAGCCGTTGCCGCGAGATTTCCAGGAACACGACCTCGCGCTGTTCGCCGAACAGTTCGACGCTTTTGACGCCGGGCACCAAGAGCAACTCGCGGCGCAGGAATTCGACGTACCGCTGCAGTTCCGGAAACGAATAGCCTTCGCCCGTCACCGCCAGGAAAATGCCGAACACATCGCCGAAATCGTCGACCACGATCGACTGGCCGCGGACCGAGTGGGGCAACTGCGGCTCGACGTCGGCAATCTTCCGCCGCAATTCATCCCAGACCTGCGGAATCCGATGCCGATCGTACCGATCCTTGATAGTGACCGAGACGATCGACCGCCCGCGAGTCGATTCCGACTCGACGCGATCGAGTTGCCCCAGTTGCTGGCAAGCGATCTCGATCGGATTCGTCACCTCCTGGGCCACTTCCTCCGCGCTCGCTCCCGGATAGGGGGTGATGATGAGCGCTTCCTTGATCGTGAACTCGGGATCCTCGAGTCGGCCGATCTTGAGATAGGCGACGATGCCGCCAATCAGAATCAGAGCCATCGCCACGAAAACCACGCGGTTCCAGTGGATGGAGAGTACACCTGGATTCATCACTGCTGGCCTCCAAGCGCATCTCCCAAATCGCGAACCTTCATCCCCGCTCGCAGGAACGTGACGCCAGCCGTTGCGATCCGGTCGCCTGGATTCAGACCTTCGACAATTTCGATTTCGCCCCTCTGCACCGCACCGACTTTCACCGGCCGAGCAGCGACCGTCTGGTCGGCACCGACCAGCCACACGATTTGCTCTTGGGAGTCACGCTGATACACAGCCGAGAGTGGCACCATCACTCGCTGCCCGAGAATGCTGGCACGGCGGTAAATAACCGTGACCGTCGCCGTCATGCCGGGCAGCACTCGCACGCCGTCGGGCGCTTTCATCGCGGCACGAATGTTGAACGTTTGCGTCGTCGGGTCGGCCACCTGGGCCACCTCGCGAACTTCGATCGGAAACTGAATCCCCGGAGCGCCGCTGATCTCCGCGACCATGGAGACGATCTCGGCGGTACGGATGTCGGCGGCCATCACGGCTTCCGGCACGTCGACGGCGATATCGATCTGATCGACGTCTTGCAGGCGCACGATCGGCTGCGCGGCCTGTACGTTTTGTCCTTCCTCGACGAATCGCTGGGCAATCACTCCATCGTAAGGGGCCCGTAATGTACAGTCCTGCAACTGCAAATTGGCTTCGACCACACGACCTTCGAGCCCTCGGACTTCCGCGTCGCGGGCGGCAATATCTTCTTCCCGTCCGATCGTCCCCTTCTCAAATAACTCTCTCGCCGATTCGAAGTCTTCGAGTGCGACACGATAGGTGGTTTCGAACTGATCGAATTCGGCCCGCGAGATGACGCGGTCCTGAACCAGCTCGGCGGCACGATTCAAATCCGATCTAGCATTGGCCAATCTCGCTTCGGCCGCACGCACTTGCGACTCGCGTCGCCGCCGCTCCTCCGGCCGTTCCCCCGCCAGCAGTGCCGCCCGTGCCGCTCGCGCCTGGTCCAACTGTCCCTGCAACGCGGTGAGCCGCGCCTGAAACTCCTCTTCGCGAAGCTGGCCAATCACTTCGCCCTGCTTGACCTCTTGCCCTTCCTGCGTGGGGAACGAAACCAACAAGCCGGAAACCTGAAATGCCAGCTCCACCCGCCGCGCTGCTTCCACCGTCCCCGGAAAAATTCGCTCGCGCGATTCTTCGCCCGCGGTGACGACGATGGTTTTCACCGGGCGAACCACATCGCGAACCGGCTCCTTCGTTGACGTGCAGCCCGCAATTATCACCAACATCCACCAAATCGTCGCGCTGCCGCGCCCCACGTCATTTCCACCGATTTTCATAGACACCTCGTCGTTGCTCTCGTCGCCAACCTTCGGTTAGCGCACCATGGCTTGCTGTCGCCACTCGCCCCATGGTACGGCATCACGCCAAGGTTGTCGCCTCCCTCCCGAGATCGACAAAAAGGCCAAACACAGGCATCGTGCTGGTCGCATCCAAAGAATTCACGGCAAGAAGTCCTCGTGGTAGAATGGCGGCTCCTTTCATCGCCGCCGTTCCTTTCGATCTCCATGACCAATCCCTTGAGTGAATCCACGTCCCTGGCCGAGGCCCTTGCGGCCCATGAGATTTCCTTGGGGGACGATATCGTCGCGCAGGTCGATGCCTATCGGGCCCTGTTGTGGGAGTGGAACGAGAAGATCAATCTCACTCGGCATACGACATGCGATAAGTTTGTGGCACGCGATCTGGTCGACACGCTGCAACTGGCGGCCCAGCTCGAGCCGCGCGAACGTGTGCTCGACATCGGCAGCGGGGGGGGAGTGCCGGGTTTGTTGCTGGCCATCGTCCGTCCCGATCTTCGTGTGGCCGTGAGCGACTCGGTGGGCAAGAAGGCCCGCGTGCTCGAGGATCTCGTCGGTCGGCTCGAGCTGCCGGTGAAAGTCTATCCCGCCAGGGCCGAGGAAGTGCTCGCGATTAGCACCTGCGACACGCTCACGGCTCGTGCGGTGGCCCCGCTGCGAAAGCTGCTCACGTGGCTGGAGCCCCACTGGGAGGCGTTCGATCGTCTGCTCCTCGTCAAGGGGAAGAATTGGACCGATGAGCGGGGGGAAGCCCGCCACTACGGACTCCTGCGCGACAAGGAGCTACGCTGCCTGTCGACCTACGAGACCCCCGGTTTCGGCGAGAGTGTGGTGCTATCGATCCGCGGGAAGGGGGAGGTCTGAACGGGTGCCGATCCTGCCGCTGGCGTCGGGGCCCGAGCGGAGGTAAATTGAAATGCGAGCGCCTGACAACAAGCGGGTGGGCGTAAGGCATCGCCTTAAAGCACTAACATCGTGGTGACAGACCTCCTGGGGGGCGTCACGAACTCATCACTAGCCAAACAGGGAGTACTTGATGGCCGACAACGAAGGAAAGAAGTCCGAAGACGCCTCCCAAGGGGGCGAGGCGCCGCAGCAACAGCAGCGACACCGCGTGGAAGTCGACGACAAAGGGGCGATTTGCACCTACGCCAATTTCTGTCGCGTGACCGGCACGCCCGAGGAGTTGATCCTCGACTTCGGCCTCAATTCGCAGCCCTACGGCGTGCTCAGCGACCCGGTGGAGGTGAAGCAGCGGATTGTCACCAACTATTTCACCGCCAAGCGGATGCTCCAGGCCCTTCACCTCTCGGTGCAGCGGCACGAACAAGCCTTCGGCGTCCTAGAGACCGACGTCCAAAAGCGGGTCGTCCAGAAGAGCTGATTCGCGACGCGCTACGAAATAAGCCACGGATCAAAGCGGATCTTTCCGATCCGTGGTGATCCCCTTAGATCGGTGGCGATCCGTGTCCCATCGTTGTGCTACGCTTTGCCCAAATCAGTGCCCGCCCACCATGCGGCTCCGCTCCATCGCCTCCTCGGCCAGCATCTTGTATTTCAGTTCCCCGGTGGCGGCGAGGGCCCGCTGATAGGTGACGCTGAGCGCCGTGTAGCTGAAGGGGTCGCTCGGCACGAGTTTGCAGACGCACTCGGCGTGGACGATCGCCTCGTCGTGGCGGTCGAGTTTTTGGAGCACCACCGCCAGCGCACTGTGGGCGAGCGAGTAGTCGGGATCGGCCTCCAGCACCTCGTGGAGTTTTGCGATCGCCTCCTCCAGTTGGCCCTCGGTACGAAGCCGGTTGGCCTCTTTGTAGATTTCGACGGGGTCTGCCATCGGGTGCTCTTCCTGCTGAAGTCGAAGGGGAAATCGTGCTTGCTAGCATCGCTCGCGGGAGGGCATGCTCGCACATGCCCGCGATCTGGCGTAGCCAGCAAAGCTAAGGGCGAGTATACGCCCATTCTCCCGCGGCGCTAAACCGGGGGGTGGCATCAGGTGCAGGCAAGTCAAAATCGGTACTTCTGGTTAAGCAGGCACAAGCCCGTTGACCGATATTTTGAGCATTGCTGGGCGCCTCGCGGTGGTCAGGAACCGCTCCTGGCACGAGGCTCACCGCAATCCCCCCCTCCGAATCTGGCCCGCATTACCCTGGGGACCCACCTGTGATCATCCACCCTTTGTCAGAGGTTAGCCCCCGCGCCCAGTTGGGCGTCGATGTCGAAATTGGGCCGTTTGCGATCATCGAAGAGGATACCGAAATCGGCGACCGCTGCGTGCTTGCAGGCCGCGTGACCATCAAGCGGGGGACGAGGCTGGGGTGCGACAACCGCATTGGCGAAGGGGCCGTTCTGGGGGGACTCCCGCAACACCTGAGCGTCATCGAGTTTCCTGGCCAACTCATCGTGGGCGACCGCAACGTCATCCGCGAGAATGTGACGATGCACCGCGCCATGGTGGCCGACCACTCGACCTGCCTGGGGGACGACTGCCTGGTGATGGTGGGTGCCCATCTGGCCCACGACTGCGTGGTGGGCGACCACGTCGTCCTCACCAACAACGTGATGCTAGCGGGCCACGTCACCGTGGGGGATCGGGCCTATCTTGGAGGTGGAGCCGCGGTCCATCAGTATTGCCGCGTCGGACGCAACGCCATGGTCGGCGGGCTCGCGCGCATCGTCCAGGATGTTCCTCCCTTCATGATGATCGACGGCGAGTCGAATCAGGTGGTCGGGCTCAACAAAGTGGGCCTCCGCCGTGCGGGGATGACTCCCCAGGAGCGGAATGACCTCAAGGAGGCCTACCAACTCCTCTACCGCCACGGCCATGGTTGGGAGGAACTGCTGGCAACCTTGGAGCAGCGGTTTACCAGCGGGCCAGCCGCGGAGATCGGCCCCTTCCTGCGGGGCACCAGCCGCGGCTACCTCCGCGAGCGACGAACTCCACCCAAGGCGACCATTCGGCTCGTCCGCGACGAACCGGGCATGGCCGACGACGCCGACAACGAACCGATGCGCAAGGTTGGCTGACGCTAACGGCGCTTGGCAGGGTCCTTGAGAGCCCCATCGGCGGGAGGCTCGTCCGCAGGCACCTCATCCGCGCTCTGCTTGCCGGGCTCTTCCTTTCCCGGCATAGTGGCACTCTCTTCCTGCTTCGCAAGCGTCTTGGCCGCCAGGTCCTCGCCAGCCAGCAGGGCCTCGATGTCGCGGGTGAGGTCGGCCTTGAAATCGACCGAAAGTCCTTCGTAGACCACATGCACGCGGCCATCCTTGCCGATCAGCACCGTCTGCGGAATGCCCTGAACTCGATACGACTCGGCCACCTTGGCCTTGGGGTCGAGCAGCACCGGCAACTCGAGCTTGTGTTCCTTCAGGAACTTCTCGATCGCCGGGCGCGAGTCGTCGAGATTCACCGCTCGAAAGACCACATCCTTGTCCTTGAACTCCTCGGCCGCTTCCTGCAACTTGGGGAGTCCTTCGATACAGGGAGGGCAGAAGATGGCCCAAAAATCGAGCACCACCACCTGCTTGCCGAGGGCATCCTCCAGCTTGAGAGTGTCCTTCTTTTCGTAACCCTCGAGTTCGAACTTCGGTGCTGGCTTTCCAATCAAGGGATGGGCCGACACGATCGGGGGCAACACCCCCTCGGGCTCGATGGCGGCAAACTGATCGACCCGCTTTGCCCCCGCGGGTGGCGTGAACGCGAACGTCTCCCCCTTGTGTGTGGCGCGAAGATCCCACTCGGTAAAGTCGAGCACCATCGTCACCACGAAACCCGCCTCACGTTCTTCGTCGCCAAAGCTTTTCGAGATGTCGGGGCGGATGCGGCGGAGTTTCGGCTCGGGACCCGCCGTGATCCAGACATCGTAGTCGCACGTCTCCTCGACGATGCGGAGATGGTGGCAATCGATGCCGTCGATTTGCTCCTGCCCCAGGTACTTCCGCTCGCTCGAGCCGGCGATGAGCCGCTGGTCGGGATGCTCGGCGAGCAGACTCATCACCAGATGCCCCATCCCGTGTGGCAACAGCATGATCGCTTCGAGACTTTGACTATAGGCATCGAGCGACTCGGGGGCCTGCTGTTCGGTGTACTGGTTGAGATCCTTCAGGAAGTTCGTCACCCGCTCGGCATTCCCCACGACCATCGGTCCCGTGCCCTCCCCGCGGGGGACGAGCGCGAAGTTCCGCGGTCGCTCGACCGCCAGATTGAAGCTCATCGCTCGATCGTGCGACAGCCCCGGGAGCCCCACCGTGGTGCGGAAGTCGATCCGCGTGGCAAACGTTTTCGCGCCGGTGAGCTGCCCGGCGAACTTCTCCAGGTAGGCGTCGGCCTCGTTCTTTTCCTCCGCGGTCGCCACCCCACACAGTGAGGTGGCACACAACAGGAACGTGGTGAAACCGATCAACATGAGAGATCGCTTGGGCATGGTGTCTTCATCGGTGGGGGCAGGGAGGTGGGGGATCGGAGGAACGCGGGGGTCAATTCTAGTCGATGCCCG
>CAZYQQ010000144.1:0-1496 GCA_964650265.1 uncultured Planctomycetaceae bacterium
GAGGCGCCTCTCGCTCACGCGTCGGGTTACGATATCTCCTCGCCATGGCCGAAAGGCAGAAAGAGCAATCGGATGATGAATCCCTTCCAAGGTTTACTACAACCGCCACAACTGCGGACCCTGATTCAATCCCAAGCCATGGCGGAAGCCATTCTCGCCGACGATCTTGGCGAGCCGAGTTGTACGTTCACTGCGTCTTGGGGGCGCCACCGCAGCGTGGCCGCATTCAACAACTTCCAGGGGGACGATCTCTTCCTTGTATTCGATCCCGGTCACTGTATCGCCAAGGGGACTCTTCACGATGCTCCGCTTGCGAACCTTGCCGATCGTGAAACATGGATTAAGCAGGCGACTCCAAAGGCGATTTACGAATCCCTCCAGGATCGTGCCTTCCGACGCGACGAAGCAACCGTCATTGCGTGGCATATCGACGGAGCGTCGACTTGGCACTCGACCTCGGAACACCTGGAGGATGTCGGCGACGGCGCGAGTGATTTACTCGATTTCCCCAAGCTGACTCCGGAAGAGTACCAAGAGTGGGCTGAAGAGAACTACGAACGCGATGTGCCGTTGGATGTTGTTCATGACATCTACACCGGCGTCCCACTAACCAAGAGCATGATCTTGCAACTCAATCCAGATGCCAACGTCGCGAGGGTGAAACAGGAGGCGACAAAGATCGGATACCCTTGCGACTGAATATCATAGAGTAGACCTAGTCATCGTACAACTGAAAGAAAACCACTCGAGTTCGCTCCTTATTTGTAACAACTATTTTCTCTCGGGTAGTAATCTCCTCCCAAGCTTCTGGGGTCAAATCGGCTACAAACAGGTCGTATGGCGCTAAGTCGTCTAATTCAAGATCCAAGAATTCCTTCGCATACTCTTCTAGAAGCTCTGTTCCGTTTGCCGGCTCGGTATTCTTGTAGGGGTACCGAGCGAGAATCTGCGGAAAGTCGCCGGCACTCAATTCAAAATACATCACCGTGTGTTCAAACATAAAGGTATGTTCGCCACCAATGCGAAGTGAGGCTACAGACGATGGAACAGGCGACGCAACGCGGTCCCTGAACACGTTCATGGGCAGTTTGTCCCACAGTGGAACCACCACAATCATCATTGCCAGAACAAGTGAAGGCGCAATCCATAGTATGCGCTCCAGCCAACCTAAGCCACTTCGTCTCCGATAGATCCAGGCCAAAATCAGATGCCAAACGAACAATGCCAGGAGCGATTCCAGCCCAAGGATAACAAAGAATATCGTCAATGGTCCGAAGTGAGGAAGAATCCAGACCACTGTGGCGATCAACCACGCAACCGTTGCGACAACCAGCGACAGTATGAGAAGGGGGTAGTTCTTGGTGATGACGAATATTGGCTTTTGTCCTGGAGTTGGATCCAGCAAACCGAAGGTGCGCGGATAGCATACGCACGCCGCCGCGATTAGGAACGCCACTATCAAGGGAATAAGGTGGAGTAGCATACTAGCAGTTGTG
>CAZYQQ010000144.1:1596-11133 GCA_964650265.1 uncultured Planctomycetaceae bacterium
TCGGCTTCATCTTCCGACGCAGCTTAGCGTGTATGTTGGCAGCAATCTGCCGAACACTCTCGGGTGACTGCTATCTCCACTTAAGTTCTCTCCCTTTTCAACTACGCCATCTCCGCGTCTCTGCGCCTCCGCGTTTGATCTCTTTTCCTCCGTGTCCTCCGTGCCCTCGGTGGTTTTCCAAATCGCGCAAAGTTCAGTCCAGCTCCACCACCACCTCCGCCCGCACCGAGTTGGCGATAAAACACTCCCCGTGCGCCCGGTGGTGCAGCTTTTCGAGTTCCTCGCGCGGCACCTCGACTCCCGGAGCGAAGGTCGCCACCGGGTGGAGCGTCACCCGGGTGATGGCCAGTTTGCCATTTTCGTTCTTTTCGAGCACCCCCACGGCGTTGTCGCGATAGCTGTCGAGAGTGAGCCGCTTCTTCGAGCAAAATGCCAGGAAGGTCAGCATGTGGCAATTGGCAATCGCCGCCACGAGCAGTTCCTCCGGGTCGACCCGATCCTCGCTCCCCTTGTAGGCCGGCGCCGCCGAGGCCTCGAGCTTCAGTCCGTTGTCGAACTCCACCACATGGTCGCGGTTGTAGGTCTCGTAACCAAAATCCGCACTCTCACGCCGCCACTCCAGCGTCGCCCGATGTTCGCTCATCTCAATTCTCCCTTAAGACCTGCCACTTCGACTCCCTCCAGCGTCCACCATACCCCACACGCTTCCCTCTCGTCCATCCTATCCATCCTGCTCATCAATGTTCTTAAACCAACATCGATGCCTAGGATACTCAGGATGCCCTGATTGTTTAGAACCACACTCGCAGCCCCACCAGCGGTCGCCGAGCCAGTTCATCCCCAGTCCGGCGCGAACGAGCGCGTCATTCGACTCCACCAGGCGGTAGGTGATGGCGATGGCCATGATTCCCCTCTTCGCGGACGACGCCACGTACCCGAGCGAGCTTCCCTCCATCGCCGCGAGGTTCCTCCGCGTCGTGGTCCGACCCGGTCGCTCGGGCTTCATCTCGAACGCGGTCGAGCACCCCTGCCCGGGCACGTCCCGCTTTGCCGGTTGTGAGAAAAATGACGATGAACAGTATCGCGGCCCAGCGTGGAAGGGTCATGTCGGCATCCATATGGCGAACAAGGGTGATCCATCGAGGGACCATCCATCGCAAACCGCCCGCCAATGCCTTCGCAAGCGGCCTAACACCAAACACCGCAACACGTTAGTCCATTCGGCGTTAAAGTTTCTCCGCGCGAAAGTGTCGCAAGCCGGAGACGCTATCGTCGTCGGCGTGCAGCGCCAGCCCCCCTAAACGAAAATCCGCCGCCCGGGTTACAATCGCCCCAAAGACATCGTCCCGGCTCACTCAAAGTGGTCATCTTGGGAGCAGAGCTGGAAATCGAGTTCCGCTCTTCGCGTTAGAAAGGCAGGTTCAAAAAACCATGGCGATCATTCCCGTCAATAACGCCCCCGCTCTGGTCGGTTATTACTTCGGCGTGGCGAGTCTTATCCCCCTACTGGGGATGCTGGCAAGTCCGGTGGCAATCATCTGCGGCATCCTCGGCGTGCGAAAAGCCAAAATCCAACCCGAGGCCGCCGGCATGGGGCACGCGATCGCCGCCATCCTGTTGGGCTTGGGGGGGCCGTTCCTCTGGCTCTTGTTGTTTTTCTTCGCTATCTCGCGGTAGCGGCACACGGCTATTTGGCCAACGGCCAACCTCACCGTAGCCTAGGGTTCTTCCCTAGGAATTGCGCCATGCGCCTCCAAAATCTCCACCACCCGCTCAATCGGCAGCGCCTCGACCTTCCGCCCGCCGCGCCCGGTCGTGGTGATCGCCTTGGTGAGTGAGTTGTAGATCGCCTCCTCGGTCGCCTCGACCACCGCCAAAAAGAGCGGCGACATCGAATCGTTCCCCAAGATCACCATCTCCCGCTCACCACTGGTGGAGGTGATACGACACTTCTCGTGCGTGCTGAAGGCAATCACGTAATCGCCGCTACCATTCGTTGCGGGCGACCCCGTCCGCGCCAGGCCGAGCATCCCCCGCGACGCGAGTCGCTTGAGATTCCGGGCATCGAGCGGCGCATCGGTCGCCACGACGATGATGATCGAGCCGTCGGCCGCATCGTCACCGTCCCCTTCCCGCTGTTCGAGTTCCTCCCGCAAGTAATACTTTCCCAGTTCTCGCCCCACCGGCGCGCCGGCGATCGTCAGCACTCCGCCAAAGTTGGTTTGCACCAGCACTCCCACGGTGTACCCACCGGCCGACTCCGGCACCACCCGCGACGACGTGCCGATCCCCCCTTTGAATCCGAAGCAGATCGTCCCGGTCCCCGCCCCGACACATCCCTCCTCCACCGGTCCGCTCTTGGCGGCAGCCAGCGCCGCATAGACCTCGCGCCGCCCGCAGTGGCGACCCTGGATGTCGTTGAGCACCCCGTCGTTGGTCTCTCCCACGAGCGCGTTGATCGATCTCACGGTTGTGTTGCCAGGCTGCTTCAGCATCCAGTCGAGCAAGGCATCGGCCACCCGGGGGACGTTGAGAGTCGACGTCAACAGAATCGGCGTCTCGATCTCGCCCAGTTCCTGCACCTGGGTCGACCCCATCAGCTTGCCGAACCCATTGCCGACATGGACCGCGCCAGGGACCTTCTCTTCAAAGAGATTCCCTCCATGTGGCACGATCGCCGTCACCCCGGTACGGATACTCTCCCCCAACACAAGTGTCGTATGCCCCACCTTCACTCCGGCCACGTCGGTGATAGCGTTCTCTTCGCCGGTGGGGAGGATGCCAACGGTGACGCCGAGGTCACGCACGCGGGGGCGGGGCTCGTCGGCGAGTGCATGTGTGCCACAAAAGACTAAGAGACAACAGACGGCGGGAATCGCGAGGGATGTGCTCATGCCCGCTACTTTAGTCCGGGTACGTTCGGCTTGCTACTGCCGCTGTGGCTGCCCCACCCCACTCCCCACCGGTGGCGCCGGCTGTGCTGCCTGTTGCAGGGGTTCGTCCACTCGCGTCCAGCCGATCGGGGTTCGGGGGGCCATGAACATCCCGCTGAACCACTGGTCGAGCCGGGCGTTGACCCGGGCTTCCCTCAAGTTGAATCGATAGTCGGCGTGGCTCCGGTCGGGGTTCACCAGCCGCATGCTCATCGGCATCAATAGCTCATTCGGCTCGTTCCGCAGGATGACGTAGACGTCGGTGAAGTTGGCCAGGTCGGCCTGGAACTTCGGCTTGGCGTGGATGCCGATCCGGGTGAACTTCTCGTCGCACAGCTCCCGGGCCACGCGAAACCAATACCGCTGCTTGAGGTCGTCCGCCTTCGCCCCAAACAGGAAGGGAAGCGGGCCGTTGACAATCGCTTTTCCCTGCATGTCGGGGGGGATCGGCGTCACGATCAATTGCTTCCTATCGAACTGGTGCATGTAGACGTGCTTCCCGTCACACACCCAGTGATCCCCTTTCACTCCATCCTGTTTTACATAGCTTCCCTGCGGTTGCGCTTGCTCGCCCGCCGCCGGCGGCTGTTGCTGCTGAGCCGGCTGCCACACCCGCGAATCGATGACTTCGTAACTCCCCTGATCGGGGGTGATGTAACCCAGTTTTCCCCGCTCGCGCTTCATGGGGAGCCCGGCCGGCCCGAAATTGTTGTACTCGTCGCGTTCGAACTCGGCGTAAAACGTCTTCACCGTGTCGCTATCGGTTTCCCACTTCTTCAGCACCCCATCGATCCATGCCACCTCCGCCGCCCCGACATTGAACGGGTTGACCGGCACCGCCGGCTCGCGCTGCAACTCGGCGGCCATTTGCTGTGGGGTCAACGGGCCCTGGGGCCCCTGCGCGGCGGGGTGAGACCCTGGCTGCGTTCCATAGGGCTGCGGTGGTTGCTGCGGATACTGGCTCGGCTGAGTCTGTGCTGGCTGGGTCTGTGCTGGCTGTGCGGAGGGCTGATTCGCGAGCTGATTCTGCCCGTAGACGGGTGCCCCCTGTCCCGATCCAGTCACACCTCCTGCCGCGGCGCCACTTGTCGTGGGCTGCTCGCCATATCGCGGCGCCTGGGCTTGGGCCCCAGTTATCGAAGTAACTCCCAATCCAAGCAGGCAGACGGACAACCAACGCGATATCGGGGAGCAGCAGTCAGCGGACACGAGCGGCATGATCTGATCTCGGGCGGCGTAGGTAGGAGGATGAAGGCGGGAGCGCGATGGCCGCCAGGGCCCGCGCCAAGTCGCAACGCGACCAAGGTGGGGCGGGAGTGTAGCAAGCGGCGGCGGTGGGACCTAGAGCGGTTTCGAGGAGGGGACAGGGGTCGGGGGCCAGAGGTCGGGGGTTGGTGCTAGCAGGTTGTCTTGTTCGCCATTGGCTTGCCCTGGGGAGGCTGTTACTCTTCTCCAGCTCCAGTCGCTAACTTTCCCACCGAAGGAGTTTGCCGCGTGCGTTTATTTCTCTCGCTACTCGCCGTCACGATCTTCTGCTCGGTTGCCAGCAACTCGTTTGCTCAGACGGAGTCCCTGCCTGTACCGATCGATGTCGGCGATCTGACGAGCGATGGCGCCGGGGGCTGGAACTATTTGGTGCGTCCGCTGGCGCCGGGTGAGACGGTCCCCGCCAAGATGTTCCTCCCTAGCGACCCGTTCGAAATCATGCTCCCCCCAGCGACTCCAGCCCAATCGGATATCGCGCTCCACGCGGGCGAAGCGCTGGTCCTGGTCGTTCCGACTTTCGGGAACTCATCCGAGATCGACGTCGATGTCACGCATGAACTTGTGGGGGACCAGTTGAACGCACAAATCCAGCGCACGTTCGGACCCGAAACCGGCGCACTCTGGGCCCCCTCGGCATTCGAGTACCTCCACCCCCTCGGCCCACTCGAAGCGGGCGGCTACACACTCCACATGACCTTCATCTCTTCCGATAGCGATAGCACAAGCCCTCCCACGGTCATCACGGGATTCCTCACATTCACCGTCACTGCAATCCCAAACCCGGCGACGCTCGGGATGCTGTTGCCGGCGGTGGTGATTGGGATGGCAGCGCGAAGGTTTCGGGTGAAAGAGGTATCAAGAGAGCCGTTACGGCTCACTTTGAAATGAGTCACCGCCGAAATCGCTTCGGCACCAGTTCCTCGGAAGTGGATTAGAAACACGGAGACACAAGGCACGGAGACCTACGCGCGGGTTTCGCATCGAATCGAACCCGTTGGCGATGGGAATAACTCAACATCCGGACTCCCGCCATCCCGCCAATAACATCTCCGCGTCTCTGCGTCTCTGTGTTTTTTTATCCACTTCGGCCAGCTTCAGATGGCTGAAGTGTCACGCACATTTAAGTGATGCAATCCTCAGCGCGGATCGTTGATCCGCCCCATGAACAGGATGTCCCCCGTCTGCCTGTCGCGGATCAGCATCAAGAAGGGGCGATCGGCTAGGAATTCGGGATGGAAGGGCCTGGCGGTCTGCGCTGGGGCGGCGGATGCGGTGACGATCCCGCCGGTGACGGCTGCCGCCACGGTCCCTTGCTCGTCGACCTGCAGGGTCGCCTTGTGGAGGACCATGCTGAGGTAGACTTGCAAATCGGGATCACTCGAGGCGACCATCCGCGAGAAGTCGGCACCCCTTTCGCCCCCTGGTGCGGTGAAAGCCCGCGGCATTCCCAGGGCGGCGAGCTTCTGGGTCATGTCGTACTCGGTCGCCAAGTCGAGCTTCGGCACGCGGAGGCGTGAGAGCTTGCGCGACTCCATTTTGGCGATCCACCCGGTGAGTCGCTCGGCGGTCATCAGTTTTTCGACATGGGCAAGCCTGTCGCGCTCGCGTGGGGCGACGAGGACCATGCTAAGGCGACCTCCCTTATAGGGAAGCTCGGCCATCGTGAAGCCCTTGCCTTCGGGGTAAAGGGCCTGTTCGTTCAGCGGCTTGCTGGGATCGTATGTGGTGGGCGTCTCGAACCATTCTCCCGCTTCGTCGATCGCACCATACCGGGCGTTTTCGAAACCCCAGGCGTTCATCATGTCGACTTCGACGTCGCTCCCTCCGGCAAGCTTGAACGGCTGCCGTTTGGTATCCTCGGGTTTGAACGGCACGACCCACTTCCCCTCGAAGTAGACCGCGTTGGTAAGGACGAGCTTGACCAGCTTCGCCTCTTCGGGACTGAGCTTCGGCATAATGCTATCGATGTGCCCACGGGTGTTGTCGTCGCACCACTGGTCGATCCGCTTGGCCTCGGCGCCGTAGCGGTTGTGAAAGTCGCAAGCAAACACTCCACCACCACCATGGAGGTAGGGCTGGAGCGCCTGCTGGTAGGCCGGGGCGAGGGGAAAGCTCTTGTCGACCCACACGGCGTTGGCGGTGAGCAGGGTGTGGACGTCCTTGGCGTTGCCCCGGCCCTTGAGTCCGTGAGCGAGTCCCGCGAGTCCGTTGTGGGTGGAGGCGAACTGTCCCTGGGAATCCGCTTTCAATTCGAGCCCAAGCA
The DNA here is from genome assembly GCA_964650265.1 of uncultured Planctomycetaceae bacterium. Classification (GTDB taxonomy): domain Bacteria; phylum Planctomycetota; class Planctomycetia; order Pirellulales; family Lacipirellulaceae; genus CAZYQQ01. The sequence continues at coordinate 8,059 of CAZYQQ010000144.1, forward strand.
CCTTGGCCATCTCGGCGGCCGTCTCGCCATCGGCCCCTTCGGCCGCCATCACCAGGACTGAGTAGACCGAATGGGGGGAGAAGAAGAGGTTCTTACCGTCGGCATCCTCGATCATGCTGGCATAGAGATCGAGGGCGAACCGCTGTTCGGCGATGGCGACCTCCTTGATTACCGCCGCCGAGACTTGGGGGGGCGGGGACTCGGCCGTCGTGGCGTCGCAGCCAGTGAGCAGGGCGCCAAGCAAGGCGAGGGGTGTCAACCAGGGGGATTTTCGATAGAAACGTGGCATCATCGGACCTCTGCAATAGATAGGGAAAGGGAAACTTAGTGTCGTCGAGATGGGGGTGAGACGTGGGGAGGGGGGGAAAGGTTCCCGAGAATTTGACCAAACAAGAGGGCAACTGTTGAATGCCTTCTTTTGCGTTTTTATTGTGGGGCGATTTTCTAAATCGCCAGAAGTGCTCACCCGCTCGGCTTCGGACCGAACCCATCCCAACCCAAGGCGAGACGGCTGACGCGTCTCTGCGTTGGTCAATCCTCAGACCGTGTTGATTCAACTCCGGGGACTAACGTCGCCCGGCTCGGAGGGTGACTGCATCGTATCGTCATTGAACAGCGCGATATAGTCGACATACCGGAACCGCCGATGACGAGCTTGTCCGGTGAACTCTTGTAGGATACCCATTTCCGCCAGATTGTTCGCCAACTCGTTCGCCGCCTGATAGGACCCCCCCAACAGTTCCTGCGCTTCACTCACCGAGATGATCGGGTGAGCGTAAAGGTACTCCAGCATCCGATAGCCATTGGCAATCGTGCGCGGAAGGTGGTCGATAATGGCCTGGAGATGCAGCTCGCGAAGGGCAACTATCTTGCGGGCTGTTTCCGTCGCCTGGTCGCTCACCTCGATCACGCCACGCAGAAAGAAATCGAGCCATCCCTCCCAATCCCCCGTGTCGTGAACTGCTTGCAGCAGCTTGTTATACTCGTTGCGGTGCTTCTTGAAATAGTAGGAGAGATAAAGCACTGGCTTCTGGAGTACCTCGCGCTCGCAGAGCAGAAAGGTAATCAACAGCCGGCCGACGCGCCCGTTGCCGTCGAGGAACGGGTGGATCGTTTCGAACTGCGCGTGGGCGAGGCCGATCTTCACAAGGAGCGGAAGATTGCTGTCGGTGTGGAGGAACTTTTCCAGATCGGAGAGCGCAGGGCCCACCTCTTGTGGTGGAGGGGGAACATACGTCGCCTCGCTCAGTGTACACCCGGCCGGTCCGATCCAGTTCTGGCTTGTGCGAAGATCGCCAGGGGTGAGGTGCGAACCCCGGACGCCAGCGAGCAGTTTCTCGTGGATCTCGCGGATCAACCGCACCGACACCGGCAGCGCATCGAGGCGCGCCAGGCCATGGTTCATCGCGGCCACGTAGTTCACCACTTCGCCGACATCGTCGGGACTGCTGGCCGACAACACCCGGGCTTCGGCGGCGAGTACGTCCTGCAGCGAGCTTTGCGTCCCCTCGATCTGACTCGACAGGACCGCCTCCTTGCGGACGTACATCAAGACAAACAGGTCGGGGTGGGGCAAAGTTTGGATCGACCCGTCGAGACGGCCGAGCGCCCGGTCGGCCCGAGACAGGAGTACCAACAGTTCCGGGTCCATCCTCACCGGCGGGTCCGGCGGCAGGGGCGTGGGGATAAACGCCCGATAGCCCAGCCCGGGCTGCGGAAGGTATTGCCCGGCGCGGCGGGATGATGGAGAGGAGTCCATATTATGGGCAGCCTTGAATATGGAGGTCGATAGGGGGCTATATTCAAGGCAGCCTTGAATATGGAGTCGCATTGGTGTTTATATTCAAGGCTGCCTTGAATATAGAGGCCCGACAAGCCGCATATTACGCTCAGCCTTGAATATAGCACCGCTCTCGATTGCGCATTGCCGCACACAAGTCGCTTCGTCGGTGCCAACTCCACCGCGTCGACCTCTAACCTCGCGAACCGGCCACCCGCCGCAGTGTCCCTTTACAATGGGGGACCAGTTCAGCTTTTGCGGGGAAGTTGGGCGCTTGTCGCAAGGTTCGCGTGACGATGGGACACGGATGAACACTGGTCTGTCGGGTCACCACGGATCAGAAGGTATCGATCGTGAACTGTTCTCTGCAAAGGCGCTTTCTGATCCGTGGTGGTTCAGACGGATCCGCTTCAATCCGTGGCCTATTTCGTGACGCTCGCACTCCGGGGGCTCACACCGCCCGGCTCGGAATGAGGGCATTTCGCCGGACGGGCCGCGGGAAAAACTGAATTGGTCCCTCTACAATGACGCTTTCATCCTTCCTCCTTCATCCTTTACGCCATGCACGTCCACAACAGCCCCAATCTGATCTACTCGGTCGGCACCCAGGTGGTCGTGCTCAAAGCGGTGCAGGGTTCCGGTGGGGAGATTCTGCACCCGGCGGGAGCGGTCGGGGTGGTGGTCCGATCGCCGGTCGATCGGAGTCATTCCTATCGGGTGCGATTCGTCGATGGTTACGAGGCCCCGCTCCATCACGACAACCTGATGCAACTCGCGGAGTACAAGCTGGGGGTGCTCAACGACGCGAGCCAGGTGCTGTCGACCCATGGGCTGTTTGATCGGGTGATCTATCGCTGTGTGGTGGGGTCGCGGGCGTTTGGGCTGGCGACCGAGGATTCCGACACCGACCGGCGGGGAATCTACCTGCCGCCAGCGGACCTTCACTGGTCGCTCTACGGTGTGCCGGAACAACTGGAGAACGACGCCAACCAGGAGGCTTATTGGGAGCTACAGAAGTTTCTGGTGATGGCGCTCAAGGGTAACCCGAACATTCTGGAGTGTCTCTACTCGCCGCTGGTGGAGTTCGCCACGCCGCTGGCCGAGGAACTGCTGGCGATGCGCGAGGCGTTCCTGTCGCGGCTGGTTTATCAGACCTACAACGGCTATGTGATGTCGCAGTTCAAGCGAATGCAGCAGGACCTGCGGAACCAGGGGCGGATCAAGCCGAAGCATGTGATGCACTTGATGCGGCTATTGCTGTCGGGCATTCATGTATTGCGCCATGGCGAGGTGCC
>CAZYQQ010000145.1:0-11017 GCA_964650265.1 uncultured Planctomycetaceae bacterium
TTTCATTCGCTACTCCAAACCGGTTTATCCCGGCGCTTTCCGGATCACCACGGATTTGAAGGGATCACCACGGATCAGAAGGGTGCCAAATCGTGAGCCGTTTTCTGCCAGGCGTTTTCTGATCCGTGGTGACCCGGTTAGACCCGTGGCAATCCGTGTCCCATCGTCACGCCAAAACCTCGACAGGGCGTCCCGCCCCAACTTCCAACATTCCTGCCAAACCCGCGTCGTATTCTTTCCACCAACCACGCATACCCTTTCAGGGTATGGCACCCCCCCCGAAGACGCGACGTTTTCTGATCCGTGGTGACCCGGTTAGACCCGTGGCAATCCGTGTCCCATCGTGACGCCAAAACCTCGACAGGGCGTCCCGCCCCAACTTCCAACATTCCTGCCAAATCCGCGTCCTATTCTTTTCACCAACCACGCATACCCTTTCAGGGTATGGCACCCCCCCCCCGAAGACGCGACGTTTTCTGATCCGTGGTGATCCGGTTAGACCCGTGGCAATCCGTGTCCCATCGTGACGCCAAAACCTCGGCAGGGCGTCCCGCCCCAACTTCCAACATTCCTGCCAAACCCGCGTCCTATTCTTTCCACCAACCACGCATACCCTTTCAGGGTATGGCACCCCCCGAAGACGCGACGTTTTCTGATCCGTGGTGACCCGGTTAGACCCGTGGCAATCCGTGTCCCATCGTGACGCCAAAACCTCGACAGGGCGTCCCGCCCCAACTTCCAACTCCTGCCAAACCCGCGTCCTAGCCCTTCCCACCAATCAGGCCGTGCGATTTCGCGGCAAAATAGCTCCGTTGGCCCTCTCCCCGCAAACCCCTATACTGGGGGAAACCACCCTGGTTGCCAGGCGGTGAAATTCGCCCCTTTTTTGACGGAAGCTATCCATGAGCGCGGGGAGTTCGACCAGCAGGCGAGAAGCGATCAAGGTCCGCGTCCGGCGTCAGTCAGCCCCCGGCACCGACGCGCGGTGGGAAACCTTCAGTGTTCCCTACGAACCGAATCTCAACGTCATCAGCCTGCTGCAAAAAATTGCCGCCATGGCCCGCAATGCCGAGGGGAAGGAAACCACCCCGGTCGCCTGGGACTGCAACTGCCTGGAAGAGGTCTGCGGCGCCTGCACCATGGTCATCAATGGCCGGGTGCGCCAGTCCTGCTCGGCCCTGGTCGATCGGTTGCTCGAGGAGAAGAGCGACGAGGTGGTCCTCGAGCCGATGGCCAAGTTCCCGGTGGTCCGCGACCTGGTGGTCAGCCGGAAACGGATGTTCAAGACGCTCGAGCAGCTCAAATCGTGGATTCCGGTCGACGACTACTACGACCGTGGCCCCGGGCCGCGCGAATCGCAACAGCAGCAGGAGACGCGTTATCCCCTCTCCGAGTGCATGAGTTGTGGCTGTTGCCTCGACGCCTGCCCTCAGTATTCCCGCATCGACGTTCCCTGGAGTGCCAACGAGACGGACGAAGCGCATCAAGCGCGCGAGGAAACGGCCTTCGAAGGGGCCTTCGTCGGGGCGGCTGGCATCAGCCAGGTCGTCCTGTTCAACGAGCATGGCACCGGCAAGATGAACGCCGGCGAGCGGCTCGATGCCCTGATGGAACCAGGCGGAATTCAAACCTGCGGCAACGCCCAAAACTGCGTTGCCGTCTGCCCCAAGAAGATCCCGCTCACGACGTCGATTGCCCGGGCTGGTCGCCAGACGACAATTCGCGCCATCACGAAGATCTTCGATCGCTAAGAATTCCCATGGATAGCGACCTGGCGACTCCCACGGCGACCATTCCCATCAGCGCCGACCTGGAGCAGCCGATCCCGCTCACATGGGGCGATATCGTCCGCCGCGCGCTCGGCCTGTTGATGCCGCTGGCGATGCTCGCCGCGGCAGCCCATCTGACGATCGACATCGGGTCGTTGCTCGGCTGGTTTCCCATCTGTGCCGGCCTCAGCCTGGCGTTCCAATTTGCCGTCGTTCGCACGCGATCGTGGCTAGCCTACCTGCTGGCTGGCTGGCCTTCGCTAGCGATCATCGGCTGCTGCCTCACCATCGCCCACATGTCTTGGCTCCCCCACGCGGCCCAGCGGCCGATTGCCACACTCTGGTGGGGGGCCGTGGTGTTGATGCTCGTGCTGGCGATTCCCGGCAACAACATCCTGTGGCGGTTTCATGCTCGGCACCCCAACCGCGAGCCATTCCGCTGGCAGTTTCCGTTGCGGCTCCTGCTGTTGCAAATGTTCCTGGTGTCGATTCTGATGTTCCTGTTCCGCGCGGGGGAGCATGTACTCTACAAGATCTTTATCTACGGGGCCGGTTCGCTATTTCTGCTGTCGGGCCTTGCTTTCTCGCTGTTTGTTGCCAATCTTGGAAGGAGAGCCTCCACCCGTCCCAGCAACCCCTGGGACGCCCCGGACGACACCCCGCGCGACGAGACCGAGACGAAATGAAACGCACCTCTCAGTTGACTCGTGCCATCCGGCTGGCCCCCTCGCTCGTGGTCGCCCTCACGTTTGCCGCCGGGGCCACGTTTGGTGCGGGCCTGCTCGTCGCCACCACGTTTGGCGACTACCTCCCCGAGCCGACTCCCCCTTCCGCCAGCCGCCAGTGCAGTTCGGGCTGCCCCACGATGCTCCCCTGTGGAGCGCCCCTCACCGGTGCCGAATTTGGCAGTGCAAACTGCGAATTCCCCCGTAATTAGAGGCCAAATCGGCCCTTCGCCCCACCCGCTCGCTAGCACGAAAAAAGCTGCCCCCCGCCGCGCCCAACTGTCTATAATTACAGGTCAATCCCCGTAGGGCAGGCTTCCAGCCTGCCAGCGCGGTGCCCTCCATTGGCAAGTGTGTGAGGCGAATGTGAATCTCGAGCGACTCAAGTCGTTTTTTGACCTCAGCCCCTCGGCAAAGCTGCTGCGCTCACACCACGCACCTTACATCCTCGATTTCCTCCACCAGCAGTTCAAAATCTCTGGCAACGTCTCCAACCCCCACTCGCTGCTCGTGCCTCAACTGGCCGACTACCTCGACCAGATTCACGAAGTCGACTCCGAACCGCTCCGCGACCGTCCCGAGACATACCTCACCGACTGGTCGACCGGCGAGACCCGCTGGCTGCGGCGATTCTTCGACACCGACCACGCCGAACCGATCTACCAGCTCGCTCCCGCCACCGAGGATGTCCTCACCTTCCTCACCGAGCTGCTCGATCGCAACCTCGGCTTCGTGGGGACCGAATCGCGGCTGAGTCGCATCATCGCGACGCTGTCGGATATTACCGTCCGAGGTTCGGACGATCGGGACAAGCGGCTCGAACATCTGCGGGCCGAGCGCGAGCAAATCGAAGCCGAAATCCGCGCCATCGAGGCGGGCGAGGAGATCGCCACCCACTCCCCCACCGCCATTCGCGAACGCTTTGCCGACGCCGTCTCCGACCTCGTCTCGCTCCAAGGGGACTTCCGGGCAGTGGAAGAGTCGTTCAAGAGCATCACCCGCGACGTCCAGCGGCGACAGGCCGAGTCGAGCGACGCGCGCGGGACGATCCTCGGCTACGCCCTCGACGCCGAGGAGGAACTCAAGAACGAGGATCAGGGGGTCAGCTTCCAGGCCTTCGTCCGGTTGATCCTCTCGCAGTCGCGGCAGGACGAACTGGAGCAACTCATCGCCCAACTCGACGATATCGAGGAACTCGCGGGCCAGATCGAAGGCCGCGCGCGGATCAAGGGGATGATCGGCAGCCTGGCGGCCGAGGCCGAGCGCGTGCTGCGCGTCACCCGGCGGCTCAACGCGACCCTCCGCCGGCTGCTCGACACCAAGGGGAGCACCACGCGGAAACGCCTGGCCGAAGTGCTGGGAGAAATCCGCATGCTGGCCGCCCGGCAGGCGGAGTCGCCCCCCGAGGTGTCGCTCGACGTTTGCTCCGAACTCGATTTGATGAACGTCCACCAGCGCACGTTCTGGGAAGGGCCGGTCGAATTCGCCGACATTCCGCTGGCCCACGACCAGCCGACCGACGACGATCGGCTCCTCGCGTTCCGCGACCTGGCCGCCATGCGACGGCTCGATTGGGAAGGAATGCGCGGCCACATTGCCGAGCTCGTTCGGCTCCGCCCCCGCGTGGCACTCGCCGAACTGCTAAGGGCCTATCCGCCACGCGGCGGAATGATCGAGATTCTGGCGTACCTGCAGCTCGCTCACGACGACGGGCACGAAGTCGATCCCTCGCAAATCGAGCGGATTCAAGTGGCTGGTGCGGGACATGCTCACCGCAGCGTGGAGATTCCCCGCGTCGTGTTCGTCGCCCAGCCGGCGACCCCGGTGCTGGCGGCCCCGTTACTGGAGGGAAGGGGGGTGGGGGATGGATGAGCTTCCCGATTTCCGCGAGCGCGGGATTCCGGCCGTCCGCCTGCTGCAAGGGGTGGTCTACCGCGAGGAGGAAGAGGTCTGGTCGATCCTCTTGGCCAACGAGTCCGACCTGGCCGACTACTTCGCTACGATCGGCCTCGTGCTGGCAATCGACCGTAGCGAGGGAATCGCCTACCTCCGCCAGCTCGACGACGACCAACGGACCGGCGGCTACGAACGGCTGCCGAAGCTGTTCCGCAAGACGCCGCTCGGATACGAAGCGACCCTGGCCTGCGTCCTCCTCCGCGACGAGTATCGCCGCTTCGAAGAGGAAGACCTCGACAACGAGCGCTGCGTGGTCGAGTTCGATTCGCTGCTCGAATTGTGGAAGTCGTTCTTTCCCGCCGAGTCGGACGAAGTGGCCCTCGGGCGGCGGCTCTCGGCCTCGCTCAACCAACTCGACAAGCTGAAGTTCGTCCGCAAACTCGCCACCGAGTCGGGCACATGGGAAGTCCGCAAACTGCTCAAGGCCCGCATTTCGCTCGAAGAGCTCGAAAGCCTGCGCGATCGCCTCGCCGCTGACGGAGAAACCGGAAGCTAAAACCATGCAGCATCTGTTCGATATGCGTCCCGATCGCCCCGGCTACCGGCTCCATCGGCTCGAGGTCTTCAACTGGGGGACCTTCGACAGCGCCGATGGCCGCATCCACCGGTTCGAGCCCGAAGGGCGGACATCGCTCCTCGTGGGGCACAATGGCTCGGGCAAGTCGACCTTGGTCGACGCCATCCTCACGCTCTTGGTCGACAGCCGCAGTCGCAATTACAACGTGGCGGCCGGGGCGAAGAAGACGGAGCGAACCCCCAAAAGTTACATCAAGGGGGCCTACGACCGAACCGCCGACGAGCAGCAGGGGAATGTCGTTCGCTATCTGCGGCCCAAGGGGAACCAACTCACGGCCCTGTCGGCCGTCTTCCGCGACGAACAACTCGGCAAGGTCTTCACCCTCACCCAGGTCCTCTACCTCAAGGCCGACGGCAGCGACGACAAGGTCTACGCCATCGCCGACACCGAGCACGAACTCAAGGAGGACCTCGCCGGGCTCACCAGGTCGGACGAGGTCCGCGAGCACCTCAAACAGCGCGGCTATACCACCACCAGAACCTACGTCGAGTATCACAACTGGATCACGCGGCGGACCTCCATGCGACCCAAGGGGGTCGACATGTTCAATCAAACGGTCCACGTGAAGGATATCCAGAGCCTCAACCACTTCATCCGCCGCCACATGCTCGAAGAGCAGGACTGGCCCGAGAAAATCCAACGCCTGTTGGCTCACTTCGCCGACTTGAGCATTGCCCATCAGGAGCTGGTCCGCGCGCGCCGCGGCCAGGAACTGCTCGGCCCCGTCGAGTCGACCGGCGGCAAATACCGCGAGCAAGCGGCCGAGCTCGAGCGACTCGAGCGGCAACTGGCGGCGGCCACCAGTTATTTTCCGCTCGAGCTCGTCCGGCTGCTCGAACCGCTGGCCACCCGGCTCGACGGGGAATTGGCCGCGATTGTGTCGGCCCTCGGCCGCATGGACCTCGATCTCGCCGACCACCGCGAAACCCTTCGCCAACTCCGCAACGAGATCGACCAGGTCGGGGGCGAACGACTCAAGCAAATCCCTCCCTTGGTGAAAATCGAACAGGCCCATTTTTCCCACAAGCAGCAGGCGCTCGCACGGTTGCGTCAGGCACTCGAAGCGTGCGGAATCGAGGCCCCGGTCGACACCGCCGAAAACTTCGCCATGGTCCGTGGTCGACTCGCGACGATCATTGCCCAATCGCAGGAGACAAGCCGCGAACTCACCAGCCGCTTCGAGGAAATCGTCGGCCAGCGGCGCGAGATCGCACGGCAGCTCGACGACGAACGCCAGGAACTCGCCGCGCTCAGCACCCGTACCGGCAACCTACCCGCCAGCTATTCGGCCATGCGGAGCGCCCTCTGCGAACGCTTGAACCTTGCCGAATCGGAACTTCCCTTCGCTGCCGAGTTGATCGCCGTGGCCGCGGCCGAGAGGACGTGGGAAGGGTCGATCGAAATGGTCCTCCGCCCCTTCGCCCTGAGTCTGCTCGTCCCCGAGCGCCATTTCCGCCAGGTCCGCGATTACGTCGAGTCGCAGCGGCTCACCGGCGCGCGGGGTGAGGGGCAACGGCTCGATTACCTTGCGGTCGGCAAGCCGGCGCCGCTCGCTGGTGACCGGATCGACCGCGAGTCGCTCGTCCAGAAGCTCGAGTTCAAGCGGCACGAGCTGGCAAGCTGGGTCCGCAGCGAGATCGTCCGCCGGTTCGACTTCCGCTGCTGCCGGGACGTGGCCGAGTTCGCCACCGCTCCCAAGGGGGCGATCACCCCCAATCGCCACGTGAAGTACAACGCCCAGCGGCATCAGAAGGACGATCGCCCCCGGGCCGCCGACCCGCGGCACTTTGTCCTCGGCTGGGACAACACCGCGAAGAAGAAACTCCTCGCCGAGCGGATCGCCGCGCTCGAAGGCCAACTCGCCACCTTCAACAAGCAAGCGGCCAATTTGTCGGCGGAGCGCGACAAGCTCGAAGCGGCCCGCCAGGGAGCCCTTGAGGCAAGCCGCATCACCGACTTCGACGCGATTGATACCCGACGGCACGAGCGTCTACTCGCCGCGCTTGCCGAGGAACAACAGCGGCTCCTCGAAGGGAGCGAGACCCTCAAGTCGCTCGGCAAGCGGGTCAAGCAGACGGAGCGCGACCTCGCACAGCTCGAGACCGAGCGCGATGCGACGCTTCGCCAGCGGGGTCGACTCGAAGGGGAACTCGCCCGCGTCACGACGCAGCTTCACGAGGCCCAGCACGAGGTCGACGAGGCCCGTCATTCGGGACGGCTCGACCAGCACGCAGGGCTGTTCGACGAGATCACATCGTCGCTGAAGAAACCGCTCGCCCTCGAAACCTTCAGCGCCCAGCGCGAGGCGTGGCTCGAACGGGTCCGCACCGCCGAGGCCCAGCGGGCCCGATCGCTCCAGTCGCTCACCGAGACACTCGTCAAAGCGATGTCGAAATATCTGCAAGAGTTTCCCGAGGACGCCTCCGAACTGAGCGCCTCGGTCGCCTCCCTCGATAGTTTCGTTGCCCGGGCAGACCAACTCCGCCGCGAGGACCTGCCGCGGCACGAGAAGAAGTTCAAGGAGCGGCTCAACGATCAGGTGAGTGCCGAGATCGCCTTCCTCAACACCGAGCTCAACCTCGAGACCAAGCGGATCGTCGACAAGATCACCCAGCTCAACCACGCCCTGGCGACGGTGGAGTACAACCGTGGCACAAGAATGCGGCTTCAGCCCCGCCCGGTGCAGGATCGCGAGATCGACGAATTTCGCCGCGCCCTGCGCGAGTGCCTCGACGAATCGCTCGACACCTCCCCCGAAGCGAGCGAGGCCCGATTCGTCCGCATCCAGTCGCTCGTCGAGCGGCTCGCCGACCGCGAGCGGACCACCTGGCGGAACAAGGTGATCGACGTCCGCAACTGGTTCGACTTCGCCGCCCAGGAGGTCGACCCCCACACCGGCGCCATCCACAGCAGCTACGACGGCAGCTCGGGCCAGTCGGGGGGAGAAAAAGCCAAGCTCGCCTTCACCATCCTGGTCGCCGCCCTCGCCTACCAGTTCGATGTCGACCCCCATGGCGACACACCCGGGCGGTTCCACTTTGTCGTGGTCGACGAGATGTTCTCGAAGGTCGACGACCAGAACGCCGAATACGCCCTGCGGCTCTTCGAGCAGTTCGGCCTGCAACTCCTGATCGTCGCCCCCCTCGACGCCAAGGCCCGGGTTACCGAGCCGTTCGTCGACCGCTACCTGCAAACGGTCAAGGACCCGGCCACCAGCCGCTCGCAACTCTTCAGCATGACGGCGCAGGAGTACGAGGAGGTGGTGAAGCATTTTGGCGCGAATGGGACGAATGGGGCATCGCCAAAGCGACGAGTTTCAGCGAAGTAGGGGTGCCATGCCGTTCGCCACGCCCAGCGAGATTCGAAAGAAGGCCACCGGAGTCTATCGCAAATACCTCCGGGCGTGGATCAACGGCTCCGCGGACGAGTTCTTTCCCTACAGGCTCGGTGTCGGGCTCACTCTCGCCAAGGACTTTGCCACAGCGCGAAGCCAGCGCGAGACGCTGCTCAAGAGTTCCAAACAGCCAGGAAGGAAGGGCTACACGGTCCATATGCGCAAGGTCCAAACGCGCGACTTCGGCAAAAACCAGATCCCCCGGGGGATCACAATCGACACGCTCGACGACCTGCTATTCTTGACGGGCACCGAGAAGGATTTCGCGGCTGCAGGCCACGTCATCGATCAGGTCCGCATCCACCTGCCGGAGCTCGAACCGTGGCTCCAACAGAACGCGGGTACGCTCCACAAGCTGGCCGATCGCATTGAGGGCCTGATCGCCGTCGCTCGCTACTTTAAGGAGAATCCAACGCGGGAGCACTTTCTCCGTCAAATTCGGGTCCCTTCCGATAGCAAGTTTGCTGAACGTAACACAGCAATCCTTGACGCTTGGCTGCAGCGAATCGTCCCCCCGTCTTCCATCGACCTCACCCAGCAAGACTTCAGCCGCCGCTACGGCCTCCCCGTGGCCGAAGGCCATTGGATGCTCCGCGTCCTCGATCCCACGCTGCTCCCCAAGCTCGGACTCCCGTTCAGCGAACTTTCACTCCCCGTTGCCGCGATCGCCCAACTCCCACTCGGCAGCCTGACGATCCTCATCACCGAAAACCGCATCCCCCTGCTCACGCTGCCGGAACTGCCTCAAACGGTAGCCCTCTGGGGCCAAGGGAACGCGGTGGTCCACCTCCAATCGCTCAAGTTGCTCCACGAGTGCCGCCTCCTCTACTGGGGGGATCTCGACGTCGAGGGGTTTCAAATCCTCGCGCGTCTGCGAGCGAACTTTCCCCACACCCAGAGCGTCCTGATGGACGAGGCGACTCTGCGGCAGCATCTCCAGTGGAAAGTCGCCGGAACCGGGGCGACGTGCGAAGTGCCGGAGAATCTCACGCCCGAGGAGCGGGTGGCGTTTGAGTACTGTGTGCGGGAGAATTGCCGGGTGGAGCAGGAGCGGGTCGCGCAGGCGTACGTCGAGGCTGTTCTTGGGGGGGCTTGGTGAATGGCTTGTGATATGATGAGGAAAGTTAAACACGGAGACTCAGAGGCACGGAGACCAACAAGCAGGGGTTGAAGCACTGCCTGGTGAAAGAGGAAAATACGGAAAGAGAATAGAGTCGGCCCACTGGTTGGCCTCTCTGTCTCAGCTTCTCTGTGTTTTATCCTCTTTCCATAAACGTCTCCCCACAATGACCCGTCAGTACGGCTTGGAATCATTTGTGGTAGACTCGTGTATTCGAAGTGGGATCGATTTAGCTACTCGCTGGTAAGGAATTTACGTCATGAAGCGAATTCCGTTAAAGACATCTCTGATTGCCTATCTTATCGCAATAGTTCCGATGGTTGGTTGCAGCGCAGACAAACATCAGTCACGCGATGCGGAGGTGATTCGCGACGCACTCGACTCGCAGAAGACGCCATCAGCTAACTACTACCTCACGGTCGCCGAGCTAGCTGAGTTTCGGCCTGGCCGTGAGAGAAGTGAGATACTTAAGTCTCTGAATTGGCGTGGCGACCTCTTCATGATGGCAGAACTCGATGGTACCGCCACCACAGCAATCGGTTATACGCTTTTCGGCAGCGTGCCGGAAGACGATGGCGCGACAGAGAGCGTCTATGTCATCTTTGAAAACGACAAATTCGTGAAGTTTGTGACGCTCCAGGCATACACTCCCTACAAAGCCGTGCGAGATCAAGAAGGCGGTCAAAATGTCGACGATGTAGAAAAACGCAATTCCTTCAGAATGGGGGATGCCAGGGCTCTCCGTCTCCTCGCGGAGACCAAACCCGCGAGTGTGGAGGAGTTGCAACAAGCGGTCAATAACGCTGAACCTTCGCCGCGGCAGATTGACCCGGGCCTGACGGCGGTGGTCCTAGGGATGAAGGCGCTAGGCATCGACCCCATTGGATCGTATCCCGAAGATTATCGATTGAACGCGCGAATGCGCGACCAATTTAATGCCTCGCGCCTACGGATCGGCATGACACAACAGGAGATCGACGAACTGTTTAAAAGTAAGCCACTTGCCGAGGGGAACGCGGAAGGGGGTAAGTACGTGCTGTTTGGGAAATTCCATCCAGAGGCAATAAATGTGCAAGCCGGCTTAGAGTACGCCAACGTGTTGACTCTCTTTGATGAAGCGGGGCATCTCACTTGGGCTATTCCGGTGTCCCCTTATGAGGACTGGCGCGAGCAATTTGATGATTTCGCGACTGAGAGGTAAAGTTTCAAGGGTGGGTGAACCTGTCGGCGAGAAAATCCATATAGTGGCTACGCTAACCACGCCGACAGAACCACTCACCCTACGTCTAGCTGACGGCGAACAGACCCGTCGCAAGGATTTTCAACACGGAGGCACAGAGACACGGAGGCCAACGAGTGGGGCTTGGATCGAATCGTCCCCCTTGGTTATTGACATCACTCAACTTCAGGGCACGCGCCGCCCCGCCAATAACATCTCCGTGCCTCTGCGTCTCTGTGTTTTTTTATCCACTTCAG
>CAZYQQ010000146.1:0-10920 GCA_964650265.1 uncultured Planctomycetaceae bacterium
AAAGCAAACTTTTCTATCTAAGCCCGTGGTCCGATAATTGGGGTCCACTTCAGAGTGTGCCGCAAGAAGGACAGTCGTTCGTAAAATGCGTCGCGGCCTGAGCGCATTTCGCAGTCGTCGAAATCAAGCGGGCCGGCATGAACTGGCAGGCTGTCGTTTTTCTATCGCAGGATTTCTTGCGACGGCAACTGGTCGTCATCATTGAAGGCCGTGCGGTCATCCTCGACGAAAGAGGCCCGCGTTCGAGAGAGCTTTCCCGGCAAAACGGCGGCTGCCTGGCAACATGCTTCGATCACGCTCGAACGTTAACAACAGGCTCTAAATCTTCCGATACACCACTGGGCAGTACTAATCCGCATCGCGTGTCGCAATGGCTTCAGATGGCATTCGTGCGTCTTGCATCCCCTATTTCCTGGCGATATTTGCATTTGCATTGCCAAGTTCAGCCGACTGGTCTATGTCTTTCGCATGCATGCATTCGTTGCTCACCTCGTCGCATTATTCCGCCTGCCGCCCTCCTGGCTCCTGTTCACCGTCGGCTTCTATGGATTCGTTCTATTCGGTGCTTTTGAAGCCGACGATGCCTGGCGTAATTCACTCTACAAGCGCCTGTACAATCCCGGCAACCTTCGTCCTTGGTGGTACGTGCTTGCTGAACAGATCGCCGAAGAGCTGCGCAGCGGGTTTCGCTATCGTCCAGCCCAGATTATCCACAATCATCTCACGAACTACTTTCTTTTAGCATCGCTACGTACCGCAGTGGGATATTACTTTGCCGCCAATATTGCTGTCACAGCCGTGTTCTTCGGCGTCCTCTCCAGTCGAGTCGGCAAGAACGCTGCCGAAACCACGACAATATTGGCCGTGTCTTTACAGGCGTACCGCTACGATGCCATAAATCCACACTACTGTTTCATGGGTGTTGTGCAATGCTACCTGATGCTTGTCTTGTTGCACTGGCACTATCTTTGGAAAGGTCGCTCCCTCGGTGCGTATACGTCATTCACGCTCGGCCTTTTGTTCTTTGAGTACACGGTGGCGCTACTGCCGTTTACGATTGCGTATGCGTGGAAGCGACGTGATATCCTATTCGGCGCTGCGTGTGCCGCAACCACAGTAGCCTATGCCGGAGTGTACCTAGTCCACTTCGACGGAGGGGTCGGTGACTACAAGCCAGCGTTTGATGTGGCCGATGCAGCGCGCACTTACCTGTTACAGCTTTGTGGTGTCCTTCCTCACGGCCTGCTGCCCGAGGACCGCACGTTTCGCTTCTATAGGACCGTATGGTTATTCTTTGGATTGCAAGGATCGATTGCGTTTATGCTGCTTGGAACGCTCGCGGGCATAGTCATTTTCAAGATTGTCAGAATAGCTCCTGTCGGTCAATGGGTTCGCTTCAAGGATGCCTACGCACTGGCGCTGTGTCTCTGTGCTGTTTTGTTCGCTCCGCTCGCTTTTACTGGCAAGTTTCACATGTTGGTTGGCTGGGGAAGTCCGTACATTCCAGTGTATTGGCAGTACTTTGGCGTGGCGATTGTGTTGGCTCCAATGTGTGGTCGGCATCGCCACTTACTCGCATTGCCCATAGCGATTGTGTGTGCCGCGAACACTTTTGGCAACTACGCATCCGCAATGCTGAACCAGGAGATGAATCGGCCGAGACGCATCCTTGAGCGAGAGCTTGATTTCGGCTTACTAGACGATCTTCCACAGCACATGCGACTGGCAGTCGTGGTATCCGGTAGCAAACCACGATTGCAGAGGTTCTATCGCAGAGGGAACTATCTGACCGAGGAGTTTTTTCAGGCATACTCTGGCAGGAGATATATTCCAATCAATCTAAGGCAGTCTGTCCATGCGCCGTTTGCGCCGCCGGCGACAATGCAACGGGCTGATGCTCTTGTTATCATCGACCTTCTGGGCAATGCGGCACACCTACGGCGCAGATAAGGCATGTGCATATTGTCATGATAATGGCAACCTCGATCGCGACATTGGATCTACTGACAAGCGAGATTCCCAGAAGTCCGTTAGGCAAGTTCATGGGGCAAGAATCCGGCGAATCGTACATGCACGGACATCGCCATTTTCTTTCGGGCAAACCGGTGCATTGCGGCGATATTATTTAGTTGTTCCGGAACGGAAGCTGGATCACGGGCCGTTACGAGTGGACAGGCCATCCGGGCGACTGTCCGACGTTCCATGCGGTTGAGACCACTGCTTCTCTCACTCCTGCATGCTTGCTGCGCTGGCCAAAGTAGTTTACAAGCCGCTAGGTCCCCCAGGCATGAGAAAAAGTCTCTGCCGGTCAGCCCCAACGGGTATTCCCGCCCGAACCGATGACGGCTAACGGGAAGGAAACTGCCCTGTTGAGGCTTGATCCCTTTTCTCTCGGCATGAAAGTCTGAGTCGATTCCGTGACATGCGGAGAATCTGCGCCTTGAATGTGGCCTGACGGCCAACGTTCGGACATACGCTTCCAAACGATATGCGCCTTCTTCTTTTGACGCCTCCATAACAGCGTTTGACATGAAGCTGGTTTGTGCCGTTCGCTTGCGCCCAGGGCATTGCGGTTCCGACCATCCCGGCTTCATCGAGCACGAGAACAGTTGATGAGGAAAGCGTTCGCTTTCCCTGTTCGATCTCGCGGATGAGACTATGCAGGTGAAGGCTCCGGATGCCGGAACCCTCTTCCAACGTTTGGGCGGCCTTGGCCGCGAGTGCGGTTCCAATCACTTCCCGGCCGGAAGCCTCCCAGACTTCACGGGCCACTTGAAGGAGAAACGTCTTTCCGGTGCCGGCCATGCCGTTGACACACGCAATCGCATCCCGTCCCAGCGCCACATGCCGGACGGCGGTTGCTTGTTCCTGCCGGAGCGTTTCATAACGGTTGAGAATTGCGAGCGCCGCTCTCTCGTCAATGGCATTGCCGACAGCATTCCGTGAGCGTTCCACGGCATCGAGAAGTTGCCGTTCGACGGCAAGCATTTCGAGCGTAGTAAATTGTGGTTCTCCGGCGACAAGGGCCAGCGGAACAATCCGGGTTCTGTCCGTCAGAACTTCCCGGACGGCGGTGCGAATCTCTTCGATGCCCATTCCCGTTCCGGGCGAGGCTTCCGCTACGCGACGAACAAGCTCCAATTCCGAGAATCGCGACTGGCCAAGCATCAAGGAATCAATCGCTTCTTCGACCAGGGCTTCCCGGTCGCTTTGGCTGATCGCTTGGTGGCGGAATGCTCCGAAGAGTTCGTGGGGATCGAGACCGTGATACCTCGGCGATGCTCATCGGCGACGTGACTCTTACGGTCCGTCGCCGGCAGAGCGGCTGGATGTTCCGCAAGGTGCGCTTCGTTGGGGACCGCTCTACGTTCCCTCTCACGAGGCAGTCCAGCATTTTGCGGCTATCGGAGCTACTGGCAGCGGCAAAACCACCATCTTGCGACTTCTGCTTCAGGACGTAGTGCCCACGATCCGGCCGAAGACAGACAGGAGGATGCTGATCTTCGATCCCAAACGCGATGTCATCCCATTGCTGAAGGGCATTGCTCCTGATTCAGACATCATCATCACACATCCCTTCGATAAGAGGGGCGCGGCGTGGGATATTTCCGCAGACTGCAATGAGCCGCGTGTTGCTATCGAGTTGGCGTTTACGCTGATCCCGTCTTACCCCGAGTCACAACCATTCTTTTCTGATGCTTCTCGTCATCTCCTGGCGGGCGTGTTGATCTCCTACATGTGGCGGAAACTCCCGTTCTCGTTTGCAGATGTCCTGCGAGCGCTTTCGTCAGCCCGACTGATGCGTCGAGTGCTCCTTGCTTGCCCACACACACGGCAACTTGTCGGTTCCTACTTCTACGATAAGAAGCTCGTGGGCAACATTCTCTCCACAATCGCGACCAGGCTTCTAGCGTTCCAGCCAATCGCAGCCTGCTGGGAAACGGCGACTGAGAAGTTCTCCATTTCTGAGTGGATCACGTCAGAACGCATCCTTGTTCTGGGTTCGAGTGAAATCAGCGCCAATACCTTTCTCGCACTGAACTCTGCACTCTTCAAACGCGCGTGCGACGTGACTCTCGATCAGAACGACTCAAAGACCAAACGCTCGTGGTTTGTCATTGATGAGGTATCTGATGCCGGGAAGCTACCCGGCCTGGGATCGCTCGCGAAGAAGGGCCGCAGCAAAGGGGCATCCATTGTTCTGGCCTTTCAGTCCATCGAGGGTCTGAGGCATCCCGGCACGCAAGAACCACTGATTGACCGGGCGACTTGGGACCGCGTGCAGACGCTGCTCGGCAACCAGAACTACTCAACGCATTTGACGACTTACGGCAGCGAGTTGATTACGTGTGCCCACTGCGGCCATCCCATTACCGGCGAGGTCAAAACGAAGCTCACCAAGGCCGGGCCAAAGGACTACGTTTACTACCGCTGTGCCCGGTACACGAAGCCGGGCCATCCCCGGACCCGGATTCCCGAGGCCGATTTCGACCGGCAGATTCTGGCCCTGTTCGACAAGATGCGGATCGAGGACGAGGAAGTCCGCGACTGGTTCCGGGCCGTGCTTCGCTCCCAGACCAAGGACCGGCAGGCCGAGTCCCAAGCTATGCGGCACGAGCTTCAGCGGCAACAGACGCTTCTCGCAGAGCAGCAGGACCGGCTCTTGAACATGCGGCTGGCCGACGACGTGGACCAGGCGACCTACGCCCGGAAGAGCACCGAGATTCGGGATCGGCTCGCGTCCATCAAGCTGCAATTGGACGCCGTGGACCGTTCCCGCGACGAAATGGGCGAGTTGGCGTCCAAAGTGTTTGAACTTTCTCAAGTTCTTCGGGAGAAATGGCTTGCGTCGGATTGCGACGTAAAACGTCGTATCCTCGAAATCGTGTGTTTGAACTTTTCTCTCGTTGACGCAACTCTTGTCCCCACAATAAGAAAGCCCTTCGACGTGCTTCTTGTCCAGTCAAGTCGGGGCGACAAGATTCGAACTTGCGACCTACTGCTCCCAAAGCAGTCGCGCTAGCCAGGCTGCGCCACGCCCCGTTGTGTGCCCGAATCGTAGCATTCCGGGGCGGTCTCGGCAACGTGGGGACCCGCCAGCCCTACTCGGCCAATGCCATTTCCACTGCCGAACTTGCCACTTCCAGAAGCTCCTCGCCGCCGCCAAACTCCGACTTCGCACAGGGACAATGCGTAAACACGTCGCGGCACGAGATCCCTGCCGGGCGGTCGCCAAAGCTGATCCCCAGTGCCCGGGCGGCCAGGACGCCTGGTCCGTGGGGGTCGACCTGGCGAATCTTGTGGACCGCTTCGCGGATGGGGACGCTTGTCATTTCTGGTGGTCGGGAGCAGATCATTTCGCCAAAACGCTCCTGCACGATGAGCCGCACGGCGTGGGCTCCGAACTGGGTTGCTAGCACGCGGTCGAAGGTTGTTGGCTGGCCACCACGTTGCAGGTGCCCCAGCACGCAAAGCCTTGTTTCGCGATGGAGGCGGCTTTGAATCTGGTCGGTCACCACGCGGCCAATGCCCCCCAGTTTCATCTGTTGGCCGATTTGCTCGGCGCCGATGAGTTCGCCGCCGGGGAGGTGGGCCCCTTCGGCTACCACGAGCAGGGTAAACTTCTTCCCCTCGCTCTCGCGGTGGAGGATTTTGTCGCAGACGTAGTCGAAGGTCCAATCGATCTCGGGGATCAGGATCACGTCGCCGCCGCCGGCGATGCCCGCGTGGAGGGCAATCCAGCCGGCGTGGCGTCCCATCACCTCGAGGACCATGATCCGCTCGTGGCTGGCGGCGGTGGTGTGGAGCCGGTCGAGGGCGTCGGTGGCGCACTCGATGGCGCTGTCGAACCCGAAGGTGAACGCCGTGGCCGACAGGTCGTTGTCGATCGTCTTGGGAACACCCACGACGGGGATGCCATTTTCGTGAAACTGCTGGGCGATGGCGAGCGACCCGTCTCCTCCCACGCAAATCAGTCCCTCGATGCCAAGTTGATGGACCGTTTGCTTGACACCCTCGATCAGATGCTGGGCGATCTCCACCCGGTCGTCGACTCCCTTGACGGCGGCGAAGCGTCCCTTATTGGTGGAACCGAGAATCGTCCCCCCCTGGTTGAGTATGCCCGACGTGTTCCTGGTGGTGAGTTGCAGGTACTGCACCGGGTCGTACAACCCCTCGTACCCCTTGAGGAATCCGACACACTCGTAGCCGACCTGCTCGCAGCTTTTCACCGCGCCACGAATCACTGCGTTGAGGCCGGGGCAGTCGCCGCCGCTGGTGAGAATGCCGATGCGCTTGGACATGGACCGCTTTCCTAAGAAAAAGGTGTCAGGACCCTTTTTGGCTTTTTCTCACCGCGCGGAGGCGTCGTCTAGCAAAAAGGGTCCTGACACCTTTTTCTTGCAGACACCAACGTCACGGCGACCTTGCAAGGTTAGGACACTCGCCAACCGAACTGGGCTGGCCAATTGGCGAAAGCGACGGATTGCGCATCGGCAAAGATGGTGCAACCGCTACCACCCATTGCCGCCGCAAGTGAAAAAGGGGTTAGTCGCGGCGGAGGGAGGCGAACAGTTGGCGGTAGTCGGTGGGGAAGGCGATCGACGGATTGTCGCCGGTCGGTGCATCGTCATCGATCACCACGATTTCGGAATCAAGGCCCGCTCCCTGCGGCATCACCTGGCCTTCGTCTTCATCGCCGCAGCGAAACGAGTGGACCGATGCTTCCTCCGACGACTCACCGTCTGCTTCACCATCCATGGACGTCGTAGGTTCGGCCACTTGGCCGGCTGGCCGTCGCCCTTCGAATGCCTCGACAATCGTGAAACGGTTGCTTAGCTCCTCGTATGTCTCGCTTTCCGTCGGCGGTGCGGGAGTGGTGCTAGCCTCGGTCTCCTTGGCAGACGGTTCGGCGGGAGAAGTCGAATCGTACTGGGGCACCTTGTGGAGCAGCCCGCTAATTTCCTTCTCATAGGTGTTGCGAACCGGCACGCCGCCACCGGAAAAGACCCCCTGGAGACTGGCGAACGGATCGATCACGATCTCCTCATCGTCGAACATCTCGTCGAAGGGATTGGACGTCTTCGGCTCGTCGTCCGCGGCTCGTGGAGAGCTGTCGCACGTCACCGACTCCTCTGGCTCGTACTCTTGGAAGTTCTCGTCGAATTCGTCGACCCGACTGTCGAACCGCGCGTCGGGCGCCGCCAGATCCAGCTCCTCCTCGTCCACTAGTTCAAGGTCCTCCTCGTCGGGAGCAAAGACGCGGGTGGGCTGGAACTCTTGGTGGTCGTGGTTGGGAATCTGCTGGAACGAGCGACTCTCCGCGACCTCTTCAAACGGATCGAACACGTCATCGAGTTCGGTCTCGTCGATCGGCGCGGCCAGGTCTTCCTCCGCTCGAAGTGAACCATACTCGAAGAGCCCGATGCCCGTGTTGGCCGGCTCCTGGTCCTCCGATGTGTCGGGCAGATTCCATGGGGTGGGGAGTTGCTGCAAGTCGGCCCACGCCCCTTGAACCAGCTCGCGATTCACGCGCAGCGCCTGCCGCCTGGCCCCCACCAACAGGGCCCGGTCGCACAACTGATTGATGAGCCGCGCGATCCCCCCGGTTGCCTCGTAGACGGCCCGCAGGGCATCTCCCGTGAAAAGGTCATCGGGGTCGGCCCCCGCGGCCGCCAGGTGACCACGGACATATTGGGCCGTATCGTGGTGGTTGAATGGCGACAAATAGCAACGAGCAGCGATCCGTTGGTTGAACGCCTCGACCTCGGGGGACGTGAACTTCTCGTCGAGCGCCTGCGACCCGGCGAGCACCAGGTGGAGGCGCGGGTCCCCCTGATGCGACAGATTGCTCAGCACACGCAGCTCCTCGAGCAATCGTGTCGGCAGCGACTGCGCCTCGTCGACCAAAAGCACGACTCCGCGGTCCCCCACGTTGGCGCTTTGGAGATAGTCGATCAGTTCGAGCCGCAACTCCCCCTCGTCCCGCTGACGGAACGGCTGGCCGAGTTCGAACAGGATCGACTGCAGGAGTGCCCGGCGGGTGCAGAGTTGCGCGCTCGTGAGGCAGGCCACCGCGCGACTCTCCGCCACGTCGTGAGCGACCACCTGCAACAACATCGACTTGCCGGTTCCGGGCGAACCAATGAGGAGCGCCGGCCCCTCACCCCGCTCGATGGTCCGTACCAGCACCGACCTCGCCTCTTCCGCCCCCGCCGCCGGGTAATATCGTTCGAGGCGCGCATGGGTCGGAAACGCACGCTCGGGGCCGCGAGTCAGATCGGCGAGCGAAATCATCGGGTCGTATCCTCGGTTAGCGGAGTTGGGAATTCGGGGGGACAAGGGGCCCGGCGGTGCGATCGCCCCTCGGGTGGGGTTGGGAGCGACGTTTGGGAATATCGGCGCAGGCTCGTCGTTTCCATCGGCAGGTGGCGGGGGAGCACTCCAGCCATGACTCCTGGTTTGCCCGGGGCGGCAGGTGACCGCACTGCGACTGGGACGCCACTTTCCAGCTCGCGTAGCCTTCTGATAGCAAACGTGCAACAATGTCTGCTGGTCCTTGGTTCTCTACTTTCCCGGAATGCACTCTCCACCGTTGTCCGTTATGCCTCCCTTTCGCATCAAAATCTGTGGTGTGCGAAGCGTCGACGATGCCCTGCTGTGCGTCGAGGCTGGGGCCGACGCCGTGGGGCTCAACTTCTATCCTGCTAGCAAACGTGCGATCGACGAGACCCTTGCGCGGCAGATTGTCGCCGCGCTCTCCCAGCACGTGACCCCAGTGGCCGTTGTGGTGAATCGCGCGCCCGACGATATCCTGCGACTCTGCCGCGAGGTGGGCATCCGATGGGTGCAGCTTCATGGTGACGAGTCCCCCGACGATTTAGCGGCGCTCGATCCCACGCTCCATGTGATCCGCGCGCGGCGCGTCGCCACCTGGGAGGAACTTGCCCTCGACCTCTCGGCTTGCGACCGCGCTGGCCGCGTCCCCGAGGCGATGCTCGTCGATGCTGTCGCCGAAGGCGACTATGGCGGGACGGGACAAGTCGCCAACTGGAAGGGGCTGGTCGACCGCCAAGGGGCAATCGCCCAATTCCCTCTGCTGCTCGCCGGGGGGCTGACCCCCGAAAATGTGGCTCAGGCGATCCGCACTGTCCGCCCTTGGGGAGTCGACGCGGCAAGCGGGGTCGAGACCTCGCCGGGCGTGAAACATCCCGACTTGGTTGCTCAATTTGTCGCCGCCGCCCGTCAGGCACTCAGTGAAATCGGGCCCCACCCGCGGGATTGAACCCTTGTCCTCCCGGCGCCCCATTCTCTACAATCGACAGGCCGCAAGTGGGGGGATTTCGCCCTGGCCCGTTTCGGGCGATTCTCCGTGGATTCCCACCCTTTGTTAGCTCAAAAGTTTTTTTCTATCCCACCAGGAGCGTGAGCGCCGTGTCGCAAGTTGCCACCACCAAACTTCCCTACAAAGTGCTCGATTGTTCGCCCGCGGAATTCGAACGCCTGGCCGCCTGGGGTCGCAAGGAAATCTCGCTGGCCGAAAACGAAATGCCCGGGCTGATGGCCCTGCGGGAAAAATATGGCAGGACCAAGCCGCTGGCCGGGGCCCGGATCGCCGGCTGCCTCCACATGACGATCCAGACGGCGGTCCTCATCGAGACCCTGGCCGAACTGGGAGCCGAGGTGACCTGGAGTAGCTGCAATATCTTCAGCACCCAGGATCACGCCGCCTGTGCGATCGCCAAGGCGGGCTTCCCGGTCTATGCCTGGAAGGGGATGTCTGAGGAGGAGTTCGACTGGTGTATTGAACAAACGCTCACCTTTCCCAGCGGCGAGCCCCTCAATCTCATTCTCGACGACGGTGGCGACCTCACGGCGATGGTCCACAACAAGTTTCCCGAGATGCTGGCCGAGATCCGCGGCCTGAGCGAGGAGACCACCACCGGTGTCCATCGCCTCTACCAGATGCACGAGCGCGGCGAGTTGAAGGTCCCCGCGATCAACGTGAACGACTCGTGTACCAAGAGCAAGTTCGACAACCTCTACGGTTGCCGCGAGTCGCTGGCCGACGGCATCAAGCGGGCCACCGACGTGATGATCGCTGGCAAGATTGTCGTGATTGCCGGATATGGCGACGTCGGTAAGGGTTCGGCCCACTCGATGAAGGCGCTTGGTGCTCGCGTCCTGATCACCGAGATCGACCCGATCACCGCCCTGCAAGCCGCGATGGAAGGTTACGAAGTGACCACTATGGAAGAGGCCGCTTCTCAAGGCGACATCTTCGTCACCACCACCGGCTGCCGCGACATCATCACCGGCGAGCATATGAAGGTGATGAAGAACGACGCCATCGTCTGCAACATCGGCCACTTCGATCTCGAGATCGACATGGCCTGGGTGAATGGCGAGGTGAAGGCGGGCCGCGCGACCAAGGATCGCATCAAGCCGGCTGAAGTTGGCGCCGTCGACAAGTACACATTCAACGACTCGGGCCGCTCGATCCTGGTGCTGGCCGAAGGCCGCCTCGTGAACCTGGGCTGTGCCACCGGCCATCCCTCGTTTGTCATGAGTGCGTCGTTCACCAACCAGGTGCTCGCCCAACTCGCCCTGTGGCAAAACCCCGACGAGTATCCCCTCGGCGTCCACGTCCTCCCCAAGCTACTCGACGAGGAAGTCGCGCGGCTGCACCTCGGCAAATTGGGCGTGAAGCTCACCAAGCTCACCAAGAAGCAAGCCGACTATCTCGGCATCCCGGTAGAGGGGCCGTACAAACCCGAGTATTATCGCTACTAAACCGCCGCCTGGCCGCTCCCAATCATCGAACCCCCCACCAAACCCCCAGCCGCCGGCGAAAGCCGGCGGCTGGCTTCTTGTCAATTCCACCAGAAATTCCAAATTTTCTGTCATAATTCCGCAACCCCT
>CAZYQQ010000147.1:0-10832 GCA_964650265.1 uncultured Planctomycetaceae bacterium
ACACGACGGAGACCGTCGTGCTACTCTTCTTCCAACTCTTACCTTGCAGCAGCATGGCCGAGCACCTGCCTCAGCCGTTCGAGCGTTTCTGGCTCGTCGTACTCCATTTTGCCGAACCCGCGGAGCGCACCGGCGGCCTCGGCGGCGTCCTGATGATCGGGGAAATTGGTGATCATCATCACCGGCAGGTCCTTGGTCGCCGGGTCGGCCTTAATGGTTTTGATCACGTCGAGGCCGTCGGTGTAGTCGATGTCGAGCTTGCGGTTCACCAGCACCAGATCGTAGCTCTGGGCCTTGAGCTTCTCCATCGCGCGGGGGCCATCGGGAGCCTCGTCGACCACACAGACGAAGTGCCTGTTCAAATAGTGCGTAAGGGTCGAATGGTCGGGGACACAGTTTCCGACATCGAGAATTCGCAGTTGACTCATCTCTCGCTCCTTCGCTTAGGGACCATTCCCCCTTACTTGCTCGCTTGCGCCTCACCCTTGGGGGCCTTCACCGGTGTCGCCCCCTCGGCGATGGCGTAGAGGTTCCCCTTGGTGGTGATATAGAGCACATTGTTGGCCACGACCGGGGTCGAATAGACGCTCGTCTCCATTTCGATCTCGCCGAAATAGGGGACCATATCGCCCCCGTCCTCCTTCATCGCCACGTTGGGGTCGCCCGAGTGGCGGAAGATGGCGATCTGCCCATCCTCGTCGCCAATGTAGACCTTGCCATCGACAATCAGCGGCGAGCCCCAGGCCTGGGCGAGCATGTCGTAGGTCCAGAGGAGCTTGCCGGTCTTCGCGTCAAGGCAATGGAACAGCCCGCTGAAGTCGGCGATGTAGAGGATGTCGTCCTTGATGGCGACGGTGCCGCAACTGCGGTGCATCGTCTCCTCGTAGGCGATTTCGCCATCCCCGTCGCGGTCCTGCTCGCTATAGTGCCAGACGACACCCGAATTCGGATTTGGACGCGCGAAATCCCCCTCCTCTTCCACCACGGCTTGCAGCCGCTTGTGGGGAATCGGGGTCGCGGGATCGGCCGAATTGAAGGCGAGCTCCGCGCTGATGTCGCCACGCTTGGTCGGGTCGATGCACCAGAGATGCCCGATCCCCTCGCCATGCTCGGGATCCTGCCCGACGGCCATGTAGATCAGGTTGTTGTAGACCACGGGGGTGCCGATCACTTCGTTCCGCGTGCCACGACCTCCAAGAATGTACTTCGACGTTTTGGGGTTCGCATCAAACTTCCACAGCAGTTTGGCTCCCCCTTGGCCATCGCCGGCCGGATCGAAGCTGTAGACCCAGCTATCCCCCCCGGCGAAAATCACTTGCGCCTGCCCATCGATCACGGCGTAGGCGGGGCTCGACCATTGGCCGTGGAGGATGTTACTGCCGGGGGATTTGTCGGTCCAGAGCACCTTGCCGGTGTTTTTGTCGACCGCCATGAAGCTGGGGGCTTCGGGGGAAGGAAGGGTGATGTGCGATTCGTCGACCCCGTTCGACGTGCAGACGAACAGCACGTCGCCGACGGAGGTGAGCGAGCAACTGCACATGTTGTGCTGCGAGACATGATAGGGAGGAGCCATCATGTCGAGCACCCAGATCACATCGGCCTCGTCGTCGGCGACAACCTCCTCGTCCTTGTAGGGACCATCGTTCTCGCCGTCGTGGAAGCCTTCGGTGTCGAGGCAACGGACCTCACCCCGGCTGGTGACGAACCAGAGGCGATCCCCCTCGACCATCGCCGTGCTGCAAATGCCCTGCAGCGGCCAATCGTGAACGCGGCCCGTCTTGAGCTTTTCGCTCGAATGCTGCCACAGAAACTTGCCCGTCTCCTGGTCGAAGGCGAGCAGGCATCCGAGGTCGACATCGGCAGGATAACGCTCGAGCCACCCCGCCCCATTGTTGGTGCCGACAAACACCTTGCCCCCGGCGATCACCGCGTTGCCGTAGGTCTGCGAGCCGAGCTTGGCGACCCACTTCACATTCTTCGAGTCGGTCGGGTCCCATTCGCCCGTTTGGGGATCGAATTCCCCCGTTTCCCACTCGGCGGGGATATTCGTGCCGACAGGGGTGTTGTTGCGAATCGAACTTCCGCCCCATTGGGTCCACTCCTTGGTGATCTCCTGCTCCTGCTCGGCTTCGGCTCCAACCGCCGTGACAAACACCAGCCCCAGCAGGGCGACCGAGACGCAAATCAGTTTCAACATCGAACTCTCGTAGATGGGATGAAAATGCAATAAGTCCTACGCGATGGGTCCGCAACCCTTGGGGCAGACGCGGGGGTCCTTAATCGTTCGCGGTGACTTCAATATTGTCCACATAAAATTCCGACACGTGCGAATCGCCGAACAGGCCGGGGGCCCCATGCGTGATGGGGGATTCGTCGACGATCTCCAGGGTCCACGCCGGCGGCTCTTGAGTCCCCCGCTCCCAAATCTTGCCGTACACCCGCGTCACCTTCCCGTCGGGAACCACTTTGATCCGGGTCGAGTACCACTTGTCCGAGTCGAAGTCCATTTTGAGCACGGCCTGGGTCCGCTTGTCGTGAGTACACCAGCTATAGAGACGGGCCTCGTGATTCGGGGCGAACAGGCCGAACACATAGCCGCCATTGATGAGCCCCACCGTCGGCAAGTTGGCGTCGGCCAATCCCTCGTCGGTCGGAAACTCGGGAGCATCCTCGGCATCGGCCGCAGTCGCCCCTTCCGTGCTATTGCGGGTCAGTTGGACATCGGCGCTCACCGTGTAATTGCTCATGTTGGGCGAGCCCATCCACATCTGACTGCGAGTCCCCAGCTTGGTCGTGGGGCCCCCGGGGGTGGTGGGAAGCTCGGTCGGCTTGGCGATGTACTGGTTTCCCGATTCCTTGCGGATGACGTAACGCACGCGGCCACCGACCCAGGTCAGGGGAACGTCGTCGACCCCTTCGAAGTCGAACTTCCAGGGCAGCGGTGGCAAGACTCGCACGCGCGCCGTCCCGGCGACATCCCCCACCTTGCACTCGACGAGCGCGCACTGGTGAGCCCCCTCCTGCGGGGCGATGTAGGTTCCGTCGCTCGTCACCGAACCCTTGCCGAGCTTCACCGCAAATTGGCACTCACCGGCATCCGCCGTGCGAACGTAGTTTCCCTTGTCGTCGTAGAGCCGCACCGTATAGGAACGCTCCTCGCCAGGAGCCAGCACCGCGTCGTACGGCACGACTTGCACGTGGGCAATCTTCACCCCCTGCGGATCGTCGAACTTCGCGGGGAGCACCGGGGGGACCGGTTCGAGCGTGGGGCCGAGCTTCTCTGCCGCCGCCAGACTCTCGTCGTTGCCGATGCAGTAGAGGGCGTTGCTCAAGGGAACGTAGATGCGACCATGCGACACGATCGGCGAACCATCGCTCGCGTCGTCGGTTCGCGTCCGATGTAGCTGCTTGAGTTCCTTGCCGTCGACTTCGAAGATGTACCAGCGGCCGTCGTTGGTGGCGATGTAGAGTTTGCCATCGGCGTAGAGGGGGGTGCTCCGCTGCACCGTGCCGAGGGCCTTCTTGCCGGTTTGCTTCCCTGTCTTCGTATCGAACGAAAAGAGCTTGGCCCGATCGTCGACGATGAAGACCTGGTCGCCGATCACCAAGGGCGAACTCTTGCCCGCCATGATCTCGTAGTCGATCCACCGCTGTTTGCCATGTTTGTCGAGGGATACCACCGCCCCCATGGTGTTGCCGACGATATTCTCCTCGCTATGACCCATATACACGTTGCCGTCAGCATCGACGGTGGGCGATACGTTGAGTCCTCGCCGCGAGAAGGCGTAGTTCCACACCGGCAGGCCCGTGCCCGCCTGCAATGCCCACACCTGCCCGTCCCCCGAACCAAACACCAGGCAATCGACGCCGTCGAGTTCCACCACCACGGGGGTGCTGTACGTGGTATCGGCCGGAATCAACCGCGTCCCCTTGAGCCAACGTAGCTCACCCGTCTCCTGATCGAAGGCCATGAAGCGATGGGCCGGTTTGGCCATTAGTCCCCACTCGGGGGTATCGCCCCAGCCGATCACCACGGCGCTGGCGATCACCGTGTCGTCGTACAGCACGGGCACGTTGGTCCGTCCACCGTAGGTCGACAGCAGGCCGAATTCCTCGTGGAGGCTCCGCTCCCACACCGGCTTGCCCGTCTCGCCATCGAGACAGCAGAAGTAGCCCGACACCCCTTGGGCAAACACGCGCCCCGTCTCGGGATTGCCGACGCAGCAGGACCAGCCGAGCCGCGTGTCGGGAACGTCGCTCAAGTAGACGTTGAAGACATGCTCCCACAGGATGTCCCCCGTGGCGGCATCGGCGCAGACGACCTTCTCCGCCTCGAGCTTCGTCTCCGGCAGGTGCCGCACGATCGTGTAGAGCTTGCCGTTCATCACGATCGGGGTCGATCGCCCGCCAAGCTCTTCCTTCTTCCAGAGCAGATTGCTCCCTTGGCCCCCCTTCATGTCCCACTCAGTGGGAAGATTCGTCTCGGGAGAGGTCGAGTTCTGCCGGGGACCTCGCCAGTTTGGCCAATCGAGCGGGTCGGTTTCGGCCAGAGCGATCTGGGCACCGATCAAACTCGTCGCCAACAGCAAGAGAGAAGTGACAAGCGGACGCGCGCCAAGTTGCATAAGTAGAATCCTTCGCAATTTGCCCAACCGGAAGGGCGATCGAGGTGGGTCAGTCGGGTGGGGTGCGGTGGCAAGTTTTGAGGCCCAATTGCCTGCCGACAAACAGCGCGACCGCAAAGTTTAACATACCAGATTGGGAGTCGCTTCACCATCGAATGCCAATCGCCACGCGTTCCCTCGTCGTCAACCATCGCGGCATGCCGCGAGAATGAGAAAAACGCCGGCAATTGGGCCTTGGGAGCGACTCCTAGCGCTCGGCACCGCGTCGCTTTCGAGGGGGCGCCCGCGCCCCACCAGGCGGTACATCCGGAACAGCTTACGGGGCCCGAAATGTTTGCCTGACTGTCGTCGTAAACCATTCCTACAAAAACGCTTGCGATGATTCAAGGGTTGAGAAAGCCCAGGCCGATACGTGTGATGTTGCAACGAGAAGCGAGGCGGCAACGCCCCCCTTCTCGAAGCGACAGTGGAATGCGTCGGCGCTACCGGCCCGGATTTGTTTCGAGTCAAGGATTGGCTCGACCGGTGCTGACGTCCCTCATTGCAGATCCCCCCACCACAGCTCGCCTCAGTTGACTCCCGGTAGACGCGGCACTTGCCCTCAAGGCTCACCGCGACCCCACCCATACCGAACACCGGGGGAACGGCCGTCGGAACGAAAAAGCGGACCTTGAGTTCGCCGAATCCGCCTCGCCGAGAGATCAACCGCCAGCCCGGTCACGGGAGGTCTCGCATGAATAGGAGATGTACTCTGATGAAATGGAACCTGTTCGGAGCGCTCATAATGAGCGTCGCCCTGGCAAGCCCTAGCTTCGGCGGGGGTTTGCTCGGTGGGTGCGGCTGCGAGCCGTCCTGCGGTTGTGAAGACAACTGCTGCGAGCCCACCTGTTGTTCGGATTCGTGCTTTGCCCGTCCGCGTTTGCTCGACCGTCTGTTTGGCGGACTCCGCAACCACGGCAGTGGCTGCTGCGAAGAGCCAAGCTGCTGTGCCCAAGATGCCTGCTGCGACTCGGTTTGCGGAAGCCGCCGGTGCGGAATCCTCGACCGCCTGTTGAATCGCAACCACGGCTATGGCTGCTGCGAAGAGCCAAGCTGCTGTGCCGAACCGAGCTGCGGTGTCGCCGACGCCTGCTGCTCGAGCACCTGCGGACGCAAGTGCTGCATCCTCGACCGCCTGATGGGCCGCAACAATGGCTGTGGCTGCTGCGAAGAGCCAAGCTGCTGTGCCGAGCCTAGCTGCGCCGCCGACGACTGCGGATCTTGCTGCTCCAGCCGTAAGTGCTGCATCCTCGACCGCCTGATGGGCCGTCTTGGTGGCCACGGGTGTGGATGCGGTGTCGAGCCAAGCTGCTGTGCCGATCCTAGCTGCGGAGTTGCCCATAGCGGATGCGGATGTGGAAACCACAACCACGCTGCTCCCGTGAAGGAAGGCGATTCCGCTCCTCAGCCAGCCGCTCCCGTCGAAGCGAAGGATGCACGCATCCGTCAAATCCCCCCACGTCCGATGTCCGACCCGAACGCCGCGGTTGGTCGTCAGCGTGATGTCGTCCGCACCAGCTTCATTCGCTAAGCTTCCGGCGGATTGAGTCCGATTCCCCCTTCCGAACCCGTCCCTGGCAACTTCTGCTGGGGGCGGGTTCTCTTTGTTTGGGAGTTGGAAGTTGGGAGTTGGAAGTTGGAAGAACGACGATGGGACACGGATTTAAGCGGATGAACCAGATTCACACGGATCAGAAAAGAACTGTCGATTTGAGGTCTGCTCCACGCCTCGTCTCCGGTTTTGATCCGTGGTGATCCGGTTCATCAGTGTCATCTGTGGCCCATCATTCCAACTCCCAACTCCCAACTTCCAACTTCCAACTTCCAACTTCCAACTTCCAACTCCCAACCCCTGCCCCCTGACCCCTGACCCCTACTCCCTCCCGAACTCTCTTGAACCACGTCGCGTAACATGCTAGGCAGCAGGCTCTCACTCACCCCTTGCCGGCAGCGTACCATGAAGGTGTTCCTCGCAACGATCATCGCCACGAGCCTGCTAGCACTTCCCATGGCCCGGGCACAGCAACCCGAGCCCAACCTCGACCTGCTCGCCGACACCTTGGCGACCCTGGTCCGCGAGGTGATTCCCCGCGACTACGAAAAGAGCGAGGACTGGGGGAAGACCAAGCGGATCACCACCGGGGTGAAGGTCCATAGCTGGGACTTCTCGCGCCGCAAGAAAGAAGTTCCCCACGGCAACTGGAAGAAGTACCGTGTCGAACTGATCGACCCCGACCAGCGACTCGCGGTCGCCGTCCGCAACCTTCGCCCGCTGGAGGAAGGGGCCGGCGCCGCCATGACCCTCGACCTGGCGACCCCACTCCGCGGGTGGGCCCAAACGCGCAGCTACAACCGCGGCCTCCACCTGCTGACCCTCACGGCGGAGGCCGATCTCGAAGTGGCCATCTCCATCGATTGCGAGGTCCGCGCCAAAATGACCCCCAAAGGCTTCGCGCTCGATCCCAAGGTCACCCAGTCGCGGCTCGAACTCAAGAAGTTCGACATGCACCGCCTGGGAGAACTAGGCCACGACCTGGCAGAGCCCCTCGGCAAGGGGATCAAGTCGCTAGTGGAAGACGAACTCGACGGCCCGAGCCTCACAGCGAAACTCAACCGGGCGATTGATAAGAAACGCGATCGGCTGGTGTTGAGTCCGGGGAAGCTGTTGGAGAAGGCGGGGGTTTCGAAGGGCGATGTGCCGACTAGCAACTAAAAGGCGCAGTCATCGACTAGTGCATATCGCGACCGTCTCAGTACGCAAATGCGGCCGATGACTGGAGTCGTTGTGAGACGGTAACGTGTTGAGGCAATTCCGCCATGAACTTGCGTGTCCGCGATAAAGGATGCTCCGGGAACTTCGCGTCGTACTCCGGCAAATCAGCTAAATTCCGCATCACAGGATAATCGAGCGTCGCATCGTATGGGTCGGCGCACCATCCCACTATTCG
Source organism: uncultured Planctomycetaceae bacterium (assembly GCA_964650265.1). Classification (GTDB taxonomy): domain Bacteria; phylum Planctomycetota; class Planctomycetia; order Pirellulales; family Lacipirellulaceae; genus CAZYQQ01. The sequence goes on from CAZYQQ010000147.1 coordinate 7,613, forward strand.
GTTTGTTGCTTCGTCGATTTCAGGAAGCGGCAACGTCGCCAATACCGCTGCTTCCCGCAGTCCCGTCACGCCTTCCTCTACCGCTTGATATCTCAGGACAAAGCTGTTGTCGCGTCTTGGAATGGTGTAGGAACCAAGAAAGACAAATCCTCGCGGTGCCAGAGCAAGTTTTGCGAGAACGTAGACCGCTGGCAACCCCGCGACTGTGCAAACGTCGCATTCAAGCAATCCCATGTTATTCTCGACCAGCACTTCGCGATAAAATGTGCGAATGCCTTCTACGTCAGCCAAGGACGCGCCAATGTCGGGTTGCTTATTGAAGAAGTTGATCGCGAAGACGTCACCATTTTCGTTGTCGTACTGAATGAGACCCTCGTTGGATCCTGAACGATGCCAGCCAGCGAGTCGGACGTCGATATCTGAAATCGAGGTTCTATTTCGACGGAAAAGCGACATGCCAACCTCCATGTGTGCTTTACTCTGAGGGGGCGTTTGTGATCTTCATCACGCGGCCAACCCCTTCTTGTCAATCTCGACTCCCATTTGAAGTCCCGCCTCTACGACAGCCGAGATGAATTCATCGGGTTCGTCCGGCGTTACGAAAACGAACGAGCCGTGAGAGCACTTTATCGAGGCTTCCACGGAGACCCAGATCGGCGAAATTGGTCGGCGTGAACACCGATCCGCGTCCCGCTCCGTGGATTCTTTTTAACACCTGATTTCCAAGGGTTTTCGTCATTTTTACGGCCTTCGGTCTGCCAGAAAAAGTAACATGTTTTTCTGGCAACGGCAAGGCTGGATACCCTCTCCCCCGCATTTCGGGACTATTCTAGTTTTTGTAGCCCGCGTATTGGGGTGGGAAAGGTCAATAGACAGAATTATGGTAAGCTGCGGAAGCCAAGTCCGGGGAAGGCGGGGGTTTCGACTTCTCCATGATCCGCGAACGGGAACATTGTGGAGCGATTTTCCAAATCGCTTAAATGCAATATCTCCTGTAGTGGACTTGAGGCAGGGCGAACATACGCGATCTAAACCAAACGATAGTCCCTTCTTTCTCGACCTACCATGTTTCACCAACTTGTTCCTCAATCGCATTCCAAGTCGTGTCGAATGCCTCATCGATAGCCTTAAGTGTCGACCGCCGGTAATGTGTGTTCTGCATACCACGCTCCAGTGGACTCTCGGTCGCACCGCGCTTACTGGACAGCGCGAAAACTAACGGGGCGAACGTTGGCCGACTGCTGGATGGCTGACTATCTTGGCTTAGGGATACTTCGGAACCGCCATCGGCCGATTGAGCTTTTGAAGAAGTGACGACTACAGCTAATGCCGAGCCTTCTGCTCCTCCTGTCGTTACTGTGGCAATTGAACTCCCTGGCATAACGAATTCAAGCTGAAAATGGCGTTTCCACACTAAATAGTCGGCGACCGTTATCATGCCATCCCCATTTGCATCGGCACCGGCCTGTGGGATGAGATCGCTCTCTCCGAGTTGATTGCGCCACGTAATGTAATCGGCTATGTCGATGTTGCCATCACGATTGAAATCCCCGGGTGCCTCCGTGACGAACTCGTACGCACCGATGTCGATACGCCCAATTCCCACGCGTGAGTATGGTGCATCGCGCTGATCGTACTCGTATGGATCAAACAATCGACTTGGATCTCCTGCGTCACGAGCAGGGCTTCCGGGTAGGGTCATATGAATCCTGGTATTTCCTCCATGATATTCCAGAGGAGCGAGCAAAGGGTCGACATCGAGACGGTTGCTGCTATCAGGGGAGGCGCTGATATTAGCGCCCGCGCTGTTTCCAACCAAGCTGAAGGCCACTTCCGGCACCCATGTTTCTGTCGATCCGATGTCGGGGGCGGTTGGACCTTGATTACTATTGCCGGCAATGATGGACCCTTCGATCTTGACCAGATTGAGCCGCTCGGCCCCGATTCCGCCTCCAACGGACGCTGCGCCTTCTGCATGGTTGTCCGTGATTGTGCTCTCGCGAACGTGGATCCGTGCGAAATTCTTCGCGCCAACTCCTCCCCCGTGAGCTTCCTGTCCTAGAGTTCGATTTCCCGAGATTGTCGATCGGACTATGTCAAGGTCTAAGTGGGACATGCCACATATGGCTCCACCCACGGCAGAGAAACCAGTTGTGAAGTTGCCATTAAATTCGCTAGCGTCGATAATCCCTGCCCCATAGACAGCACCACCGCACGCACCGACGCCAGTTGTGTAATTGTCCAAAAACCTGCTTCTGGTGATATCCAGAACGTAGCCTGCCACTGCTCCACCGTGAGTGCGAGAGTGATTGGCGACAAAAAGACTGTCTATTATTCTCAGCGTGCCGTTCGACGTGTAGACGGCACCGCCATATGACTGATTTCCTGCCACAGTAGCATTCCCAATGAATACGCTATCGGCAATTAGAATACTCGATGTACGCGACGATACCGCTCCTCCATACGAACCATTGGTACTATTGCCTGATACAGTGCTCGATCGAATTTCAAGCGTGCCGCTAGATACATAGATAGCGCCCCCCTCGGCGCCGCTCCCCGTCGCATGATTATCTGCAATGACGCTTCGTTCAATGATGACTTTTCCCAGCCCCGCGTGTATGGCACCACCAGACGTCCCTTCGCCGCTACGATTACCCGTGACGACACAGTCGATCAATGAGAGCGTCCCGAAGGACGAAAACCGAATCGCGCCGCCATGGTCGCCTTGCCCGTGTCGCAGCTCGAGGCCCACGAGATGAACACTCGACGACAAGTTAGCGCTACGTATGATCTGTGAGTTGAGCTGAGCGTCGATCACAATTCGAGAGTCGAGCGCTGAACCATCGATGGTAAGAATCGCTCTGATTTCCAAGGGGGCCCCATTCAAGAAGATGGGATTCGAAGAGCTGAATACTATTGGGTCGAACCTGATGATGTCGGGCTGGTTCGTGGTATTTGCTGCCAGAATCGCTTCACGCAACGAAATGCCATCTCCACCATCGTTGGCAATAAGTTCTTCAATGGAAGACACGTTCCCATTGACTTCATCATGGGCGTTGGAAACTGTAATCACGGCGAGCATGCAGCGACTCTCCAGCGGCTCAAGACGCAACCGTCGCCCCCAAGACTTGCAATTGCGTTGGCTCGATGAATGTTTCTGCATGGCCATTTGGCAGAACGGAGTTGTTGATGTAGTCCGTTCCGCCTACTATCCCTGAAG
>CAZYQQ010000148.1:0-10822 GCA_964650265.1 uncultured Planctomycetaceae bacterium
TAGCTCGCAATCGTCTTCACCGTCGCCGCCAGGTCGTCCTCCAAATTTCGCTGAGGCCGGATGCCTTGGGCGGCTAGCTGGCTGTGATAACTTTTCACCCCTTCGGCCGCGGGGAGGTCGCCGTCGGCGATCCAGCGGAGGTGCTGGATGAAGATGAGTTGGTCTTCGGCCTGGTTGATGTGGCGGCCGAAGAGGGCGGCCCGGACGCCGTGGCGGCGGGCCTGTTCGAGGAGCGAGAAGGCGTCGAACGTCGTGCCGGCCGGGCCCCCCATGATGCCGACGATCACGCTGCGGTCGTAGGCGACGAGCTGCTCGGTCAGCTCGGGCCCGAGATAGGGGATTTTGAGGAACAGCGGCCGCTCCGATCGAGTCAGTCCGGCGAGTATTCGTGCCACCGAGTCGGCGACGAAGCGGCCGATCTTCTCCGGTGGGAGGTTGGCCGGGGCGTTGGGGGGAAAGACCTCGAGGAAATGGTGGAAGCCAAGCTCCTCGGCCTCCTCGCGGAACGCGGCGTAGGCCTCGAGCGATTCGCGGTCGAGCACGGCGTCGTTATTGAGCGTCACCGAGTAGAGCCCCAGGTCGACGACCGGCCACTCCTCGAGCTCTCGCGGGAACATGATCTGGTCGATCCGTGCCGAGCGAAAGGGGAGCGAGGGCTGACGGGGATAGTCCCCCGAACCCCCGGCGAGCCAGATGTCGGTCGAGTCGTTCGCCCTGGCGGCTGGCGTGACGGGGCTGTCGTCGAACAGCCCTTCATCTCCGGCAAGGAGACCGGCGGTGCTAGCGCTCATCAGGGCGATGTCGATCAGCCCCTGGTCGACGATGTCGCGGAGGATTTGCCGGTACTCGGCCATCGTCCGCAAAGCCCCGGTCGCCGGGTGGCGACCGGGGGAAGCGAGCCCAAAGGCCATGTCGGCATCCTTGGCGTCGGCCAGGAGAAACGCGCCACAATCGGGATCGTGGCGCAAGCGACCGAGCTTTACATCGAGCGATTTTTCCATGATGGTCCCTTAGGCCCCCATCAGGTGGTCGAGCACCAGTTGTTCGAGCGCCTCGTAGTCGCGATTCTTGATGCACTCGTCGGCTTGCGACTGGGGGAAGCTGCGGACCTTGTCGACCAGGGTGAGGAAGGTCCGCTTGCTGTTGACCAGGTGCTTGTGGGCGATTTCCTGCGGCTGGGTCCGCATCGCCTTGACGTCGAGCCCCACAAAGCGACCGGTCTTGGCGTAGCCCGCCTCTTCCAGCACGCGGACCTGGTTGAAGGCCGTGCGGAGGTTGACACTGCCGAAGGCCTTGTCTTGATCGAACTTGAGGCCGTTCTGGTCGTTGAGGTGGACGCTCAGCAGCTTGTTCAATCCCAGGGCGAAGGCCATCTCGTCGGACGGATCGAGACCGGCGAGCTGGGCGTGGGCCGTTTCAATCAGCCCGCCGACCCGGCTGGGGTCGTTCGACGCGAGCGCGACCGCCAGGGCATGCCCGATAGTGGGGACATAGGCCTGATCGACCGGCTCGTTCGGCTTCGGCTCGATCGCGATCTCGATGTCGGGGTTGTAGGCCAGCATCTCGTTGACCGCGTCGAGAATCCGGCCATAGGCGGTGCGGGCACACTTCGACTCGCGGATGTAGGTCCCCTCGCGGGCAAGCCAGACGACAATCATCCGGGTGCCGAGCGCCGAAGCGATGTCGATCGTCCGCTTCACCCGGTCGAGCGCCCATTGCCGCGCCGTGGGGTCGTTGGAAGTGAACCCCCCATCGACGCCGCGGGGATCTTCCCACAACCGCGGAGCGACGAACTCGGCGACAATGCCATGGTCGGAGTAAACCTGTTTCATCTTCGTCGCTTCGTCGGCAATCTGCTGCGGCGAAAGCTCCGCGAGGTTGGCCACCGCGTCGTCGTCGTGAAGCTGAATCCCCTCGAAGCCAAGCTCGCGATAGAGCTTGAGCTTCTCGGCCATCGCAACTTCTTTGCGCGAAGGAGGGCCAAACGGGTCGGCGCCGCTACTGATGTTCCAGGGGCCGAAGGAGAAGCGGTAGTTGGACATAATGAAGCTCCTTGGTTGGATTTCTAATTTATGATTTCTAATTTCTAATTTGGTACGACCGCAGTGTCGCAACCCAAATTAGAAATCATAAATTAGAAATTAGAAATCTAAAGTCCTGCTAACTTTGACGTTTCTTCGTAATTCTTCAGCCCTTCACACGCCCCGAGTGCGGTTACGCAGCACGCACCCGCTGCCGCGGCGAGCCGTCCACTCTGTAGTGGCGTGAGGCCTTTGAGGGTTCCGGCGACGTAGCCGGCCAGGAAGGCGTCGCCGGCGCCGGTGGTGTCGACCACTTCGCCTGGTGGGCTGACGGGGGGGATCGGGATCAGTTCACCGGGTGTGGGACTGATGAGGGCGCCGTCGGCGCCGAGCTTGACGCCGACGACTCCGGTGGCGCCGTGGTCGCGGTAGGTCTGGAGGATTCGCTCGGGATCGGTCTCGCGGGTTTGATTCGCTGCTTCCTGGAAACTGGGGATGTAGATGTCCGTGTGGGGGAGCGACGGGGCGAGGCGTTCGATGGTGCCGCCGCTGCCGGCTGTTTCGAGGACGACCAGTGTGCCCAGTTCCTTGAGCATGGCCAGCAATCGCGGCAGGTCGGGCTCGAGTCGCGGCATCAGCGAGAAGTAGCCGAGGATCACCGCGCGGCTCTTGGCAAAGTAGTCGCGGTGCTGGGCGAACCAGTCGTAGCTCAAATCGCGCGGCGCGCCGACACAGTGGGCGAAAGTCCGCTCCCCCTTGTTGTCGATCAGAACAGCCGTTGTGCTGGTGGCCATCGTCGGGTGGGTGACCAGGCCGACCGGATCGATGCCGAGCGCCAGGTAGCGGGAACGAATCCACTCGCCGAATTGGTCGTTCCCCACGTAGCTGAAAGCCCCGACCTTCATCCCCAGCTTCGCGAGGGTCGCCCCCGAGTTGCTCACGATGCCGCCGGTCTCGAGCCGCAGCGGCTCGACTTCATAGAGCTTGCCCGGCTCGATCGCCTCGCCGAGCGGGAGGGGTCGGACCAGGAGGTCGACCACGCAGGAGCCGCAGACGATTGCGTCGTATTGTTTCTCTTCCGCCACTTCGCACCGCCCTCGAACAGGTCTCCATGAAACGCGCCAACGTCTGGTATTAAAGAGGATTTGGCCGCGGTCCGCTACGAGTGGTGTCTCTAAAATGGTACGATTTTCTCATATTCTTGGCCATGGTGTCCCTCCTGGAGGGATAAATGTACCGCTAACGCTGCGGAATACCCTCGCCCCGGGTCGGCGAGTGGTAGAATAGGAACCGGAGTTTTACCCCCCCCTCGCGGGAGGCGCCAGTGAGGTTTTCCGTCAAACGGATGTTGTGGGCGTTTGCCGTCTGGAGCGGGGTGTTTGCCCTGCTCCACTCGGAGATGCCGGCTCGGAACATCGCCGCGCTGGTGGTGGCGACTTCGTGCGCGGCGGTGGTCCTCCTGGCCCAAAGGGAGCACATTATTCCCATCGTGGCGATTTCCTTGGGTGCCGTGGTTGGCGTCGCAGCGGTCTGGTCCCTTATGCCCGGCTACGTCGGCAGGAACCTAGAAGCCGCCGAAAGGGCTAATCTTATTTGGACGTGCCTCGGCGCGCTTGGGGGGAGTCTCTTGATGCGAATTGTGTCTTGCCTTGATCCGATGCTCCGCAAACGGGAAAGTTCTGGCGATGTGGCCCTGGCAGAGGAGTAACGTCTGCCGGCATGGAACGGCAGGAAACGGGTTAGCGCACGCCCGAAGTGGCACATCTTGTAACGGCGCGGTATTAATATAGTGGCACACCCGCGACGCCCGTCGCGGCCTTCCCTTCCGTCGCTCCCACCTGTCGGGGGGCGATTCCCGCCAATTTGCCATCTGGTAGCGACCGCCGTGGTCAACGAAACTGGGGAAGGGGATCGCGGGGCCACCCGGCTCGTGCGCGTTTTCCCGTCACCCATCCAAACTGCGACGACACCGAGAACCACTCCATGTCGATGATGCGATACTCTGTGCTGACATTGGTCGCCACCTTTGTTATGAGTGCGGCGGCAAGGGCCGAAGTCGACTTCGCCACCGAAATCAAACCGATCCTCGAGTCGGCTTGTCTGCGTTGCCACAATGACGATCGGACCGATGGCGATTTGCGGATCGATTCCTTGGCGCACCTCACCGAGGACCGCGGCAGTGGCCCAGCCGTCGTGCCGGGTGAGCCAGAGGAGAGCCTGCTCTACACCTACTGCATTCTCCCCGAGGACGACCCGGTGGTGATGCCCCCCGCCGGGGAGGGGGCAAAACTGGCGACGTCGCAAACCGACAAACTCAAGGAGTGGATTGCCGAAGGGGCGAAGTGGCCCGAGGAGGTGAAGCTCGAGATTCAGCCGCGGATCGACTTTGCCGCGCTCGTGCAGCCGATCCTCGAAGCGAACTGCCTCTCTTGCCACTCGGGCGAGCATCTCGAAGGGGACTACGACCTGACGACGCTGCAAGGGGCGCTCGAAACCGGCGGGAGTCCTCCTTCGATCGTCCCTCACAAGCCGAGCGACAGTTTGCTCTACTCGATGACGGTGCTCGACAAGGAGGACGCGCTCCTCATGCCGCCGGTCGATCAGGGAGGTCCCTTGTCGAAGGACGATAGCGAAATCTTGCGATTGTGGATCGCTCAGGGAGCTGTCTGGCCCGCAGGAGTCACGCTCAAGACACGGCCACGGGTCATCGTCGAGGTCCCATCCCCCGACGACATGCAACTCATCAAGGAGATCCATGCCAAGATTGTCGCCAAGGCCCGCGAGGAGGCCGACCAGAAGTACGCCGATTACACAAGCAAGGTCCCCAGCACCGGCGCGGCCTATCATATGGTGGCCATCGAGGGGGGGAAGTTCGTGATGGGAAGTCCCGAAGGGGAAGAGGGGCGCCGCAGCGACGAAGGACCCCAGGCCGAAGTCGAAATCTCCCCCTTCTGGATGGGGAAGTACGAAGTCACCTGGGACGAGTACGAGCCCTTCATGGTGACCCGGGTCGAGCGCTACAAGAACGGGGCGCGGAAGGATTTTGACTCCGAGCAGCACACGGTGGTCGATGCCGTGAGCGCTCCTACCCCTCCCTACACCGAGATGAGCTTTGGCATGGGGCAGCAAGGGTACCCGGCCATTTCGATGACCCAGCATGCGGCGAACAAATATTGCCAGTGGCTGAGTGCCCAGACCGGCCATTTCTATCGCCTGCCGACCGAGGCCGAATGGGAATACGCCTGCCGGGCGGGGACCACTACTTCTTACCACTTTGGCGACGATCCTGAAGCGCTCGAGGAGTATGGCTGGTTCATCGACAACAGCGAGGAGAAGTACCAGCAGGTCGGCAAGAAGAAGCCCAACCCGTGGGGTCTTCACGACATGCATGGCAACGTATGGGAATGGACCGCCGACCAGTATGTGCCCGACTACTTCGAGCGGATTCGTGGCGGGGCGGTCAATCCGATTGTTCGCCCCGATACGCTCTATCCGCGCAGCGTGCGCGGGGGAGGTTGGGAGGACGAACCCGATCGGCTGCGGAGCGCCGCGCGGATGGGGTCCGATCCGATCTGGAAGGTCAAGGATCCGCAGCTTCCCAAGAGCATCTGGTATTTCACCGATGCCAAGTGGCTAGGATTCCGACTCGTTCGTCCGGCGGAAATTCCCTCGGTCGAGGAGATGTATTTCTATTGGAATAGTGAGGCAAACAAGTTCTGAACTCCAAGTCGCAGCCCCTTTCCGCCCAGGGGCGAGATCGGCTCGGCATCAACCCGTCATTCGTTTTGTGGTAGAATGAACCGCATTCCCTCTTGATTCAACCTAAAGGGTTCTCACCGTGAAAGACCAATCGCAACAGCCCGGCCGTCGTCAATTTTTGCAAGTCGCCGGTGCGACCACCGCCCTGGGGGCCGTCAGCGCTCCCTACGTCTTCGCCCAAGCGGGGGCCAACCACTCGCTCCAGGTGGCCCTTATCGGCTGCGGCGGGCGCGGCACGGGCGCGGCGGTCGACTCCGTGAATGGCTCGAGCTATCCGGTGAAGATTGTCGCCATGGCCGATGTCTTCCCCCACAAACTCGAGGGGAGCCATGCCGCCCTGACCCGGGAACTCGCCAACAAGCCGGACGCGTTCGATGTCCCGCCTGAGCGTCGCTTCGAGGGCTTCGACGCCTACAAGAAGGCGATGGACGTGCTCCGCCCGGGGGATATCGCGCTGTTCGCGTCGCCGCTCGCCTTCCGCTGGGTCCACTATCAATACGCCATCGAAAAGGGGCTCAACGTCTTCATGGAGAAGCCGGTGGTCGCCGACGGGGTCACCGCCAAGAAGATGTTCGAGCTGGCCAAACAGGCCGACGAGAAGAATCTCAAGTGCGGCGTCGGCCTGATGGTCCGTCACTGCCGTGGCCGCCAGGAACTCCACAAGCGGATCAGCGACGGCGAAATCGGCGACCTCATCTGCATGCGAGCTTACCGGATGCATGGCCCGGTGGCGACCTGCTTCTCGACCCGCAAACCGGCGGACCGCGACGAGTTGACGTGGCAGATCGAGCGGTTCCACAGCTTCCTGTGGGCGAGTGGTGGGCTGTTCAACGATTTCTACATCCATCAGATCGACGAGGTCTGCTGGATGAAGAACGCCTGGCCCGTGAAGGCGCAGGCCCTCGGGGGCCGCCACTACCGGGGCGACTACGTCGACCAGAACCTCGACACCTACGCCGTCGAGTACACGTTCGAGGATGGGACGAAGTATTTCTTCGATGGCCGCACGATCGAGGGCTGCCACAACGACATGTCGAGCGTGGTCCACGGATCGAAGGGCTCGGCGATCGTCAGCACCTCGGGGCACACCCCTGGCCGGGTGCGGACCTACAAGGGGCAGAACCAGAATCGCCGCGAGGTCGCCTGGGCGTTCCCCCAGCCGGAGCAGAATCCCTACGTCCTCGAATGGACCGACCTGATCGAGGCGATCATCACCGACAAGCCCTACAACGAGGTGCCGCGCGGGGTCGAGGCGAGCGTCGTCTCCAACATGGGCCGCATGGCGGCCCACACCGGGCAGGAAGTGACCTACGACCAGGCCCTCAACTCACCCCACGAGTTCGCCCCCGGCGTGGCCGAATTCAAGGAGGGGAGCCCGGCGCCGGTGATGCCGGATGAGAATGGGCGCTACCCGGTGCCAATGCCGGGGATTAATCGGGATCGGGAGTACGCGGTGTAGCGCGGACGCGGAATAGCTACGAGCTTCTCGACGGGCGTGCATCGGCTGGTGAGGCTGATGCACGCCCGTTTATTTTGATCGCGCGAGCTACCTCGCTAATCGAGAAAACGGAGGAAAGAAGTCATGGAGAATGACGACGAAGGCCTCTGGAAGGAACTCGTCCAAATAGACCATTCCTATTTGGCGCGTTCACATCCGATCTGGAGTAAAATCGAAGGTCAGGCTGAGACGATTACGACATCCGCGAGGTGGGTATAGACTACTCGCATTACGTGTGAAGCCCTCCAACACTAGCCACGCGGCTGGTTCCACCCCTGGGGAATTTCGTGCTTTCGCGCTTTCGTGATCAACACAAACGCCAAGAGCAACTCGCGGGACACAGCCTGCTGTCGCGGTTAAGGATCACGAAAACGTGAAAGCACGAAAGGGGGTGGCGCAGGGTTTGCGAAGTTTCGAAGCCCCCGGAGCCGATTTATCTTTGCAATGTTGATAAATTACCGGACTTGGTCACTTGTTCGTAGTTACTCGAACGCGGCCAGTCTTGCGGGGATGTGGCGAAGAGACGGTGATTTGGATATCGCATCCCAGCGCGTTGAGGAATCGAAACAGCCGCTCGGTGGAAAACCCGTCGAGTCGCCCGTTGAGCAATGCGGAGACCTTTGGCTGAGCGATCCCCAATAGCTTGCCAGCCGCGGCCTGGGTGAGCCGCCGTTGTTGCACCATTTTGAGGATTTCGGCTGCCAACTCCGCCTTGGCGAGATACTCGTCGGGTTGTGCCAACTCCAAGTCGGCGAAGACATTCCCACGGCTGGCTGTGATGGAGTTTTTTCTCATGGGGTGTCTCTTTTCGCTAATTCCCGATCGGCCTCGATTGCCAACTTGAGACGTTGCTGAATCAAATCGCGGTCCGCTTTCGGAGTGGCACTTCCCTTGTGGGACTTCTTTTGGAAGGCGTGCAGCACGTAGACTGCATTCGCCAGCTTTACCGTGTAAACAGCCCGATAAGTGTCTCCCTCATGGTTGGACACGACTTCGAGCACACCCGTGCCGCCGAATCCCCGCAGCGGCTTGGCTTTCGGCGCCTTGTGACCTTGCTGTGCCAAATACAAGGCAAAGCCGACCTCTTGACGGACGGCAGTAGGGAAGGCGCGAAGGTCATTCAGTGAGGGACCGACCCAAAGCAACTGTTTGATCGGGGGTGGATTCTCGCTGGTTTCCACAACGAAAATATACCCAAATGGGGATAGTCTGTCAAGCTGAAGTTCAACGGCTTTTATGTGTACATAAGACCATGCATCTGCGTCAAGGGAGATTCCGGAAAAACAGAAAACATCGGTCGACCGCGGCGGCACTAATTCTCAAAGTGAGAATCCTTTTAAACGCAAAACGCAAACGCAAAACGCAAATGCAGACAGTCAACCTGTTGCTCAACCTTTGGCCGCGACCCACGGCGGCGCGCAAAACCAGCCAGGACCGGCGCAACCTCAAACACGACAACGCTTTATGGCGATCTTCAGCGGATGCAAAAGTTGAACGCAAAAGTTGTGTGTCTGCGATTGCGCATGTGATTGCGCATAAAATCCGTGCTAATAACGGTAAGAGTGTTTGCGTGCGGCGCAAATTTCGCACAGTTATTTGTGTACTATTTCTGCCCCCGCACCCTTTGGTTGCGGCTGTTGGCCGCGCTGGGTTACTCGGGGTTTCGGTGGGCAGTCTGGGGAGGATATGTACACACGTACATTTTTCGGGTAAACTCCCCGGCATGATTGGCCATGTGGATTGCGACTGCTTTTACGTCTCCGCGGAGCGGGTGAGGTTTCCTCACCTGGCGGGGATGCCGGTCGGGGTCCTCGGGAACCACGGCGCTTGCATCATTGCCAAAAGCTACGAAGCGAAGGCGGCGGGTGTGACGACCGGGATGCCAATTTGGGAGGCGCTGCCGATCTGCCCCGACGGGGTTTACATCAAGCGCGACTTCGCTTGGTACGAGGTCCTGAGTCGCAAGCTCCTTGCCCTCATCAAGGAGCAGAGCCCGCGCGTCGAGTTCTACTCCATCGACGAGATGTTTTTCACCACGGCGGAAGCCGACATTGGGGAGGCGAAGGGGCTCCAACGAGCGATCGCCCGCCTGGTTGGCGTTCCCGCCAGCGTCGGTATCGCTCCCACGAAAACGCTTGCCAAGCTCTGCTCGGATCGTGCCAAGCCACTTGGCTGCAAGGTCGTCGGGTCGGAAAGCGAGCGTGCGGCACTTCTTCGGGGACTCCCTATCACCGAAGTGAGCGGCATCGGAGGTCGCACCGCCGCCAAGCTCGCCCAGCATGGCATTGTCTCCTGCGACCAGTTCGCCTCCGCCCAGCGGGCGTTCATCCGCTGGCTGCTGCACAAGCCGGGCGAAGATCTCTGGTGGGAGCTGAACGCCACACCCGTCCTGGAAGTCCTCCCCGCGAGGAAGGCCCACAAATTCATCGCGCGGGGCGGCTCGATCGGCAAGCCGAGCCGCGACCGGCAACGAGTCGCGGCGTTCGTCGTCCGGAACGTGGAGCGACTGATCGAAGCGCTCAATTATTATCAGGTCTGTTGCGACACCCTGACGCTCGACCTCTCTTTCCGAGAAGTCCGCTCGCGGACTGTTCGCTGCACGCTGCTAGGGAGTGTTGCGGAGTTGAAAGTTCTCCGCGACGCCGCCCTCTGGCTGCTCCCTCGCGCCTGGCTCCCTCCCGAGGCGACAGTCCACTACATGCACGTCATCGCGGGCGGATTGCGTCCCTTGGGACGAAGGCAACTAAGTCTGTTCGCGGATCACGGTGAGAGACACGAAAAGGACGAGCGAGTCGAGCAGGTTCAGCATGCAATCAACGCCACCGTCGGTCGCTTCGCCCTCCGCTCGGCGGCGACGATTCCCCTTGCCGATGTTTACGGGGATATCGCTTCCAACTACGATATCTGCGACATTTATGGGAAAGGTTGCTTCTGAGGAGCCCACGAGATGTGCAAGGGAATATCGGTGCTGAAGGCGAGGCTGAACCAAGAGTTGCTGGAAGAATACGCCTTGGCCGATCGCCTGCGGGTGCGGCGGCCGGGGTTGGTTCAGAACCATCTGTTCGGCGATACCCCTCTGCCACTAGAGGCGTCAACCACCGAAGAGATCCATTTCATGTACACCGACAAGCATCCGGAGCTTCCGGTGATTCACGATGGCCAGCTTGTCATCCACGAATGGGGAAACCGGAACAACAAGGAATCCCGTCTGTATCGCACCGGATGGTGTCAGCAGGAGAGCCTGGAGGGGGGCAAATGGCGCTGGCTGCATCCCGAACGGGTCGTCATCCCGGCAAACTTCGGCCTCGAAAAGGGAGTCTGGTTCCATATCGAGCAGGGAATTGCGGGCATCGTCGTCCACGACGAACAAGAGCGGCCTCACGTCTACATGCTTACCAGACCCGCCAGCCACTACTACCAGACGATGACCAAGCACGACCGGGCACCGGTGCTCATCGAGCAGGAGATATAACCCCCTCACCCCTCCCTGTTGCACACCAATCCCAACCCGACGAGGCGACAGTTAAATGAGTTAAACGCAGAC
>CAZYQQ010000149.1:0-10701 GCA_964650265.1 uncultured Planctomycetaceae bacterium
TTCTCGACTGCAGCCACCCGTAGGTGTCTGGGCAGTGTCTCAGTCCCAGTGTGACGGGCCACGCTCTCACGCCCGCTACCCATCGTAGCCTTGGTAAGCCATTACCTTACCAACAAGCTAGTAGGACGCAGTCCCCTCCCAGGGCGGAATCTCACCTTTGATCCGGAGATATTATCCAGCATTACCTTCAGTTTCCCGAAGCTATTCTAGACCCTGGGGCAGGTAACTACGCGTTACTCACCCTTTCGCCGCTGTCCCTTTAAGACTTCGACCGAAGTTTCCATCTTAAAGTTCTCGCTCGACTTGCATGCCTAATCCATGCCGCCAACGTTCATTCTGAGCCAGGATCAAACCCTTCAATTTGTGTATGCTTGACCTGCCTTGCGGCAGGCTGTGAGCAAAATTAAAGAAGCTTGTTGGCTTTTTTAACATCTTTGTGACTACGGCAGAAACTCCAGCCTTCGAACGACTTGCGCCGCCAAAAGCCTTTGCTTCCACCTCGCCACCATAGCCATTCTGAAGTTTACAGTCTTCAGACTGACAAGGAATTGGAATACTCACCAAATTGTCAAAGAGCAATCTTTCATCGGCGACGCTCGGGAGTGTCGCCGAACTCCACCTTGCCCCGACTGGCTGGATGCTAGCAAGGGCGTTCAGGGGAGACCAGACAGTATTACGATCTAATCGCAACCTGTCAACGGCCCGCGGAGATTTTTTCGAGATTTTGCATCTCGCTTCCCCTGCTCACGTTGCGTATTCGCAATCGTCTGCCGGGGAAGGTCTCCGTCGTCTGCCGGGTCTGTATTATTGCGACACACGACCGGCAGTCAACCGGCCCTAAGCCAATTTCTCATCGACTTTTTTCCGGCGGGCGTTGAGCCGTGTGATGCCGCACGATCAAGGCCGACGTACCCCACAAAATCCCCCAAATACTGGCGGGGGTGGGGACCGGACGGAGTTCGGCAAGTGTGCCACCCGCGGGCATGAGGTTGCGCCACAACACAAAGTCAGCCGCATCGACCACGCCGTCGCCATTCCCATCCGCCGGCAGAGCAGGTCCAAATTGCCCGTAATCCGACTTCCACACGACATAGTCGTCGACGTCGATTTTTCCATCCCGATTGTAATCGCCCGGGAGAAAGCAGTTGGTGCAGAGTTCGGCATCGACCAGCACGAGCTGCGAAAAGGGCTCCAGCATGAGCCCCTCCGCCGGGACGTTGCCAAACTCCCACGTGCCAGCGAGGGGGTTTTCGGCCAGGGGATGAAAGCTGGCCTCGGCGCCAGGGGACGCGAGCTTGAGCCCTTCGAAACCGGTCACCGGAACACTCCCCGCGGTGGTTGTGGCGTTGACGATCCACTTGCCCCAGGGAAAGGACCAGACGATCGGCTCGTCCCCATTTGGCTCCGGTTCGACGCCATAAATGCCCCCGATTTCAGCGGCAGGAAGATTGGGAGTCGACGCCCCAGGTTCGGCCTCGTTGTACCATTGGTTGCCGCTGAAGGTGAACGTGTGGGCGAGTGTTTCACCACCGATGTTGATGGCGGTGCCCCACTGGGGGCTTTCGCCGTTGTAGATGACGATATTGTCGCGAAACACGCCGTTCTGGGTGTCGACGATCGGGCCCCCCTGGTTCTCGTTGAGGATTCGCATGACCCATCGCCCAGGATGATGGGCGTAGTTGTGGTGGAACACACCGCCGTCGATGTTGACGTAGGCAAAGGGGGACTGGCTACCGACAACGACATTTCCCTCGGCGACGATTTCGGCCGCTTCGTAGCCGGAGTCGCCATCGATGAAGCGGAAGAACTGCGGGCCGGTCGATCCTCCCGCCTGGATGGCTCGCCCCGCTCCCTGCCCCATCTCGAAACGGTTGGCGCGGATGACAATGTCCTTGCTCCCCCCCTTGGGCCGAATCCCGCTGCTGGCCCCCGCGTCGTGGCGAAACAGGCTGTTTTGAATCAGCCCATGGTGACAGCCCACCGGGTCGATCGCGCTGCCGCCGGCGGCCCAATTGATGACCTCGACTTTGTCGATCAGGAAACCGGTAACGCCCGAAAGCTTGATGCCGTCGTTGTTGCCCGAGGCGTTCATGTCGCGGACGGTGAGATTCCGCAGGGTGAGATTCGTCGAGGGGGTGTCGAACGACCCGCCGTCGTCGATGTTCAGGCCGTTGCCTGTCTGCTGTTCGAAGACGAGATCCTGCAGGAGAACGTCGGTGACGTCGCTGAGCTGCATGGCCGAGCTGCCGCCGCGAAAGATGGGGCGGTTGTCGGGGTCGGCGCCGCGAATCGTGACTCCGGTGAGCCCGGACCGCGAATGGCCCCCCGAGTAGACCCCCGGAGCGACCATCAGGACGTCCCCCGGTTGGGCGGCGGCGAGGGCGGCGGCAAATTGGCTCGAATTGGCGACAGGAATGTCGGCGGCGAAGGTCCCCGCACAACAAATCAACAACAGTGGCGTGGCCCAGAGGATGGTGGACGGCAGAATTCGCATGGGTCGCGGCTCCATCACGAGAAATAGGCAGCAAATGGCGATCAGGGGGTGTCCACCCAGGACCAAGGCTGACAGATGCCCGAGGCTCTGTCAACAAGTTTTGGGGGGCGAACTGTCGGCATTTGGCGGCCTAGGCTAAAATGGGGGTTCTTGGCGGGTGTGTCGATTCCAGGTGAGGTGTCTAGCATGGTTTGTCGCGGGGTGCGTGGGGCCACCACGGTGGAACGAAACGATCGGGAGGAGATTCTGCGGGCCACCCGGGAACTCCTGGCGCTCCTGATCCGCCAGAACGCAATCGCCAGATCCGACGTGGCCAGCGCGATCTTCACGACGACCATCGATCTCGATGCCGAGTTTCCCGCCCTGGCGGCGCGGCAACTTGGCTGGGGAGACGTGCCGCTCTTGTGCGGCCACGAGATCCACGTCCCCGGGTCGCTAGAAAAGTGCATCCGCGTGCTCGTCCACTGGAACACCGACAAGGCCCAGTCGGAAATCCGCCATGTCTACGTCCGCGGGGCAGTGAGGCTTCGTCCGGATTTGTATGAGGTGCCGCCGGTGGATTTGGAGGAGCTTGAGGCGTGGATTAATGAGCAGATGCACCCTAGCGGGTGAACCTGGCTCGCAGGCTCGAGGGTCTCTCTTTCTTATTCTCTCTAATTCTCCAGCATTCGTTTCTCACCACCGTATGTCGCACATTATTGGAATCGACCTGGGGACGACCAACTCGCTGTGCGGGGTGTTTCTCGCGGGGGAGCCGCGGCTCATTCCCAACTCACTGGGGAGCCTGCTGACGCCGAGCGTGGTCGGCATACTCGACGACGGGCAACTGCTGGTGGGGGATGCGGCGCGGGAGCTTCGGGTCACCCGGCCCGACGCGTGCGCCTCCTGCTTCAAGCGATTGATGGGGAGCGACGAGAAGGTGCCCTTGCTGGGCAGGTCCTTTAGCGCGCCAGAGCTTTCGAGCCTGGTGCTGCGGTCGCTCAAGGGGGATGCCGAGAAGTTCCTGGGGGAGGAGGTCACCGAGGCCGTCATCACTGTGCCCGCCTACTTCAACGACAATCAGCGTAAAGCGACAAAAATCGCGGGCGAGTTGGCGGGCCTCAAGGTCCGCCGGATTCTTAACGAGCCGACGGCCGCGGCGCTGACCTATGGCTTTCACGATCGCGATGCGGAGAAGCGATTGATCGTGATCGACTTGGGAGGGGGGACGTTCGACGTCACCTTGATGGAGGTGTTCGAGGGGACGCTCGAAATCGTGGCGACGTCGGGGGAGAGCTGTTTGGGAGGGGAGGATTTTACGAATCGGATGGTGGCTATTCTGCTCGCCAAGCAGGGAAAGCAACTTGAAGTCGCCGAACTCCAGCAGCCGTTGCAGGTAGCCCGACTTCGCCAGCTTTGCGAGCAGGCCAAGCGGGGTTTAACCGCCAAGGAGGAAGTGAGCATCCGCTTGCCCGACGAACTTGGGCAACTCCCCGAGAAGGCGCGACAGGCCACCATCAGTCGCGCCGCCTACGCCACGGCGGTGAAGCCTTTGCTCGATCGGTTGGCGGGTCCCATCGGCAAGGCGCTACGCGACGGCCGGTGCGCGGTGGATCAAATCGATGAAGTCATTCTCGTGGGGGGAGCGACACGAATGGTCGTTCTCCAGGACTTTGTACGAGAATACTTCCAGCAAGAGCCGCTGGTGAAATTCAATCCCGATGAAGTCGTCGGCCTGGGGGCGGCAGTGCAAGCGGCATTGATTGCCGACGATCGGGCCGTCGACGACATGGTGATGACGGACGTTTGCCCCTTCACGTTAGGGGTGGAGACCTGCCGCGAGTTGGGGGGGCAGCGTCGCGACGGCTATTTCACGCCACTCATTCATCGCAACACGACGATTCCCGTGTCGAAGGAAGACGTCTTTAGCACGGTCGTCCACAACCAGCAGGAGGTGAAGCTCAGTATTTACCAGGGGGAGAATCGGCGAGTCGAACATAACCTGAAGATCGGCGAGCTCGAGGTGACGGGGATACCTCCGGGACCAGCGGGACAGGAGATTTTTATTCGCTTCACCTACGATCTCAATGGGATACTCGAGGTCGAAGCCTATGTCGCCAATTCGACCAAGAAGTTTCGGACGGTGCTGACCCAGCACTCGGCCCACATGAGCGACGAAGAGCTGCGCGAAGCGGTGGAACGGATGCAGCAATTGAAGTATTATCCTCGCGAAGACATGGTCAATCAACGCTTGCTTCGCTTTGCCGAGCGGATGGTGGGGGAGGTAAGTCCCTACATGCGCGAGCAGGTTGAAGCGGCGGTCGACTATTTTGAACAGGCGCTGAATGGGGGTGACAAACAAGGGGTAGAGCACGCCCGGGCGGCCCTGCTCCAGATGTTCGCCAGCATGGGTTTGCCGGTGGAGGAGTTCGATGAGTGAGCGAGCCTCGCCAGCCTCGGCCCGCGTGCGGGGGTACTTGCAGAGCCAATTACGCCGCAATCCCCAAGCGGAGAGTGGCACGATTGTCGATCAGCGTGCCCAGGCGCTTGGACTCTACAAGAAGTTTCAGAATTCCCCTCGCGAGGTGGAGGACCAGTCGGCCCTGCGGCAGGCCAATTTGAAAGAGCTTGAGCGGATTCGCAGCGTTGCCTTTCAGGCTCCCATCGCGGATCTGTTGGGTGCTCTCGACCGACTAAATTTAGAGGCATTTCCCGACCTCGCGTTGCTCGCGCGCCGGCTGCGGACGATCGTCGAGTGCCGCCAAAGTTTTCCTCCCCTCACGTCGCATCGTCATTTCAGCGGCGACTTCTTTGCCTGTCTCAAGCAAGTGCTCACGAGTCCCACTCGCGACGTCGCCGTGCTGCGCGAGCAAGTCATTGCCTCGTTCCAAAAGCGGACCAATCGTCGACAGGGGAAGGCGATGATTCGACTGCTGAAGGCCAAACTACCCGAACTCTATGCGCTGGAAGCCCAATGGTTGGAGACGCTCCTCCGATTCCAGCCGCGTGCGAGTGGCGCCACGTCGGGAAATGGTAGCAATACGGAAACACCGCTCTTCGATCTCCTTTCCAATCGCTGGGTCTTATGGATTTGTTTGTTCGTGGCAGTGAAGTTCGCTATTTCGCTGGCGTTTTCCTCCGCTGAGAAGCCAAAGTCGAGGGGGTCCAGCCCGGCGGTTGTCGCTCCCCGGGTTTCGCCATCGTTCCAGTCGGATCAGCCCGGTTGGGAAGGGCCCAGTCGGGGACCAGAGGGCGTTCGTCCCTCGCCCCAGGAGAGGGGAGAGGAGGCGCGCCGCCGGCACCAGCAGTTTATCGAGGATTCTCGCAGGCGCTCCGCCGAGTTTGACGCCGACATGAGGCGCCGTCTGAACCAATCTTCGTCGCGAAGTGACGAGGACGCGCCGTTTGCCACGCCACGCGTTGGTCCTGCTCCGCACGTGGCACCTCCATCTCCTGGCCTGCGCCCTTAATCGTGCCCACTTTGCCCTCTGTTTGCCGATGTCCAAGCCATCCCCCGAGCCCGATTGGAATCGCCTGCCGCGCGACCCGGTCGGTTTTTTTGGATTGAGAGGCGAATTCGATCGGAAGGATCTCAAGCGGGCTTACAACAGTTTGCTACGGGTCTACAAGCCGGAGAAATATCCGCAGGAGTTTCAGCGAATCCGTGCAGCGTTCGAGCAGCTCGACGAGCGGTTACGGTATGGGGGGAATACGGCAGCCGCCGATCTGGTGGCGGGAGGAGGATGGCAGACCGACGAAATACCGGTCTACGCGCCGCGCGAAGTTGTCCGCAGCCCGGCGGGGACCGCGCCCTCCCGAGCCGAGGGAGCATCGGCCAAACACCCCATTTCGCTCGTCGATCGGCTCGAGACCGACGATCCTGCGGCGCTCTATGCCGAGCTGAAGCAAAAGCCCGAGAAGACTCCCTTCGACTTCTACGCTCTCGCCGTCATGTCGGATGTCGTCGAGAAGCAGCCGCAGGGATTTGTGGAATGGGTGTTGCGAGGTCTCACGGCCCACCGGCGGAGCGGCCCATTGCTCAACTTGCTGGCGGCCTACCTTCGCGGACCGCAGCCCCCGGCGGCCCTTGAAAAACTGCTACCCGTCGTGGCGAAAGTCTTGAAGGACGATAGCTTCTTCGCGATCACCGATGCCGCCTGGCACACGCTGCTCAAGGAGTGTGAGTTTTCGCGGTTTCTGGCGCTCCTCGATCGTTGCAAGCAGGAACTTCGCGATTCCCAGATCACTTGCTACATGGTGTTCCTGATCAATGTCCTGCGATCGGCCATGTGGCGGGCCGCTCCCGAGTGGACGCGCGCGCAGATCGACTATCTTAACGCGAATTTCGAGCAGATTCCCCCCTGGCTCGAGGGAGATGTCGACCTGTTGGGGGCGATTGCCGAGTATCTCGCCGTGCGCGAGCGCTTTCTGCAAGGGCATCCCCTGCGGGGGGAAATCGACCGCGCGATGCGCGACTACTTTTGCGAGAACCAGTCGCAGGGAGATCGCAGCGTCGTCGACTGCCACCTGCGACTGCTCGCGGATGAGGAGGGTTTGCTCCACGCCCTCGAACTCGAGGAAAGCGACCTCTACACGAAGTTCTACTCCCTTTGGTCCTGGATGTCACACGATGTGGCGGAGCGTCAGGGGCAGCCCGAGATTGAAGAGGTCAACGAGCAAGTGTGGGTCAACCGCGCGCAGGCAATGCTCGAACGCTGTGTCACCATGGGGGAGCGATCGGCGGTCTGCAAGCTCTGGACGTTGGCGGAGTGGACGAAGGTGATCGTTGCGATCATCGTCGTGGTAATGGCTGTGTCGCTGCTGGGGGGACTGATCGCCGGCATATTGGGGGGAATTGCCCAACTCATGTCGGTTGAATTGGGAGACGGCGTCCGGGCAACCATACTCTTCGTGCTGGCCACGGCAGCCGTCGTTGCTGTTCCCTATTGGTTATGGCCGAAATATCACCAAAAGTGGTGGATGCCGATCCGCGAAAAGATGGCAAGGCGGTGCTACGAGCAAGTCTGGCGGCGCGAGGTGCTGGCGTTCCAGCGACGATCCCATTTGCCCGATCAATTCTTCCGCGCGTTGTTTGAGCACTTTGCCGGGATGAACGATCACACACAGTGGATCAACCACTTCGTTCAGCAGGATTACGCCCCCGCCATGCTCGCCCAAGCCCAGCGATTCGAGCTCTAGCGAGCGTCGCTCTTCCACTCCAGTTCCACCACCACCGGATAATGATCCGATGGCACACGCCCCTCGTACGAAGTCGTCAAGATCTTCGCGCTCTGGGGAACAAAATGCGGGGTCGACAGGATATAGTCGATGCGGTGCCCCTTGGTGCGGGTCGAGAAGTTCTGGAAGCTGGCCTCCTCCGCGCTGCGCTCCGGATGGACCTGGCGATAGACGTCGGTGAGTTGGGGGGGATTGTCGCTGTCCGGGGCGAGCAGGGTGGTGATTTCGCTCGTTGTCTCACCCGCGTTGAAGTCTCCCATCACTAGCAGCGGCGCGTCCTTGACGTGCTCGGCGGTCAATTTGCGCAGGAGTTCGGCCGCTTGTTGCCGGGCGGGCTGGCTCACGTGGTCCCAGTGGCTGTTGACGACCCACAGCACGCGCGAGTCGGCCGCTTTGTCGCGCAGTCGCATCCACGAGGCGATTCGCACGCAGGCGGCGTCGGGGTGTTTGCTGCCGGCCTGCTCGGGGGTGTCGCAGAGCCAGACCGTGCCGCGATCTTCGATGGCGAAGCGGTCCTTGCGGACATAAATCGCGCACTGTTCGCCCAGTTCTTGCCCGTCGTCGCGCCCGACGCCGTAACCCTCGTAATCGGAGAGTCGCTCGGTAAGGTCTTTCCGCTGGTTGGGAAGCACCTCTTGGACGCCCAGGATGTCGGGCTTCGTCTCCTCGATCAACCCCAGGGCGAGGTCGCGACGATGAGTTCCCTTGGAACTGACCCATGCGTTCGGAGCGTCCGACTCCTTGCCGCCGTCGTAGCGGATGTTGAAGGTCATCACGCGCAGCGGCTTCGTCTCCTCGGCGGCCGTGGGGCGCCACGAGATGATCATCAACAGGCTGGCGAGTAGCAGGCTCGCGATCGAAAGGTTGGGCATGGCGGGGTCACTCTCATCGTTTCATGTGTGGGGCAAGGAAGCGAGCGCGATCAGACCGACTTCTGCTCGAAGATTTGGAAGCCCTTGCGGTACTCGCGCGACAGGTGCTTGTTGGCCGACTCCGCGTGATCCCCCGTGAACTTCCCATGGTTGATGTCGAAGGCAAGCATGGGGCTTGCCGTGACATTCCCACCTTCGATTGCCACGCCGAGGCTGGCGAGGTAGGTCTTCATCGCGTCGAGCAAGTCGCCGGCCGGAACGTCGTCGAGTTTGCCGCTCCACGTGGCGCCGGCTTTCATCTCGCTTCCCGCCTGGCAGGCGACGTTCGCCAAATGGCACCAACTCGAGGAGTGATGTCCCACCTCGATCTCGGCGACCAGGTCCTCGCGCTTCGCATTCCGCACGGCATTAATAAAGTTCTGCTGATGCAACCCGTTCCCCGAGTTGCCGCTGAACTTGCGGATCGATTTTCCCTCGGCATCGAATGCCTCCCCCTTGGCCCGCTGACCCGCGAACACTCCCCCTTCGCAGAAGACGGCATAACCCGAGCCGGGGCTCACGTTGCCGATTCCCAGCTTGCGGTCGGGAAGCTGCTTGAGGTTGCTGAGGGCAAACAGGACGGGGATTTCGGTCGTGTTGTACGCCGCGAACTGGACGTTCGGCGTGTCTCCCGCGTCGTCCCACAGCACGCGACCGCCGCCGGCGATCACGTTGGTCGGCATGGTGACCTTGTTGTTGAGACCGACATTCCGGACATCGTCGAGAATATGAACACCCCAGTTCCCCATCTCCCCGGCACCGGTGTTCCAGTCCCAATGCCAGTCGTAATGCAAGTTGTCGCGATAGATCGGCTGCACCCGGGCTGGCCCGACCCACAGGTTGTAGTCGACGCTCTTGGGGGGATCGAGCGGGTTGTTACGCTTGCCGATTGGAGCACGGCTGCCGAACCGGGTCGCCACGATAAACTTGGCGCGTCCCAATTGCTGATCGTCGTGCAGGAACTTGCGAATCTCCTCCTGCATCGGGTCGGAGCGCTGCTGCGTCCCCACCTGGACAATCCGCCCATGCTTCCGCGCCGCCAGCATCGCCTGCTGCTCTTCCCACACATTGTTCCCCAGCGGCTTCTCGACATAGACATGCTTGCCGCGCTCGCACGCCCAAATGGTCGCCAGGCAGTGCCAGTGGTTGCAGGTCGCAATCACCACCGCGTCGATCTCCGGGTCGTCGAGCAGATGGCGCATGTCCTGGTGGGCCTTAGGGAGGTCCGACGTGGCCCCGTTCTTCTTGAGCTGGTTGAGAAACCGATCGAGGTGGGCCTGGTCGGCATCGCAAATGGCGGCGATCTCGACCCCCTTGATCTTGGAAAAACTATTGTGAAGCTCCCCCATCCGCCCCCCCATGCCGATCAGGCCCAGGCGAATCCGATCGTTGGGGCCGGGCTCCGCGCTGCGAACCCGCGGCGTGGCGAGCGAGGCCGTGACGCCCACGGCCGCTGTGGATGCCAGAAAGGAACGACGCGAGAGGGAGGGAGATGTCATGACAGAGACCTCGCGAGGAAAGAAGGAAATCAGTGCGTGGGAAGGGGGGGCAGCGCTGCCTGCCATGGTAGCATATGGGATGGAGGGGTGCCAGTTTTGGGTGGGAGGGGCCAGGTGTCGGGGGCCAGGGGCCAGGGATCGTAGCATGGGCACATTTGCCCGAGCGTGGCGTGATGGGCGGGTAGTCAAGGATCGAGTGGGTCCGGTTTGGGGAACGCGGACCTATCTTCGAGGCGTAAGAGCGAATCTACGCCGGGCGGTGCCGAAACTCCACCACGAAGTCGGAAAGAAGTGGGACTTCCCGCCAGACAAGGGGTTGTTCGCGGTTTGAGAAGCTGAGTGTCTGGTTTAATGTCACTCGACTCGATGGCCAGCCGCGTCCGCGCTTCAACCGAATTGCGCGGACCATCCCCACATTACAGATAGCAATTACGATCGAACCAAACTGTTATACCACAGCACGTTGCATCGCGTGGACAGAGTATCCACCGCGGTTTTGCAGGCAGTTGGCAAAAACTCGCGCGATTGACCATAATCCTGATAGCCGGCTCGCCGCAGCCGTGCTACATTGCGGCCACTT
>CAZYQQ010000150.1:0-10602 GCA_964650265.1 uncultured Planctomycetaceae bacterium
AATCCGGCCGCCAGTGCGCAGCACCGAACCATCGTTGAGATCAAGAATCGCAAGACACCGCGTGTCAGGCGGCGGCCCGATACGACTTCAGGTGCCCGCCAAGCTCGGTATGGCAGATGATGTTGGTCTTCGCCAAATCGACGATCGGCGGCTCACCTTCATCCTGCACCGGTGGTAAGTGGTCCCGGGCCGAGTGCCCGCGGCGATAATTATACCAGTCTTGGGCCACGCGAAGGATGTGATCCAAGTGCTGCTCGCTCACCACGCAAAAAGCGCTGAGCACTTCGTGCTTCAAAACGCGCCGCCGCCGGTCGTTGACGGCAAAATCGGGGGGGGGGATACGGCTCCGATCCGTGGCAAATGTGTGGTTTTATTGACGGCACTGGCGATGGGCAGCTAGGATGCAAACACTGTCGACCTGGCACCTTCCCTGGGAGAGAACACCATCAGCAAGACCGAACCAAACGCGGACGTGCCAGAAGAGCGCGTGACGGGGATCTCGAAGTGGCTCGACCGGCAATCGCCGCTCCTCTTCTCCGCTTTCTGCATCTTCGCCGCGTTCACGACCTACTTCTGCGTCTACGCCTTTCGCAAGCCGTTCAATGCGGGGGAGTTCCTCGACCAACCGTTGTGGGGGGTGCAATACAAGACGATTCTCGTCGCCGCCCAAATGGCCGGGTATGCCCTGTCGAAGTTCATTGGCATTAAGGTCATTAGCGAGATGCCCCCGGCGCGGCGCGGGGCGGCGATCCTGCTGTTGATCGTCTTCGCCCAGGGGGCGCTATTGGGCTTTGGATTGGTCCCTCCTCCCTTCAACTGGGTGTTTCTGTTCCTGAATGGCCTCCCCTTGGGGATGGTGTTCGGGCTGGTGCTCTCATTTCTCGAAGGGCGGCAACTGACGGAGGCGCTGGCGGCGGGACTCTGTGCCAGCTTTATTCTCGCCTCGGGTGTCGTAAAGTCGGTCGGGCGATCGCTGATTGTCGACTTTCATGTCTCGGAATTCTGGATGCCATTCCTCACAGGGCTCATTTTCACATTGCCGCTGCTGTTTGGCGTGTTCCTACTAACCCGCATCCCGCGGCCGACCGATCGGGACATCGAGTTGCGGAGTGCCCGACCGCCGATGACCAGGGCCGACCGCCTCTTATTGTTCCGGCGGCATGCGTTCGGCCTCTCGGGGCTCGTCCTGCTGTATGTGCTGCTGACGATCATCCGATCGGTGCGCGACGACTTTGGCGTCGAAATTTGGCAGGGGCTGGGGTATCAAGGGGAGCCCTCGATCTACGCCTGGAGCGAACTGTTGGTGGTGATCGCGGTGCTTGTCATCAATGGCAGCACGGTCTTCATTCGCGACAACCGGACGGCCTTCTTCGGCTCCTTCAAGCTGATCATGGGGGGGTTTCTGCTGGTCCTCGTCAGCCTCTGGGGGCAGGCGTCCGGCCTGTTGTCGCCGCTGGTGTTCATGGTGATGATTGGCGTGGGGATGTACGTCCCCTATGTGGCTTTCCACACCACCGTGTTCGAGCGGATGCTCGCCCTGTTTCGCGAGCGCGGGAACATCGGCTATCTTATGTATCTGGCCGATGCCACCGGCTATCTGGCCACCGTCGGCGTCCTCGTCGCCAAGGACTGGCTGTCGAGTCGTGGTAACTATCTCGATTTGTTTACGCAAAGTAGCTTCTGGTTGAGCATCGCCGCGATCTTCATCATCACAGGGCTCTTTGTCTACTACGCACGATTCGTACGGCAGCCGACGGCCATTCCGCCGAGCGCGAATCCCCTTCCGGAGACAGCATGACGCAGACGGTTGTCAATCGTATCGAAGATCTGGCCGAACTCTTGCCCGCCGGGAACCCGACAGACCTGCTACTGATCGCCGATCGGACCGCCTACGACGAGTCGGGGGCCAGCGCGCGCCTCGAGCCCCTGATCGGGGACTACCGGGTTAGCCGTTTTTCCGATTTCGATCCGAACCCCCAGGCGCCCCAAGTCGAGCGGTGCATCGAGAACATGCCAAAGAGCGACCGGCTGACGGTGATCGCCATTGGGGGAGGATCGGCGATCGACACCGCGAAGCTCGTTTGCTTTCTCGCCGCCGGCAACCGCCAACACGACCAGTGGTGGTCGCTTCAACAAGATGTCGCGCCCCGCACCGCGCGGTTGATCGCGATTCCGACGACCGCCGGGACCGGCAGCGAGGCGACCCACTTCGCGGTCGTCTACGCGGCGGGCAGGAAACACTCGGTGGCCCATGCGTCGCTCCTGCCCGACATCGCGGTGCTCGATCCTTCGCTGACCGCCAGTTTGCCCCCGTCGCTGACGGCCGCGACCGGCCTCGATGCGTTGACCCAGGCGATCGAATCGCTCTGGAGCCGGCATGCGACACGCGAATCGAACGTCGACGCCGAGCACGCCATGCGGCTGGCGCTCCAGCACCTTGTCCCCGCCGTGACGCATCCCACGCCAGCCGATCGACAAGCGATGCTCCAGGCAGCCCACCTCTCGGGTCGGGCGATCAACGTCTCGCGGACGACAGCGGCCCACGCCCTCTCCTATCGTTTGACGAGTCGCTACGGCGTGCCCCACGGATTCGCCGTCGCCCTGTCGCTGCTGGCTCTGCTCAGGGACGCAGGTCAAACTGGCCTGCCACCCCACGACGACCGAACCGCCGTCGCCATGCGGACGATTCATCAGACGTTCGGTATCGACCCGACATCGGAAGGGGCCGCCGCCGATCTCGCCGAGGCGTGGCACAAGCTGCTGCTCGCGGTCGGTTGCCCCACCACGCTGACCGAGTGCGGCCTCCGGGAGGATGCCGAGGTGAACGATCTGGCCAGCGCCGTCAACGCCGAACGGCTGGCGAACCATCCCCATCCCCTGACGACGGGCCAGTTGGAGCGCGCCTTGAACCTGGTTCGTTAACAGGAATAGGCCACGGATTGAAGCGGATGAATCGGGTCTTCACGGATCAGAAGGTAAGTCCGCGCACCGAATCTCAATGTCCCTAACACTTCAGCCATCTGAAGTTGGCTGAAGTGGATAAAAAAAAACACAGAGGCACGGAGATGTTATTGGCGGAGTGGCGCGTGCCCTGAAGTTGAGTTATTTCAAGAACCAAGGGGTAGGATTCGATACAAAACCCACTCGTTGATCTCTGTCTCTCCGTGCCTCCGTGTTGAAATCCTTGGGACTGGTCTTTTCGCAGCCAGTTGGCTGAAGTGTTACCAATGTCCTATCTTTTACCAACCACACACACCCTTTCAGGGTGTGGCACCCCAGCAATCCTCACTCCAACAATCCTCACTCCAGCAATCCTCACTCCAACAATCCTCACTCCAACAATCCTCACTCCAACAATCCTCACCCCAGCAATCCTATACATCCTGAATATCGATGTCCTATTCTGGCGAGTTACGGCAACTTGCCGCTTTTGAGCAAGCCGTTGATGTGCTCGATCGCCGTGGGGAGTTCGGCAATGGTGTCGATCAGCAGGTGGGCCCCGGCCTGCTGGAGTGTTTGGCGGGCGGTTTCGAAGCGCTGTTGCCGCTCTCCAGGTGAGAGCGCCGCGAGCGCCTCGGGTGACAGGCCGACCTCGTTGCCGCTGGCGACGACTCCGATACTCCAAGCCGCCGCGTTGCGGCCAGCGGCCACCCCGGCCGGGGTGTCATCGACTTTGACCACCGCGGCCAGCGGATAGACCCCCATCCGCCGGGCGGCCTCGAAGCAGAGCCACGGCGCCGGGCGGCCGGGAGAGATGTCGTCGGCCGAGAGCATGACGTCGGGCTGATACCCTTCGCGTGCCGCGCGCTCGGCCACCTTGTCGAGTAGCGGGCGCGTGTAGCCGGTCGTGCTACCGATCTTGATCCCTTGCCGGCGGCACTGCGCGATCACTTCGACACACCCTTCGATGACGCCGGAAAACTCGGCCACGGTCTCCGCCTGGAGGCCAAGGAACTCCTCGTAAATCTGGTCGAGATCGGGCTCGCTCCACGCTTGTCCTTTCGCCTCGCGCCAACGCGCGCCGACCGCGGGGTCGGAGAGAATCGCCTCCAAATGGTCCCGCTTCGCCTTGCCCATCGGGCGCCGCGCCTCGGCCTCGGAAATGGGGACACCCGTCTGCTCGAAGGCGGCCTGCATGGCGGCGACCGGAGCGCGGCTGCCAAAATCGACGGTGGTCCCAGCCCAGTCGAGCACCAGTGCGCGGACCTGCTCGACACCGGCAAGGCCTTGGGGAGAATCGAAAACAATCATGTTGTGGCCTCAAGGAAATTGGCTACGGGGTGGTGGCCAATGGGGAGGAAGGTTGTTGCGACAGCCGCTCTTCGGCGAGTCCAAACGACATTGTCATTCCACAGCCCCCGGTGGCAAGGACGATCGTCACCCCTTCCTCCGGCTGGTGGACGAACTGAATCTCGCCCTGGTTGCCGATCGCGTAGATTCCATGCCAGCGTGCCGCCAGGTCCCAGGTCGGCAAGTCGATGAGCTGACGCAGTTCCCGCAGCATGAGGTGGGTGATCTCTTCCTTGTCGAACGGGGTGATGTCGGGACCATACTCGTGCGAGTCCCCGAGCACGACCTCCCCTGCCCCATTTTGCGCCGCCATCACATGGATGCCATACTGGTCGAGTTCCGGCGTTTCGGTTGCGATGCGCTCTTTGAGAGCAGCTAACGACTGGCAATCGGCAAACGAGGCGTAGTGACGAAGGGTCAAGCCGCTCGCAATGTGGGGCCCCAGTTGCCAACCGCTGGGCTGAGGCCGCGTCCGCATCATTTGCAATTTGCACTTTGCCAGGGCATGTTCAGCAAAGACCTCGGGGTACAGGGTCGCGAAGTCGGCACCCGAGGCGATCGTCACCCGGTCGAAGGACCACTCGCGTCCGTCGGTCGACCGGATGGTAGGGAATGTCACGTCGCTGATGGTCGTCTGATACTCGAGCGTCACCCCATGGCGATCGGCGAGCCACTGCGGCATACGGAAAATGACTTCTCGCGGATCGACGCCAAGCTCCGTGCTGCTCGCCATGCCGCCGAATAGCCCCTCGGCCACCACCGCCCGACACCACTCGCGCGTCTCGGTCGCCGACAGCAGCCGACAGTCGTAGCCATGCGTCGGGGCCTGCTCGACGAATTCGTTGAGCACCTGCCATTCGTCCTCGCGCCGAGCGACAAACAGCGACCCGGCCGCCGTGTGCCATAGGCCGGTTTCACCCAGCAGTTCCCCCCACAACTGGCGACTCCTGAGCGCGGTGGGAAACAGTGCGGGAGATTGCCCGATCGGCCAGACCATGCCGAAGTTGCGGACCGACGCCCCCTCTGCCCGGGCATGCCGCTCGAACAGGGTGACCTGGCGGCCACGGACCGCCTCGCGCCAGGCTGCCGCCAGCCCGACGATTCCCCCACCAATCACCGCTACTTTCTCGGCCGCCACTTTCTCAGCCATGGTCGCTCCGCTCCAGCTTCAAACTGCCACTTCCGCCGAACGTCAGCTTATCAGGTCGCCGCTTGCCCTGCCACGCGGTCGACATACCCGAGGAAATGCTCGAGCGAAGGGGTTTGCAACCCTGCGATCTTTGCGGCGTCGTCCCAACGCCGTAGGGCGATCGCGCGCTCGAAGTGGGCTCCCCGCCGGAAGCTGTCGCATTCGGCCTCGCTCATCGGCCCTCCTTGCAGGGCGAGGCTTTGCCGCGACGGCTCGCTGAGTCGATCCCAGTATCCTTCGTCGGCGGCGCAAAGATAGCGTTTCGATTCGACATGCAGACGGACCGGTGCGGTGACTTCGGCAGGAAACCGCGAGGCCAGCCACTCGGCCCCGAGCCGCTCGTGCAGGTCGTCGATGCCATGGTCAGGGGAGTCGTCGGGCAGTTCATGCAGCAGGTGCCCCACGTCGTGGAGTAGTGCGGCGACAATCAGCGCGGCATCGGCCCGGTCCTGCTCCGCCATCGACGCCGCCTGAAGGGCATGCGCGAGCTGGGTCACCGCCTCGCCCCCGTACTGGGACCCTCCACATTTCTCAAACAACTGGCGCACGTCGTCGGCGATGGACCTGGTTTGTCCTGAAGTGATGGGTGGCATGGTGAGTCTCGATTCAATTCGAATTGTTTGGGTGTTTGCGAAACTCGATTTCTACCAAATAATTCCCCTCTTTTCCTCTCCCGAACCTATGATTTCAGGCATTCTCGCCGAATGGCAGCTCGACTTTCGTGCATTTATGGTGGCTTTTTCGGAAGGGTGCGGGCGAGCAAAGCACCGCGACACTCCGTGTCGCTGAACCCCGTTTGCCCTCCGCCATCAAGCGAGCGCAGTCGAATAGCCCGGCAGGCCACTAAGCCTACTTCGAGGCCCAACGGCTGAATCTACGCCAGGTGGTGCCCAATTCCCACCACGAAGTCGGAAAAAAGAAGAGAATCGCGCCCGGCAAGGGGATTCTTGCGGGTGTGTGAAAGGTCAAGTGTTTTTTTTCTGGCACTCGTAGACGGCCTATCGCCGCCTTCTGCCTCTCAGGCTTCGATCGCTTCGTTACCTCCACAACCGCTGAAACAGCTACTCGGCTGGACGACCTTTTACCGGAGCAGGGCTTCGTGGGTCGGATGTCTCCTTCTGTCTCACAACTACTTGTTGTCTGCGTGCTTTGCGCTCAGCCAGTCGTTCGACTTTTGCCAACGCTCATGAAGCCAAGAACTTGTATCGTCCGGCTCCAAATCCTTAAATAGTTCTAGCGCCCTACTTTCAACTGTCGGGTGCCCCTTGAAAGATGCACAGACGGCTAAAGCAGAGAACGCCTGAGTTTGCATTGTTGGTCCAAGTAGTTGATCCTCTTTAAGCAAGCGCTTAACTACCGCTTGCTTGTGTCCACCACAACTCTTAATTGGTTCATCCTGCCAATGCAATCGCGCATGTACTGCACATTTGTGAAGATACAATGCGGCCGCCAGCCGGTTCTCTTCCGTATCCCCTTGATGAATATGAGCGTTGCGGATGACATCCAGGGTTGCCAGTTTGTTCTCGATGCATGGATTGTTGACGTACTCGTTGAAAAGGTAATCGAAATCTTTTTCTATATAGCCAAACCCATAGCCGGGCGTGTTTATGGCCGAGGGGGGATCCGATTCTGATGCGCTTCGGCAACCCATAACGCCAGATAGGATGCCTAAGATCCCGACCCAGATCCTAAATTTGCAATGAGGGACTCGGCTCATCGTCATGTTAAACTCGGCTGCTTAGGGTTCCTCATCGAAGGCAGTCACTTGACAGCCTCTCCATTCTCGTAGGCGCTCTTTAGGATGTCACCAAACATCTCTATCAACGCTGGCGATAGATGGCAGTCGGTTGCAAGCACAAAAGAGCAAAAAACCAGCCACTCATCCTATCGTTCACTCACCCCACCAGTCAACAAAAACAGCCCTTCCATCGCCACGAAGACCACTCTCGCCGTCAAGAACGGTGGAGAGCGCTAGAGGGGCGCAAGAAGTTGAATTCGATCGCCACGTTGGTAAACAGCCGGCTGTACTCTCCTTCGTGCTTTCGTGCTTTCGTGATCCTGAAAGACCATCACACCGCTTCGTCGTCCGAGGGGTTGTACCTTGGTGGGGATCGCGAAAGCGCGAAAGGACGAAAGTCGGATGGTCGTGGGACAAGCTTCCTTGTCCAGGCGATTTGCTGCTGTTGACGGGCGTCGTGGGGGCATCTGAAGTCGTATCAGGCCGCAGCCTGAACGCGACACGCTTCGCGATTCTCAACTTCAGCATCGGTCTGATGCTGCGCACTTGCGACCGAATTCTAGATTTCCGAGGCCACGGTCCGGGCCAAATAACGGTTGCGTCGAAGAATGGATCCGTAACCGCGGCTGGAAATCGGTATCAGCGGAGCGAAAGGCTGGGCCGAAATCGTGTGACGGAGTTTTTTTACTGCGCGGTTTTTTTACCGCGCGAGCCTTGTCAGTTTGTACCCAAGATATCACAACTAAACTCAAGTGTTTTGCCGTCGAAGTCATGCTCTTTTCCGGCGACGATTTTGACAAGCAGTCCTTGACTATCAGGTGTGATAAGATGTGGGTCCACGACACCAATACCCAATACCTCCACGGTTACAGAAGCATTGTGATCTGAGAAAGTACCAACGCTTCCGATATCTGGCACTTCTCCTTCAATAAGGCCCGCCAAGGCGAACGTCCCATCCTGGATCTCTACGGAATTGATGATCTTATACTTAGTTGCGTTCATTTCAATTTGCCACTGTTAGAGTACGCATTACAGATCGTTTAATTCCCGGATGACTGTCGTAGTTTTTCTAACCGTAATATAGTCTCCCGAGTCTGTTCAATAGGAATGTTATATGCTTTTCGATTTCTGATTAGCTTTTCTGCTGCTTCTATCTCCATTTGGAGAAGTTGAGTTTTTGGGCTCATCCCACGTCGCAGTTGGGCCGTGTGGATACGTTCTTCAAATACTGCCGTTGCTGTAGTTCGACTGTTTGGGTTCGTGGTCGTCCCGACGAAATCTGCCCACATGTCGTGCTTGCACGTGGCCGGAAACCACTATATGTGCTAAACCCAAACAGTCGAAGTAGTAAAACCAAGCCACTCAACTTTCCCATCCTATCGTTCACTCACCCCACCGGTCAACAAAAACAGCCCTGCCACCGCCACGAAGATCGCTCTCGTCGTCAAGATCGGTGGAGAGCGCTAGAAGAGCGCAAGAAGTTGAACTCGACGCCAAGTTGGTAAACAGCCGGCTGTACTCCCTTTCGTGCTTTCGAGCTTTCGTGATCCTGAAAGACCATCACACCGCTTCGTCGTCCGAGGGGTGTACCTTGGTGGGGATCGCGAAAGCGCGAAAGGACGAAAGTCGGATGGTCGTGGGGATCTCAACCCGCCGCGTCAGCGAGGAGCGTGGGGGGACGGCTCGCTGACGATTTGGAAAATCGTCCCACACTGCTCCGTGGACTCGCGTTTGTGCCTCGAAGTAGGTCCGTGGCCGCTGGCCCGGACCTTGCGCCGCGTGGAGAGTTTGCACTCTCCTCAAGGTTCCATCCGGCAGATGGAACCTACTGTTCTTTGGCAATTCAAACCCCTCAAGTTGCCCGGGCAAATGTGCCCATGCTTCCTTCCCCGGCCCCTGACCCCCGGCCCCCGGCCCCTGTAGAATCACCGGTTTCACCCCCTCTGCTCCCCAAGGTGCCTGGAAATGATCGTAGGTGTCCCCAAAGAGGTCAAATCCGACGAATACCGTGTCGCCATGCTCCCCGCCGGCGTTGAGGAACTCACTCGCCACGGGCACAAGGTGATCGTCGAACGGGAGGCGGGGATCGGCTCGGGCTTGACCGACGAGGCCTACCTCGACGCCGGGGCCGAACTGGTCGACTCGCCCGCCGAGGTCTTCAGCCGGGCCGATATGATCGTCAAGGTCAAGGAACCGCAGCGCGACGAGTGGCCCCTGATTCGACCCGGGCAGATCGTCTTTACCTACTTCCACTTTGCCGCCGATCGGGAACTGACCGAGGCGATGGTCAATAGTCGCGCCGCGGCCGTGGCCTACGAAACCCTGGCCGACGACAAGGGGCTCCTCCCTCTGCTCACCCCGATGAGCGAAGTCGCCGGGCGGATGAGCATCCAGGAAGGGGCCAAGTACCTCGAACGACCACAGATGGGGCGCGGGATTCTGCTCGGTGGAGTGCCTGGCGTCAGGCCTGCGAATATCACGATCCTGGGGGGGGGAGTGGTCGGTGCCAACGCGGCCAAAATTGCCGCCGGATTCAATGCGAATGTCGCGATCCTCGACATCAATCTCGACCGGCTCCGCTACCTCGACGACATCATGCCCCCCAACGTCGATTGTTTGTTCAGCGATCGCCACACGATTCGCGAGCAGTTGCAGCGGGCCGATTTAGTGGTCGGCGCGGTCCTGATCCCGGGTGCCAAAGCGCCGATGCTGGTCGAGCGCGACGACCTCAAACAGATGCAATCGGGGGCCGTCATCATCGATGTCGCCATCGACCAGGGGGGCTGCATCGCCACCAGCCGTCCCACCTCCCACCGCGAGCCGACCTACATTGTCGACGAGGTGGTCCACTACTGCGTGACCAACATGCCGGGGGCCGTCGGCCGGACCAGCACCTTTGCCCTGTGCAATGCCACGCTCCGCTGGGTGCTGGCAATCGCCGAGCGCGGCATCGAGCGGGCGGCCCAGGATTTCCGTCCCGTCGCCCGGGCAATCAACATGATCGACGGAGTGGTGACCAACTTGCCGGTCGCCGAGACGTTCGACATGGAATTCGTGCCGCGGTATGCCGTTTAAGTGCCGTAGGGCAGGCTGGAAGCCTGCCAGAAATCGTAGGGTAGGCTTCCAGCCTGCCATTTGTTGAAAGGCTTGGCAGGCTAGAAGCCTACCCTACGGTCAATGGCAGGCTGGAAGCCTACCCTACAGTCAATGGCAGGCTGGAAGCCTACCCTACGAACTGCCAACATTCGAGATCTCCCGATGGCCGATCAAACTGAATACAACACGCTCCTCTCGCCGCGGTTTTTGTTCCAGTTTGCGGTGCCGATTCATCGCAAGTCCCCCCTTTGGACCGCGACGTCGGCCGCGCTCGACGAGTCGTATCGCC
>CAZYQQ010000151.1:0-10473 GCA_964650265.1 uncultured Planctomycetaceae bacterium
CGAGGTCCGGTTCGGCGAACCTGGACCTACTGGATATTTGGCAACACAATCCCCCCAACATTGCTCGGGCAAATGTGCCCAAGCTACGGCCCCTGATCCCTGGCCCCCGACCCCTCGCCCCTCGGAAAACGGCGTCTCATTTTGGTAAAATCGCGCCCCTTGGCGCCGGAAACTCTGGTTTTCCAGGGATAAACGCAAAAAGAGGCCTCGACTTTTTCGACGAAAATCGTGTTCTTCGAAAAAAAGAAAAAGTCGCCGGCCGAACACAGACATTCAGCATACCGTCCCAACCCGCGCCAAGCCCAAAGCTTCGCTCGCTAGGACCCCACCAACAATGATGTCTGCTTTACATCTGGAAGGTCCTTTTCGGCGATACGGACATCCCGGGATTGAGGGTTCCCTCCGGGCAGATTCCTGAGCCCGTGTTTTGCACCGGCCTCTGCGTCTTGCTCACCCTGTTTGCCGCCGGACAGGGCAGATTCTGAAATTCTGCTGCCGTAGCATGGGGACCGCGCCACGGTTATTCTGGTGTCGTGAAGTGCGAACGTTTCGTCGCGACACTTTTGGGGTGCAGCATGGCGACACTCGAGCAAGTGATGAAGCGGCTCAAGTCGCTCGGGACCGAGTCGACCCGCAAGACGCTCATGCGGCATGGGGCGCCGGGCGACATCTATGGCGTGAAGATCGGTGACCTCAAGCCGCTGGTCCGCGAACTCAAGGGACAGCAGGAGCTGGCCCTCGCGCTCTACGCCACCGGCAATCACGACGCGATGTACCTCGCGGGTCTCGTGGCCAATGGGGCGGAAATGACCCGGCAAGAGCTCGAATCCTGGGCCAGGTCCTCCGTCTGGAGCATGCACGCCGAGCATACGGTCCCCTCGGTGGTGGTCGAGAGTCCCCACGCCGTGGCGCTGGCCAGGAAGTGGATCAAGGCCAACGACCCGCTGTTGGCGGCCACGGGTTGGAATACCTACTCCGGCATCCTCGCCACCCGGCCCGACGACGAGCTCGACCTGGACGAGGTGAGGCAGCTTCTCGACCAGGTCGCCAAAGGGGTGAAAACTGCCCCGAATCGCATTCGTTACGCGATGAACAACTTTGTCATTTCCGTGGGGGCCTACATCGCGCCGCTGCTGAAGGCAGCGAAGCGCGTGGCGAAGGAGCTGGAGACCATCGAGGTCGACATGGGGGAGACCTCCTGCAAGGTCCCTCCGATGCTGGAGTCGATCGAGAAAATCGAACAGATGGGCCGTGTCGGCAAGAAACGCAAGACGATGAAGTGCTGACGAGATGTTATCCTCCGCGGATCGCGATATTCTAGCGGATAGTGGCGGCGAGGGTGAATCCGGAGTTGGCCAGTTGCACTGGCAGTTTTCCTTGCCTCCACGCCGTGAAAGAATTAAAGTGAGACATCACACTGTTTGGTTGTTTGAACGGAGGGTTTCTGATGGCGAAGTGCGCGGGGTGTGGTACGACGATCCTGGTTGGGGGCGTCCGTGATGGCGATGCCCGTTACTGCAAAGAGGAATGCCGGGCGAATACCCTCGTCACCGAGGTGATTCGCCAGATTCCGGCTGACGTTTTGCAGTCGCGAGTCGATGAAGTCCATCAGGGCGATTGCCCGCGCTGTGGCCGTCAGGGGCCGATTGACGTCCACACGTCGCACACCATTTGGTCGTTCTTGCTGCTGACGACTTGGAACAGTCGACCGCAGGTTTGCTGTCGGCGATGTGGCATCAAGTCGAAACTGGGGGCGCTGGCGACTTCAGGGCTGTTTGGCTGGTGGGGAATCCCGTGGGGACTGATCGGTACCCCAATTCAGATTGGCCGGAATCTATGGGGCATTGTGCTTCCTCCCAACTCGTCACAACCCTCGGACCTCTTGGTGCAGTTTGTGAGTTATAACGTTGCCAACGAGATTCTCGACGGGAGTCGTCGCCGGATGGCTGAATCGAGCCAGTCGGCGAGCGATGGCACCGCCGTCTGAACCCTAAGTTGCAGGTGATGGCATGAGTGCGCGCGTTGCGATGCGAATGGCCTGGGCAGTTTTCCTCATGGGGGTTGCCCCCGCTTTGTTGGGAGAGGAGCCGGACCGGGTGCGGGTCATCTTCGACACCGATATGGCGGGGGACGTCGACGACGTCGGTGCGCTCGCGATGCTCCACGTGCTGGCCGATCGAGGCGAGGTGGAACTCGTCGCCTCGATCGTCTCGTCGAACAACCCCGATGCGGCCTCCTGCCTCGATGCCCTCAACACCTGGTACGGCCGGCCCGATGTGCCGATTGGCACCGTGAGCCGCTTCGGTCAGCTAGAGGGAGTCGACGACGAAGTGGAAGTCGAGTCGAAGTACACCCGGCAGATTGCCGAGGAGTACCCGCACGACATGGGGCAGGGGCAAGAGCCGGTCGACGCGGTCGAGCTCTATCGCACGCTCCTGGCCAAGGAGGAAAAGCGAGTGACGATCGTCACGGTCGGGTTCTTGGGGAACATTGCCGCGCTGGTGGAATCTCCCGCCGACGACATCAGCCCCCTCACTGGCAGGGAACTTGTCGAACAAAAAGTGACGCAGTGGGTGTCGATGGGAGGAATCTTCCCCGCAGGAAAGTTCCCCGGTGGGGAGGGGGAATACAACTTGCGCTTTGGATCGCGGCACGCCCGGGTGGCGATCGAAAGGTGGCCGGGGAAGATCGTCTTCAGTGGTTTCGAGATCGGTCAGCCAATCGGGACGGGAGCGGGGCTCAAAGTACTCGACGAGTTGAACCCGGTACGGCGGAGCTTCACTCTCTATAACGGCCTGACGAACAACAGCAGTTGGGATCAGACCGCGGTTCTGTTCGCCATACGTGGGGCAGGGGAGACCTGGCGACTTTCGCAGCCCGGAAGGTGTAGGATGCCCGAGGGATCGACCGGACAGGTCGAATGGACCACCGATCCGGCGGGCAATCACCGCTATCTGGTGCAGAAAATGCCACCCGAAAAGCTGGCCAAGGTGATCGAAGAGCTGATGCTCACCCCACCCGCCGCGCGGCGCTAGCTGGGGAACTCGCGGATATCTTCGGGGACTTGGGCGAGGTCGTCCTGTTGGTGCGACTCGATCTGCTCGATTTGCCGTTTGAGTTCGGCGACCCGTTCTGGCTGGCCGGCGGCACGAAATTCGACGCGACCCCTTTGCCATCGGCGGTGGTTTGGCGTAATGTAGAGAGGCAATTCGCACGACGAGCCGGAGTGGCGGAATTGGCAGACGCGCTGGATTCAAAATCCCACGTTAGCACTACAGCAGACTACACGACCCTACGTTTCACACTGGAAACGTAGGGTTTTTTCATGCCGTGTCATCGGTCGAAATCGGCTCGAATAGCCAGCGTGTGGAGTGTCTATGGAGTGTCAGACTAAACAATTGCCCACCATCGCTCTTCCGGCGATAATGAACGTGGTCGCGTCGACGGATGCGATCTGAGGGCTAGCCGGCTGGCGGGGGTACATCCTTGCCCTGGCCGCCGGCTGGCCCCTTCTAGCTCACAAGGATGATTCTATGGCGACGATTACAGCCGATGGGCGAACGGCACTTGCCCAGTATTGCGATCTGGTAATTCGGTTCCGGCAGTTGCTCGACGGGTGCATTGAGCGCGACGCCCAAGCCCTTCAAATTCTGACAGGGCCAGCACTACCCGAGGCGATTCAGCGGGAGGAACGGCGCTATTGGGACGCCAAGGCCGGTCGTCGGAAATTCCCGCGAGTGTGGACGCGGCGAGATGAGCAGCGGGTAAACATGCTGGCAGGAAGATTCGGGGGGTGTCGTTCGCAGCCTGAATGCCGCGTGGCCACCGTTCTCGCGGCATTGCGGTGCCGTAGTGGCGAAGCTCGCCACGATGGGCTATTCCGTCAGGCATTAGACGAAGCCCGGCTGGATGGCACTGCTGCCGTGGTTGCCCCGGCGCTGAATGAGTTGCGGCTGACGTTTGACCGCCTGCTGGCCGAGGCCCACCGAATTGCCCAGGACGAAGGGGACGATCGGGAATACAGGGTGGCCCACCTCAGCGTGGATCACGCGCTCGGCGGGGTGGAGCTGTTCATGCGGCCGGGTGGGCAGCCGGAGCCGACTGAGGATGACGACTTACCAACGCTGGACGAAAAAGCAGTAAAGGC
The DNA here is from genome assembly GCA_964650265.1 of uncultured Planctomycetaceae bacterium. Classification (GTDB taxonomy): domain Bacteria; phylum Planctomycetota; class Planctomycetia; order Pirellulales; family Lacipirellulaceae; genus CAZYQQ01. Next base: position 4,148 of record CAZYQQ010000151.1, read on the forward strand.
ACTGGAGTGCCTATCCAAATTCGACGGCGGCACCGCACAAGAGCAGATCGCGAACCGGCTCGGCATCAACAGGAACACGCTGAAGCCGCGACTCGATACGCTGAGGAGCCTGGGTTACGCAGAGACCCCCATTGACCGGAAGAACAGCACCGCGATAACGGCCAAGGGGATAACGTACTTGGTTAAACGTGGGATCATCGACCCGCCAGAAGTGGTCAACGGTCGCTAACAAAAACTGCGCAGAAGTCGCGCAGAAGTTGAGCAGACCTATCTATATGACGCCCCGTAGTATGGGGGTATGGCAAGCACACTCCCCCGTCTACTCCGTTCCAGGAACGTCGCCCGGCTACTGAAGGTACCCGAGGATTGGTTGATCGCGGAAGCGAAAGCCGGCCGGTTGCCTCATATCGATGCTGGCGGCGTTTTCCTGTTTGATTACGAAGCCACCGAACAGGCGCTGCTGGCCCTCGCCCGACAAGCCACGTCGGAGGCCGGGCAATGAAGATTGAAGTCGATCCTGAGGCATTGCGCCCCGTTGTGGTCGCCGTTGTGGCCGAGGCCCTCGCACAACTTGGCACCGTGACTGGCAGCGACCGGCTGGCATATCCCGAGGCCGAGGCGGCAAGCCTGCTAGGGCTCAAGTCTCACCAGTTGCGCGACGCCCGCCTGCGAGGCGAAATCCAGGCCGTGAGGCTGGCGGGCAGGATTGGTTACACCCGCGAAGAGTTGGCCGGGTATCTGGCGAGACAGCGCATCTGACATTCACCTGCCCCGCGTGGCCGGCGTGGTGTGGCGTTTTTTGTTGGCCAACGGAGTTACAAGAGATGGACAGTTACGAAGTGAAAGGCAGCCAGTTTGATCCGGTTGAAGAGAAGGACGAAGTGACTGCCGATGAAATGTCGGAAACCTTGGACAATTCATCCGTTCGGCAGGTCTCCATTGGACCAAAGGTCGGACAGTTCTTACAGATCGAAGCACCAGACGGCGAGCAGTTCGTAACCGAGATTGTCGAAGCCCATTCCTATGACGGCGAGACAATCGAGTACGCAACTGGGCGAATAAAGCTGCCCTACATCGATACGCCTTTTTTGGTGTTTGTTGATGAAATCGGCAACATGATCGGCGAGCCAACCCCCGAGGATGGCATCGTGACGTGGTACCGCCTCACGGGCTGGACCCCCGACGGCGAGAAGATCGATCGCGGATTCTTGAGCCGCGAGCAATCGCTGATCCTGTCCAACTACTTAGGGCAGACGGCTCGCATTACCACGTACGCGAACGAGCGAGTTGAGCGAATCGAAGGGTTCGCCGAAATAAGAGAGACCCTAAACAAAATGGCCGAGGCCGGCCACGACGTCTAGTCCATTTAGCCGGGTGGCGGTGCGACAAAACCCCGCCACCCGGCATTTAACGGAGTACAAGTATCATGGTAACCGATCCTAGCATCGAGGCAAGGCAACTCTTCTGCGATCTTGATCTGATGCACAAGTCGCTCGGTGTGATGGTTCGCCTGCTGAAGCCCCACGCGAGCGGCGACCTATCGAATCCGATCAGCGCAGCTCACTACGCCCTACTGCGGGCGCGGGCTCAGGTGGATATCGCACTCGACTCTCTGGAGGGCGCGCGATGATAAAGGCGAGCAAGGAAATGCTTCCTCTGCTGGAGCAGTACCGTAACCTGCGAGAGGAACAACGGCAACTCTACCTGCGGCGTGAACAAATCGCGGACGAGCTGACACTCCTTGGGCACAAGCTCCACCTAGCCCTTATCCGGTCGATGGTCGGGCAAGAGGTGAAACCGACATTCACCAGCGGCTTACCCGACGCAATCAAAGGTAAATCCGGGACGCTGGCCGAATGCCGACGTACGCGATGCGTTATCGACTACGGAGACGATGGCAAATACACCTTTCGAATCCGCGACATGGTGCCGATTTGCCAGCCCATCGATTGGGCGATTAACTGGCTGGAGGTGGAGCAATGAACAAGGCACCATCCGCGCCCCTCGACTATGCGATCCGCTACCGCACCGCTGGCCTATCTCCAGTCCCCATCCACCCCGATGGGAGCAAGCGTCCCACGGTCGCGTGGCAGTCTTGCCAGACCTCGCCCGTCGACGAGCTGACGATCCCGCTCTGGTTTGCTGGTCAAGTCGGCATCGGTATCTGCGGCGGCAGTGGCAGCGGCGGCGCAGAGTGCATCGACCTCGATTCGGCGACGATCGCGGGGGAGTACCGCGCGCTGGTCGACGCGGCGGCCCCCGGCCTGCTGGCCAAGCTCACCATCATCGAGACGCCCCGGCCTGGATACCACCTCTGGTATCGGTGCGAGCACATCGGAGGGAATGAGAAGCTCGCCATGGAGGCCGACGGCCGGACCACGTTGATCGAGACCCGTGGCCAAGGGGGGTACGCGCTGGTGCCGGGTGGTGCCCCCGAGGCCCATCCGACCGGCAAGCCCTACGTCCACCGTAGCGGCCCGAGCTTGGAGCGACTCGCCACGATCACGCCCGAAGAGCGGGAGACGTTGTTCCGCGCGGCCCGAGCCCTGGATCGTAGCCCTCAGCCCGAGCCCGAGCGGCACCAGCAAAACGGCTACTCAAGAGGTGGCGTATCACCTGGTGACGATTACGCGGCGAGGGTGAGTTGGGACGATCTATTGCTGCCCGGCGGGTGGTCGAAGGTATTCACTGCGGGGGGACTCACCCACTGGCGGCGACCCGGCAAAACGACTGGCACGTCGGCGACCACGGGTGCTACGTCGACCAGCGGGACCGAGTTGCTTTGCGTCTTCTCTAGTAATGCGCACCCGTTCCCCGGACCTGGCAACGGTCGATCGTGCTCCAGTCATAGCAAGTTCGACGCCTTCGCTCGGCTGAATCATGGTGGCGATCACAGCGCGGCGGCCAAGGCCCTCGCCGGCGAAGGGTACGGCGATCGGCCCAAGCGGCAGGGGATGCCTGACCTACGGCCCGATGATCTGCGCGACGACGAGCCCACACCTGACAGATACGATCCATCGCCGCAAGAGCCACAGCTTACCTTCGCGCGGATAACTTCACGCGAACTGGCCAGCGGAGACTTCGACGTTGACTATCTCATCAAGGATACCCTGGTCGACCGGCAACCCCTGATCGTGGCCGGGAGTCATAAGACCCTCAAGACGTCAATCATGATCGACGCTGCGGTGTCTCTCTCGATCGGGGGACATTTTCTCGGCCGGCTAAAGGTGAGCCGCGCTTGCCGGGTGGCCATGATGACTGGGGAGAGCGGCCTGTCGACCATCCAAGAGACGGCCCGCCGAATCAGTGTTGCGGCAGGTTACCACCTAGCGGACCTCGACAACCTGATCTGGTCAACCGACCTGCCACAATTCGGCAACCCTCGCCACCTGGACGCGATGCGGCGATTCCTGACCGACGACGCCATCGAGGTGGTGTTCATCGATCCGGCCTACCTTTGCATGCCTGGCGGCGACGCGGGGAATCTGATGGCCCAGGGGGTGCTGCTGCGGAGCATGGCCGAGGTGTGCGACTCCGTGGGATGCACGATGGTCCTGGCCCATCACATCAAGCGGGGGACCGGGGCCAACCCCTACGATCCACCAGAGCTACACCACATTGCGTGGGCGGGTTTCAGCGAGTTCGCTCGGCAATGGTGGCTGATCGGGCGCAGAGAGCGGTACATCGAGAAGTCGGGCGACCACAAGCTCTGGCTATCGATCGGTGGGAGTGCCGGTCACAGCGGATTGTGGGCCGTCGACGTGGCCGAGGGCGTTCGCAGTGAGTTCGAGGATCGGAAGTGGGGGGTGGAACTGTTGCAGCCCAGCGAAGTTCGCAGCGACGAAGCCGAGCGGCGAGAGGATGCGAAGGCTACACGGGAAGCGGCTCGGCGGGAGAGAGAATCAGGGGTAGACCAAAAGGCAGTCGTCCAAGCCATGACCAAGATCGGGGCAGCAGAAACACAAACCGAGATTTCAGCCGTCGCTCGAATCAGCGGAGCCCGCACGAAGGCAGCTCTGGTGGACCTGATGACCGCCGGAATCGTGGTCGATGGGGGGCCGATCACCAAGGACAACAACCGAGTCTACAAAGTTACCTATGCACTTACAGATTGCCCAGAGTGAGGGGGCCAGACACCCAGACAAAACCACCCAGACACCAGACAGTCTGGGTGGAGAGCAAACAACCAGACAAGGGCCCCTAGAGGGGGCCCTGTCTGTCTGGTTGATGCTCTCCCTGCCAACCCCATTTTTCCTTACCCCTTCAAATCTGTCTGGGTGGACCCGCAACCCCCAGGGGAACCCCGCATGGACGCAGATACCCAACACGACGCAACCCGATATGTTTTCGTCACCGTGCCGAGGTGCCCGGCCTGCGACTGCAGCCGGCACACTACCCAGCGGACCGAATACCACGACGGCAACAAGTGCCAGCGCAAGAAGTGCCAACGCTGCGGACACCGGTTCGTACTGGTGTGGGAACAATTCGAAGATTCTGACGACTGAATTCCAGAATTTGGAATTGGCAACTAGCGATATGGGAGAATTAACCTCATGACAACTGCAACTCACAAATCGGCGTCGGCACCTGATTACGTTTCGAGCGGCAAGGCAGCGTGCATGACGCAGCGATCACCCCGCGAAGTGGCCACGGCCGCCAAGGCGATCGGCGTCCACCCCGTATTCACACTTAACGGCGTGACGTACTACAGCGGCGACGCGGTAGAGAAGTTGCTCGCACACTTCAGGGAAGGAAAGTAATGGCCGTTATTGGAACACTCGCCGACGCCATCATCGCGAAGGCGGTCGAGAAGCAAGCCGATAATCAACAAGAAAAGGTGGCGAATTTCTAATGGCAGACGTATCGCGACGCATAGGACTCTCCAGCAACGAATCGCTCGATTCGCAGGGCGACTCTATCACGCTGCGCTACCGAGTGCAGTACGACTCAGTGCCGAGCAACTTCTACACGGCTCTAGCGCGTGGCAGAGCGGCATCGGGCGATCCGCTGCCTGCGCGTCGATCGCTCTACAGTTCGCCAAGTGCCATCCTGATTGCCTCTGGTTTCCAAGCCTCGATTAGCTGGGTGGGCGAGGGCAATAAGAGCGTCTGGGAGTGGGATGTTACATTCTCTCCGCCACCACAAGGCGAAGGGTCAGGCGACTCCGGAATTGCCCAAATCACAAATCCACTAGAGCGGCCGCCAGTATTCAACGTTTCCTATATGGACATTGAGGTCCCTATCACGGTTGCAAAGAACGTCGAGTACCTAGCAAGGGGCAACGGGAGCGGAGAGGCACGACCGGGCGGTACGGCGGGGCCAATCGTCAATGCCGCCGGAATCCAGCCTGACGAACCCCGGATGACCAACGACCGGTTCGAGGTGTTGCTCATTCATAAGAATTACGCCACCCTCGCCGACATTGTCGAACGAAACCGCGACTTCAAGCGTTCGACCAACGACGGCACGATTCAGGGGTATGGCGTTCGCGAGCTGCGTTACATGCTCACAGAATCGCAAGGCGTTCAGTACGAGAATGGCTACACGTTCTGGCCCGGCCTCACAACCATCCTGGCCGAGCCCACGACGGACCTCATCCTCGACAACGTCGGATATGACTACTGGGACCCCGTGTCGGGTGAGTTAGTTCGCGCAAAGGATTCGGACGGCGACCAGTACACCGACCCAATCAACTTAAACGCGGCTGGTAGCTTGTCTGTCACTGGAGCCACGCAAATCACGTGGCGATTCCTGGAGGAGAAGGACTACGGCCCGCTATTCGTCTAATGGCCCAGCGTCTGCGGCCTGCCGCTTAGTTCGGGTTCCCGCACCAAAATACCCCCAGGGTGGGGGGTGGTTCGGTTCCAGCCGAAACGGCTTCCTGAGCGAGCCCACAGCAACGCTCATTTTTGACCGTACCCGGTTCAGCAGAAATTCCAACCCATGAAAACACCGCTATCACCCACGCATTTAAGGCCCGAAACCGCCAAATGGTGGGCTCAAATCGTCGAGGAATATCAACTCGAAAGCCACCACCTGCGGCTACTGCAAAGCTGCTGTGAAGCGTGGGATCGCATGGCCGAGGCCCGGGAGCGGATCGCGGCTGACGGCGCGTATACCGAGGATAGGTTTAAACAGCTGAAGACTCACCCGGCGGTGGCCGTAGAACGTGACAGCCGAATCAGTTTCTCGCGGTGTCTGCGCGAGTTAGGGCTCGATATCGAAACGTCCGCTGATGAAAGTCGACCGCCGATCATCCGAGGTTCCGCCAACCTGAAAGCGATAGGGTAACGACCATGCCGAGAGTAAAACGAAAATCGAAGCGG
>CAZYQQ010000152.1:0-10437 GCA_964650265.1 uncultured Planctomycetaceae bacterium
CATCCAGGGGCCGCTGTTCGCCAACATCGTGCTGGCCGACGAAATCAATCGCACTCCGCCAAAGACTCAGGCGGCGCTGCTCGAGGCGATGCAGGAGAAGCAGGTCACTGTGGGTGGCAAGCGCTATCAACTCCCCGAGCCGTTCTTCGTACTCGCCACGCAGAACCCCATCGAGCAGGAAGGGACGTACCCCCTCCCCGAAGCCCAGCTCGACCGGTTCATGTTCATGGTTGAGGTCGGTTACCCTTCGGCCGACGAGGAACTGGCGATCGTCAAGCAGACGACCGCCGACGTCGAGATCGCGGTCAGCGAGGCCCTCTCCGCCGAAGAAATCCTCCGCCTGTCGCATGTCGTCCGGCGCGTGCCGATCGCCGACCACCTGGCCCGCTACGCCATCGCCATCGCCCGGCAAACGCGCACGCGGGAGGCAAACGTCCCCGAGATGGTCGCCAAATACGTGAGCTGGGGCGCCGGGCCGCGCGCGAGCCAATACCTGGTGCTGGGGGCGAAGGCACGGGCGGCACTGGCCGGGCGGCACTGCGTCGAACGCCACGACATCCAGGCTGTCGCCGCCCCCGTCTTGCGGCATCGCCTGATTACCAACTTCAACGCCGAAGCCGATGGCGTGCGGACCGACGACGTGATCCGCCATTTGGTAGAGACGACACCGATTGATGCGGAATCGGCGGCCTGAGCAGAAGCGACGGAAAGTCGAGTGCGCAAACCGTAGAACCTTCTACGTTGCTCCGCAGTGGCTTGTCCATTACCATGGGGGGCATCCCTCCGACCCGCCAGGATTTGGTCCCACCTCCTTCCGCGGAGATCCAGCATGCCTCTCCCCACCCGACCGCTTCGGTTCACGGCATGGGTCGCGGTCTGTGCGTGGGGATTACTGGCTGGTGCGGCCACGGCCCAGGAAGGGGCAACCTCGCCCACCGAAAAGTGGTGGTCGTTCCAGCCTGTGCGAAGCTCACAAGCGCCGGCGGTCGAGAACGAGTCCTGGTGTCGTAGCGACATCGATCGCTTTATTCTGGCCCGGCTCGAGCGCGCCAAGCTCGCCCCCGCGGGGGATGCCGGCAAACTCACCCTACTGCGCCGCGCGACGATCACCCTCACGGGTCTCCCCCCCACGCTCGACGAGATCGAAGCCTTTCTGGCGGATGAGTCCCCCGCGGCGTTCGAGCGACTCGTCGATCGTTTGCTCGCCTCGCCCCACTTCGGCGAACGGTGGGGACGCCACTGGCTCGATGTGGCCCGCTATGCCGATTCCACCGGCGGGGGCCGATCGATGCTCTACGGCAGCGCGTGGCGCTATCGGGACTACGTGATCGAGTCGTTCAACAAAGACAAGCCGTACGATCAGTTCCTTAAGGAGCAGATCGCGGGGGACCTGCTTCCGGCCAACGACTATCGCCAGCAGGGAGAACAGCTCATCGCGACCGCTTTTCTCGCCCTCGGTCCCAACAACTACGAGCTGCAAGACAAGGAGCAGCTTCGCATGGACGTGGTCGACGAGCAGATCGATACCATGGGCCGGGCGATGCTCGGGATGACCCTGGGGTGCGCCCGCTGTCACGACCATATGTTCGACCCGGTTCCCACCCGCGACTACTACGCGCTGGCCGGCATCTTCCGCAGTACGCGGACGATGACTCACGCCAATGTGTCGAACTGGATCAATCGGCCGCTCCCGTTATCGCCCGCGGATCAACAACGACACGACGAGCACAAGGCGCAAGTTGCCGACGCGAAGCGCGAGCTCGAACAGGCAAAGCTGGCCTTGGAAGCGATAGCGCGTGACTTGCCAGTCGTCACGCTCGATGATGTCGAGGCGCAGCTTATCGGCGTGTGGTCGTATGGCAATAACGTGAAACCGTTTGTGGGCGAGGGCTACCGCTATGCCTCGCAACAGGGAGAAGCCCGCTTCAAGGTGAAGCCCCCCCAGGCCGGGAAATACGAAGTCCGCGCTTCCTACACCCCCAACGAAAATCGATCCCCCAAAGTCGAATTCGTTGTGCATCACGTGGCGGGCGAATCGCGCCAGGAAGTCGACCAGCGCAAAGCCCCTCCACTTCCAGGCAACTTCGTGGCGCTCGGTCAATTCGACCTTGCCGAAACGTGCGAAGTGGTGATCCGCGGGCTTGCGAAAGGAAATGTCGTCGCCGACGCCGTGCAACTCGTCCCGGTGGAGTTGGTCGGCGGACAAGAGACCTCGGATGGCGAACTGGCCCAACTGTTGGCCCGCCAGCGCGAGGCCCAAGCCACACTCGCAGCAGCACAACAAGTCCTCGAAGAGCTCCAGCAGCAAGCGCCCCCCCCACCACCCGAAGTCGTCGCCGTCGAGGAAGAGCCTGGGGTAGACGATTACCACGTTTGTATCCGCGGCAACGTTCACGAACTGGGCGAAATCGTGCCACGTGGTTTCTTGGCCGAGGTCGAACTCGCGGGCAAGTTCCAGATCCCCACCAGCAGCAGCGGCCGCCGCGAACTGGCCGAATGGATCGCCAGCACCGACAATCCCCTCACGGCCCGGGTGATGGCCAATCGCCTCTGGCACCATCTGTTCGGCCGGGGCATCGTTCCCACGGTCGACAACTTCGGCCTCACCGGCGAGGAACCAACTCACCCGGAACTGCTCGATTACCTCGCCCAGCGATTCATCGACGAAGGCTGGTCGGTCAAGCGCCTCGTCCGCGAGATTGTGCTTTCGCACACCTGGCAACTGGCGAGCACCGCCCCATCCGAGCTTGCCGCGACCGACCCAGGCAACCGCCTCTTCGGTCGGCAGCATCGCCGGCGCCTCGAAGGGGAAGTACTCTACGACACGATGCTCCAGGTCAGCGGCACCCTCGACCTGACGGCGGGCGGGGACACGGTCCGCAAGGGAACCACGAACGAAATCGGTTACGACTTCGACTACACTCGGCGGGCCGTTTACCTCCCGATCTTCCGCAACGAAATCCCCGAGCCGCTGGCGATGTTCGACTTCGCCAATCCCAACCACACCGAAGGCCGGCGCAATGCGAGCACCGTCGCGCCGCAGGCCCTGTTCCTGCTCAATAGCCCCTTCATCGCTCAACAGTCGCGGCTGGCGGCCGAGCGGCTCTTGGCCGAAGAATTCGCAACCGACCGCGAGCGGATCGAGCGGCTCTACCTGCGAGCCTTGGGGCGGCTCCCCACAGAGCGAGAACTCGCATTGACCGCAGGGTACGTCGCCACCAGCGACCCCGCCGACCGCTTGGAACGCTGGACCGAACTTTGCCAGACCGTGATCGGCTGCCTCGATTTCCGCTACCTCGATTGACCCGCGACGAGGAAACCACATGATCCAACTCTCCCGTCGACAACTGCTCGAAACAGCCGCGTGCGGATTCGGCTCGGTCGCACTGGCGGGTCTTACGGCGACCGAGACAATGGCCGCCAATCCTCTCGCCCCCAAGGTGCCGATGATTGCCCCGCGGGCCAAGCGAGTGATCTTCCTGTTCATGCAGGGGGGGCCGAGCCAGGTCGACACGTTCGACTTCAAACCGCAGCTTGCCAAATACGATCGCCAGGATTTCGACTTCCGCAACGCCCGCAAACTGGCCAATACAGGGACTTCGGGCAAAGAAACCGTGATGAAATCGCCGTGGAAGTTCCACCAGTATGGCGAGTCGGGGCAGTGGGTCTCCGAACTCTTTCCCCACATCGCCCAGCAGGTCGACAAGTGCTGCTTCCTCCATGGCCTCCACACCGACGGCGTGGCCCACGGACCCGCCACATTATTCCTCCACTGCGGGTCGATCAACCTGGTCCGTCCCTCGGTCGGTTCGTGGATCACCTACGGCCTGGGGACCGAAAATGAGAATCTGCCGGGGTTCGTCACCATCGGCCCCTGTTCAACCAATGGAGGTCCGCGGAACTACGGTGCGGCCTTCCTTCCCCCAACTTACCAGGGGACGGCGCTCGGCAAGGTGGGCCAGCAGCCCCGCGACTTCAAATTCAACCACATGCTCTCCGCCGACGAGTCGCTCCCGCGGCGCGAGCGGCAGTTCGAACTCCTGACATCCCTCAATCGGCTCCAAGCCCGCGACCAGGCCGCCGAGGGGGTGATCCACAGCTACGAACTCGCCTGGCGGATGCAGATGCACGCCCCAGGGCTGCTCGATTTGTCGCGGGAGTCGGGCACCACGCTTGCCAACTACGGCATCGATGACCCCACGACCGAGGGCTACGGCCGCCAGTGCCTGATGGCCCGGCGGCTGGCCGAGGCAGGGGTTCGCTACATTCAGGTCAACTACTCCGACGACGGCTCGAACCCCAAGTGGGACCAGCACAGCCGCATTCAGGACCATTCGCTCCATGCGGCGGCCACGGATAAACCGGTGGCGGCCCTGTTGGCCGATCTGGCCGATCGAGGGCTGTTAGAAGACACACTCGTTTGGTGGGGGGGCGAATTCGGACGCAATCCCTTCACCCAAGGGGCCGATGGTCGCGACCACAACCCCAAAGGATTCACCCATTTCCTGGCAGGTGGCGGTGTGAAGACGGGGTTCGCCTTCGGCGGAACCGACGAGTGGGGACACGAGGCGATCGAAGGCAAACTCCACATGCACGACCTCCACGCCACCTTGCTCCACATTCTCGGCATCGACCACCAGCGGCTGACGTTCAGTTATGCGGGGCGCGACTTCCGGTTGACCGACGTCCATGGCCGCGTGGCCCACGAAATTCTCGCTTAACGATCAACCGGGGGAGCGGCGCATGACTTTCTTTCGTGTCCTTGGCCTCGTACTCGCCCCCCTCTGCCTACTGGGAACCCGGGTGTCGGCCCAAGTTGAACGAGCCCAAGTTGAACGAGCCCAAGTTGAACGAGATAGTGCAAAGCCGCCCAATATCGTGCTCATCGTGGCGGACGATCTCGGCTGGGCCGACGTCGGCTACCATGACAGCCGTGCCGACACCCCCCACATCGACAGCCTCGCCAAGGAGGGGATCGAGCTCGACCGCTTCTACGTCGCCCCCATGTGCTCGCCTACCCGGGCAGGACTGCTTACCGGGCGGTATCCGATCCGGTTCGGCCTCGCCCGGGCGGTCATCCCCCCCTATCGCGACTATGGACTCCCTCCCGAGGAGCAAACGCTGCCGGAGGCCTTAGCCGAGGGGGGCTATACCCATCGGGCGATCTTCGGCAAGTGGCACCTCGGGCATCGCCGCGCGAAATGGCATCCCTTGCGGCAGGGGTTCACCCATTTCCATGGGCATTACAACGGCGCCATCGGCTACTTTAACCACGAGCGCGATGGCCAGCGCGACTGGCATGTCGACTGGGAGCCTTCGGACGAAGCAGGGTATTCCACCGACCTGATTGCCGAGCACGCGGCAAACTTTATCCGCGAACAAGCCAAGGGGGACGATCCCTACTTTTGCTACGTGCCGTTCAACGCTCCCCACGCGCCGTTCGATGCGAAGGAGGAGGACATTGCCCGCTACCCCGAGGCAAGTCGCGGTGGACGCAACGTCGCCCGCCAGCGTCAGCTCGCGATGATTTGGTGTCTCGACCAGGGGATCGGCAAACTGCTCGAAGCTGTGGAGGCTTCGGGCGAGCGGGACAACACGATCATCTGGTTCACCAGCGACAACGGTGGAACGACACGCTTCCCCAACGGTAATCGACCCCTGCGCGGCGCGAAGCTCAGCGTCTACGAAGGGGGGATCCGCGTGGCTGCCTGCGTGCGCTGGCCGGCGAAATGGCCGGGTGGCCGAAAGGTAACCGAGCCGGTGAGCCACATCGACGTGATGCCAACCCTGCTGGCCGCTGCCAATAGATCAGAGGAAGCCGAGGCCGAACGCCCCTTCGACGGGATCGACGTCGGGCGGCTGCTCTCGGGCGATGTGAAGTCGCTCCCGCCACGCGAGCTCTACGCCTACCATGGTCAGGCAGGCCCCGAGCACGAACAGATGGCGATCACCACCCCTGAGTGGAAACTCATCGTTCAAGGACCCGATCTTTCGCGCGGCGCCCTCACCGATTCACACGTGGTTCAGCTCTTTACATTCCCTGAAGACCTGCGCGAGCAGAACGACGTGGCAAGCGAGCACCCACAGGTGGTGGAAGAACTTACCGAAAAACTCATTGCGTTCCGTAAGCTGCAACCGGTGGATGGTGTTGCCCCCTACAGTCAGGGGCGCGGCGAACTCACGCCCCCCGAAAACTGGCGGCTCTCACCCGACGATTAACCTCCTCGATTGACGACGACATGACTTCACGACTCCCCTGGCTGGTTTTGCTGTTTGCTGGGCTACTTTGCCCCATGGTCCTGGCGAACGAGCGGCCCCACATCGTTGTCTTTCTATCCGATGACCACACGCTCCGCGATTCGTCCCTTTACGGCAGTACCGACATCGCCACCCCCAACATGGAACGCCTCGCGCGCGAGGGGATGACGTTCGATAACGCGTTTGTCGCCTCTCCCTCTTGCGCCCCGAGCCGGGCGGCGCTTCTCACGGGACTGATGCCGGCGCGTAATGGGGCGGAGGCAAACCACGCGCGGCCCCGCGAAGAGATCAAGAAGCTCCCCGCCTACCTGCAAGAACTTGGCTACGAAGTAGTCGCCTTCGGCAAGGTGGGCCACTACAAGCAAACCCCCGAGTATGGCTTCGATCACGCGGCCCACTTTACTTATCACGAGGATATTGCCATCCCCAAGGCACTCGAATGGCTCGCTGACCGCAACAGCGACAAGCCCCTTTGCCTGTTTGTCGGCACCAACTGGCCCCACGTCCCCTGGCCGAAGGCCGAGACAGTCGACCCCCAAGAGGTCAAAGTCCCGCCGCACCATGTGACCACTCCGCGAACCCGGCAAGCCCGGGCAAACTACTACGAGGCGATCAAGACAATGGACACCGAGCTTGGCCAGGTGTACGACCTGGCGCGGGAGAAGCTCGGCGACAACACGCTCTTCATCCACACCAGCGACCACGGGGCGCAGTGGCCCTTCGGCAAGTGGACCCTCTACGAGGATGGCATCCACACACCCCTGATTGCCGTGTGGCCAGGAAGGATCGCCCCGAACATCCGCACGGGGGCGATGGTCTCCTGGGTCGACATCCTGCCAACCCTGGTCGACGCCGCGGGCGGGGAGGCGCCCACCGATCTCGACGGTCGTTCCTTCCTGCCCGTCCTCACGGGGGACAAGGAAGAGCACCGGGAGCAAATCTTCACGACCCACTCGGGCGACGGCAACTTCAACGTCTATCCCATGCGAAGCGTGCGAACCGAAAGGTGGAAATACATCCGCAACCTTCACCCCGAGTACCGCTTCAGTTCCCACGTCACCGCCAACTACGAAAAACCAGCCTACTGGCCCACCTGGGTCAACAAGGCCGAGCGCGCCCCAGCCGCCGCCCGCAAAGTCGAACGCTACCAACAGCGCCCGGCGGAAGAACTATACGACTTGGAGAACGACCCCTACGAACAAAAAAACCTCGCCACGGATCCCCAACACACCGACCGCCTCACCCAAATGCAGCAGCACCTCGACACCTGGATGAAAGAGCAGGGGGACCAACAAAAAGTCTACGGCGACCCAACTCTACTGGATACAAAGCAGCCTGCCGCCGCCAATGACTGAGACAAGCACTTTTTTCTGATCCGTGCGATCCTGCGCAATCCTGAAAATCCGCGTCCTATTCTTTGTACTTCTATCTCTATCAAGAACATGCCTGCCCCCCGCGTCGCCCTCTCTCTCCTCGCCCATCCCGACGACGCCGAAATCCTCTGCGCCGGGACGCTCCTTCGCCTGGCCGATGCCGGGTGGGAAATCCACATTGCCACCGTCGCCAACGGCCATGGTGGATCGATGACCCTCCCCCGACACGCGATCGCCGAGGTGCGCCGGCAAGAGGGGATCGCCGCTGCCGAACTCATCGGCGCCACCTACCATTGCCTCGACGAGCCCGACATCGAAGTCGTATTCGACAAACCGACCAACCGCAAAGTGATCGAACTCGTGCGGCGGATCGCCCCGTCGCTGATGTGTACCCACCCGCGGCACGACTATATGCTCGACCACGAGCAAGTCCACCTGCTGGCCCGGGCGGCGGCGTTCAGCTACTCGATTCCCAACGCCTCCGAGCATCCCCTCCCACCGGGATCAATGATCCCCTGGCTCTACTATTGCGACCCCGTCGAGGGGAACGATCCCATTACGGGCGAGCCGGTCACTCCGACCACCTACGTCGACATCACGACCCAAATCGAGCGCAAGGCCGATATGCTCGCCTGCCATGCCTCGCAGCGCGACTGGCTGCGGGCCCATCATGGCATGGACGAATATCTCGACGCGATGCGCCGTCACAGCGCCATGCGTGGCGCCCAGGTCGGCGTGACATACGCCGAAGGGTTCGTCCAACACCGTGGCCACCCGTTCCCGCAAACCGACCTGTTGGCCGAACTCTTCCCCCTCAACCCAAGTTAGCTTCGTTCGCCATGCCGCGCCCCCTCAGCAAAGTGGCCCCCGACTGGTGGGATTACACCACTCTCGACATCGAATTGCTCGCCGATGCCGCACGGCTCACCCCCGACGATCTTCTCGGGCTCAGCCGCGAGGGGTTCGAGGTGACGATTTACGATACACTCGAAGAATTCTATTGCGCCGAGGCCCTGGAATATGTCCGGGCATGGCAGCAGACAACCCCCGACAACCCGGTCGGCATCTGCGGACCGATCGGACCGACCGAGCAGTTGCCGCTGGTGGCGCGGATCGTGAACGATTTGGGGATCAAACTCCATCATGCCCACTTTTGGGGGATGGACGAGTGGATCGAAAACGATCGACCGGTGCCGATCGACCACCCCCTGTCGTTCGCCAAGGCCGACATGGAGCTTTGCTTCAATCGTATTCGCCCTGAACTCGCCATGCCGCGGGAGAATATCCATTTCCCGACCGACCTCGAAGCCTATTCGGCCAGCTACGACCAGGCGAAGTGTCTCGTGATGCAAGGAGGGCAGGGGGAGGTGAAACATTGGGCCTTCAACGACCCGCCGAAACGCGAAGGGGCCTACCGCGACGAGCCCCCGCCGCCATCGGAGTATCGCAAGCTGGCCACCCGCGTTACCGACCTTCATCCGATGACGGTGATCCAGAACGCCCGCACCTCCGGGGGAGGCTACGTTCCCCAGGTCCCCACCAGGGCGGCCACGGTCGGCCCGGTGGAGACATGGAAGGCCGAGACCGTCTCGATCTGGCACCCAGGACATCACGACAATCCGTTCGGGATGCGGCTGACGGCACTGATGATCAGTAAGCGTATCGTCGACACGAGTGTCCCGATGTCGCTGCTGGCCGAGCATCCCCACGTGAAGTTCAATTACTACCGTGGGGGAATCGGGACGGTGGAGGCGGAGATGCACTGAAGGTGAACCTCCGTGGGCAGGCCGCACTCCTATTCTTATTCCTTGTCTCCATTCCTCTAAGCTGACTTCCCCATTGTCCCGCCCTACTCCACCCCCGCGCCTCTCCGTGATTCTCGCGCGGGAAGCGCCAACGGCGGTAGTGCTCCGCCGCGGACCATCGAAGGTCGTGGGGACATTCGGCTGGAACCGCCAGGACGACACAATATCGGTTGGCCAGTGGCTCAAGGGCCGAATCTATGAAGATCGCTGCGACCTGTCGCCCGATGGGAAGTATTTCCTCTACTTTGCCATGAACGGCAAAGGGGCGACAGAAACGAAAGGGGAATGGACGGGGCTCTCTTTCGCTCCTTATCTCAAGGCGATCGGCCTCTGGCGGTGCCCCTACGCTTTTGGTGGCGGAGGCATGTTTCTCAACAACACCAACTATTGGCTCCGCGGAGACGATTCGCAGATCTTGCTCCGCATGGAAACCTATGGCCAGAAGCTGCGCCGACAAGGGGATGACGCGGCACTCGCGGCAGGCATTGATCCCAGGGTTTCCGACGAGCAGACGCGCCTTGGGCCTGACGGATGGACGCTTCAAAGTACCGATTCATTCGCCAACGAAGTGTGGGAAAAGCAGATCGCCCACGGCTGGAAGCTGCAAAAGGGCGATGAATTGAGCTGGCCGCTCCGCTGGGACAGATTTCGCCGAGGAACTCTGCGCCAAGAATACGCATTGGTAACTCCCGACGGAGAAGTGTTGCACTATCCCGACTGGACCTGGGCCGGCTGGGACAACGTCCAAGACCGCCTCGTCTGGACAAGCCAGGGCGTCCTCTTCGCCGCGTCACTGGAGCGAAAAGGTTTAGGCGACGAGAAACAGATCCACGACTTCAACCAGGAGGAATTCCAGCAACTCAAGGCACCCTATTAGCCCGATCGACTTGTTGGAAATTGTGGAGCGACTTTCCAAGTCGCCTGAAGCGCGGACGCGGCCTGCCCACGATTCGACTGCACCCAAAGCTGGTGAGCACTTCAGACGATTCAGAGCACGCCCA
>CAZYQQ010000153.1:0-10135 GCA_964650265.1 uncultured Planctomycetaceae bacterium
TCGCGCGCGGCGCACCCCGCGCGAAATGGGGTTCAACTGCCGGGAAGATTGCGTCGGCGGAATTGTCGAACGAGCAATAGCACGATCACACCACCAATCAAGGCGCCCAAAAATCCGGCCGGCTGGAAGGGAGCACCTGCTTCCGCAAGTTCGTCGGCGTGGCCGAAAATCAGGGAGCCCAGAAATCCTCCCAACATCGATCCCGCAACGCCCAATAAAATGGTCCCAATCCAACCCATCGGGTCGCGGCCCGGGACCAGGAACCGGGCGAGAGCACCGACGATTAGCCCAAAAACGATCCAGCCTAGAATGTTCAACATCGTCACGTTTCCCTTCTCAAATGGTCATGGAGGCGCGACACCGATGCGCCGCACCCCCTTTTGAAAAGGTATTCGGTCCGTGGGCATGCATCTTGGTCGCCGTTAAGCCTGGCGCTGGTGCCCTGGGGACTCCCCACAGTGCGGTCCAAGCGTGCTGGACTCGTGTTGAGTGCAAATCGCAGGCCATATCTCGACCGGAGAGGGGGGAGATTTGGTGAAAATCGCTCCCCACCCGTTAGGCTGCCCGTCGTTCCACCTTGGTGGGGGGGGCATAGAGAGGGACCACCTCGGCGAGCGCCTGACGGAGTTCGTCGGCTGGAGAGTTTGCCATCGCTTCCAGGCGATTGAGGTCGTACACCACGCGCAACAGGTCCCAAGTCTGGCTGGCGGCCACCATGATCTTCGGGTGGCACGTTTGGCGATGGACTTCGTGCTCGCCGTAGAGTTCTTCGAACAGCTTTTCGCCAGGACGCAGGCCCGTGAATTTGATCTCGATGTCCTCCTTCTCACGCAATCCGGAGAGCCGAATCATGTCGCGTGCCAGATCGACGATTTTCACCGGTTGCCCCATGTCGAGCACGAAGATCTCTCCCCCCTGCCCCATCGCCCCGGCCTGGACGACCAGTTGGGCCGCCTCGGGGATGAGCATGAAGTAGCGGATGATATCGGGGTGGGTCACCGTCACCGGGCCACCGCGGGCGATCTGTTCGCGAAAGATGGGGACGACGCTGCCAGCCGAGTCGAGCACATTGCCGAACCGAACCGTGACAAATCGGGTCGTCGATTCGAGGGCCTTGGCCTGGACGTACCGTTCGGCGAGTTGTTTGCACGAACCCATCACACTCGTCGGATTCACCGCCTTGTCGGTCGAGATCATGACAAAGGCGCTCACCCCGAAGTCGTGAGCAAGATCGACCAGATTGCGCGTGGCGAGCGTGATGTTTTTGATGGCTTCACCTGGGTGGAGTTCCATCAGCGGGACGTGTTTGTAGGCCGCCGCGTGAAAGAGAATGTCGGGGCGGAACTGCTCGAACACACCCGCGAGGCGCTCGGGATCGTTGAGATCGGCGAGCACTACCTCAAGTGGTACCGTGGGAGCCTGGCGGCGCAACTCCCGCTCGAGAAAGAACTGCCCCGTTTCCGAGCGGTCGACGATGACCAGCCGGCCTGGCTCGAGAGCGAGGATTTGCCGACAGATTTCCGACCCGATGCTGCCAGCCGAACCGGTCACCAGGACCGTTTGGCCGGCAACCCATTCCCGTAGCCGTGCCGTGTCGAGTTCCACCGACTCACGCCTGAGCAGGTCCTCGATCGCCACGGGCCGCGGTTGGACCGACACGGTCCCCTTGAGCAATTGTTCGAAGCTTGGGAGGACGTTGACGCGAAAGTTGCCTTCCCGGGCCGATTCGAGAATCTGCCGCACCACCTTGCCGGGTAGCTCACCCGAATGGATGAGAACCTCCTCGATCCGATGTTTGCGTGCGAGCGGCCCGATGTCGCTCGCCCCCCCCAGCACCTCGACACCGGCAATGCGGCGGCCGCGAAGTGACGGGCGGTCGTCGACGAAACCGACCACTCGGTACTTGATGTTGGGGTTCTGTTGGACGCTCCGCAGCAGGCCTTCTCCCGAATCGTCGGCCCCCACGATGAGCACAGGGACCTCTTCGCCGGACGTTTGCCATTGAAGCTGAAAGTTTCGCCAGATCCGCGGCATGCCGCGGAGTCCGGCGACGATGAAGAGGGAGACTCCCCAATCGAGCAAGATGATACTGCGGGGAATGGTCAATTCGGGTACGACGAGTGCATCGAGCAGAATGATTCCGATCGTGGCGCACGAGACCGCTTTGGCGACGGCCGTAAGGTCGTGGAATGTAAAGAAGCGATTCCAACCGCTGTAGAGGTGAAACCACGCGGCGACCGTGAGTTTGGTAACAAGCACCCAGGGAAGCGATCCGAGCAGAACCTGCTGCATCTCGGGGGTCAGTTGCCCATCGAACCGAAGCAGGAAAGCGCCCACGTAGCCCCCGAGAAGGGCCGGGAGCAGCAGGGCGATCGCCACGAAGGGAAAGCGGCTCAGGGCACGCATGGCCTGCCGGAGGGTAGCAAGGGTTTGAGGTGAAGCAGAATTCATCGGACCAGGGTCGATTGGGAATCATTGGTCGGAAAAACGCGGGCACTGCGCTCCGCCTCGAGAGCCTGCTGATAGGAGCGACGCATCGCCTGGTTCTCGGGACGGACCGCCAAACACCAGCGGAAGTGGGCCTGCGCCTCGCGATGTTTTCCTTGCCGCGCGAGGGCGATCGCCAGATCGTGGCGAACGGGGTACAGCGATCCGTTCTCTTTCATCGCCGCCTCGAGGCAGGTGAGTTCTCCTGTCCCATCCCCCCGGTCGCGATACATGCCCGCCAAGGCCCGCCAGATATGGGGCGAAGCGGGATTCCCCGGAGTACGGACATATTGCTCGGCTTGGCTGCGTGCGTAATCGAGCAGGACTTCGAGATCGTCGGGCTTCCGTGCGGTGTGGTATTGCTGCCAAACGGACGGAAGAGTTCTCCAATCGGGCGCGAACGTCTCGAGGAATTGCTCCGCGGGGACACGCCCTCCAAAGATCTGGACAATCATTTGCCGTTGAGGCCCGGGTTGGAGGAAGGCCTGTTGCCAGGCCTCGATTGCTTGAGTGACTTGCCCCGCCATCAGCAGCGATTTGCCATAGGCGAAGAGGACGTCGCCATCCTGTGGGCGGACTTGGGACGCTTGTTGCAAATAGTCGCGACCTAGCTTGCCGGTGGGATCGTCGAGCAAGCTGGTATGGGCGAGGCAGACATAGGCCGTGCCGTCGAATGGAGAAAGTCTCACGGCTTGCCGCGCATGGTGCCTGGCGTGAATTAGCAAGGCGACGTCGCCGCCGACCGCGCGACGGAGCCAATCGCGGACATCCTGGCTCGTCGTGAATTGTGCCGCGGCAACCGTGGCCTCGATTTGTGACAGCCCTTGTTGATTTTCGCGTAAGGGAGCGCGGGCCTCGAAGAGTTGAAGATAGGTTTGAGCCAGCCTCACATGGGCCAGGTAATGATGGGGATCGTAGGCTAGCGCGGCGGTCAGGGAATCGATCTTGGCACGGAGCAGGTCGATGTCGCCCGCCACGTTCGGCTGCGCCGCGTCGACCAGGGATTGCCAACCACCTGCGTCGTTCTGGGCAGACTGGATGGTCGAGTAGACGAGATAGCGGTCCCAGTCGCCAGCAGCGAGTGCTGGCCGCACTAGAGGAACGAGCATCCCAAAGGCAATGGCCCCCACGGCACACGCCCATTGGAGGCGTGTCTCCTGCGCGGGACCAGCCTGGCTGGCCGATGTTGCCGTCGTGGCGGGCGAGGTCTCTCCCATGTCACGGGCCAAGGTCGTCAGTCGGCAGAGGGCCGCCAGCATCATGATGGCCAGCGTCATTGTCGCTGGGATATACCAAACGAAGTCGCTCAGGCTATGGCAGGCACTCAGTGCCAATCCACCGACAAGACTTGCCGTGCAGGCGATGACCACCGGGTTGCGTGTCGCGCGGAGGATGGTGATCGTCCAGCCGGCGGCGAAACCGAGCGTGGCGATCAGCAGGAGGCCACCGACGAGGCCGGTTTCGGTTAGGATTTGCAGATAGCCATTCTCGGCATGGGTGTAGGGTTTGACTCGCGACTCGCTCAAGAAAGCGGGGGCCACCTCGCGATGCGTTCCCGCACCACTTCCCGTGAGCCAGAATGTTTGGATCGCGCGGAGATTGGCTTCCCAAATGACGCGCCGCGCCCCGCCCCGGTCGAGTTCCTCGAGCGAACCACTCCCCAGATCATCGAGACGATTGGCGAGTTGTTCTCCACGGTGACAAGCGAGAACTCCGCCGACCACGAGGGCCACCAGCGCGAGGGAGAGAAGTTGCCGGCCGTTCCAGAGCCGATACCACCAGGCGATCGCCACGGCGACCAGCATGCCCACGGCACAGGCGGCCACCCCCCCCCGGGAAAAGGAGAGGAGCAGCGCGAGGATCGAGAGGGCCAGCACTCCAATCCACACCTTCCCCCGGCGTTGCCAGGGAGAGGAAGTCGCGGGCACGTGCGTCTTGGTCTGGGGAGCAAGATTCGTGAGGACCAATTGTGACAGCGAGGCGATCACACCCATGCCGACGAAGTGAGCGAAGTGGTTGCGATTGATAAAGCTGCCACAAACAACGTGCGACGTGTCGCGGAACGGGTGGTCGTAGACCCAGAAGAAGCGACCATCGGCGGTAAAGTGCTGGAGCAGGCCAAAGAGGGCCATAAAGCCACACGCGAGCCCGACCCACCGCAGCAGCTTCTGGATATCGCTCAACGTCGTCAGCCATTGAAGGACGAGAAAGAAGACGAGTCCATAACCAATCAGCACGGCCAGCGAGGCGAGAGTGGCCGAAGGGACGAGAGAGATCGTGGGCCAGGAGGGAAGACTCGCCAAGGAGTTTTCGCCATTCCACATGGGGAGTCGCGAGCTTGTGCTCGACAGCAAGGTGTCCAAGAGCACCGCCGGCATCGGTATCACTTGAACCACCAACCAGAGTGCCGCCAGGATCGGAATCCAGAGGCCGTGGGAGAGCTGGAGTGGACCGCTTTGCCGACTTGTATTCCAGCGAATGCCCCAGGCAACGGCGCCCACCAGGACGACGGCGGCGAACACGAATCGCCCCATTTCGTGGCGCCCACCCCACACGAGCGGGGCGACAACCAACAGCGCGGCAATCGATAGGTCGAACGTCTTGGTCGCATGCTGCGACCAGAACGCTTGTGATTGGGCCCCTTCGACGGCGCGCGCCAGCGATGCCGTGAAGTCGGGGAGCCAACGTGTTGCGATACTCCCTGCCATGGTTCGGTTCAGGCTGCCTGCGAGGAAGGAGTTTCATAGGACGATTCGGCGCCCGATTGGTCATCGTCGTTGCCGTAGGTGTAGCCGTAGCCGTACCCATAACCGGCGGCGCTAAACGTGGTGACGGCATTGGCCACGACGCCGATCACGTGACTGCCCGTCGAGTGGAAGCTCTCGCAGGCCCGCGCCACGAGCCGACGGTGATTCTTTTCGGGACGGACGACCAGGATGGCACCGTCGACCAGGCGACCGACGATTTGCGCATCGCTGACGGCGAGGACCGGTGGGCAATCGACCAGAATCTGATCGTATTGCGAGTCGGCCCAGGCCAGGAGTTCGATGAAGGCTGGGCTGGCCAGGAGTTCGGCCGGATTGGGGCGGCGAAGTCCCGCCGGGAGAACGTGCAGGTTGGGCTCGTCCGTCTTGACGACATATTGCGGTGCGAGTTCCGCTGGAGGTTGCGGCGAGGAGAGGATGTCGACAACCCCTTGGGCCCGCTTGAGTCCCAGCAGGGTCGTCATGCCCGGGCGGCGAAGATCGGCATCGATGACGAGTGTCCGCTTTCCCGCCTGAGCAAAGGCGACGGCCAGATTGGCGGAGACGGTCGTTTTGCCATCTCCCGGCTCGGCACTCGAGACGAGAATCCGATCGGAGACCTCGGCATTGAGCGCGAGGGAAGTGCGAAGCGTTCGAAACGCCTCGCTCGACACGGCACTCGGCCGCATGTGGGTGTGGACCGTATCGAGACCTTGGCCGGGGAGCGTTTCCAGGCTCTGGATCAAAGCGAGGATCGGCACGTTGAGTTGAGTCGCCAGTTCTTCGGGGGACGTGAACCGGTCGTCGAGCACATCCTGAATGTAGGCGAGCGCTCCCCCTAGAAAGAGACCGCCGAGGAGCGAAAATGCGGCGACGAACTTGAGTTGAGGTGAAACCGGTTTTTCGCTGGGAAGTGCGTCCTTGACCACCACCGCTTGAATGGGTCCTTGGGACTGGTAGGTGTTGATACTGCCGATCTGGCTGAAGAGTTCGTCGCGATGGGCCTCGAGACGTTCGACACTCCGTCGGCGATTCTCCATTTCCAGGATGTCGGCGTTATGCTGAGTTGCCATATGACGCGCGGCCTGGTAGGCGGTCTCGATCTCCCGCTCCTCGAACCAGGCTTGTTCGATGGCCTGGGTGAGCATGTTGCGGATCAGTGGTTCGAGTTGCTCGTTGCCGAGGCTCGCCATCCGCTGTCCGGCGCGCGCGCGGTATTCCGATAAGTAGTTTTGCAGGTTTCTCGCCTTGTTCTGGAGTTCGACAATCTTGGGATTGTTGGAGCCGAGGTGAGGCGAGAGATTCTCGATCTCGGTCTGAACGTCAATCAATTCCTCCTCGCGATCTCTGACCGCCGCTAGGTCCATGGGAGTCATGCCGAGTGCGGCCGAGATCATATGTTCGCCCAACGAGCGTTCGAGAAGCGAGAGATGCCGCTGCAAGTCGTGGCCTTGGCGAACCGATGCCTCGACGGCGCTGAGCCGAGCTTGCAAATCGATCCGCCGTTGTTGGACATTGATGAGCGACTCGTTGAGTTTCAGTGCTCGCTGGACGGCAGGGTCGATAATCGTGGCACTCTCGGTCGATCCCAAATGCCCCACGCGCTGCTGGAGGGTCTGCATTGCCGTTTGATTCTCAAGCAGTTCGGCCTGGACCTGCTGGAGCCGGCGATCGAGGGCTTCGATCGTTTCGCTGGCCGAGCCTTTGTGGTTGGCATCGACGAAGGCCAGGTAGGAGTCGACCACCGCGTCGACCATGCCCGCGGCCGCCTCGGGGTCGAGGGAGGTGTAGCTCACCTCGATGAAGCTCCCCATCCGGCTGGCCTTCGCATGCAGCCGCGACGTGACCTCGTCGACCCATTCGCGCCTCGGCAAGCTCCTGAGATCGATCTGATGGAGCGGCAACAGGTTGTCGAGCGCATTGCGGACCACGCGGGGGCTGACCAGAGTCTCACGCTGGTTGGCCATGAGGTTTTCGTTGGCGAGCTGTTCTCCCATGCTCGAGAGTTCATCGGCCTTCCGTTCGTTGATGAGCAGCTTCGCCGTCGAACGGTAGTACCTCGGGGCTGTGAGATAGTAAATCATCCCGAGCGCGACGCAGACACCGGTGACACTAATCACCAATCGCTTGCGATGGACGAACGTCCGCCACAGCCGCAACAAGGCATGGATGGCATCGGAAGCTGTCATTTCGCGCGGCATCAGCGGCGGATTCAGCGTGGCAGCTTGGGAAGAGTTCATACGACGTTGAAAAAAAGTAGACGGACCTGGTCAGTAGGGAGTGTGCGGGACGACAGCGGCCAGCAGGGCCATCGACGGCCATCAGAACGAGAAGACGTTTCCTCCCACGCCCGCCGTGATTCGGAAAATGCTCGAGAGCGTATCGACGACTGCCGTGGCGGGTGTCGATTCGACACTCACCATATCGCCTGGCGAGAGCCGCAGGTTTTCGCTGCCTTCGAGCTTGGCCCGACGGATACTGACTTTGATCACCACCGGCTCCCCCTCCCCTTCGCTCCGACGGATGACGTAGACCTTATCGGCCACCGGCGAACTTGCCCCACCCGCCATGGCGATGGCATCGAGAACGTGCAGGTCTTGGGTTTTCGGCAATGCGAACTGGTTGGGTTGTCGCACGAGCCCGGCGACATGGATCACTCGCTCGCGGGCGGGGTGGACCATGACGACATCTTGATCGGAGAGCCGCATGTCTTGGGACTTGCCGACGCCAGCAGCCGCCAGATCGAATCGTTCGCTACGAGGCGACGAGGAGTCGAGTGGCGGGGCATGGAAGGAGGCCTGATGCACCTCTCCCTCGGCGGCCGATTCATGCGAGGCAAGAAAATGCTTTCCCTGCCTGAGGACTTCGACCTCGGTGCCTGCCTCCTCGGTGAATCCCCCCGCCGCGGCGATCGCGGTGACGAGATTGCTGGCCCCACGCGGAAGTTGATGCGTTCCCGGTTGCGACACGGCGCCGAGCACCGTGACGTAGTTTGTGGCACGTTCGGTGATCTGGATGGTGACTTGCGGATGGCGATAGATGTCGCGTGCGATCGAGGCAGTGCGGATTCGTTGAGCCGCTTGTTGCGGGTCGAGCCCCGCGATTTCAATGGGACCAATCGGCGCGACTTCCACGGTACCATCGTCGCTGACACGCGCGGGAGTGACGAGCATGTCCCCCTGAGCGCCACTCTGGATCGTGACTTCTAGCAGGTCGCCAGGGCCGATTTGCGAGTTGCCGATGCCGGCACCAGCAAGTTGCGAAAGGGTGAGCCGCGTATTGTCTTGCGTTGGAAGGGCGTGAAGGTGAAGCGGAAGTTGGGCTGCGCGGTAATGACCTGAACTGCATCCACCGACCAGGAGCAGCGCGCAGATCACGGCCCCGAGGAGACCGCTCCCCGCGACTCGATTACGCAACAGCCTCTCGGAAAACGATTCCCACATCGACACCACAGGTGCCCCCCTTCCCCTCGACAGCACGCTTCATATGACCTGCGCGGAGCAGTGCTCCGGGCGCGGGCCATTCAGACCACGTTACCGGTAGAATCGTCATAACCGGTAATGTTGATGAAGTTTTCTAGGACAAAAGGGTCTCTCGGGAGGGAAGGAATTCGTGCTGCGAGAGCAGTTTTTCGTGAGGTTTTTAGAAAAAGTGGGTTGCTCTGGCCAATTTTCCACGGCCTTGCCATAATCCCGCCCCATCCCAGACACCCCGTTTTGCGGGCTACTGAACGCCCCCCGCTCTCCCGAATCGCAAGGCGCCCCGATGAGTGCTAGCAGGCTGGTTGGCATTCTCGCTGCATTGATCCTGCTGACAGGAAGGTGGAGCTTTGCGCGGCTCGACGATACGGGCGAAGTCGACCCGCTGTTCATGCAGCCGCGCTTCTGGCTCGTTGCCCTGCTGGTGGGGATCGTGCTGCTCAATCTGTGCGGGCAAGGAGGATGGCGGAGGTGGAGGCTCGCATGGACCGACAATTGGTTGATCCTGTTCTTTGCCTATCTGCTCGCGACCTTTTATTGGGCCCCCGACGATGAGCTGACGACCGTCAAGATGGCCGAAGTCGCACTCGAGGGGGTGGCGATTGTCGCGCTGATCGCCGGGCGGAGTACGATGGACCGCGATCGCGTCGAGGGGGCGTTTTGGTACACCTTGCTCCTGCTCGGACTGACGATGGCGGTGCTGGCAATCGGACTGACAGTGACGGGCCGGGTGGCGACACCGGGGGGGGGGCCGATCACGTTTGGCCGCAATATGGGACTGATGGCGATGGCGGCCTGGCGAATTGCCGAATCGAAATCGGCAGTTCACAAGATCATTGCGGCTCAAGTCATCGTGCTTGCGCTGCTCATGGCGGTGATGTGCGGGTCGCGAGGCGCGCTACTTTCGTTTGCCATGGGGGGGGCCACGCTAACGGTTCTCGCCCGCATTTCGCTGTTTCAGAAAATGGCAGCACTCGGGGTGATTGCCGCTTCGACGATCTTTGCCTTCTATTTCACGGAGACGGGAAGCCATGCCCGCGAAGTGTTTCACCATCGCATCGTCGAAACGACATTCCAGCGGCAGCACATGGCGGGCCGCGACGATTTGTGGGCCACCGCCAGGGAATTGACGGCGGAACGGCCCATCTTTGGCTGGGGATTGAATGGATTCCGGGCCAACAGTTGGCACTATCCCCACAACCTGTTTCTCGAAGTGACGGTCGAAGGGGGGCTGATTGGCCTGATGCTGCTCGTCGCGACCCTTGCGACCTGGTTGCTTGCGTTCCGGCGTTACCATCGCTTGGTCCCGTCGGGGGCGGTCGCGGCCTTTGTCTTGGCCCTGACCTCCGCGCAGACGAGTGGCGATCTTTACGACTCGCGGTGCATGTTTTTGTTGTTGGTGATTACGACCCCCACGCTTGCGCA
>CAZYQQ010000154.1:0-9977 GCA_964650265.1 uncultured Planctomycetaceae bacterium
TCGCGCCTCGCTACGTCGCTCGCGTGGGGGTGAGGGAGTTTTACGACCAAGTTGATGGCACCAGTGAGCAATTAGTTGGAGTCCGAGAGAAGTATCTCACCATCCGACGACTCCCGACGCGGGAGATCGTGACGTACATTGACCTGTTATCGCCGTACAACACGCGGGTAGGATCGGCAGGCCAAAAGGAGTACCTGGCCAAGCGAGAGGAAATCCTCCGTAGCCACTCTCACCTGGTGGAACTCGACCTGCTACGCGGTGGAGCACGCCTCCCCATGGCGAGCCCACTACCCCCCGCCGATTACTACGCTATCATCAGCCGCTCGGGGCGTCGTCCTCGTGCCGAGATTTACCCGTGGAATCTTCGCAATCCGCTGCCAACGATTGCGATTCCCTTGCTTTCCGATGATCCCGCGGTCCCGCTCGACTTGCAAGAAGTCTTCACCGCGGTCTACGATCGCGCGATCTACGATTTGTCGGTCGATTACACGGCCCCTCTTGATCCGCCACTGAGGAAAGAGGATGAGGAGTGGATGAGAGGCTTGCTGTCGAAGTAATTACGGCAGCCCCTTCCCGAACCCTTTCGCCGGCACCCCACTCTCGTCCGGACGCGGCGGCAGTGGATAACCTTGGATGTCCGTCCACTCGTTAAACAGCTTTCCTTCCGGGTGGAGATTGACCGTCGACATCCGTACGACCTTGTTCTCGAGCACATCGAACTTGATCGCCAACCGCTCACCGACCATGTAGGCAAAGTCCTCGGCCCCATCCCTCGGATTTTCGACCGCTAGATAAGCCTCTTGCAGTTGTCGAGCGCGCATCAGGTCCAGCGCTTGCACACCATTCATCCCCACGTAAATCCAATCCTCCGCCACCGGCAGCATCTGATCGCGTTCGACCTTCTCAATCGGCTCAATTGAGAACGCATCGATCGAGTAGTAGTCGAACGCTTGTCCATACCCTTGCGCGCCGGGAGGTGCGGCGGGCATATGGTGGCGGCGCAGAACGCCTGTCACGCGCATCAGCCGCCCCTCGATCTCCTCCGGCTTGCGCGCGAGGGAATTCAGGTAAACGTGCTGCGACGGACTTGCCACATACTGGCCGAGCCCCTTCGACACCCAGCCCCATGGGACCCCGTCGACAGTCACCACCTGGTCGACCATGTCGTTCCAGGGAATCTCCCTAATCTCGCCGTTCACCGATTGTCGGGAGAAGGGTTGGGCACTCGTGAGGGAATTGGCGACCAGGCAGCCCAAGAACACAGCCCATCGAGCTCGCGGAATGAAATGTGACCTCGACATGGGATGCTCCGTGTGAATTGAACATTCGTTGTCGTCATGGTAGACATTTACCGTCGAAAAATGCAACAGCGTTGCAACTTCCGGGCGGCAAGGAATAGAATAAGTGCCCATTTCCTGTCCCGTCAATTTTGTCGATTCGAGAGGACCCCGCCATGCCAGATGTCGAGCCCGCTGCCCGACAGAGCTTTTTCGACTGGATCTACCTTGCCCTGGGCCTTCAGTACACGATTCTGCTGCCGTTGGCGGGGCTGATTTCTTTTGTGCTCGCGCTGGTTCTTGTGCTGCGCGGCAAAGGGCCGATGGCAGCCGCGGCACTGGTGCTTATCGTTCCCTTGCCGCTCCTCGTGGGGCTGTATGCCACGGTTGAGGGTGTTATCGTGACGTACACCATTATTGCCATGAGTCCCACGGCGCCAAAGCCGGACGAAATGCTGTATGGTGTTTCCATGTCGATGGTAGGGGTGTGGACCGGATTGTTGCTGATGGTTCCGAGCTATTTAGTCGCGGTCGTGGGTGCGCTGGTTCGGGCTCTTCGCACTGACGGGCGCGGAGATGGTAGTGGGGCAAAAAGCGACTAACAGCAGCGGCTAGACCCTCGCGACGGACTACGCCAAGGGGCGAGCCTAAGTGGTATAGCCCTCTTTCGTGAGCCGGTCCCGCACATATTGGGCGAGACCTTCAAAGAGCACCTTGGCGTCGCCATCGCTAAGCTGACGCGTCTGCTTCTGGATAAATTTGACAAACGCCGTTTCTGGAAGCACCCAAGTATCAACTCCAGGCGGCATTTTCTCCACATACCATCCCGGAAACAACACCACAGGGTGTGCTTTGACGGTTCGCCCCGTCTTTTTCTCCAGTAAGTCGACTAATTGACGAGTCGATGCGCGCACCTGTGCAAGCGGGTCTCGAATAGGCTTTTGTCCATCCACTAGTATATCGTTTCCGTCGTATGAGATACGGACGTCACCAGGTCTCTTGGAATATGTCTTCACTTCGACCACAAACACACCTCCAGGTCCAATGGCCACATGGTCGATGTTGAATCCGTCAAATTCAATATCGTGCAGAATGTGATATCCCATGGGGATGAGTTGCGATTGTAGGAATTGCCCGACATACCGTTCGCCCTTGAGGCCCAGTTTGTAATTGGCGAGCAATCGGCGCGTACGATTCCACCGTCGTACGGCTACAATTCCGCAAATCACGGCGGCCGCTGTGAACCATAGAGGATGCAGTTGGGTGTTCATCAACCATTGAATCCAGGCGAATAGGGCGATCAGCGATAAGATTAGGGCCATGATAGACCACTCCATCCACGGGCCAAATGCCTCGTCGCGTATCCGTTGTCGTAGAGACTCCCCCGGCTCCCGTAATGGAAGTTCCTTAATCGGATCCTTCTTCCGAACCTTGTCAAACTGTGTCATATATCGAATAGGCAGAATAGAGAAGCTTTCAGTACCCTCTCGGTCAGGCGAGATACGCTTCTGGTGTCAGCACCAAAATCCCCTCGCCGGCGTACCGGCGAAAGTCACTCGCGTTGAGTGTGAGGATTGTCTCTATACCGCCACTCTTCATGACCGACACGAGACGCGCATCATGCACCTTGACCCCGGAGACTCCTAGCTCGTCGATCAGACGCTTCCACTCTTCGTAAGAGCGATCATCTTCGGCCAATACCTCACAAGCCCACTCAATTAATCGCACGCGGCGCTTAGCGAGGTCGGTCGAAAGGCCATAACCATTGCGTTCCAGAGGGCGTGTTGTCACGTTCCAGAACTCAGCCATGTTCTGAACGGTCACGAAAAGCTGCTCATCCTCGGCCAGTGCCTTGCGCAGCGATTGCCGGATAGCTCGATAGCTGACAAAGTCGGCGTCAAATGCTCTCAACAGGACGCCGGTATCAACGAGCATCGACATCAATCGTGCTCACCGTAGATGTCGGCCCGCGAATAGGTGCCCTGGTATGTCGGGCCACTGGCCACCTCGGCGTCGAGTAGCTTGTCAAACTCCTCCGCCGAGAGCTTCGAGCGTGTTTTCCGTCCTCTAAGCTGTGCCAATCGCTCTAAATAGACCTCGAGTGTAACACCTTCGCCGCGAGCGAGGGCTTCGAGTTGCTGGACGAGTGCTTGCTGTAGTTCGATAGTCGCCATATTAGGATTATAGCCTATGGAGAGACCTTTCGTCCACTGAAGAGATCCGGGGCTATACCAAGCTTGGTTTGACCCCCTCCACACCCACCCGCTACCATCAACCTCTCCCTCCCATTCCCCTCCCCCTTTTCGACCGCCCCCCATGACCCCACTCCTCGACATCCTCGCCGAATGGTGGCTCATCCTCCTCCCCGTCGTCTACGCCGCGGCGGAGGTCACGGGCATCCTTTCCGCCTGGCACGCCGCGCTTCGCGTTCGTACTTCCCAGGCCGCCGTCGCCTGGGCGGCGGGGTTGATCGCGCTGCCGCTGGTGGCCGTGCCGCTTTACTGGATCTTCGGGCGGAACCGCTTCGGTGGATACCGGAATGCCATCCAGCAAGTCGGGAAACAGCACAAGGCCTCCGTCGAGGCCGTCCGTCGCGAGCTGCAAACCGAACCCAATGCCCGCTGTTGCGGTTCGTATGGCACCGTTGGCCTGCTCGCCGACGTGCTCGACACCCCGCTTAGCCTCGGCAACCAGTTTCAACTCCTTGTCGATGGCGAGCAGTTCTTCGCCGCCCTGCTCGAGCAAATCGCCTCCGCCGAAAAGTACGTCTACGCCCAGTTCTACATCCTTCGCGACGACCCGATCGGCAACAAATTCGCCGACGCCCTTTGCAAACGAGCCCAAGCCGGCGTGCAGGTCCGTTTGCTGTACGACGAAGTGGGCTGCTTGCGACTCTCGCGGGCTTATCTTCGCCGGCTCCGCGACGCGGGTGTCGAAGTCCTTTCCTTCAACACCCGGCAGGGGTGGGCCAACCGCTTTCAATTCAATTTCCGCAACCATCGCAAGATTCTGGTCATCGATGGCCAACGGGCGATTACCGGCGGCTTCAACGTGGGGGAAGAGTACCTGGGCCGGCTGCGGTGGGCGAGCGACTGGCGCGACACGGCCGTTCGCGTCGATGGCCCCGCCGCCCGAAAGCTGCAGGCCGTGTTCGCCTCCGATTACTACTGGGCCATCCGGCGCGACCTGCCCGAGGCGAATTGGAACACCGCAGTCGGCGAGAACATGCCCCCCTCTCGCAACGGCGATACGCCTCTGGGGGCCGCCGCCATCTGCGCCACGGGTCCCGCCGACCAGCGTGCATTGGCCACCATGATGTACGCCACCGCCGCTGGCGCCGCCCAGCGGCGTCTCTGGATCAGCTCCCCCTACCTCGTCCCCGACGACACCTGCATCACCACCCTCGCCATGGCCCGGGCACGAGGTGTCGACGTGCGGCTGCTCGTCCCGGCGATACCCGACAAGTGGATCGTCTTCCTGGCAGGGTACTACTACGAGCGGGTGTTCGAGGCGAATGGCATCCGGGTCTACCGCTACGACAAGGGTTTTCTGCACCAAAAGTGCGTGCTGGTGGACGACGACCTGGCGCTGATCGGCTCGACGAACCTCGACAACCGTTCGCTCCACCTCAATTTCGAGTTGATGTTGGCCGCCGGGGAGCGACAATTAGTAGACGAGGTAGCCAAAATGCTGGAGCACGACTTCACTCTGGCCGAGTGTACGAGCAAAAGAGAAGGCCGCCTGCTCCCCTGGTATATCCGCGTGGGAACGGTCATCGCGAGGCTCTTCAGCCCGGTGCTTTAGTGGAACTAACCACAGAGAACGCAGAGCGACACAGAGGAGAAGTCAAAACGCGGAGGCGCGGAGGTCTTGTTAGTGGGGCGGAGTTTCTTTGAGTGGTCGAGTTGTTTTTATAGAAATCATCTGCCATTTCCATCGCATAACCCCGCTATTGACATCTCCGCGTCTCAGTGTTTGTCTCCTCCTCTTCCTTCCTCTGGGTTGCTCTGTGGGCTCCATGGTTTTTTCAAAGCTCATGAGACATGATGATCTAGATTCCCTCCCACATCTCCCACGCCACGTCGGCAAGCCCCTCCCACTCGCTCAGCGCTGCATCGACGAGGTCGCTCCGGGACGCGGGTGCAAAATCCTCGCGCGCTGGTCGCGACGTTTCATACACGGCGACCGGTGAGTTGGCTGGCGGTGTGATGAGGGGAGTCGCGAACGGCTGCTCCACCGGTCCCCACGCCGCGCGGCGCTCGGGCATGAGATACCAGTTCTCATCCGGGCCTGCGAGCGGCGCGGCGGGTGTGGGATTCTCTGCGGCGACGACGACAGCCGCCGATTGGTTGGGTGCCATCGCCAGCGCCGAAGCCCCCAGATTGTTGCGCCAGACGAGAAAGTCGCGGGTGTCGACGATGCCATCGCCGTTGCCGTCGGCGGCCAGATTCGTCGTGCTGCCGAAGTCTTGCTTCCAGACGAGGTAATCGGCCTCGTCGACCACAAGGTCGCGGTTGTAGTCGCCCGGCAGGGAGACGGGCGTGAAGCTCGCTTCCATCAGGGCCGACCAGGTCCCGCCGGAGAGGACTCGGGCTTTGACGGTCGTTGCCGATATCAAATCGACCGGTCCCTGATAGAGCGTGCCGGTTACGGAGCCATCGACGGCGCGGGGGTCGCTGCCGTCGAGGGTGTAGTAAATCGCACCTGCACCACTAATCTGCAGGTCGTACCCGGGGGGGACGTTCCCCCCATTCTGGCTAAATGTGGGGGCGTTCACATTGGGATAGAGCCCCGCGCTCCTGAGCTGGTTGATGAAGACATTGGTCCGCCCCGCGAGGAACGTGTTGATGACCGATTGCCCCTCGGCGACCCACTGAGCGCGATGGTAGGGAGTGGAACTGTGCTGGTCTCCCCAGCGGGCGCTTTCGGCGACGATTGCCCGGTCCATCTCACCGAGGATCTCCTGGTAGCGGGCGATCGCCTGGTCGGTCGTCAGGGCGCCATCATTGAACAGCGCGCGTTGGGCACGGTCGGCGAAGCGGAGTCGAAAATCCTCGCTCGCGCGGAGCAGGCTGTAGGGCTGGGCGACTTCGATATCGACTCCCAGCCGATTCGAGTTGACATTCCCCCCCAGGTTCATCGTCGTCTCGGCGTCCCACATGTGGAACTTGAAGCCGGTGCTGTCGGGGCCTCGTTCTCTTGCAGCGTACCAGTTGCGCTGCGGCCAGTCGGTGTTCCCCATGTAGAAGTTCACCAGCAGGTAATCGATGTAGTTGTCGACGTCGAGATAAGTCTCGTACGCCGGGTTGTTGGTCCCGTCGGGATTGTTGCCCAGAATCCGCTGATAGGCGGCGCGGCGGGCCTCGGGGGTGCCGGCACTGGCGACCTGTTGCGAGAGACTCACCAGGGTGTTCCAGGCGTCGAGGGTCCCGTCGATCGGGGTGCCGTCGTTGATGGCGTCCCAGTTCTCCTTGTCGCCGCCGTAGTACATGGCGGCGAACGAGGCGTCGGGACGCTCGACCGGGTTGTAGACCCCCCAATAGACACCGTTGATGTAGAGGTGGACCCGGTTGCCGTGCGACGAGACCTGACCGAGGGCCAACTGAGAGCGGCTGCCGAAGGCGTCGCGGGCGTACTGGGCCCGGCTGCCAGCGGCATTCCACGCGTAGCCATCGTTCGATTCCATCCGCAGCACCATGCCGTCGAAGCGGTCGACTGCGTCGTCGCCAAAGAAGGGAAACTCCAGCTTGGTCGCCCCGTAGTCGGCCTTGAACAACAGCCGCATCGAGTGCTTCTTGCTAAGCGTGTGCTGGCGGAACGCGCCGCCATGGAGCCGCAGCCCCGCGTCGATTTGAAACCCGGGAGTGCCGTCGGGGTAGATCAACTCGATCGACGTGGCCCGCTCGTAGGCGACCCCGCTGTTGGTCGAGAGGGTGTAGATGCCGTTGGGGCCGAGCAGGTCGTCGATGTTCATCACCAGCGACAGCGTGGGGATCGCCAAGAGGTCGTTCTTGATGGTCGCCGCGTACTGGCCGCCGAAGATGTCGCCTCCCAATGGGTTGCCGAGGGAGTCCCACATACCGATCACGTCGGGGTCCATGCCGTAGTCGGGGGTCACACCACCCCACGTGGTGGGGAACCCGGCGTTGAGCGTGGTTTGGTGGCTTTGCGAGACGATGTCGCGGAGGAAGAGATAGGTGTGGGTGTCGACAATCGCGTCGTAATAGTCGACTTTGAAGGCCCCCGCCTTCACCACAGTCGTCCCCGTGATGGCGATCGGCCCGGTATAGGGAGTGCCACTCGTTGGCGTGGGGGTGTCGCCATTGGTGGTGTAGTAGATTTCGGCACCCGGAGTGGCCGAGGTGATGATGAGCGTGAAATTTTCTTCATAGAAGCCGCGTGGGACGCTGAAGGTGGGGGTGGCGACAAACCCGAGGTTCCCTTCGCCATTCGCCGCCCCGGGTGTGGGAGTCGAGTAGTAGTATTCCGTCGGGCTCGTCGCCGCGAGGTCGACCGCGGTGAGCTTGGGAACCGAAAGGAGGTCGTCGCTCGCGTCGCTCGCGTTGAGGACATGGATCGCCAGGACATTCGTCCCCGCGGTCAGCAGGTGGTGAAAGCTGCTCAGATTGAATCGTTCGGGGACGACGCCAAGCGAGTGATCGCGGGGTGCGAGCGCATGCGACTGCCAGTTGGGGCTCGCCGGGGCATTGCTCGCGACGACTTGTGTCCCGTTGAGGTAGGCCACGAAGCCATCGTTGTACTGCATGTCGAGCCACAGTGCGCCGAGCGTGGCCGGGTCGGCCACGTTGAACTCGACCCGCTGATAAACGCTGCTCTTGGTATTGTTCCACTCGCTCACCAGATCGACATCGATTTGTGGGCCGTAGTTGAATTCCTGGGATGAGAGGAGTTCGATCTCGGACAACTGAATCGCGGGCCCGCTCGGATAGTTGTTGCCCGTGACGCCGTACTCGGTTTGGAAGTCGAACTTGTAGTAGCGGTACGGAGTCGTATTCACGAACTCGTAGAGCCGCGTCTCGAACCGCGTCGCGAAATTCTGGGCGTTGCGCGTATCGACCACCGTGTAATTCACACCGTCGTTCGAGCCGCTAAGGGTCCAACTGTAGGGGTCACGCCTGTCGTCGTCGTTGGCCGAGCTGATGGTGTAGCCGTCGACGATCCGAGGGACGTTGTCGAGGAACCGCATTTCGTAGTAGGTCCCCTCGGGGAGGAACGAGAGCCACTTGGTGTTCTTGGTGCCGTCGAGGGCTCTTGGGGGAGTTTCCGCCGTTGGCGACCCCGCCGCTCCCCCCACGTTGAGCGCCACGTTGAGTACCCCATCTTCCTCGGGGTCGGTGAGGTCGTTCCCCTTGAGCGCCGCGAGGAGCGTGCCGTTGGGGGGCCCCGCGACATGCCCGGGCGCATTGTCGAAACCAACTCCGACTCCCGCTGCCGAGTGGACCCAACTCGAATCGTCGAAACCAGGTTGCGTCCAGACGGGAGAGGGGCCCGTGTCGAGATCGCCGCTGGTGGGGACCAGCGCGCTGGTGGTCGAACTCTCCCCCACCAAGGTGACAGTCCCCGTGTTGACCCCGTAGGAAATATCCTGAAGTTGGGGTGGAAACGCCGGCGTGTACATCCAGACGATGTTCTCGCCCGGGTCGGTCAGCGCAAGAAACTCCCCCTCGGCCCCCAAGGCGAAGTCGGCATGGAGATAGCCGGCCGGGTCGATGTAGGTCTCGGTCGGCTGGCTCGAGGCGAAGACGATCAGGTACTCCCCCGGCCCGAGGATCGACTGCGGGGCAGCGGGGAAGGTCCACTTGTCGAGGTTGTTGGCCCGGTCGGTGAGGTGCCAGCCGGCGAGGTTGATCGTTTGGCTGGTAGGGTTGAATATCTCAACCCAATCGCTCGACTTGCCATCCCCATCGAGGAGCGACCCGTCGTTGGAGGCCATGAACTCGGTGATGATCGGGCCGGCATTCAGGACGCAACGCGGCTCAAGCAGCTCAAAGAGACGACGGGAGCGGGCTTTGGGACTTGGCGGCATCTCGGTTCCTCGAAATATGAGCGGGATCGAACCACCCATGGGCTCGAAACTTCCCGCTGCGCCGCTCCGCCAAGCGTCGTCAAACAGGTGATGGAGTCAGCGCGAAGAATCCCGCGCCACTCCTAGCATAACTGGAATTGAGGGATTATGCATCGCTTTCGCGCGGGAAACATCAACCCGCGGGTGCGCGGAAATCCGCAGCCCTGATCGTAGGTCCTCGTCTGCCGGACGGGACCTGTCGCCAAGGGCTAAGCGCGACGATGGGACACGGATGAACACTGGTCCCGTCGGATCACCACGGATCAGAAAGCTCGCGGCGTCTTTGGGGGTGCCACACCCTGTGAAGGGTGTCTGCTTGGTTGGTGGTAAGAATGGGACGCGGCCCATCACGGAATCAGGGGCGGGATTGGTCAGGATCGTCAGGATCAGACCGAGCCGGGCGGCGTGAGCCCCCGGAGTGCGAACCTAACGAAATACCTAACGAAATAGGCCACGGATGAACACGGGTTTTTTCGGATCACCACGGATCAGAAGTGTTTTAGCGGTGGTCTAACTCACGGTTCGTTCTGATCCGTGGTGATCCAAAATAATCCGTGCCGATCCGGAAAGCGCCGGGATAAACCGGTTTGGAGTAGCGAATGAAAGACGTCGTA
>CAZYQQ010000155.1:0-9905 GCA_964650265.1 uncultured Planctomycetaceae bacterium
CAGCCGATTGCTGCCGCGGCAGCGTAGGTCATTGCACCGGACCGTGAACGGTTACGTTCACGAAGGCCCATCAAGCCATACTCCCGCCTTTGTCCGAGGCGACAGCGTTAGTTGCGGCGTGCAACTCGTCTATTTTTAACTACCTCACTGTCTTACAGAGAGGCGGTTCCGAAGGCGGACTGCAGTTTGAAGTTGGGTTACTTAAGAGAGTTCCATTTCCTTCCGGCCTTCCGAAAGAGTTGGCTGCTTTAGGCGAGGAATGCATAACAATCGTAAGGCGACTTCTATTCATGGATGAGACTACTACGGGGTTTTTCCCATCGTACATGTCGCCTCCGAGCTCGCTAGATGTAATGCATGCTAGAAGGAAGGCTACGGAAGAAGTCTCGCTACGCAACCTAGATGACGCGTTTAACCGCATTGAACAGTTGGTGTGGCTTGCATATGGCGAGGAGAAAGGCGAGCATTTTTCCGATCCCTGGAGGCCAAGCGTTACCATACAAGGACTGCTTGAAGGCAACACGGAGCGAATGACTGCCGTAGATATCGTATCACTTTTCCTGGGCTGTGTTTTTGGAAGGTGGGACCTAGACGCCCTCAAGCATCCCCCTGACGCCTCGGTCGGGGCAACCGCGTTTTCTCCACCGGCGGCGCATTCTCCGATGTCGAGAGTACACGACCGAGCCGCTACTAACGACTTCGAAGCAAGTAATCTTGAACTCACGAGTGATGCCCTCAGTTCTCTATCGGTGAACACGCTGGCGAAGAAGGGTCCAGCAACGTCGTCACATCTTGCCGTTGATGGGATTCTCCATGACGATGCCAGTGATGAACGTGGGCTGTCTAATGCGATACTCTCAGTGGCCGAATCTTTATGGAGCGACAATGCCCTGTCGTATCTGAGTGCTATGTCTGAGGTTTTAGGTGTCAAGCAAATCGATGACTACTTTCGCAAATCGAGTAAAGGTGGATTCTGGGACGACCATTTAACGAAATATTCGAAGTGCCATCGATCCGCCCCGATTTACTGGCTGCTCCAGTCCTCGAAGAAGAACTACGCCCTCTGGCTCTACTACCACCGGCTCGACAAGGACCTGCTGTTCAAGGCGCTGGTGAACTACGTCGAGCCGAAGATCCGCCTGGAAACGAGCCGCCTCGAATCGCTAACTACCGAGAAGGCCGCGGCGGGGGAGAGTGGTAAGGAGGCGAAGCGGCTCGCCAAGGAAGTCGAGCGGCAGGAAGACTTCCTCTCCGAACTGCGGGACTTCGAGGACAAACTCCGCAAGGCCGCCAACCTGAAGCTCGACCCCGACCTCAACGACGGGGTGGTCCTCAACATCGCCCCGCTGCATGAGTTGGTCCCCTGGAAAGAGGCCAAGAAGTACTGGACCGAGCTGATGGCGGGGAAGTACGAGTGGTCGTCGATTGGGAAGCAATTGCGGGAGAAGGGGATGGTGAAATGACCCAAGGGCGTTTTCCTGGTTTGGGTCATTTTCCTGATCGGGAAATACTCGATATTTAGGAAATCGCCGTAACTCCTTGCAGCAATTCGTCTTACGAATTAGTCAGAAAGGCAAAGCCACTCTTCCCGAACAGTGGCAAGTGGACAGATTTCCCAATTTAGGCTATTTTCCAGAATAGGAAAATGGACATATTCAAGAAACCACCGACTGAGAAACAGGTCATTGAGCGCCTGAGAACAGGTCAGCTTGACCTGCCCCCCCTGCGCTTCGAGGTCCTGGAAAGCTCTTCCCCCAACGACCAAAGTCCCCCCTGGGACGCAATCGTCGAAGCCCGCTGGCAGGACGAGCGGGTGCTGTTCGCAGTGGAATGCAAGGCCGCCTCAACACCCAAGGCCTTCGAAGAGACGGTTCGTCAAGCCACTGACCTTCTGCGGCCCCGCGGGTGCTTACCGTTGATAGTCCTGCCCTACCTGCGCGACTCGCAACTTGCCGAGCTTGAGCAAAGGGGGCTCAGTGGGGTCGATCTCTGCGGAAACGGAGTGGTCGTCGCCCCCGGAAAGTTCTCAGTATACCGCACCGGGGCGAAGAACCAATTTCCTAGCTATTCGCCAATCAAGAATGTCTACCGCAAGAACACCTCGATGGTCGCCAGGGCGCTCATGGCGAAGCCGTCGTACGCAGCGGTTCAGGACCTCCGCGACGAAATAAACGCACGCAATGTCCTGGTCGCACGCTGGGGCAAGACCCCCATGAGCCCTGGCACGGTGTCGAAAGCGCTCAAGGGGTTGGAGGACGATCTGATCGTCGACCGACGCGACGGCGTCCGCATTCTACAAGCCGACAAACTACTCGATCGTCTCAGCGAGAGTTACGTAAGTCCATCGGTGACCAACCGGGTGCGAATGAAAATCGACTGTGGGCCAGAAGAACTCACGCGCCTGATCAGAGAGAAATCGGACGCGGCGATAGCTCCTGTCGTGGCGACCGGATTGTCTTCGGTCCCGCGTTATGCGGTGATGCAAAGGGACGAGATCCTGTCGGTTTACTGTCCTCGCGGTGATGCACTCCTGAAGCAGCTTCCTGGCAAGGAGGATAGTCGGTTTCCCAATTTCGAACTCTTGGAAACCGAGGAACAGCCGGTGTACTTCGATGCTCGCGAGGAAAAGGGCTTTTTGTGGGCGTCGCCATTGCAGACTTATTTGGAGTTAGCGGCGGGCGACAAACGAGACCGCGAAACGGCCGAGCAGGTGCGAAGCTATCTACTTAACGGGGACAGGAGCATGCGATGATAACGATGCCCGACCTGCACACGGCGCTGTTGGATCTGTTGCACGAAACGCGTGACGACGATTTGAAACTGATCATTGGCGGCGGATATGGGATCTATCTCAAACGGGAGCACGTCCGAAAATCGGGGGTGCAAACTCTTCTAAGAGAGTGGCCGGAGGCGAGATCGACCAATGACCTGGACCTGTTCCTGCGCCCAGATTTGCTAATCAACCCAGATCAGCTCCGGTCGTTACCAATCACACTCGACAAACTGGGATACCTGGTCGTGCCGGGTGCCGAGAAATATCAGTTTGCCAGACCCGGTCCAGGTGGAGGAATTGCAGGAAGCTTGAAGATCGATCTGTTGACTGCGCCCCGCCTGCGATTCAGGGGTTCGAGTGCCAGAGCAGATTCCAGGCGGGTGCGGCCGAATCCGTCAATCGACCTGCATGCCCATCCCGTGGACGAAGCAGTGACGCTCGAGGAAGGTCTCCTAGAAATAGTCATCGAAGGCACGACAACGAACGGAGAGCCTTACGAAGGCAGCGTCTACGTGCCGCACCCCTTCACCTACGCCATGATGAAGCTGTTCGCATTTCGAGATCGGATGGACGACTCCCGTAAGGATAACGGCAGCTATCATGCCCTCGATATCTATGCGATTGTAGCGACCACCACCGAAATAGAGTGGGAACAGGCTAAGACGATCCGCAACGCAAATCGCGACCTTCCAGAGGTCTCCGAGGCATCTGAACTGGTGGCGAAGTACTTCTCCGGACCCACGAGCAAAGGCATTCTACGCCTGCAAGATAGTCCCTACTTTAGTCGAGAGTTTCAGTTGGACGTTTTCCGGTCATCGCTTACCGAGTTGTTTCCTTCGGCAAATCACTAAGTGGGCCGCTAATGTCAGGCGCTGTGACGAATTATCTGTTCGATTTGATCCGCAGGCAGGTCGACGACCGCGGTTTAGTCGTCTGGTACGACCCGGAGCATGCGTACGACTCTGCGGCGGCGGGGCTCTCGATCCCGAACACCACGGTGGCGCTCTACGACGGCAGTTTTCTTAAGCTGCGGCACGAGATCGATCCTCTGATGAACGGACTGCAGCCGCCGCGGCTGGTAGTCTACGTCCCCCTAGAGCGGGATGAGACGCACGCCGCTTTGATTGAGCTCGACTGCGCCGGCGTGGTGATGCAGCCCCGCCAGCAGCCCCCCGCGTGCAACACCCGGCTCTCGGTTATCGCCCGCAACGCCCTCCGGCCGATCCTGGGGGAGGATCAAGTGGCAGAGATCGAACGTCAGGTGGATGCGGGCAAGTTGACGCTCGCCGACCTCGATTCACTCGCCGAACAAGGGCTCGACATCTCGACCGGGGTGCTGAAGCTGGTGATGGAGACGGCCAATCCTCAGGAGGTCGCCCTCGAGTTCCTCCACAGCGACCGGCACGACCCCCAGCTCGCCAAGAAAGAGGCCGAGAAGGAACTCCGGCACCTGCTGCAGGTGAGCTTCGACATCGAGCTTGCGCCGACTGAGGCCTTGTCGAACTGGCGAGTCGCCCTCGGCCGGCATCTGCTGGTCACCGACCTGGCCGCCGCGTTGGGGGAGGCAACCCCCGCGTCGCTTGCGTCGGTCTCCGCAGCTTCCAGCCCGGGCGCGGTCGACTCCGGCGTTCGCCTCGCCCGGACGTGGCGAAACAGTCGGGAACACCGTGATAGCTACGTCGCGTTGGCAGACCGGGTCGGGAATGAACTGGGGCTCGAATTGTGCGACCTGCCTGTCACCCTGCTGGAGGAGAACGAGACTCTCGAGTGCATCGAGCAAGCCCTGCTGCGGCACGTGGAGGGCGGGTTGCTTGCCGAGGCGACCCCGGAGTTGCTCCATCTGGCCGAACGTCGTCGCGCCCGCTTCTGGGCCGACGTGGTCCCTGCGATTCAGGCGCGGTGGGCACTGATCACCTCGGCGGCCGAGGTGTTGCTCGCTGCCGACCGTGTCGAGGGCGAACTGAAAACGGCGCCGAATGATCTGCCCGGGTTGGTCAAGGCCTATGCGGCAGAGGAACAGCCCTGGTGTCTGCTCGACACGCATCATCGGCACATGGAGAGCCGCAAGTACAACTTCGAGTTCGCCGCGGCGACCGAGGATCAGGGGCTAGAGAAGCTGATCACCAAGGCGGAGCAGCGCTACACTGAGGTCGGTTCCCAACTCGCCCGGCACTTTATGACTCGATTCCACAAGTCGAAGCATCCGATCCCGGGTTTGGCCCAGCAGCGGCAAGTCTTCGCCAAGCAAGTGAAGCCGGCCCTGGGCAAAGGCAAGCTCGCCTACGTGTGGGTCGACGCCCTGCGGTTCGAAATGGCCCGCGAGCTCTGCCGCCTGCTGGAGGATGACTTTGATATCGACATCCGCCCGGCGGTGGGGATGATACCGACGATCACCGAAATCGGCATGGCATCGTTGCTACCAGGGGCCGGTGAGTCGGCCAAAGTGGTGAGCGTCGGGGGAGGCAAGCTCGCGATCGACATTGGCGGGAAGGTGATCAAGGACCGCAAGGACCGGGTAGCCTATCTCAAGGAGCATGCAGGAGTGCGGGTGTTCGACGCGAAGCTCGACGACCTGCTCCCCAAACCCGGCAAGAAGGTGAAAGAGGGGATCCAGAATAACGATTTGATTCTGATCACCTCGCAGGAGATCGACGAGCTGGGGGAGCAGGACAACATGTCGCAGGCCCGGTTGCAGATTGACGGCGTCCTGAGCCATTTGCGACGCGGCGTTCGCGTGCTGGCCGATCATGGTATAGGGACGATCGTCCTGGTGGCGGACCACGGGCACCTGTTTGCCGACGAGATTGGGGACGACATGAAGATCGAGGCTCCAGGGGGGCACGCAGAAGACCTCCACCGGCGGGTGTGGGTGGGAGTCGGCGGGACCTCGGAGCCGTCGTATCTGCGGACTTCGCTATCGTCGCTGGGAGTGGAGAGCGAGTTCGATATCGCCACCCCCTGGACCTTTGCGGTCTTCAAGTCAAAAGGGGGCGGACGTGCCTACTTCCATGGGGGGCTGTCCCCTCAGGAGCTGATCGTTCCCGTCGTGGTGATGCACTCCAAAGCAGCGGCCCCGACCTCGACGACCGGGATTGAATGGACATTGACACCCGGGACTGCCAAACTGACGACGAGATTTTTCTCGGTGCAAATCGCCGGATATCAAAAGGAGTCGAGCCTGTTCGGCTTGGAGCCGCCGAAGGTACGAATCGAGTTGCGGGCGAACAAGAAGGGGGTTTCGCTACCCGTAAGTGCGTCCTACGGGTTTGAGGATGCGACGGGCGAAGTGAAGCTTAAAACGGCCCCGGCCAACAACAAACAGCTTGAGCCGAACACAGTCACGGTGATGCTCACCGAAGAGATTTCGCAAAAGACGGTGGGCCTTTATTTGCTCGACGCGACGACAGGGGTCGAATTGACGAGCCCGCTGATGATTGACGTCGCCATTTCGATGTGAGGGAATTATGCCTGAGTTGGACCGAAAAGCGACGACAGTGTTTGCGGGCAAGGTAGTCCGCAAGGACCTCGTGCGCAAGGTGAAAGTGGGGGCGAATGTCCCCGTGTTCGTCCTGGAGTACCTGCTGGGGAAATACTGCGCCACGGACGATCCCGCGGCGATCAATGCTGGCCTTAAGGTGGTGAATAACACGCTTTCGTCAAACTTCGTCCGCCCTGACGAGTCGAACAAAGCCCAGTCGATGGTGAAGGATAAAGGAAAGCACACCCTGATCGACAAGGTGCAGGTGCGGTACCTCTCAGATGACGACAAATACTGGGCTGAGCTAAAAAACTTCGGCCACAAGTTTGTCCACATCCCCGAACATTTCATGCGGAAGTACGATCGGCTGTTGATGGGAGGGGTCTGGGCTCAAATCGATCTGCGCCATCAGTTCGACGAGGAACAGAAGGGCAAGCGCAGTCCGTTCTGGATTGACGATCTGAAGCCGATTCAAGTCGCCACATTTGATTTGGAAGAATACCGGGCCTGCCGCGCCCAGTTCACCAGCGAAGAGTGGGTCGATCTACTGCTTCACACGATCGGAATGGAGACATCCCATTTTGATCGTCGCGTCAAGCTGCTATTCCTCGTCCGCTTGCTGGGACTCTGTGAACAGAACTACAACCTCGTGGAGCTCGGTCCCCGGGGCACGGGCAAGAGTTACGGATACCAGGAGCTCTCCCCCTATACCATTCTGCTAACGGGCCCGACGACAGTCGCCAATCTGTTCTACAATATGGCGAGCGGTAAGATGGGGCTCGTGGGTATCTGGGATGCCGTGGCCTTCGATGAAGTGGCGGACCTCCAGAAGATGCCAAAGGAGGTCGTGACGACCCTCAAAACGTATTGCGAGTCGGGATCCTTCGCCCGCGGCAAGGACTCACTGTCGGGGATGGCCTCCATCGCCATGTTCGGCAACACCAATCAACCCGTGGACGTGATGGTGCGGTCGTCGCACCTTTTCATGCCTATGCCCGACGTCATTCGGGAGGATATGGCTTTTCTCGACCGCATCCACTTTTACATCCCCGGCTGGGAAATCCCGAAGATGCGGGTCGAGTACTTCACAGATCACTATGGATTCGTGGTCGATTACCTGGCCGAGGCGCTCCGCGAACTTCGCCGGCACAACTTCACGGAGATCATCGATCGGCACTTTTCTCTGGGATCGCACCTTAACGCTCGCGACGTCAAGGCAGTCCGCAAGTCGGTCGCCGGACTGGTCAAGCTCATCTATCCGCATGGCGAGGTGACGCGGGACGAGCTGGCAGAGTTGCTGGAGCTTTCGATCGAGGGTCGCCGCAGGGTGAAGGAACAGCTCAAAAAGATGGGCTCCTTTGAATACCATCAAACCTCCTTCTCTTATATCGACAACGAGACTCGAGAGGAGCGGTTCGTCGGTGTCCCCGAGCAAGGTGGCCGCGACATGATCGCGGCGGATCCCCTCGCCCCGGGCTCGGTCTATACCTCCTCGGTGGATGATCAGGGGAAAGTGGGGCTCTACCGATTGGAGGTGGGTTGCTCCCCAGGTACGGGTAAACTGAAGATCGCCGGGGGGATTGAGGGGGCGATGAAGGAATCGCTTCAGCGGGCGTTTGCCTACCTGCAGAGCCAGAAGGTGAAGATGGGAGTGGGCCAGCAGGTCGACACCACGGATTTTCACGTGGAGGCGATCGATTTAC
Source organism: uncultured Planctomycetaceae bacterium (assembly GCA_964650265.1). GTDB lineage: Bacteria > Planctomycetota > Planctomycetia > Pirellulales > Lacipirellulaceae > CAZYQQ01. The sequence continues at coordinate 7,955 of CAZYQQ010000155.1, forward strand.
TGAGCAATCGCGTCCCCTGCGAGGCCGGCATCGCCTTGGTCGTGGCGGTGTACTCTGCGATCAAACGGCAATCCGTTCTGGCGGGGCTAGTGATCTTGGGCGACTTGAGCATCCAAGGCAATATAAAAGCCCTCCGGTCGTTGGCAGAGCCGCTGCAGGTCGGCATGGACAACGGCGCGCGGCGTGCGCTGGTGCCACTGGAAAACAAACGGAACTTTCTGGAGGTGTCAGGGGACATTGTGGAACGGGTTGACCCCGTCTTCTTCTCGGACCCGATGATGGCGGCAATGAAGGCGCTTAATATTGGTTGACAGCTGACCCTATGGTGCGGCGCCGCTAAAGATGAAGTGATCGGCGTCAGCAAATCGTGTGAGCATGGAACGGCCGTAGCGGCTGTGGTAACTTGACGAATGGTGGCGGCCCCCGACGGGCGTTTCCATCTGCTTTTACCCCAGGTCCTTCCATGTCTTCCTACTCCAACCTTGCTTCGGAAGCCGTCCTGCACGAACTGCTCGACGGTTCCACCACCGGGATCCTCACCGGCACCGAGGCCTACGCGTCGGCACAATTTGGCCGGCAGGCGTTCGCCTTCAACGGGGCTACCCGGATCGACCTGCCCGAGGTGATCGAGATCGCGGGGACGGCGTCGCTGTTTTTCCGAGTCCGCACCGATGCCCTTGCGGCGGGAATCGCCAACGTCATGGGCTACCGCAACGGCTCGGACATTTCAGCACTCGCCTACCGTGCAGACCTTAACCCCGATGCCTGGCGAACGACCAGGCCCATCCAGGGAAGCCACAGCTTAACGTTCAATGGAACCGGCACCACGATCGACGCCACCTGGCGCTCCATCTGCTGGATCTCAACCCTCACCGCGTCGACCGTCTACCAGGATGGGGTCCAGGTCGGTGGGCTGTCTGGCATGACGTCTGGCGGCACCTGGAAGTTTCGGTCGATTGGAGGCATCGACTCCACGCTGGCGTTTGTCGGCGAGATCGCTGACGTGATGATCCTCGCCCGCGCGGTGACCGTGGACGAAACGCTAGTCTACATGGCGGGACCCCCACCCACCCCTGGTCCCACCAGTTACTCGGCGACCTACCCGCCGCTTTATCGTTCCCCTTATCGATCCCCTTACTGCTCACCATACCGCTCCTAGAGTGCGTTTCTGCAGCAGCTCGAGCAATGACTGTTGCCGCTTTTTTGAGTATTCTGAGTACGCTTACCCAGCTTATCATAAATAAAAAACGCGTCTTGCCTCCCACCCCATACTATTAAAGGGTTCGCGCGCAACCCCCGGGGGGTCTGGGCAAAATCCTGGGAGCCGAGGGGGGCCCCAAGCCTTTCTGGGAGCGTGGAAAGTTCCTGAATTCAAGCATTATGGTCAGCTTGGCGGCGAAGGCCTCCGATCTACTACCGTGCGCACCGCCGGCCCCGAACTTCAACCTGCTAGACCACAAGCGAAGGAGTTCGAGCCGATTCCGTTCGAGATGCCAACGCATCCCGATGCCTTCGCAAGCGACGCTAGGCGATTCGAGAACGAGCGAAGCAACTCAGGAGACCGATAGGCAAACTAGTGCCTTCCAATTGCAATCCTTGAGAACGGTACGCAAGAGCTTGGCATTAGCTGCCAGCGACTGCAACACGCAGCTCGCGAGGAAAGGTGTCAGCTCCTCTGACTTCTGACGAGCCCCAGGATGGCATCGCGAATCGGGTGAGGCAATTCCTCCCAGGCATCGACTACTTCAACGACCTCGGGCGACCAATTTGAATTGAGCGCTGCACGTGGCGCTGCAACGCTTTCAGAACTGGGTAAATCCAGGGCGTTTTCAGTACAGGCGGTTGGACTCTTAATCAGTAGGTTCTAGGTTCGAGCCCTAGAGGGAGCACTTTTCTAACGTACATTCCGCACATCTCCAATTCAATTTCCGCGAATTTCTCGGGGGTGTGT
>CAZYQQ010000156.1:0-9575 GCA_964650265.1 uncultured Planctomycetaceae bacterium
CTCATCGACCTGCAGGGGGCGACGGTCGACCTGTTGAGTGTGCTTCGACCGACGGTGGCGGTCTCACTGTTTTTGACCTTCGCGGCCCACGCGCTCGACAAGTTCCCCGCGACCCGCGAGCGATTGGTGGGAGGCGATAGCCAGGCGCTGCAGTCGTTTGCCCAGGAGGTCCGTCGCTTTTATCCTTTCTTTCCTCTCACGGCCGCTATCGTTGCCGAGCCGCTGGATTACAGGGGCTATCATCTGCCACGTGGACGCCGGATGCTGATGGATCTCTATGGTACGAATCACGACCCCAAGCTGTGGAATGAGCCAAACGAGTTCCGCCCCGAGCGATTCGACAACTGGAAGCCGAACGCCAATACGCTCGTTCCCCAGGGGGGCGGGAATCAGGAAACGAACCATCGCTGTGTGGGGGAAGCGTTGACAATCGAACTACTCAAGCTATTCGCCGACCGACTGGTGAACGACATGCGGTACACTGTGCCGGAGCAGAATCTCGAACCCGACATGCGACGGGCCCCAGCCTTGATCCCGAGTGGGTTTGAGATCGCCGAAGTCCAACTGACGGGCATGCCAAATCTTGCCAACGACGATTCGAGCGCGACTGCAGTTGCCTATAGGTAGCAGCGACTGGCCTCTAGGCTCATAAGCCGCGGGCGTTATCCTGAGAGAGACCCGGGCCGCGAGGGCCGGAATTTCCATGACTTCAGGTCGCATCCCTCGTTTGGTGTGTGCAGTGGATCAGATGTTGGCAAAGCTCGAAGAAATCGCTCTGGCGGCGAGCGAGAGGGCCTACGCTCCCTACAGCCAGTTTCGCGTCGGGGCGGCGCTCTTGACGCGCGACGGCAGCATCTTCGCCGGGTGCAACGTCGAGAACGCTTCCTATGGACTAACGATCTGTGCCGAAAGGTCGGCGTTGTTTCAGGCAGTGGCTGCTGGCGAGCGCGATTTTGTCGCGCTTGCGATCGCCACCCCGAGCCAGACGCCGACACCGCCATGCGGCGCCTGCCGACAGGTGCTGATGGAGTTTGCCCCGGACCTCGAGATTGTCGCCGTGTGCGCGAGTGGAGCGCGGGCCACGTGGCGGCTGAGGGAGCTTTTGCCGGAGCCGTTCGGTCCCCAGTCGATCGATTGAGGAGGGGGGCGCAACCGACGGTTAGAGATGACCAAACGCCTTGTCGGCGATGTCGGTGCGGCACCAGGCCCCTTGCCAGCGGATTTTCTTCACGGCGCTGTAGGCATTGAGCTTAGCCGTGGCGATGGTCTCTCCCAGCGCCGTGACGCCAAGGACGCGACCCCCTGTGTTGACCACCTGGCCGTCGACCAGAGCCGTCCCGGCGTGAAACACCTTCACGTCGGGTAAGGCCGCCGCGTCGGCGAGACCGCGGATGGGATACCCTTTCTCGTAGTGATCGGGGTACCCTTCGCTCGCCATGACGACGCAGACGGCGGGACGGGGGTCCCACTCGAGTGGCGGGAGTTCTTCGAGGCGTCCATCGACTGTCGCTTCGAGAATGTCGAGCAGATCGGTCTTGAGCCGCATGAGGAGGGGCTGGCACTCGGGGTCGCCGAAGCGGACATTGAACTCCAGCACCTTCGGTCCCTGTTTGGTGAGCATCAGGCCAGCGTAGAGCACACCACGGAACGGGCGGCGACCGCGCTTCATCTGGTGAATCGTCGGCACGAGCACCTCGGCTTCGACCTTGGCGAGCATCGCATCGTCGACCAGCGGGGTCGGGCAGTAGGCCCCCATGCCCCCGGTATTCGGTCCCTGGTCGCCGTCGTAGGCAGGCTTGTGATCTTGTGCGGCGGGCAAAGTGAGGATCGTCCGGCCATCGGTGATCGCGAGCACGCTGGCTTCGAGGCCGGAGAGCCGCTCCTCGATGACGAGCTGCTGCCCCGCGACGCCGAATTCCATTTCCTGGGCGATCCTTCGCACCGCGTCGAGCGCTTCGGCGCGATTGTCGCACACGATGACTCCCTTGCCGGCGGCCAGGCCGTCGGCCTTGACCACCACCGCCTCGTCCTCGCGCTGGGTGAGATAGTTGATCGCGCTCTCCGCATCGCGAAAGGCGCGAAAATCGGCGCTGGGGACGTCGGCGTGGCGCAACAGGTTCTTGCAGAAGACCTTGCTCCCCTCGAGCGTGGCCGCCCCCTTCGAGGGGCCGAAGGCACGGAGGCCCGCGGCCTGAAGGGCGTCGACCAGTCCCTCCACGAGCGGTGCTTCGGGGCCGACCACCGTGAGCCCAATGTTGTTTTCGCGGGCAAACGCGATGATGCGGGGGATATCGGTCGCCGGGATGGCGACATTTTCTCCCTCCTCGGCTGTCCCGGCATTGCCGGGTGCGACAAATAGACGCTCCACACGCGGACTTTGGGCGAGTTTCCAGGCGAGGGCGTGTTCGCGGCCACCATTGCCAACGATGAGGATGTTCATAAGAGGGTAAAACAAGGCAATAATGGGAAGGTGAGTGAGGGGGGGGCACGACCAAGGCTGATTTTACGCATCAGGGCCGCTGGGAGAAGTCACCTCGCCTGGGCATCGCTCCTGATGTGCGTTAGCTTTTAAGTGAGGTCAACCGAGAAGACTCTGATGGGAAACGCGACGATGAATCGGCACTTAACGGCACTGGTGGGATTTCTCCTCGCACAGTTTGTCCCCGTCGTGGCGACCGCGGCCGAAGGATCGTGGGGTGGTCTGACGGCCGAGTTCCAGCTCAAGGGAACTCCCCCCAAGGCCGCGACCATCGACCCAGGGACCGACCAGGTCTGTTGCAAGGCCAACCCGCAGGACGAAAGTGTGGTGGTGGGTAAAGCGGGAGAACTGGCGAATGTGGTGATTTATCTCCACGTGGGGCGGGGGGAGAAGTTAAAGGTGCATCCTGATCTCGAGCAGCCCACCGAAGCGGTGGAACTCGACAATTCGGGTTGTTCGTTCAAGCCGCATGTGGTGTTCGTCCATGCTGGTCAGACCCTCAAACTCAAGAATGCCGATGCCACCAATCACAATGTCAAGGCGAAGCTCGGCAGCGAGGCGTTCAATTTCATGGTCCCCGCCGAGGGGGAGCAAACGGTGAAGCTCGAAAAGGAGCAGCGGCTGCCCTGCGCGATCAACTGTAGCATTCATCCCTTCATGCAGGGATGGGTTCTCGTCCGCGACAATCCCTACATGGCCGCCAGCGACAAGGAGGGGAAGCTGGCGATCGACAAACTGCCGGCAGGAACCCACGAATTCCAGTTTTGGCACGAGCGGGTGGGCTATCTCAAGGAGATCACGGTCGGCGAGGCAAAGACCGACCGCCGAGGGCGTGTGAAGCTCACCATACCCACCGATGGAAAACTCGAGCTCGGGAAGATCGACATCGATGCCGAGCTGATGAAGGAGAAGTCGTAACGTGCCGAGATGGGGCTCCGCTATTGCCGTCATGGCCGTGGTAATGATCGCGGCGTCCATCTGGGGATGCCGGCGTACGACACCTCTGCGCTTCGAGCCCGACATGATGAGCGTGATCGAACTCGAACTGGTCCCCGAGCATCGGCAGCAGATTGCCAAGGTCGTGGATGACCTGTTCGGCACGCCCGATCAGCCAAAGGTCCCCGACGGGGTCGATCTCGACCTCGCGAAGCTCGAAATGGCCGCTGGGGCGGCCGGGTATGTCGAGGCGGATGAGGCGGGATTGCATCGCCCCCGGGGACTTTATCGTCAACATTGCGCCCAATGCCATGGAATCGCTGGCGATGCGCGGGGGCCTGCCGCCGCGGTGGTCAACGCCCGCCCGCGCGACTTCCGCTTGGGGGTGTTCAAGTTCAAATCGACCTGGCATGCCGCCAAACCGACCGACGACGACCTGCGGCGGACGGTCGCCCGCGGCCTGGCGGGGACGGCGATGCCGTCGTTCATTTTGCTCGATGGGGAGGCCTTGGGACGCGACGCCAAGGAGAACAGCTCGCGAATCGACGCCCTGGTCGAATATGTGAAATATCTGAGCCTGCGCGGCGAGGTGGAACGCGAACTCATGGTGACGGTGGCCGACGAGTTCGATTTCGACCCGCGGGCCCAGACGACCGACGACCCCTTCGATCCGGAGACTGATTCCGGCGATCGGGATCTCGTCGACCAGATTGTCGCCGAGGTGGCCTCGGCCTGGCAGGAGGCCCCGAATCAGCGAGTCGAGATCGATCCCGCGACCATTCCCTCCAAGGATCGCACGGCCGAGGAGTTGGCTTCCTCGATCTCTGCTGGAGACAAGCTCTTTCACTCGGAAATTGCCAAATGCAACCAGTGCCACGGGGCGACGGGTCGGGGTGATGGTGAACTCTCCCTCACCGGATTGCAAGAGTATGACGACTGGAACCAGCGGGAACTCGACTTCCGCCGCGCCACCGAGGCCCTCGCCGCAAACCTCAAGGCCGATGGGCGCCGCGGTGAGGTCGACGAGTGGGCCATGTCGCAACTCAAAGCCCGCCAGCGGCTCGTGGGGACATTCCTGCCTGCTGAAAAAGTGCGGCCCCGCGACCTGGCCGATGGGGTGTTTCGTGGAGGGGGGGAGCCGAAGGACCTGTTTTTGCGGATTCACCAAGGAATCCCCGGCACCCCGATGCCGGCACACGGGTCGCCGCGACCGGGTGTGGCGGGGGCCCTTACGGACGATCAAATCTGGCAACTGGTCGACTACATCCGCAGCCTTCGCGGCGACACGGGGCGCGTCGCCCAGCAAGCTCAATCTCCGGAGCCCCATCATGGGGCCAATTGAGCCGAGTGCGACAATTTGACCGGCTACAAAGGCCCCGTGCGTGGCGCTTATACTTGGCTGTTTCGATCCGACCCAGAGCGAGCGGTCAGCCGCAGTCGTGACTTGGGAGCGCAACGATTTCACCGACCGACCAACCTGCAACGTCAACTTCCCCTGCCACCCGGTGGATATCGTGGATGGCACGGTTGCTATGCGGGCTGACGTTTTTGGTGGTCGGTTTGGGAGGACTCGTCACGACGACCAAGGCGGGAATGGCGGTCCCCGATTGGCCAAGCACCTACGGCTATAATCTTTTCCTATACCCGTGGGAGACTTGGGTTTTTGGTCCGCGGGATTTGTTTGTGGAGCATGGGCATCGGCTCGCGGCCTCGGCGGCGGGATTGGTGACAATCGTGCTGGCGTTATTGCTTTGGCGCGACCGGACCCAGCCGCGCTGGCGCGCGTGGATGGGGCTGATCGCGTTGGCACTCGTTGTCGCGCAGGGTTTGCTCGGGGGGATGCGAGTGCTGCTCGACGACCGCCTGGTCGCCTTGATTCATGCGGTGATCGGTCCGATGTTTTTTTGTGTCACGGTGGCCTTTGTGATGTGGACTTCGCGGTGGTGGCAGCGTGCGACTCCCCTCGGCAACGATTCGGCTCTCGACTTGCGCGCCGCCGGCTTGTTGCTGCTGGTCGTGACTTACACCCAAGTGTTGCTGGGGGCCTCGCTCCGACATCTTACCGCGGAATTCTCTCCCCAAACATTCCTGGCGATCGCGCGATTTCACCTGTTGTTCGCGGCAATTGTGGCGGGCACGTGGCTGGCGATTGCCTGCTGGCCGTCGCGTGCGGGCGTCCTCCGCGGGCCGATTCGCTGGGTCGGCATGGTGCTGGCGATGCAGATCCTCCTCGGGCTCGTCACCTGGTGCTATAAATACGCCGTCCCCACCTGGGTCGAGCAACGCACCGGCTGGACACTGGGAACGATCGTGGCCGATGGCCTGGGGCAATCGATCATCGTGACCGCGCACCAGGCCAATGGGTCGCTGCTACTCGCGACGAGTGTTTGGCTGCTGCTTGCCGCGTGGCGCGTCGCCCCGGCGATCCTGCCGGCTCCTGCTGTTTCGCTCACCAATCCGACTGGCCCCTTGAGGAGGGCCACCCAATGAGTACGACTGTGAGTACGACTGTGGCCCTCACCGCCGAAGCGGCCCACGCGACCTGGATCTCGCGTGTCGCCGACTATTTCGAACTTACCAAGCCAAAGATCATCGCCCTCGAGATGATCACCATCGCTGCCGGGTTCCTGCTGGCCGCCGGTGAGGGATGGTCGGTGTGGGTGATGCTTGCCACCCTGCTGGGGACCGGGCTGGTGGCGGGTAGTGCAAGTGCCTTCAATATGTGGATCGAGCGGCACCTCGACGCCAAGATGACCCGTACGGCGAATCGTCCCCTCCCCGCGATGCGGATGGAGCCGTGGCAGGCCGTGGTGTTCGGCAGCGTGCTGCTAGCCTTGGGGCTCGCTCTGTTGGTGGCGGGCCCGGGCTTGCTGGTGGCGGGGGTCGGTCTCGCCTGCTGGGTGACGTATGTCGCCATTTACACGCCGCTCAAGACCCGGTCGACCCTCAACACGGCTGTGGGGGCCGTGAGTGGGGCCATGCCGATCGCGATTGGCTGGCTCGCAGGAGGGGGCGAAATCAATCTCGTGCTGGCCGGACTGTTTGGCGTCCTCTACCTGTGGCAATATCCCCACTTCATGGCGATCGCCTGGCGGTGCCGCGACGATTACGAGCAGGCGGGTTATGTCATGTCGACCACCGTCGATCCCACCGGTCGCCGCGCAGGGGGGGAGGCAATCGTTGCCTCGATCCTGTTGTTTCCGGTGAGCTTGTTGCCGCTGGTGATGGCCACCAGTGGCTGGGCGCTTGTTTTTTATCTGGGGGTCACGATCGGCATCTCGGTCCACTACCTGGCTGCCTCGATCTTGTTCGCCCGTGACCGTAATCAGGCGACTTCGCGGCGGCTGCTCCTCTCAAGTCTGCTCTACCTGCCAACCTGGCTCGGTGGCGCGGCCCTGCTCGCGTTTTAGCCGGCGTGAGCCGTGAGTCGATGGGGCTTGTCCAAAAGGCAGGCGATCGAGTACCAAAGGTCCTTAATGAACGACGACTCACCCGCCCTTCGCATTGCCGACGTTCGCTTTCGTTACAAAGAGAACGAGGCGGTGAGGGGCGTGTCGTTCGAGGTGGCTCGCGGCGAAGTCTTCGCTTTGCTGGGGCCCAATGGCAGCGGCAAGACGACCTTGTTTCGCCTCGTCTCGACCCTCATTCCACTTCAGCAGGGGACGATCGAGATCTTTGGCCACGATGTGAGTCGCGACACGGCCGCGGTGCGTTCGATGATGGGGGTCGTGTTCCAGGCCCCCAGCCTCGACAAGAAACTCACCGTGCTCGAGAACCTGTGGTACCACGGCCGACTCTACGGGCTCCGTGGAAGTGTGCTTCGCCAGCGATCGGGGGAGATGCTCGAGCGGCTGGGGCTCACCGACAAAACCAAGGCCAAGGTCGAGACCCTCTCTGGAGGACAGCGTCGCCGGGTGGAACTTGCCCAGTCGATGCTCCACAATCCTCGCATGCTCGTGCTTGACGAGCCCTCGACAGGCCTCGACCCCGGCGCCCGGATCGACCTGTGGCAGTATTTTGCCACGCTCAAGGCCGAAGGGGTGACGATCGTGCTGACGACCCATCTGCTCGACGAGGCCGCGCGGGCCGACCGCCTGGGCATCATGCATCAGGGAGAGCTTGTGGCGCTCGACACTCCCGCCGCGCTACAGGCCTCGATCGGGGGGGACACGATCCTCATTCGCGCGAGCGATGCCTCGCAATTGGCAGGCGAGATCACTGGACGGTTTGGCGTGGCCCCAACCGTGATTGACGACACGCTTCGGCTCGAACAACCCGACGGGGCGAACTGGGTTCCGCGGTTGATGGAGGCGTTTGGCGGTCAGATCGAGTCGCTCACCCTCGGCAAACCGACGCTCGAGGATGTGTTCGTCGCCCGCACCGGCCATCGTTTCTTCGACCAGGGATCTTAGCCGCATGTCGTCCCCCCCCGCCACTTCCACCGGCCCGCTTCCCGCCATCGTCACACTGGCGTGGCGCGAACTCGCCCGATTTTTCCGCCAGCGGAATCGGGTGATCGGTGCCTTGGGGCAGCCGGTTATCTTCTGGCTCCTCTTCAGCGAGGGATTCAGGTCGGTCTCGCTCGGGTACGAGTACCAGTTCCCCGGCATCCTGGCGATGATTCTCCTGTTCACCGCCATCTTCACGACGATCTCGATCATCGAAGATCGTAATGAGGGGTTCCTGCAGGGGGTGCTCGTCGCCCCGGTCCCGCGGTGGGCGATCGTCCTTGGCAAAATCCTTGGCGGGGCGACGATCGCCTGGATGCAAGCGGTCCTGTTTTTTCTATTGGGGTGGTTCACGATTGGCTCGATCGATCCGGGCCTTTTCGACATTCTCGCGGCCTTCGTGCTGATGTTTGTGGTTGCCTTCGCCCTCACGGGACTCGGTTTCATTCTCGCGTGGCAGACCGACTCGTCGCAGGGATACCATGCCATGATGAGCCTGCTGTTGTTCCCGATGTGGCTCCTGTCGGGGGCCTTCTTCACCGTCGCGCGGACAAGCCCCATGTGGTACGTGGTGGTCGTTAACCCCCTCACCTACGGCGTCGCCGGCCTGCGGCATCATCTCACCGGCGGGTCGACGGTGGGGGAGAGTTGGCTTCCAGGCCTCACGCTTTCCTGGATCGTTAGCGTCCTGTTCGCCCTGCTGATGGTGGCCGTCTCGGTCTGGATCACTCGGGTGCGGACGGCGGGGGACTTCAAGTGAATCGATTCTGGGAACTATTCGGGGAAGCCCATCCGCTGGTCCACATCGACGCGGGGCTCAACTCGCTGGCGACGCTGCTGTTGGTGATTGGTTACATCCTCATCAGGCGCGGAAAAGTCGCCGCCCACAAGCGAGTGATGCTCTCCGCCTTCGCGACGTCCGCCGTGTTTCTCGCCTGCTACCTCTACTATCACTTCGGGCTTCGCCTGCAGACGCCCTTTCCTGCGACCGGGTTGGTAAAGTACTTCTATTGGGCATTGCTCGCGAGTCACGTCCTCCTGGCAATGGCCGTCCCCTTCCTGGCCATCAGGACGATCCTATTTGGCCTGCGCAGCCAAGGGGAGTGGCTCCCGCGCCGCCTCCGCGCGGCGGAAGCCATCGAGCGGGCCGACTACGTCGAACGCTGCCGCCAGCGGCACATTCGCTTGGCGAAGTGGACGTTTCCGATCTGGATGTACGTCTCGATCACCGGGGTGCTGGTCTACGTGATGCTCTACTACGTGGGGCCCTGCCTTTGAACAGAGGCTCTGGGATGCTTAACCAGACTCCTAGAGCGACAAATTGAAGCTGGCGTCGCGCGAAGTCGGGGAGGCGGGCTCCACTTCCAGACCAAGCCCGGTCTCCGTGTTGTAGCGGGAGGGAATCGTTTCGCTTCCCGAGGGTTTTTTGGAGACTTCGATTCGATAAAAGCCGGGGTGGACTCCCCGCTGGTCGGGTTGATCGGAAATCTGCATCACCGCCATCCCGTTCTGGTCGGTCGTGCCGCGGGCGGTCTTGATGGCATCCCCCAGGAACGCTTCGGGCACGAGGGTGACGTCGGCACCGGCGATCGGGTTCCCCCCGGAGTTCAAACGGATCATCACCGGCATTAGCCCTACCTTGGAATCGCGCCAGGCGGTGATGCGAGCGTTGATCTCGGAGGCGTCGATCTTGCGATCGCCATCGAGATCGA
>CAZYQQ010000157.1:0-2897 GCA_964650265.1 uncultured Planctomycetaceae bacterium
GCCTGATTTGAGCAGGCTTAACTATTGACAACTAACACAGTCGCTCTGTGGTTAATCTCCGTTAGTCAATCCCGCGTCGCAGAGGGTGGTGAACCGATTCACCAGTGCTTGCAGGTCGTCGTGGCGGGCGAGGGTGGTTGGCCATTCTTGCGGGATGCCTGACAGGCCATATTGCACTCCGGCGATGGCGCCTGTCACCGCGCCGGTGGTGTCGGTGTCGTCTCCCAGATTGACGGCGGACAGTACGGCCTCGGCGAAAGTCGCCGAACGGAGCGCGGACCACAGACTTGCTTCGAGGCAATTGATCACGTAGCCGCTGCCGCGGATGTCGCCGCGGTCGAGGGTCAGAAAGTCGGCGTGCAGGAGTCGGTCGAAGTGGGGAACTTCCTCCTGATCTCGGGATGGGATGATCGCTTGAAAGTCCTGTCGAACCTGCTCGAGCGCGACCGGCAGCGAATCGCCCTGGAACATCCGCACGACAAGTTCCACGAAGAACGTACACGCCAGTTGGCAGCGAATGTGCCCATGAGTAAGGCGACTGGCTAGCATCGTCGTCTCGATCCGCGATTGCTGGTCGGCATGGGCAAGATAGAATGCCAGCGGCACGATTCGCATCAACGACCCATTGCCGCAACTCGACTCGGCGGTCGACCCGGCGTCGACTGGATTAATCCCTTGGGCAAGCCGTGCAAGGGCTCCCCTGGTGGCAATCCCCACGTCGAACACCTCGCCATGCGGTGTCCATTCGTCCCGGTGAAGCCACCCGACGAACCGTTGGGCCTGATCGTCGAAGTCGACTCCTGCCTCGATCAGGCTCTCGACAAGGCAGAGCATGAGTGACGTGTCGTCCGACCATGTGCCCGGCGGTTGGCGATGGGTGCCAAACCCGCGCATGCCGGTCACCGGGTCGGCATCGAGCTGCGAACGGGAGCGGAACTCGACCGGCACCCCGAGGGCATCTCCCACGATGAGACCGAAGAGGCCGCCGGCGATTTTGTCGTTGGTTTGCATGATTGTTTTACCACGGAGGTCACGGAGAACGCGGAGAAGAAGATTGTTAAACACGGAGACACAGAGGCACGGCGATGTTGTTGGCGGGGTGAAGGTCTGTCGAGTGGTAAGCCATTGTTGGATAGATGTCATCTGCCAGTTATATCGCACGACTTCGCCGTTAACATCTCCGCGTGTGAGCTACTCGTCCTCTTCCCCTGGGTCCCCTACGAACCCAGCGGTTAACCCCCTCTCAAGCAACCGATCGACCACCTCGATTGCTTGTCGCAGGCGCTCGGCATAGGTTCCTTCGAGGACGTACCAGGGAGTGCTCCCCGCAGCGAGCTGCTCGAGAAACCGCTGGTGCATCCAGTCGCGGATGAGTTCGCCGTCGCGGAAGCCATCCTGCACGAATGCGACCGAGGGGGTGGGGATGAGGTAGAGATCGACCCTTGCCGCCGCGCCGATCGCGTCGATCTCGGGATCGCGCTGATCGAAATAGCGCTCGAACCACGTGCCGGTCGCCCAAGAATTGGTGTCGCAAATTAGCACCCGGTGTGCCTCGCGGGCAAGCTGCTCCTCGCGGCGTTGTTGTTCGCTGGCGATATGAACGAACTCGTCGCGGCTCCAGCTTGGCAAGGGATCGTCCATCGTGAGCCCGGCGACTTTTTGTTCCCACTGCTCGCGGCCGTATTCTGGCACCCACGCCGTGCCATAATGTTCGGCGAGCAGTCCGGCGAGGGTCGTCTTACCGGTCGATTCCGCTCCTACCAGCACCACTCGGGGGATGAAATGGGCCCGGACGCAGGGCTCCAGCCAGTCGAGATGGGCTAGTGGGGCGCGGCGAATGGCGGTCCCCGAAATGGGGACAGCCAACCGCTCGCGATCGACCAGGACATGCCGCGAGCCCATCAGCCGGGCATAGTCGTGGCCGTAGTCCTCGCTGGTGAAAACGACGTCGGGCGCCCGGCCAAGGTAGGCGACTGTGAAGTCGGCCCACTGCTGGCTGTTGTCGTCCAACTCGTCGGGCACGAGGTGGATTTCGCAGTCGGGGTGGATCTCTTCGAGCCACTGCTTGCGGAGTTCCCCAGGGAGCGACTGCGAGGGATGGGCGGCGATCATCACGATCAGCCGGTCGACCTGACGGCGGGCCGTGTCGATCAGATGCTTGTGCCCCAGGTGGGGCGGGTAGAACTTGCCGACAATGAATCCCAGCGTCATGTCGCCCCCTCCAACTCTAGATTGTCGGCGACCGACCGGCGCCATGTCTCCTTCCACGCCCGCCAACCGAGGATCGCCATCGTGAGATAGACGGCGTAGAGGATCGCCGTGAGGGCAAGGCCGCTGGAGAAATAGAAGGGGACATAGATAATGTCGACGGCAATCCAGCCGAGCCAGTTTTCAAGTCGCTTGCGGTTGAGGAGCCACTGCGAACCGAAGCTCATCGAGGTGGTCAAGGCGTCGACGTGAGAGAACTTCCCTCCCGCCGCGGCCAGGAGGTGCGAGAGGACATAGGTCGAGATGGCGACCAAGGCAAGGATCACCCAAAGCTCGGTTGCCGGAGCACGCGAAACCCGTAGTGGCCGCCGATCGCGGCCGCCGTAGAGCCACATCCACCAACCCATGGCGGCAAGCGCGAAATAGACGACCTGGAGCCCGGCCGCCGCGTACAGGCGCGTCTGATAAAAGACGACGCAGAATGTCGCCACGTTTACCATGGCGATCGGGAAGTTCCAGGGGCTCTCCTTCACGACCAGCCAGACACAGACCGCCCCGGTGACAAACGAAACCGCCTCCAGCCACGACGCCTTGCCAACCAACGCCGCCACGACCGCCAGCGTGGTGACCGCGGTGACAAGCAGGATCATGACGAGGGAGTCTTTGGACATGCGGGTCTTGGATTCAGG
>CAZYQQ010000157.1:2997-9571 GCA_964650265.1 uncultured Planctomycetaceae bacterium
CTCCGCGTTGCTCTTTTTCTCTGTGTCGCTCTGTGATCTCTGTGGTTAGTCACTACACTATCTCCACTCCAGCGGCGCGCATCGATTCGATTGCCCGCTGGCAGTCGCCTGGTTTCAACTCCACGCCGCGGACCCCTTCGCGAATCACCACCGTGCGGAAGCCAAGGTCGATCGCGTCGAGAGAGGTGAACTTGACGCAGTAGTCGGTCGCGAGGCCCACCAGGTGGATTTCGTCGACTCCTTGGGCTCGGAGATACTCTTCAAGGCCGGTCGCCTTGCGCCGGGCGTTATCAAAAAATCCGCTGTAGCTATCGATCCGGGGGTCGGTCCCTTTTGGGACGATGTGGTCGATGCGTGACGTGTCGAGGCTCGGGGCGAACTCGGCTCCGTACGTCTCTTGCACGCAGTGGTCGGGCCACAGGATTTGATCGAGTCCCTCGAGCTGGATCAGCTCACCTGTTTGTCGACCTTCATGCTGGCTGGCGAACGACGCATGGTCCGGTGGGTGCCAATCCTGCGTGGCAACCACCAGCGGGTAGTCGGCCATCAAGCGGTTGGCGACCGGCACGACTTCATCCCCCCGCGGCACGGCGAGGGCGCCGCCGGGGAGGAAGTCGTTTTGGATGTCGATCAGGAGGAGGGCTTTCATGAGTGACGCTCAGTATGGTGGAAGGAGACGGCGGAAACCGAGCATGACGACTACCGTGGCGAACAGGAAATTGCGAGGAAGAGTCGATCCCCATCGCATCGAAGGTATCTCGCGTTCGCGAGCTGGGGAGGGATCGGCCATTCCTTCCGCCAGTCGTTTCATCCAGTCGATCCCGCGTGGCCACTCCGATAGTCTTGCTACCCATTCGGCGGGGAGTCGCTCGCTCCCCGCGTTAGCTCCCCAGATGCCGCCGGCGATAGCCGCGACGCTGTCGGTGTCACCCCCCAGCCTCACGGCACTTTCGATACACCGGCGAAAGTCGTCGGGCGCCCAGGCCCAACAATAGAGGGCCGCGGGGACGGTATGGTTCACGTAGCCGCTGATTCCCCGCAACCAACCTTGCGAATCGGCAAACTGTTCCGGAGTGTCGTTTTGTTCCAAGCCCTTGCACACGGCCTCAAGGTAGCGACGCAACTCTTCGCCGTCGATTGTTGCAACATGTTCGCGCAAAAAGTCGATCGGGTGGCGGCAGTTGCCTTGCCCGGCCGCCCGAGCCACCAGGAGCGCCCCCTCTTCGGCACGCGGATCGGTGTGGGTGATTCGCGTGCTTGCGTGGACAAGCTTTCTTAACTGTTCGTCTTCGGCCGCCCAGGCTCCAATGATGGCGCTCCGCATCGCGGGGCCATTTCCGGCACGAAAGACACCACTCTTCGCCGGTGGAAATCCGACCAGCAATTTGAGACAGGCCCGCAAGGTGGCGAGTCCCACTCCGGCTGGCAAGGTGGCAATCCAGCACCTCAACTGCCGGGCGAATTCCCGCTCGAACTCCGGCACGTTGCCCCGTGACAGAGCGAGTGCCCGGCCGACGATCTGGCTGTGTTCGGTATCGTCACTGCAAAAGCCCTTACCGGCAATCAGGTTGGGGTGGAGCGGTTTCAAGCCATACCATTTTGCCGCGCGACGGCGCGACAATCCTTCACGCGGCAGACCGACGGCGTCTCCCAGTGCTGTCCCCAGCAAACAGCCGAGCAGACGTTCATAGCGTGAAACGCTTGTCACTCGCGGATTTGCGGCTGGTTGCAAGGTTGTCATGCGCTATACCTCAAAATCAATCCCCCGCCGCACCATCAAGTCATACCGCCGCTTGTCGAACCGGTAGAGTCGGGCAGCACGATGGGCCACTCCCTGCTCGACCGCGGTCGTTTCCTTGAGGATCCCCGTGGCGAGCACTTTTTTGCGGAAGTTCCGCTTGTCGAGTTCGCGACCGAGGATCACTTCGTAAAGTTGTTGCAACTGCCGCAAGGTGAATCGCGGTGGAAGGAGTTCGAAGCCGATCGGTTGGTAACGGACCTTGTTCCGCAGTCGCTCGCGGGCTGCTGCGAGAATCTCGGCGTGATCGAACGCCAGTTCCGGCAGGCCCGTGACCGGGAACCAGGCGGCCCGCCGGGCGTCGGTGCTCGCCTCGACCTTGTGACCGGCGGGGTTCACCAGGGCGTAGTAGGCGACGGTGACGACTCGCTCGCGCGGGTCGCGATCGACGGCCCCAAAGGTGTAGAGCTGTTCGAGATAAATCTCCGTGAGCCCGGTTTCTTCGGCCAATTCGCGCCGGGCCGCCTCGTCGAGTGTTTCGTCGACCCGGACAAACCCGCCGGGGAGGGCCCACTCCCCCTCGAACGGCGCGAGGTCGCGCTCGATGAGCATCACCCGCAGGTCGAGTTCGCCCTCGGCGGTGGTGCCGAGGGCGAAGACGACCAGATCGACGGTGAGGGCGGGGCGGGGGTATTCGTAGGTGTGGGGCATGGGGGGGAAGGATGAAGGATGAAGGATGAAGGATGAAGCGCGAGGGCGGGGTCTATTCATCCTTTATCCTTTCCTGCGAGCCCGTGCTACTGCTGGTTGCGGGCCTTGAGGATCATTTCGTTACGTCGGTCGTGGAGGCCGATGTCGAGGCCGACGGGGTAGTTGTGCGGGTTGAGCAAGCGGCGGATGGTGGGATGAAGCTGGGCGAGTTGCTGCTGGGCTCGGCTGCGAATCGTTGCGAGCGATTCCTCCGCGGCGACGACTTCGCCACCTCGCATCGTGGGTATCAAAAGGTCAATCGACTTGGTTTTAGTCGCGATGACCTTACGGCGCATGGGGTCGGTGAGGTCGACGATTGTCTCCCGCGGGTCGAGGCCGGCAAGCTCGTCGTAGATGCTATCGGCGATGAACCGATCGTGGTCGAAGTAGCGGCGGACTTGGAGTATCCCAGGGATGGAGGTTTTTACGGCTTGCTCCGAGAGTTTGAGTTTTCCCTCCCAGGTTCCGTCAGGCCGCTGCAGGGCGCCGAGTTTGTAGACTCCGCCGAGTGCGGGCTGGTCGTAGGCGGTGGCGAGTTTGGTCCCGACACCCCACACGGCGATCGTCGCCCCCTGGTGGCGGAGGTTCTCGATCAGATGTTCGTCGAGATCGTTGGAGGCGACGATCGCGGCCTTTGGGAATCCCCCTTCGTCGAGAATCTTGCGGGCTTCGATGCTCAGGTAGGCAAGGTCCCCCGAGTCGAGGCGGATGCCGACCATCTCGTGCCCTCGCTCGCGAAGCCTCTTGCCGACCGTCACCGCATGGCGGACCCCTGCGAGCGTGTCGTAGGTGTCGACCAGAAAGACGCAGTTGTTGGGCATCACCTCGGCGTAGGCGGAGAAGCTTTCGAGTTCGGTATCGAACGACATCACCCAGCTATGGGCATGCGTTCCTTTGACCGGGATGCCGAGCAGCTTGCCGGCGAGGACGTTCGACGTCGCGTCGCACCCGCCGATGTAGGCGGCGCGAGCTGAGGAGAGCCCGCCGTCGATCCCCTGGGCACGGCGAAGGCCAAACTCGATGACACTTTGCCCGGTGGCAGCGGCCGTGATCCGCGAGGCCTTGGTGGCGATGAGGGTCTGAAAATTGACGATGTTCAGGAGCGGCGTTTCGAGCAACTGACACTGGAGGAGCGAGCCGCGAACCCGGACGAGGGGCTCCTGACCGAAGGCAACCGTTCCCTCCGGCATGGCGTCGATGTCGACCGATAGTTGGAGGTTGCCGAGGTAGTCGAGGAAGCCTTGCTCAAAGAGTGGTTTGCCATCGTTGCCGGGAATCGTCCGCAGATAGTCGAGGTCGGAATGATCGAACCGGAACCCTTGCAGGAACTCGAGCGCCGGCCCGAGCCCCGCCGCCACGGCATACCGCCCGGCGAACGGGGCCTTGCGAAAAAACAGGTGAAACACGGCCCCATCGTCCGCCCGGCCAAGCTTCCAATAGCCATGGGCCATGGTGAGCTGGTAGAGATCGGTCAAGAGGGCGAGGGAATGCTGGTAGAGCGTTTTTATCACGGATAGTCCCCTCCGGTTGACGTGCCTCTTAGTGTAATATATACACTAAGATCGACCAGGGGAAAGGGGCAACGCCAGAAAACTCAAAAAATATCCTATCCATCCTGAATATCGATGTCCTTTACCTGTTTCGTCCCGACATCGATGGGGAGGATGGATAGGATGGCCGCTGGGCATTTTTTTCGTTGAGTTGGCGAACCTCGTTGGTCCTGCCCGGGTCTTTGTCGCACACCCACTTTGGAGGACCTTTGCCGTGCAATCGCCGTTCGCCACTCTTGCCCCTTCGAGCCGTAGCGCCAGCTAGCCTTCCCCACCGGGGCGGTTGCTAGCGGTTTTCGGCTCGCTTCTCATCAGATGCCTCTCGCATCCCGGCGCTTTCTTTGCGCCCTGGCAGCTTTGCTGATCTTTGTTTGCCGATTTTGTGGCTTATTCTCTGCGGCCGTGCCGTTGTAGCACGCGTCTTTCCCTTAGCTGAGGACAATCATGTCGCTTTCCAAACGAGAGCGCGAGGAGATGCTCGCGCATTGTGGTGAGATTCATCCGGATGACGGTGTCGATCCCCGTGAATTTTTTCGTAAGTCCGGCTCTCCGAAGAAAACCAATTACAAGGTGTACCAACTTTGCCGGCAGGTCGCCGAGACGCTCGATCAGATACTGTCGGGTGAGTTAGTCGTATCGGGCAAACCCTGCGACGACCTGCTCGATAGCCTGCGAGTGATGGATGTCGTTCCCGCACCCGATTCGTCGCGACTGCTCGTGACTCTAGCATGTGATGGGCGAAATGAAGTGCGAACAATCGAAAAACGATTGTCCGTCATGAACGGCTGGCTACGGAGCGAAGTGGCCGCGGCCATCACGCGACGCAAGGTGCCGACCTTGGCATTCCGGATTATCGATGCAGGCCTCATGACGCGCGAGGAGGAATTGCCATGAGCGAAACCTCCCTGGCACCACTGACAACGTGGCTGGCTTACCCCCTCTCGAAAGAGATCGAACAAGTCGTCAACCGGCTCCGCGCGGCCAACGACGTGCGACAGGTGGTGCTGCTTCCCGATGTCCATCTCGCGAGTGATGTGTGTAATGGAATGGTGATCGCCACCCACGAGCTGATCTACCCCCAAGCGGTGGGGGGAGACATCGGCTGTGGGATGGCGACCGTGCCGCTCGATGCTGACGCGAACCTGCTGGCAAGCGAGCAACATGCCGCGCGGCTGCTGAACGGGCTCTACCAGAGGGTGCCAAGCAACAAGCATCGCGAGGCTCGTGCGCTCTCCAGCGAACTGCAATCGTTGCCGCTAAGCGATGCACGATTGCGGCGACTGGCCCAGCGCGATGGCCGCGTGCAACTCGGAACGTTAGGGCGTGGCAACCACTTCCTCGAGTTCCAAGCTGACATGGATGATCGGCTGTGGGTGCTCGTCCATAGCGGTTCGCGGGGGATGGGTCAGGCCATCACGCGGCATCATCTAAGTTTCGCTACCTCGGAAGGCACGAGTCGACTCGACTCACTCGACGCGCGGGAAGCCCAAGGCGAGGCCTATCTGACCGACGTCGCATGGGCTCGCCAGTATGCCAAGGAAAATCGCCTCGCGATGCTTCAAGCAATTGGCGGCTGGATGAAAAGTGCGTTTGGCGTGGCGGCGGACTGGGAGTTGCTGTTCAACAACGATCACAACCACGTCGAGCGCGAGCAGCATGGCGGCAAGTGGCTGTGGGTCCATCGCAAGGGGACTCAGCGGGCATTGGTGGGAGAGGGAGGGATCGTGCCCGGGTCGATGGGGGCCCCGTCGTTTCACACCAGCGGCCGCGGGCACGCCGAGTCGCTCCAATCGTGCTCGCACGGGGCGGGGCGACAGCTTAGCCGCACCGAGGCCCGGCAGCAAATCGGCACGCGGGCCCTCGCGCGACAGTTAGGTAAGTTGTGGTACGACCACCGCCGCGCCGATCACTTCCGCGACGAAGCCCCCGGTGCCTACAAGGACATCCACGCCGTGATGCGGGCGCAACGGGAACTGGTGCGGATTGAGCGGGAGCTGCGGCCGGTGTTGGGGTATCGGTGAAGGCCAGCGTTCGCTCAGATAACAAACTAGCGATCGGTGGAATCTTCAGGAATGGCACCTCCGCGTGTGACGACCTCCTCCTCGCTCCCTCAGTCCAGCGTTGACGAAGCAGGGGGCTGCTTCCGATTGAGTTCATGCTCCCGGCATTTGGTCGTCTACGTCCTCGGGCAATGGGATTTCGTCGTCGGACGTGCCACCGACAAGTCGCTCGATCCGAAATGCTTCATTCCCGATGGTCACCGAAAACGACGAATCGGTCATGCCCAGCGTGATCTCTGGCAATTCGTCGGGAATCGTATTGAGCAGGTCGTCGAGAGGTTTCCGCACATAGGATTCGATGAAAGTCGCCATTGTTGGTCCGGCTTCCTTATCGAGATGTTCCCATGCGGCATCGCCTACGAATACTTGCCCGCCACTATTCAAAAAAACTCGCCGCAGCTCATCGAGTTTTGGGTTCCGTCTGGACTTTTGCAAAACGTCATTGCAAGATCAGTTGTGTCTTAGCTTTAGCTAGC
>CAZYQQ010000158.1:0-9357 GCA_964650265.1 uncultured Planctomycetaceae bacterium
AATTAAAGCCGAAACTCTACTGTCTGGATACATGCCTAGGAACATACAAGAGCACGGAGGACACAGAGAGAAAAAAGAAATACAACGCGGCAATGAGTCAGTAACGCAGCCCACCAAATCCTAAATCATAAATCGCCATTACCTAACTAGTCATTATTTCGGTCCCAACTCTTCTCTGTGTTCTCCGTGCCCTCTGTGGTTAGTGTCAAATGATCGTCTCCAAACGCTGGCTCGCCGATTATGTCGATCTCTCGATGCCCATCGATGAGCTCACGGGTCGTTTGACGCTCGCGGGGCTGAACCTCGAGAGTGTCGAGTCGGTGGCTGGAGATACAGCGATCGACATCGAAGTGACCAGCAATCGGCCTGACTGCTTGGGGCATATCGGAGTGGCTCGCGAGGTATCGGTGCTGTTTGGGAGGGAACTCAAGAAGCCTGACCCGCAACCGAAGACGGGCAAGCAAAGTGTGGAGAAGGCAATCGCGGTCGAGATCACCTGCCCCGAACTCTGCAATCGCTACACCGCCCGGGTGATTCGCGGCGTGAAGATCGGCCCCAGCCCGCAGTGGCTTGCCGACCGGCTCGAGGCGATCGGCATCGCTCGCATCAACAACGTGGTCGATATCACCAACTACGTGCTCATGGAGTGTGGTCAGCCGCTCCATGCGTTCGACTTGGCGAAGCTTTCGGGCGGGAAGATTATCGTTCGCGAGTCGCGTGCGGAGGAAGAGTTCACCGCCATCGACCACAAGACTTACAAGCTCCCCGCCGGGACCTGTGTGATCGCCGACGCCGAGCGGGCAGTTGCCCTCGGTGGCGTGATGGGAGGTGCCGAGACCGAGGTCTCCGACACGACTGTCGACGTGCTGATCGAAGCGGCCGATTTCGATCCCCTGTCGATCCGCAACACCGCCCGGGCATTGCGGCTCCACAGCCCGTCGAGCTACCGCTTCGAGCGAGGAGTCGACCCGGAGGGGGTCGACTGGGCAAGCCGCCGCTGTTGCGAGCTGATCCTTGAGTTGGCTGGCGGAGAACTGCTTGATGGCGTGGCCGTTGCCGGCCCGCACCCGGCGCCACCGAGCGAAATCAAGCTCCGCTTCCCCCAGATCAAACGAGTGCTGGGGATCGACGTTCCGCCGGAAGAGGTAGGCCGGATCCTCACGGCGCTCGGCTGTACCGAGACACACACCTGTGGCCATTGCATCAAGGTGATCCCGCCAACCTGGCGTGCCGACCTCTCGCGCGAGATCGACCTGATTGAAGAAGTCGCGCGGATTCATGGCTACGACAAGATTCCCGAGGATGTCGGCGTGCGGATGGTCCCGTCGAGCCGTACCCGGCAGGATGTGGTGCTCGACCGTGTTCGTCAGGTCCTCACCTCGGCGGGGTTCGACGAGGCGATGACTTTGAGCACGGTCGACCCCGAGTGGGTGGAAACCTTCAGGCCGTGGACAATGGCCGAGCCGCTCGTCACCAGCACGCCGGTACTGCGGCGGGCCAACAGTCTCCGGCAGAGTGTCGTCCCCAGTTTGCTTCATTGCCGCCGCACGAACGAAACGTTCTCGAACCCGGTGATCGAGCAGTTCGAGATCGCCAAGGTCTATCTCCCTCGGGGAAAGGACCTGCCCGAGGAGAAGCGCGTCCTTGCCATTTCGAGTGGCCGCGGGTTTCTCCACGTCAAAGGTGTCGTCGAAGCGATCATCCAATCACTTATGTCGGGAACCCAGTTAGAGGTCGAGCGGGCGGAGTTCGGTTTGTTGGCGCCGGGTCACGCAGCGACGCTTCGTTTGAACGACAAAGTGCTCGGTGTGCTTGGCGACGTGGCGCAAACGGGACTTGATAGGTTCGACCTCCGTAGCCCGGCGACCGTAGCCGAGATTGACTTCGCGCTGCTCGTCGAAGGGGCACGACTCATTCCGCGAGCGCGGCCGTTGGTGAATTACCAGAGCGTTACTCAGGACCTCAATGTCGTCTTCGACGACGGGGTTGCCTGGAGCGAAGTGGAGCGGATCGTTGTCGACACCGCGGGCGATCTGCTCGAACGACTCGAGTTCCAGGAAGTCTACCGTGATGAGAAGCGACTTGGCTCCGGCAAGAAGAGTCTATTGTGGTCGATGACCCTGCGATCGAAGAGCGGGACTCTGGCGGGCGAAGAAGTCGATGCGCTGCGGGAGAAGCTGATCGCCGATCTGGCTCAACAACTTGGTGGAGAACTCCGCACCTGACACTCACACCGATCCCTCCCATGGCCGCTACACCCATCCCCTCGCTTGTCGAGTTGTTAGCCGCCACAGTGGCGCGGTGTGGCAACGAACCAGCGCTCGCCTCTATCGGCGATACGGACCTCGCCTGGTGGACCTGGAACGACCTGGCCCGCCATGTTGAACAGCAGGCCACGTCGCTCAAGGAGTTCGGAGTCGCGCCGGGTGATCGCATCGTCCAGGTCGGTCCCAACTCGGTGGAGTGGATTGTCAACGATCTGGCGATGCTGTCGATCGGCGCGGTCCACGTACCGCTCCACACCTCCCTTCCCGAGTCGCAGCAGCAGGAGCAAATCGACCACAGCGGAGCGAAGTGGCTCGTCGGACCCGAAGGTCGCATGGAACGCCTCCCGGTCACGTCGAGTGTCGAGCTATCGAGTCCCGAGGGACTGGCGACGATCCTCTACACGTCGGGGACGACGGGCTATCCCCGCGGGGTGATGCTCTCGCACGCTAACCTGGCCGCCAACGCGATCGCGACCGGCGATGCGTTTGAAAGCAACGCGCAGGAGTTGCGGCTGTTGGTTTTGCCCTTGAGTCACATCTACGCGCGGACGTGCGACCTCTACTGCTGGGTCTATCGCGGTTCGCGACTGGTGGTGGGGCGTGGTCGCGATCACTTTCTCGACGATTGCCAGCGGGTCAGGCCGACTGTCATCAATGCGGTTCCCTACCTCTATCAAAAGCTCGTTGACATGACGGCGGGTTCTCCATCGAAGTTGCTCCGCGAGCTGCTCGGAGGGAGTATTAGACAATGCTTCTGTGGCGGGGCGGCCCTCGCCCCCGGTTTGATGCTCCGCTTTCGCGAGGAAGGAATCCCGCTACTTCCCGGCTATGGGTTGACGGAGACCTCTCCCGTGGTGACCGTGTCGACGATCGAGGATCACGCCCCAGGAACAGTCGGCCGGGTGCTCCCCAACGTCGACGTCCGACTGGGGGAGGATGGAGAGATCATGATGCGTGGAGCGAGCGTCATGCTAGGGTATTGGCGCGATGCGGACGCTACCGCGGCGGTGATGCGAGACGGGTGGTTCCACTCGGGGGACCTTGGCGAGTGGGACCAGGCGGGGCGGCTCAAGATTGTCGGCCGCAAGAAGGAGCTGATCGCCCTCTCGACCGGCAAGAAGGTCTCGCCGAGCGAAGTGGAATCACTATTAACATCGTCCCCACTGATCGAGCAGGCGATGGTCGTGGGAGAGGGGCAAAGCCACATCGCGGCGCTCATCGTCCCGAATCCGGCCGCATTTCGGAGAGAGATCAAACGACACCGACTATGGGTCTGGTCGAAGCGCCGGGCGGTGACGCATCCCAAGGTCGTGGAGATTTATCGCCAGGAGATCGCCCGCGTGTTGGTCGACTTGCCGGCGAGTCACCAGGTCCGCGATTTCGTGATTGTGACTAGGGGATTCTCGATCGAGAGGGGTGAGTTGACGGCGAAGTTGAGTTTGCGGCGGAGCGTGATTGAATCAGCCCTCGCGCGTGAACTGCAAAGCCTTTTTCCATCAAGTTAAAGCAGTTCGTCGACCGTTGGTTCGTCTCGCGAAGCATGCCGGATATGAATGATCACCACTTCGTCTGACTCGACGACATATAGTATGCGATGCATCTGGTGAGATCCGGCATCGTAAAGAAACTCGTATAGGTCTCTTCGCACTTTAACAGTTTCCAGCGCAAGTACGGAACGCTGGGGCGATTCACCGCTAGAACGGAGCGCGGCTGAAAGTCCACGGAGCCACTTTTCGGCAAATGCGTGCGAGAAATTCTGGCGATACCACTTAAGCGCGGATTCGCGGTCTTGCTCCGCGCGGACTGACAAAATTACCTTTCGCCTACTCATCGTTAAGCGGAATCTGATACTTGGCGTACAATTCTGCGTCGGCTTCCTCCAGGCTTCGAACCCGACCAGCCGTTAAATCCGCGAGCCCTTCCTTGATGGCGGCAACAGTGGTGTCGCGATCCGCGAGAAGTGCTAGTGCCGTCGCCATGACTTCCTCTTCGTTTTGGTAGAGTCCCGACGCAACCTTCTCTTGCACGATATGCGTCAATTGGGGGCTGAGTACGTACGACATGATGACCACCTTTCGGTATTCGTTGCGGCAGGGCTTCGATTCGAAGAGGGCCCGAGCCTCCATGCAATTCTAACTCGGATTCGCCTATAATTCCAGATCGCGTTTTGTCCAAACTGGCCCAGAAATGCCTGCCATTGCCGTATGCCCCGCTTCCGAGCCCTCTACACCGACATCCCCTGGGCCGCCCTCGACCTCGAGCAGTCGATACTCGATGAGGTCGATTGCCAACTCATCCTTCCCCCAGCGGAAGACGAGGCGACCCTCGCAGGGCTCGCGACCGACGTCGACGCCATTCTCACCTGCTGGGCCAAGGTGACCACCAAGGTTGTCGACGCGACGACAAAGTGTCGCATCATTGCCCGCACGGGGATTGGACTCGACAATATCGACATCGAGCGGGCCATCGAGCGGGGGATCGTCGTCACCAATGTCCCCGACTACTGCATCCCCGAAGTGGTCGAGCACACGCTCGCGCTGATGTTCGCGCTGGCGCGGAAGATTCACGTCTACCATCAGTCGTCGCAGCGGGGCGATTACGACCGTGCCATCGGCATGCCCCTCGAACGGATGGAGGACCAGACCGTCGGGGTCATTGGCCTCGGCCAAATCGGCGGGCTGTTTGCCCAGCGCTGTGCCGCGCTCGGAATGCGGGTGCTGGGTAACAACCGCTCGCGCGATGTTCCGCCGGGGGTCGAATGGCGAAGCAAGGAAGAACTGCTGGCCGAGAGCGATTATGTCGTTCTGCTTTGCCCCCTCACCGAGGAGACTCACCATTTGATTAGCGCCGACACTCTGCGGCTGATGAAGCCGACAGCCTTCCTCATCAACACCTCCCGCGGGGGACTCGTCGACCATGCCGCACTCGCCGAGGCCCTGGCGGCTAACCGACTCGCCGGCGCCGGCCTCGACGTCCAGGTCCCCGAACCTCCCGACATGTCGCAGGCTCCTTACAACGACCCCCGCGTGATCGTCACCCCCCACGCCGCTTTCATGTCGACCAGGGCGATCGTCGACCTGCGGACCAGGGTAGCCCGCCAGGTGGTGGCGGTGTTGAAGGGCGAAACCCCAGAAAACGTGGTCAACGGGGGACCACTTTAAGTAACCAGATAGGCCACGGATTGAAGAAGGATTGAACTGATCACCACGGATCAGAAAATCTCTTGTGGACCGTAGTCCACGACCGGCGCCTTCTGATCCGTGGTCATCCGCTCAAACCCGTGGTCATCCGTGTCCCATCGTCACGCGAAAACCTCTCAACTTTCCCGCAAAAGCTGAACTGGTCCCGGTCAATGGCGTGGCGGTCACCTAGCCCGTCGCGGCAGGGGTGAATAGAGTGGATGGTAGACGTGGGGTAGGCTTTCAGCCTGCCATGAGCGACATTCCTCGTTTCTTGCGGCCCCGATGCCAGTCGAAAAACTCCACACCCAGCACGAGCGGTCGTTCGAGACGAACCGCTTTGTCTACCCGGTACTCAGCCGCCGGTCGCGGGGGATCTCCGTCGGCGTGAATCTCAATCCCGACAAAATCTGCAACTTCGACTGCATCTATTGCCAGGTCGACCGCCGGGAGCAGAGCGAGACGCGGTTTGTGGGCATGGAGCAGTTGCTTACCGAACTCGAAGAGGTGCTCACACTAGTGGCCAGTGGCCAGCTTTACGGCCATCCTAAATTCGCCGCCGTCCCCACCGCGATGCGGCGACTAAACGATATGGCCTTCTCGGGCGATGGCGAGCCGACCACCTACAAAAACTTCGACGAGCTGATGCAGGCCGCGGCCGACGTGAAGGACCGGCTCGGGCTCGACGACTGCAAAATGGTCCTCATCACCAATGCGAGCATGTTCCATCGCCCGCACGTCGAGCGGGGACTCGCGATTCTCGACCGTCATCAAGGGGAAATTTGGGCGAAGCTCGACGCGGGTACCCCTGAGTATTTCAAGCTGGTCGACCGCACGCCGATCCGCTTTCAGCAAGTCCTCGACAACATCGCTCGCGCCGCCCAAGTGCGGCCGATCGTGATCCAGTCGCTCTTCATGCGCGTGGCGGGCGCGGGACCGTCGCCCGACGAGCTCGCCGCCTACTGCCAGCGGCTCAACGAAGTCACCGAGGCCGGGGGGGAGATCAAACTGGTGCAGATCTACACCGTGGCGCGTCGGCCGGCGGAGTCGATCGTCTCTCCGCTAAGTGACCACGAGGTCGACACGATTGTCGAGTTGGTCCGCGAGCGGACTGGTCTTATGGCCGAGCCGTTTTATGGTTCGAGCGATTACTGAATGCGAGCAGTCTAGGCCCAACCAAACGCGGACGCCGTTTGATAAGTCACCAGCGCCGCGGTGTAGGCGAGCACCGTCATGTAGCCGAACTGCAAGGCGGCCCACTTCCAGCTTCCCGTTTCGCGCCGGGTGACGACCTGGGTCGGCAGGCACTGCATCGCCAGGACGTAGAAGACCAGCAAGCTCAGGCAGGCCGCCGTGGTAAAGACTGGCGAGCCGTCGGGGTGTTTCGACGCGGCGAACGAATCGGCCAGCGTCATCACATTCTCCTCATCGGCCCCGAGACCGTACAGCACGGCCAAGGTCGAGACCACCGCCTCGCGGGCCGCGAACGACGTGATGATGCCGATGCTCATCTTCCAATCGAAACCCAGCGGAGCGAACACGGGCTCCACCGCGCGGCCGATCCGCCCGGCGAGCGAGTATTCGAGCTGCTCCTGAGCCAGCAGGTTGTCGGCCGCGACGTTGTCCTCCGCCTCCTGGTAGGTGGCGATCTGTTGTTGCACCTCTGGGTCAAGATCGGCGAGGTCAGCTTGCGGGAAGGTGGCGAGGGCCCACAGGCCGATCGAAATCAAGAGGATGATCGTGCCGGCGTTTTTGATGAAGACCCACGCCCGATCGAGGGTGAGCAACAGCGCGTTGCGGAGCGAGGGGATTTTGTAGTGCGGCAGCTCGATCACCAGCGGTCGCGTCTCCCCGGGCAGTATGGTCCGTTTGAAGATCCACGCCATCGCCATCGCCGCGACGATTCCCAGGGCGTAAGCTCCCGTAAACGTAAGCGCTGCGGCCCATGGTTGGGTCGCGAAGAGGAGCGAGATCACCAGCGTGTAGACTGGCACCCGGGCCGAACAGGTCATTAGCGGCAGCACCAAAATCGTCGCCAGTCGGTCGCGACGATCGTCGATCACCCGGGTGGCCATGATCGCCGGGATCGCACAGGCATGGGCCGATAACATCGGGACGAACGCCTTGCCAGGGAGCCCGACGCGCTGCATCAGCCGATCCATGACGAACGCCGCCCGCGCCAGGTAGCCGGAGTCTTCGAGCAGCGCTAACATGAAGAACAGCAGGCAGATCTGCGGCAGGAAGACGAGCATCCCGCCGACCCCGGCAATCACACCATCGCTGACGAAGCTCTGCACCAACCCTTCGGGAAGCCACTCCGTCGTCACACTTTGAGCCCAGGCAAACAGACCTTCGATCCACTTCATCGGGAAGGTCGCGATCCAAAAGATCAGCAGGAAGGTCATCAGCATCACTAGGGCAAACCCGAACAGTCCCGCCACCTTGTGGGTCAGCACCCGGTCGATTTGCTCGCTCCGTCGCCCCAACGCCTCACTGGTGTGCGGCATCGCTTGCCGGGTCACGCGCTCCGCCCAGTCGTAGCGCGACGAATAGCCGCAGCCGTGGCAGTTGGCGCAGTGGCAGTGGCTGTCGACCCCAGGGTGGGGCTCGGGAGCCGCGACCCCCTGGGCGATGTATTGCTTGAGTTCCGCGATTCCCTCGCCGGTGCGGGCCGACACGGGAATCACTTCGCACCCCAATTCTTGTCCAAGTTGCCGATGGTCGACTTCCGCGCCGGCCTTTCGCACGAGGTCAACCTGGTTTAGGGCTACGAGCAGGGGCAATTTCTTGTTGGCCGCTGCTTCGACCATCTGACTGGCGAGAAACAGGTTCCGCTCGAGATTGGTCGCGTCGACCACCAGCACCAATGCGCGCGGTTGGATGGCCCCCTCGCCCAGAATGGCCGTCCGGGCGACCCGCTCTTCGGGGGTCACGGCGTCGAGACTGTAGAGACCCGGAAGGTCGACCAGTTCGATCTCGGTCCCGCCAAAATTGACCCGACCGCGGCGATACTCGACCGTTGTTCCGGCAAAATTGGCGGTGTGTGCCCGCAGCCCTGTGAGCCGATTGAAGAGCGAGGTCTTGCCCGCGTTGGGATTCCCAACAAACAAGCAGCATGGCGCCGCGGCGGGGGCGTCGACCAGCGGGAGGGGCTCGGAGAGTTTGGCCGGCGTGCTCATGGGGAGAGTGGCGGGAAGCAGCCACAGGCAGGTGTCAGGCGACCTGGCTGGCAACTCCCTCGGAAGAAAGAGGGGAACTGGTGGTGTGGCAAACCATCACGCCGGCGGCGAGCCGCTCGGCTAGCCCAACCCGCGACCCGAGCACACGGACAATCAAGGGATCACCCGCCTTGACCAGTTCGATCCGGCGGCCGCGGCAGAGGCCCATGGCCTGAAGCCGGTCGGCATCGACCCCATCGATGGTCACCTGGGCCACCATCAGGGTCGCCCCAAGCTGGGCCTTCGCGAGGGGAAAGTAGCTGGTGGGATCGGAAATGGGCACGTCGGAAACCTGCGGGGATAGTGAGATTAAATCTCAATTAGAACCTCAATCATAGGGCGTGCCGATTTCCCCGGCAAGGGTCTCCTCCTGGCCGTATCACGACCGTAGCATGGGCACATCCCGCCCGGGCGAGCTTGCGATTTGGAAGTCGTTTGTTTCCGACCTCCTCCCTCCTGGCACCCTTTTCGCGTTTTCGAGGGGGGGGTCGTGCCACGAGTGTGACATTTCTCCGCCTCAAACTCTGTGAATCAGGGGATGTTTTGATCGAGGGGTGTGCCACGTGGCACGGTTTCGTCGAATTTTGTCGTTTAAGTGTGCCGCGCGGGGGGCCGGGGGCCGGAGGTCAGAGGTCAGAGGCCAGGGATCAGGGGCCGTAGCTTGGGCACATTTGCCCGAGCAATGTTGGGGGG
>CAZYQQ010000159.1:0-9329 GCA_964650265.1 uncultured Planctomycetaceae bacterium
ATCATCGTCCCGGCGCTCCGCAAGCGGCCCGAGGACATTCCCGAACTCGCTCAGTACTTCTTGCACCGCTACAACGCCGAGACGGGTCGCAAAATCAAAGGTTTCACTCCGCTCGCCATGGAAGACATGCTCCAGTACCGCTGGCCCGGCAACGTCCGCGAGATGAAGAACGTCATCGAGCGCGCGGTGGTCCTGGCGCGTGGCGAATACATCGACCACGACGACCTGATCCTCTCGACTCTCAAAACGGCGGGCGACTCCGAGCCAGGACTCGTCGTCCCGATCGATCAGCCGGCCTTCGAGCCTTGCTCGCTGGCAGAAATGGAACAGCAGCACATTCTCGCCACCCTCGAAGCGACCGGCTGGAACAAGAGCCGCGCCGCTTCGATCCTCGGCATTGAGCGGTCGACCCTCGATCGCAAGATCCAGCGCTACGAACTCAAAAATAGCCGCGAGAACGCGACAAGGTAGGCTGCCAACAGCCTATTCGTCCGCCGCCCGCATCCAGGGAGTGATCGTCGGCGTGTTGTCGACCAGTTCCTCCGCACGAAAATAGAGCGCGATCTCCCGCTTCGCCGCCTCGGGCCCGTCGGACCCATGCACCAGGTTCATCTGCCGGCTGCTGCTATAGTCGCCCCGGATGGTCCCCGGCGCCGCCTTGAGCCCGCTGGTCGCCCCCAGCATGTCGCGAACCACGGTAATCGCCTCGAGCCCCTCGAGCACGGCCGCCAACACCGGCCCGCCGGTAATGAACTTCTCGAGCGTCGGGTACCACCCCTTCTCGACATGCTCGGCATAGTGCTGCCTGGCCAGTTCGGGGGTGATCTGCATCAGCTTCATGCCGACAAAATTGAGCCCCTTCTCCTCGAACCGGGCAATAATCCGCCCCATCAAGCGTCGCTGGACACAATCGGGCTTGAGTAGAATGAGGGTACGCTCCATGGCAGGGGTCTCGCAAAGTGTTAAATTGTTTTGAGCTTGAAAGAGGGGGATTTTAGCGCGCGGAGGGCGGGGGCTCAAGGTAGCGGATGCTGCGATGGTCTTTTCCAGAAAAACTAGTAGTCGACGATTAGGGGACCCCCAACTGCCCTGCTAAAATGTGTGACATGGCTACCATTTATATCGAAACGTCGATTGTGAGTTACTTGCGCCAAAAGCCGAGCGCTCATGTAGTGACGGCCGCACGTCAATTGCTGACGTATCAGTGGTGGGACAAAGAGCGCCCCAATTACAGTCTAGTCGTTTCGCAGTACGTGATCGACGAGGCATCCGCTGGAAACCCCACCTTAGCGGCAGACCGACTTGCTCTACTCGACGGCATTCCATTATTGCCCTTGTCCTCTGAGATTCGCACGTTGGCAGAAGAGATACTGTCCAACGTCGGGCTGCCTTCCAGCGCCCAGATTGATGCTCTGCACATTGCCGCAGCTGCCCACCATCGCATACAATATCTGCTGACCTGGAATTGCAAACACATTGCGAATGCCAAGCTGCTACCCGCCCTTCACGAGGTCCTTAACCGGATGGGCATCCCCATACCTCTTATCTGCACACCAGAGGAGTTATTAGGCGATGGATGAAGAGAACGTAGATGAAGTGATTGAAGAGATTCATCGTATACGAAAGGCTATTTCGGTTCGCTTCAACGGCGATATTGATGCCATCGTAGCAGATGCTGCCCGTCGGCAGGCCCAGGAGAATCGTCCCGTATGGTCTCCTCACGCTCCCTCCACCCTCCCGCTTCCGATAAATGTGAATATACCTGCGAGCGCACCCCAAGAGCATCAAGGCCAGTAGTGTTCGAACTACAGGGAGCGAGTTCGGGGATGGGTGGTACTTCCTAATGGAGCCAATCGTCCGCCCTGCCCTCGTCCCCGACGAAATCCCCCTCGTCCGCCAGCTCTTCCGCGAATACCAAGCCCAACTCGGCTTCGACCTCGGATTCCAAAACTTCGAGCAGGAACTCCGCGACCTTCCGGGTGCCTACGCGCCACCAAGCGGCGCATTGTTTCTGGCGTTCGACAATGACGTGCCGGTCGGCTGCGTCGCCCTTCGCGAAATGGGAGATGGACGCGGCGAAATCAAACGACTCTTCGTCCGTCCGGCGGCCCGTGGCGGCGGCATCGGCAAGGCTCTTGTCACCCACGTCCTCGATGAAGCGCAAAAGATCGGCTACGGCGAGGTCGTCCTCGATACGATTGAGACGATGACGGCAGCCAACCGGCTCTACGAGTCGCTGGGGTTTACGGACATTCTCCCCTACTGCCCGAATCCGATCGCGGGTGCGCGGTTCTTGGGCAAACGGCTGATCCACCCCAGGATGTGACGACATCCCACAACTCTTGTCACATCACCGCTACAACCGGAAGAAAACAAAACTTTCCTCCAAACTTCTTACCCGGCCACCGCCCTAAACGACTCCGGAGAAATTCTTGGGTGCGAGTGCAGTTGCCGCAAGTGTCATGCTACGTTTTCAAGTCGCCGCAGGCGGTTGCACGCATCGCCAGCGCATTCCCTGTCGCTCTTGCTACTCCAATTCAAGGAACCATGCGAGATGTGCAAGTCATCTGTATGGCTATGTGTACTGTTCTCAACGTTCTTCTCGGCTGTGGCGAGTGGTGCGCCCGAGCAAGTTCTGCAGACGGCCGCGAGAATCAATTACAAGGGCATCAACTTCAATTCGACTTTCAACGATGCCGAAAAGACCTTTCCCACCGCGACCGTCAACCATGCCCATCCAGGGTCGAACGAAGGTGTGACGACACTGGAGATTTGGAACGACCCGATAATTGACTCTATTCTGTTGAGATTTTCCAGCAATCAATTGATCGAGATTCAGTACGTCTATTTCCCTACAAAAGTCGCCATGATGGGAGGAGCGAGCAAAATTAATGCTCTTGCCCTACAAGAATACGGACAACCAACGCAGAAGAATGAAGTCACCATGCAATGGGACTTTCCCTCCATCGACCGCATAATCGAGGTTTCGGAGGCTAATGGCAAATGGACCCAGCGTGTCCTCCATCGATCGCGCTACCTTGCGTTTGACGTTTATCCAGCGACGACGGCGACACCAAGAACGAGTGGAATCCACGTGGCGAGTGGACCGAGTGGCCCCATCCCGAACACCTCTCCTCGCACTACACGTGTCTCGGCCGATCAAGTGATTGCGAGCGACATTGCCATGCCAAAGGATATCCGCGAAGCGATTGAACGTAATGCGAGGCTCGACCATTCCGACAACAAAGCACAACAAGCTTATACCGTGGTCCAGCAATCAGAATCATATGCATCCTTGATGCGGCTCGCATGTCCCGATAGCTTTGAGGCTGTCAAGTTCCGTCAGTTAAAGGCAACGATCAGCAGCGATCACCCCTTCGACTATTCCACCCAGTTGCACGTCCTAAGACAACAGATTTCGGCTTATGGCGAGTTAAGAGAGTTGGAACCGCCAGAAGGAATGGCACGCAGTCACTTTTACAGCCTCAAGCAATCGGCAGAAAGCAGGCATCCAGATGACTACTCGACACAGCTCTATGTTCTGCGCCGAAATATGGACAAATACTTGCACCTTCGCCGGTCTGGCAATAGTGGCGAGGCCATCGTGCGACATCTGCTCAAGTAATAAGTCTCACTTGACGGAATCACACGCGACCGCGCAGCCGACGCGTCATCACCCCCAAAATCAAGAGCCCTGTCACGGCCACTGTCGCCGGCTCGGGAACCCTCACCGTGGTGAATTCCAGTCCGTTTGGTCCATAGTTGAGTTCCAGGGCGTAGTTCCCGACGCGAATCGAGTCGGGCACGTTGGCGAACCTCCCCATGAGACTCCCGGCTTCAACGATCGAGAACGTGTCTCCCAGCGTCGGTTGGAAGCCATCGAGGAAGGAGACGTCGAGCAAGGCGTTTTGAAGATCGAGCGCGCCGGTCACCACGAGCGTGTCGAAGTCGTCCCCGCGAGTCGTCCCGCCAATCTCGATCGCCAGACGGCTGCCACCGGTCATGGTGAGGTCGCCGTCGATGGTGAGGAGGCCGGGGGAGTTGCCGGGGGAAATGATCGCGCCATTATCTAGATTGAAGTCGCCACCAATTGTTCCTTCGCCGCTCAGGCCTGAATCCGAACCCGCGAGTTCGAACACGAAGGGCTTGCCGTTGAACGTGATCGCAAGGCTACGCCCGGGTGTGGCGACGATGGTCGCGTTTGCGGCCCGCAAATCACCGCGGACACCCTGAAAGTCGATCGAGGCCCCGTCGGTCGCGGCCTGGATCGAGCCGGTGATGGCGAGCGGAGTGATGCCCATGTGCCAGGTATTGTTCTTGCCGATTTTCAAGGTGCCGGAGATTTCGACCAAGGCGACTCCATTGTCGTGTCGCGTTTGATCCTGTTTGGTCCGGCCAAACACCGAAGCTTCGTCATCCAATATCACATTTCCGGCGAGGACCAGCCCCGGGACCGACTGGCCAACTTGACCTCGATTGCGGGCACCGACAAAGGCCTCACCATGAATGTAAACATCGCCGAGGACGATGCCATTCGGAATGGTGGACACGGTGCTCTGCTCGGGAGGAGTGGCGTACAGCGTGCCGCCAAACAGGTGAATATCCCGGTCAAGAAATGTCTGGCCTTCACGCGGCGTGCTACTACCCAGGATTAATCTCGCGCCTTCCTGAACATGTATTTCACCGGGTCCCAGTTGCGCAGGAGCACCAATTCGCAACGCCCCGCTTTCGACGTGGATGTCGCCGGTGTACTGGCTGCTTTCACCGAAGAAGCCGACGTAATCACTGATGTAATCATCGTCAAGTGAACCACGAATGGTGAGATCGCCATTGCCCGAGAGGGAACCATAAAACAACGTATGACTAATCGAAAAACCATCGACAAACACCGACGAATCGCTTTTGACTTCGATCGGCCCATTGTAATAGCCTAATAGTTCGCCCCCATCGAGCACGATGCTGGTCGGGACGGAGAAATGTTCGGCACCAGCCGACACTCGTCCTCCCTCCACATGAAGCGTTCCGTTGGGGATCGACAATCGGTCGATTCTCAGAATTCCATCGCGCACAAAGACGTTGCCAGTATACCCAATGCCCCCTCCACCGATCGCGAATTCCCCTTTCGTGTCCTTATAAACTGTGCCATCCCCTGTCAAATTACCTGCTTCTCCATCCTCGAAATAAAAAGCATCGGCATCAAAGGTCGCATTGACACCATACACTCCTCCCCCCCCTCGCACGTGGAGCTCCGAGAGCTTGACGATCCCAGCCGTCGCGAGTCGCACGTCATAAACCCCATAGTCGACATGGATGCGGTCGCCCTCGGGAATGGCTTTCAAGTCATTGATGCGCAGTGTCGACCGAGTGGAAAACGCATGACTCTCTCCGACCACCCAGGTACCACCGGTGTAGGTATTTGTACCTTCCACAACAAGCGTCTGCCCCTTTCCAGCGACAACCAAGGCAATGGAACCCTCGGATCCGTTGTCCACGATATCCGCTCCAATACGATGCGTATTATGAATCACTAGTTCTGCCGGTCCGCCATTCCCTGCCGTGAGTACGCCATTCACAATGTCGTGACTCTGATAGATTCCACCTGAAGCGATCGTCAGTTGATGCCCTCCCAAATCGACTAACTCCGGATTTCCCGTCGGACGATTGTTGAGCGATGCGATCGTCCGGTCGCTGGCCAACTGCAGACTCCCCGCCACGGAAACGTGATCGGCCGTGGTTGCCGTATTCAGATCTGTGGAGGTGGCCGCGAGCGTGGAAAATGTGCCATTGGGGGCGAGTGTGGCGAAGCCAGTCTCAGTAATCGCCCACGGACCCAGCATCCCATTGGCCAGCGGCGGTGCCGACAGAAATCCCACCCCCCCACTGCTCGCATGCTCACTGAATGCCACTATGCTCCCCGCCCGGCGATCAAGCTCGGTGAAATAGAGCGGCGATTCAGGCCTTCCCAACAACTCCGTCCGCCCTTGCTCGAGAATCAGAGTTCCCAAGGTTTCGGACCCCGTGACGAGTTGATGGTTGTAGAGCCCAATCCGTCCACCACGGGAGCGAATCACAGTGCTATCCTCCACGCGATCGCCGCTCGGCGATGTGTTGGCGATCTCCAACACACCCCCCTTCTCGACGATTATGGTATCAAGTCCGTGCAGACTGCCCGAACCGCGGAGGTAGACCGACGCATCCGCAATTCTCAAATCACCACCCAGTTCGTCTTGGCGCGACTGGATATCGAGCGACTCCCTCTTGACGCTGAGGTTGCGGCCACGGAATTTGCCGGTAATGATCAAATCCGACGAGAGGGTGGAACCGACCTCCCCAATGTCAATCAGTCCAGCTAGTGTCGCAATACCATTGCCTTCGGCTCGCAAGGGGCCTGTACTATAGGAGGGTAGGACTTCCACATTGTGTAGAAAAATGTCGTTGTGGATCACCACGTTCTGGACACCAAAGTCGACGATCCCTCCCTGGTGAACATGAATCACGCTTTGCGGGCTGATCGAATAGGGCGCGGTGAACTCCACCACGCGGCCAAAGGAGAGCGTGCCATTCTTGACGACATAGTCCCCCGTGAACCCACTCTGGTCGCCACTTACTCTCAGGCCATTTCCCGCAAGCCGAATCTCTCCCTCCCCCACGATTTTGCCCGAGAGATAGCTGTTCCCCACCACTAACAGTTCGCCATCGATCGCCACCTTGCCGCCCCCCGACGAAGTGAACCGCGAGTTCTCCGAAATTACACGCTGGAAACTAATCTCGGTCGCCACCTCCAATATTCCTTCTTCCATAAACCAAGTCTGATCGAATTCCTGATCCACCGTGAGCCTTAGTGTCCCGATCGGTCGGTTGCTCGCGGGCAATCCGTACGGATACCGTGTCATCGTCGGCAATCCGGCAGCCGGCCCGTTGAGTTGCAACACCCCTCCCTGTATTAACACCGCTGGCAGGTCGAGCGCGTCAGCATGATTGGCGATGACCGTACCCCCACTAGTGTAAACCCGGTTTTCAATCTCATTTGCTGCATTGAGAACGACCGTCTCTCCCCCAAGGGAAAGTTGAGAGTTGCCTCGAATGGGTGAATTGAACGTCCCACCTGCAATCCACGCGTCCCCGCCGCCGGGAGTGGTCACGTAATCAATCGGCTGGCTATAAATCCCCTTACCTTTAATGGTCGCACTGAAGTCCCCTCCCAACGAGATTGCATTATCGATCTCCCGTTCGGTAGGGACGTTGAGCGTACCGCGTCGAATGTCAATGTCTCGCAATCCCGCAGGAGAGACATTCAGCAATAGCTCCCCCGATGTGACCACAATCGGGGTGGTTGCCGTGCCAAACGCACCCGCATGGTTGACCGTAACATTTCCCTCGATTGTGGTGTCGCCTGTATAAAAATTGGCGACATTAAGTTGCGGGCCGTCAAAAACCGTGTCTCCCTCGTGTCTTAAGGGAGCATCGATCTGAAAACCTCCGCCTATGTGCAAGTTGCCCATTCCCGTGGTTCCGCCAGTCCAAGAATAGAAAGAATGAGAACCGTAGATCCTTCCCTCGTTTCCATCGACGATAATTGGTAAACTGTTCGACGCGCTCGGCAAAAAAACGGCTCCTCCCGCAAGGGTTACGGGGCCCTGATTGCTCAAGTCGGTATCTATTAAACGCAAAACTCCCCCATTCACGCGAATGGGCTCCGCGGTAGCAACGTTGATCCTTAACGTTCCCGCCTCGAGAGTCGTCCCCGCCGCCGAACTTCCCAGCGCGTTTCCATGATTTACTGTAAACTCTCCTTTCAGAATTCTCGTGTGCCCTGTGTAGTTGCTGTCGCCACTTAAAGTCACGACGCGGCTTGAGGATTCATTTCGAAGAGATAGATCCCCTGGCCCCGAAATCACCCCCGACAACTCCGTGTCTGAGTAGAAGTTCTGCGAGGTCACGTTCGGCAAGTAGACGAGTCCTACCTCGCTGTCCTCAGCCAGGTGGATCGACCCCGAGTGGGTCCCCCGCCTTAGATAGAGATTGCCCCCTTCCAATCTGAACGACTCCGCCGACGATTCGTTCATCTGAAGCGAACCACCGCTCTTAATCGATGTCACCCCAGCCGACGTCCCGAGTGCCCCAGCATGCACAGCATGCACCATGCCCTGATCGATGCTCAAGCTTCCGTCCCAGGTCAGACTCCCCCCTGTCAGCCATAGCTGGCCGATGCCATGTTTACTGGCATCTCCACCCGCAGAGTTGATCCCCCCGATCAGCATCAACTGCCCCCCAGTCGCCACATCTATCTTCAGTTCCTCTCCCTCGGCGATCCTGATCGGCGTCTCTAGCGTTACGCTGACCGCGCCGCTTCGCGGCGCGTAGGCTCGCATCAGCGCTGGCGCCTCGCCCGGGTTGTCGAACACGATCGGCCCCAAGCCCGTAATCGTTTGCGTTCCAGGGGCTTGAAATTCGATCCCTCCCAGAATGATGGGTGCCGACACCGTGAGATTCGGAATATTCCCATGAAGAATCGCAACATCCCCCGGCCCATTCGGAACACCCACGTCCCACTTTGTCGGTGTAAACCAGTTGGACGGCCCGGCACCGGCCGGTTGCCACCTCGCGGTCACTCCCCGCGCGATTTCGCCCCCCACAACACCCGCGATCAGTACAACCAGCACACCAATCGTCCGGGCGTACGGCGTCCGTAGCTTTTCCCGCCTCATTAGTTCCTACCCCAGTCAACGTTGTCCAAACAGAGCGGACATGTGGTGCCG
Source organism: uncultured Planctomycetaceae bacterium (assembly GCA_964650265.1). Classification (GTDB taxonomy): domain Bacteria; phylum Planctomycetota; class Planctomycetia; order Pirellulales; family Lacipirellulaceae; genus CAZYQQ01. The sequence goes on from CAZYQQ010000159.1 coordinate 8,760, forward strand.
ACATGCCCACGCACCCCCAACCGAGGGTTGTGTATGCGGCGATGGCCCGCCTGAAGAAATTCGGATTGCCGTGATCTTAAATGGCTGACCTGCGGACGTCAACAATTCAAGGCATTCTAAGCTGGAGGAGATCGATCCCTTAGCTCTCCATTCCCACGCACAGTTCTCCGCCTAATAGAGTGCAGAAGTGCAGTGCAGAAGTGCAGACACACAGCTTTCGTAACCGCGAAAAACTCTTCGCCGGCGCGATTTCCCATTTTTCAAAACTTTCCGCTAGGAATTGACCACCCGGTCCGGTAAACTCCCACTAACGTGTACAAATGTCTCTTTGGAGAGAGCGGCGGTCGGAGGCCAGAGGTCAGGGGGACCGACGGAGGCTTTCTTCGGTGGAGAATTTGTTTGCGCTGCGAGGTCCGGTTCGGCCCGCGTTGACTGGACCAGGGTGGACCTACTTGTTCATTGGCAATTCAAACCCCCTCACGCTGCCCGGGCAAACGAGCCCGGGCTACGGTTGTGCGCGCTCGCACGGGCGGGATGTGCCCATGCTACGATCCTTCATCCCTGCCCCCT
>CAZYQQ010000160.1:0-9297 GCA_964650265.1 uncultured Planctomycetaceae bacterium
TCCAACTACTCCTCTACCTTCCGGCCAACCCAGCGCAGGATGGCCACCAGCGCCACGGTTTGTAGCGGCAGCAGGATCCAGACCGAGACCACGCTGACGAGGACTGTTCCCAGCAGGACGGCCACCCCGGCACACACCAGGGCGTAGGGGAGTTGGGTGTTGACGTGGGCCATCAGATCGCAGCCGCTGGCCTGCGCCGAGAGGATGGTCGTGTCGGAAATCGGCGAGCAATGGTCGCCGAAGATCGCTCCGGCCAGCACCGCCCCGACGGAGGCGAGCAGGATCGGATCGTCGGGCGTGATCTCTCGTCCCGCCGCTTGGAGCGTCGCCACGGTCAGCGGGATGACCATCGGCACCATCAGCCCCATCGTGCCGTAGCTTGTTCCGGTGGAGAACGAGACGGCGCACGAGATCAGGAAAATCGCTGTCGGCAACCCGGCGACCAATAGCTTGGTCGTGCGGGGATCGTCGGCCAAGGCGTTGAGTTGCTCCACCAGATACTCCCCGGTGTAGAGCCGATGGTCCTGAAACTCGTAGGCCACCGAGATCTCGTCGGAGGCCGATTTGTTGGTCGTCAGGGCCGACAGGGCCGAGGCGAATCCCAGGATCATCAGCGCCGGGAGCATCATTCTTGCTCCGACCAGCGCCGCGCGCCAGCATTGGTCCATCGACAGGAGTCTCCCGGCACGGACCATGAGAATCGCGGCGGCGAGCCCGGCCAGCCCGCCATATTGAAGAGCCAGCGACGAATCGGCCGCTCCCACGACCGTCCGCGGGTAGCTCCACCCCGACATGTCGCGGACCTGCCTGGCCCTGATGGCCTCGATTTCCGCCTCGCTGACGGCGGGATCGGCGATCGCGTCGGCGAGTTGCCGTTGCTGATTGCTTTCGGCGTTTCGTTCGCCCGTGGTCCAGATCAGCGCGACGACCACGCTCAAGAGCACGGCCAAGGGAACCACGGCATTCGCCCAATGGGAGGGCGCGCGCATCTCGAGTTCAGCCTGGTCGTCTTCGTCCACGGGCTCATCGGGATGGTCCTGCTGGGCGAGTCGCCGCCGCTCCGCTCTCAGCATGGGGCCGAATTCGCGCCCCATGATCGCCACCAGCGGCACGAAAAGCAGCGCCTGGATCACGTAGAATCGGTAGGGCAGACAGGCGATGAACAGGTCGAGCGCCGAGAGATTTTGCCCGACCACCGCGTTGAGCTGGTCGATGCCATTCTGAAGGTACTTGAGTTCCACGGCGATCCAGGTCGAGATGAGCGCCAGCCCCGCGACCGGCGCGGAGGTCGAATCGACGATGTAGGAGAGCTTTTCGCGCGAGATCTTGAGCCGGTCGAAGGTCGACCGAAACGTGTTCCCCACCAGCAGGGTGTTGGCGTAATCGTCGAAGAAGATGACGAGCCCGGCCAGCCATCCGGTGATCTGGCCGCTGCGGCGCGAGCGGGCGAGCGGTTCCATGAGTGCCACCAAGCCTCGCATGCCACCCCCGGCGTAGATCACGCCAATCGTGGCCCCCATGAACAGGATGAACGCAAACAATCGTAGCCGATCTCCCCCGGTGAATGTCGTCCAGAGATGAACCTCGGCAAAGTCGGTTACCGCCTTGAAGAGGTTCTCGGGAAACCCGGCACTCCAGCTTGTGATCAAGGCCCCCGCAAATACCCCAGCGAGCAAGGAGAGATAAATCCGCCGCGTGGCGATCGCCAGAACCACGGCCACCAAGGGGGGGACGAGACTCCAGAAGCCGTAGGGATGAACGCCCTTGCCGTCGGCCGCCAGCGAGAGGCCCGGCATGCCGAGGGTGAACCACAAGACCAACAAAAGCGCGGCTGGATGGCGCATGGGGAGGGCGACTCGTCGGGGAACCAAGTTCGGAGAGGGGGAGTTCTCCTTCCGGCGACTGGAAACCACCGCGCGACGAAGGCCGACCCCGCGACGTAAGGTATACCCGGCTTGCCCCCTGCTCGCAATCGCGCGCTTGCGCAATTAACCTGCGCATTTAAATCGCTTCGAGATTGACGTGCAGCACGTGTTCGAGGCCCAGTAGGTCCCCCAGCAGCTTTTGCGAGGGGGCCTGATCGAGTTGCAGAGTTGCACAAGCCGTATCCGCCCCGGCGAAAATCGTGTTTTCCATCTCCTCGACATTCACCCCTTCGCCGCGGAGCGAGTCGAGCACGCCGGCGAGCACCCCCACCCGGTTCTGATGCCGGACCACCAGGGCATGCGTCGCGGGACTCTTGGCGCAGAGGTTCACTGTGTTGAGGGGGCGCCCCGTTTCGCGAAACGCATTGATGATGCGGACCGTCTCCTCGGCGATCGCCTCGGAGGCCTGCTCGGTTGAGGCGCCGATATGGGGAGTACAGGTACAGAGTTTCGCCAGTTCGGTATCGGCGAACGGCTCGACCCCACCCTTCGGCTCCCCATCGAAGACGTCGAGCCCCACGCGGAGCCGCTTCGCAACGATTGCCTCCTTGAGCGCCGCCGTGTCGACCACGTCTCCGCGGGCTGTGTTGATCAGGATTGCCCCGTCGCGCATCGCGGCGAGCAGTTCGGCGTTGACCAGGTGCTTTGTCTCCGGCGCGGCGGCCAGATGAAGCGACACCGCGTCGCTCCGGCGGGCCACCTCGAGCGGCGACTCGGCATATTCCACGCCGAGCCGATCCGCCTCGGCGGGAGTCAGACTGCGGCTCCACGCCACGACATTCATGTTCAATCCTTGGGCCCGGCGCGCGACCCCCTGGCCGATCGTCCCCATGCCAATGATGCCAAGCGTTCGGCCCATGAGGCCCTGCGACTTGCCATACTCTTTTTTGTTCCACTTGCCGGCGCGCAGCTCCTCGGTCGCGTCGGCAATCCGGCGATCGCAGGCAATCAAGAGGCCGATCGCCAGTTCCGCCACGGCGTCGGCGTTGCGACCTGGGCAGTTGGTGACGTAGATGCCGCGGGCGCTGGCGGCGGCGACATCGATCGTGTTGACCCCGGCCCCGGCGCGGACAATTAGCGAAAGGTCCTTACCCGTGTTGATCGTATCGGCGGAGACCTGCGTCGAACGGACCACCAGGACATGGCAACCGGGGATCACCCCGGGAAGCTGCTCGGCGGAGAGGTCGGGCTGGTAGTCGACCTGGAAGCCAAGCCCGCTCAGTTGCCGGAGGACCGCATCCGACAGCTTATCGGCGATCAACGCTTTCATCAGTATTACCCCACAAGGCTAGAACACGACCTGTCAACTCGACTTCAATCGTAACTCAGCGGGGGCCTGAGCTTAAGCGCCCAATTCGCGCTCGGAGGCTTCGAAATCGCGAAGCTCCTCGTCTTGCGGCTCCTCGACGACGCGACGACCGAAGAGGAGCACGATCAACAGCAGCAGCACCCCTTGCACCGGCAGGATGACAGCCACTGGCCAGTTGAGACCCACCCCGATCGTCCCCAGGACGCATACCCCCGCGATGGTAAGGGCGTAGGGGAGCTGGGTGTACACATGGGCCAGGTGGTCGCAGCCGCTTGCCTGGGAGGAAAGGATCGTCGTGTCGGCGAGCGGGGAGCAATGATCGCCAAAGATCGACCCGGCGAGCACGCTTCCCGTGGCCCCCAACACGATCGGATGGCCGGGTGTGAAGGGGATCCCCGCGGCACTCAAGGTGGCGTAGGCCAGCGGGATGGTCATGGGGACCATCAGCCCCATCGTCCCGTAGCTCGATCCCGTGGCGAACGACATGGCCGCAGCGACGACGAAGATGATGGTCGGCAGGGCGGCCACCATCCATTCGGCCCGGTCCCCCTCGGAGGCAAAGGCCTCGAGCTGCTCCACCAGGAAGTTGCCCGTGTAGAGCCGATAATGCTGGAACTCGTAGCCGACCGAGGCCTCCCCGGTGACGACGGACGTGTTGCGGGTCATCTCCGAGAGTCCCGTCGCCAGCCAGAGCACCAGCAGCGCCGGGATCATCAACAGGGCCCCTCGCGCCGCCCCTTGCCACATGAGCGCGCTGGGCAACAGCTTTCCCCAGCGTGTCATCAAGACCGCGAGTCCCAGGCCAGCGAGTCCGCCGTATTGCAGTGCGATCATCGGTTCCGCGGCACCGAAGATCTCTCTCAGTTTCGCGGTGGCGAGGGTTGGCAGTTGATCGCCGGCCGTTTCGGCTTTTGCTCTCAAGTTCACGAGCCCCGAGTGAACGATGAGCCAAATCGCCACGGCAAGCATCGTCCCGAGCGGTAGCGCCGCGTTGATCCAGTGGGACCGCTCCCGGGCATCGAACTCCGAATCGACCCCCGGTTGGTGGCTCGCCTCTCCGCGCAGCCGCCGCCGCTCCGCCTTGAGCATCGGACCGTAATCGCGGCCGGCGAGGGCGATCAGCAGCACAAAGAGCAGGGCGTGGATCGCGTAGAACCGATAGGGGATGCAATCGAAGAACAGGTTGAATTGGTTGAGGTTGGCGGCTGCCTCGGGATTGATCTGGGCGACCGCGCTAATCCCCTGTTCCAGGTAGCCGAGCTCGACGGCAATCCAGGTCGAGATCGGGGCCATCGCCGCGATCGGGGCGGAAGTCGAGTCGACGACGTAGGCGAGCTTTTCGCGAGAAATCTTGAGGCGATCGAAGGTCGGGCGAAACGTGTTCCCCAGCAGCAAGGTATTTGAGTAGTCGTCGAAGAACACGATCATCCCGGCCAGCCAGCCGGTGAACTGCCCGCTCCGCGACCCCCGCGCGAGCGGCTCGATCAACGCCACCAGCCCGCGCATGCCGCCGTTGGCGTAGACGATGCCGACAGTCGCCCCGATGGCCGTCGTAAACGCAAACAGCCGTAGCATCTCGTCGTTCACCAGGGTTGCCCACAGGTGGATCTCGAAAATGTGGACCACCGACATCAGCACGTTTCCGCGCGTCGTGATCAGCGAACCAACAACAATGGCCACTAGCAGCGACAGCACAATCCGCCGGGTTGCGACCGCGAGCATTACCGCTACCAGCGGCGGGACGAGGCTCAGCCAGCCGAAGGGATGTGCGGCACGACTGCTGTCCGCGGCAGCCGGAAGCGAGTCCTGTGCTAGAGCCAAAGGCGCGCACAACAGGAGGGCAACGAGCGTTGCCAAAGTTGTTGAGCCTGCGCGAGAGAGGTGGGTCGGCATCTTGCCGCGATAGTGTACGATTTGCCCGGCGACTCCACAAGAAGACTGTGGCCCGTGGGATATCCTAGCCATGGGGGCGTTTGGCACCTGCGGCGGAGCATGCCATAATCGGACCCACCGGCGTGCGGGGCACTGCGGCCCGTGCGACGACATTGGCGCAACAAGGAACCACGATCAATGACCTCTGTTCATCTCGCCTTCGACTTGGGAGCCAGTTCGGGGCGCGCCATTGTCGGTGTGCTCGCCGGCTCGCCGCCGCGGCTCACGCTCGAGGAAGTCCACCGCTTCGAACATGGCGGAGTCCCCACTCCTGTCGGCCCCGTTTGGGACCTCACCGGAATCTGGCGGAATATGCTCGCTGGGCTCGAGGCGGCTGGTCGTTGGTGCCGCGCGCAGGGGCTCGCGCTCGATACTCTCGGCGTCGACACTTGGGGGGTCGACTGGACACTGGTTGGACCAGGGGGAGAAGTGCTAGGGCTCCCCCACTGCTACCGCGACCCGGCCAACGAGGGCTACGCCGAGCAGGTGCTCGAAAAGGTCGGCGGCTACCAAAAGCTTTACGAGCGGACCGGCATCCAGCGGATGCCCTTCAACTCCATCTTCCCGGTCTACGGCCGTCGGCAGACCGAGCCGGGAATGTTCGCCCCCGGAAGCCGACTGCTGTTTCTTCCCGACCTGCTCCACTACTGGCTCTCTGGGGCGATGATCACCGAGTCGAGCATCGCCTCCACCAGTTCGATGCTCGACGTCCAGAGTGGCGACTGGGACTACGAATTGATCGAGAGTTTGGGGATTCCCACTTCGATCCTGGGTCCGATCATCGAGCCGGGGACCCGAGTCGGTCCATTGCGGCGCGAACTGGCGGAACTCACGCATCTCGAAGGTCCGGTGCAGGTCGTCACTCCCGCGGCGCACGACACCGCCTCGGCGATTGCGGCCGTGCCGGTCGATTCCCGCAGTGGGCGTCACTGGGCCTATGTGTCGAGTGGTACCTGGTCGTGCATGGGAGCGGAATTGTCGCGGCCGTTGGCGACCCCCGAAGCGGCGGTGGTGCCGTTTACCAACGAGCGCGGTATCGGCGGCACGATTCGCTTTCTCAAGAACATTGCAGGGTTATGGCTGATACAAGAACTTCGCCGCGAGTGGCTCGCCGAGGGCCAGGAGCACTCCTACGCCGAGCTGGTCGACCAGGCGGAACAGGCCGAGCCACTTCGCACCCTGGTCGATCCCAACTACCCCGAGTTCGCCAGTCCGGGTGACATGGCGGGCAAGCTTCAGCGTTATGCGGAACGCACCGGTCAGGCGGTCCCCACAAGCATTGGCCAACTCGTGCGAACCTGCCTCGAGAGCCTGGCGCTCTCCTATCGTCATACCTGCGACAAACTCGAGCAGCTCACTGGCAAACCAGTCGAGGTGCTCCACGTGGTCGGCGGCGGCAGCCAGAACAAGCTGCTCAATCAGATGACCGCCGAGGCCCTCGCGCGACCGATCGTCTGCGGCCCGGTCGAGGCGACGGCGATTGGCAATCTGCTGGTCCAGGCGATGAGCCACGGTGCGGTTGCCGATTTGGCCGAGCTGCGAGAGATCGTCGCCCGTTCGGTGGAGCCCGAGCAATACGAGCCGAGGGAACCCGCCGCCGTGTGGGCCGCGGCTCAGCGCCGCTATAACGAACTTGCGACAGAATCAACCTAAGGCGATCGTCGGAATCGCTTCCCTGCCCCGCCGCGCACGACTGGGGCCACGCCTGATGCCTCCCCTTCCCCCCACCGCTAGCAGGAGTTTCCGGTTTGGATCCCGTTGTCCTCCTCTGGCGGCTGCATCTGCCGATCATCGCCCTCGCAGCGCTCCTGACGGCGATCAGTTGGCATGCCATCCTTTCGGGTGGGATGCCGCGTGACTTCGCGCTTCGCAACCTCGCTGGGAGCGACGACCCGAAGTTCGAGCAGCTCGATCGCTTCATGCAAGAGTTCACGAGCGGCGAAATCCTGTTGCTGGCAGTCGAGACCAAGGATGTGCTCGATGCCGACTCGCAGCGGGTGATTGCCGACCTCGTGGAACGGGCCGAGGAACTCCCCGCGGTTGGAAGTGCCGCGAGCCTCACCAAGGTCCCGCCGCTGTTGCGGCGGATGGTCGCCAACAGCCGGGTGGCAAGAGGGCTGCTCGTGAGTGAGGATGGCACCACCGCGGCCATACTGCTCCAGATGATCGACGACGACAGCGCCTTCGACGGCGACGGCAACAAGGTCCCGCGGAGCGAGACGATTGCCGCGCTGCGCGCGATGATCTCCCATGCCGAGGAGGCGAATCCCAATGCGCGGATCGTCATGACCGGCCCCTACCTGCTGACCTACGAAATCGGTGGGATCATTCGTCAAGACCTCCGGCAATTCGGCACGCTGGGAGCGGCCATTGCCCTGATCCCGCTCCTCCTTTCGCTCGGTTCGCTGCGCCTGGCGATCTACCCGCTGGCGGTGGGGGTTGCGACAGTCAGCCTCACTCTCGGGATTTCCGCCTGGTGGAAAATCAACACCGCGCTGAATCTCCCCATGCTGGTGCTGCTCACGGTCGTGCTGGCGGTGGCCACTTGCATTCATCTGGCCATCGGGGGACGCGATCAGGAAGGGCACGAAGTGGTCCCCACCGTACGGCGGATGCTACGCCCCTGTATCGGCATCGTCGCCACCACCATCGCCGGGTTTGCCGCCGTCGGCGTCTCCGACATGGAGCCGATCCGTACGTTTTCGATCCTCATGTCGAGCGGGCTGGCGATCGGCCTCATCCTTTCGCTCGCCGTTGCCTTTGTCGCCGTCCGGAGGCCGCGCCGTCGCGCGATCATGGCCGCGCCAATCGAGGCAGTACTGCGGTCTAGTTTGTCGATCATCCAACGCGCGCCGCGCCTGCTGGTGACCGCGTTTGCCCTGCTGGGGCTTGCCGGTCTAGCTTTGACGCCACGGCTCGAGTTCAACCTCCACTTCCTCGACAACTTCCGCCCTCACGATCCTTTGCGGACCGACTATAAGTTCCTCGAGCAGAAGCTCACCCCGATGCAAACCATCGAGGTCCTACTGAAGTCGAAGCAGGCTGGCCCCGCGATCACCCCCGAAGTGCTCCAGGGGATGCAACAGCTTACCAGCGAGTTTGAACAAGAAGAGGCCATTTCCCGGTCCCTCTCGCTCGTCGACGTGTTCGGGTTCGCTGGCGCCCCGCTCCCCGAGACCCAGGCCGCGCTGGAGACGCGCCTCGCCTTGATCGAGTCGACCTTGAGGGCCACATTGGGGGAAAACCCCCTTGCGATCGTCCTCTCGAAGGATCGCCAAACTCTACGGATGAGCTTCATCGCCTACGAGGGACCATCGACCGTCGAAAAGCTCGAACTCGCCTCCCGTCTCGAAACCCGGGCGCGCGAGCTGTTTGCCGACGACTACGAGGTCAATCTCACCGGGCTCTATTACTTCTACTCCCACGTGGCGGGCCAGCTTCTCCACGACCAGCTCACTTCGCTTGTCGTGAGTGTCCTCGCCATCTATCTCATTCTGGTCGTGACCCTCAAATCGTGGTGGCTGGGGACCATCGGCATGCTGCCAAGCCTGATTGCCGCCTGCTCGTGCGTCGGGCTGATGGTGTTGTTCGATGTCCCCTTCAACATGGTGACCTCCATGATGCTGGCGATTGCCCTCGGGATCGCCGTCGACAACACCATCCACTACCTTTGGCAATACCGCAGCGAGCGCGCCGCAGGGGCCAGCGTGGAGCAGGCTATCAGCCAGACCCATTTGAAAGTCGGTTGGGCCTGCCTGCTTTCAAGCACTGTGATCGCGCTGGGGTTCGCCGTGATGTCGTGGTCGCGATTCCTCCCGATCGCCTACTTCGGCGGGGTCACCAGCGCCGTGATGGCCATCGCGCTGGCCGCCAATCTCCTCTTCCTCCCCGCCCTGCTCCTCTGCCTGGAACGCCGCCCCAAGAACCGAGCCGCGTAAGTCCGAGCCGCGCAAGTGCGAGCCGGGGACATAAGTCCCCGGAGTACGAAGCGGCGAGCGAATGTCCCCTTTCGCGGCCCACCATCAATAACCCCCGAAGTTTGTAAGCACGAAGAATAGGACACGGATTAAAGCGGATCGTTACGGATCATCACGGATCGGAAAGCGCCTCGCGGAACATCGTTCGCGACAG
>CAZYQQ010000161.1:0-8896 GCA_964650265.1 uncultured Planctomycetaceae bacterium
TCTGAATTAAAGCCGAAACTCTACTGTCTGGATACATGCCTAGGAACATACAAGAACACAGAGAATTCTCCTCTGTGTCGCTCCGTGGTTAATCTCCCGTCGGACCGGGTAATAGTGCAAGTTTCTTGACATTCGCCAGACTCGGCATGCTCATCGGCAGGCCGTCCGCCTTGTGGGGCAGGACACGGGGTTCGGGGCTCGGCTCGAGCCCCTCGCGGCAACGCTGCACGCGGTGCATGTCGGGGAAACCCTTATCGTTCTTCCAGCCGTAGAGGATGGCGATCGATTCGTTGTTCTGGTTGGGGAGCGCGTCGAGCTCCGCGATCGTCTCATAGGGAATCACCCGTGGCGGTGGCAACTCGCACGGCTCGCCGAATAGGTCGGTCGACTCCAAGAGGCCGAGCGGCGCGTCGAGGAACAGATCCGTCGGGAACTCGAAATGCGCGGCCCAGTGTTTCGCGACGCGGCGATCCATGATTTGAATCAACCGCCCCGCATACTGATTGAGCGCCTCGAGGAAGGGCCAGGTCGCGCGCGGCCACGCCTCGCGGTGGCGGGCCACCATGACGATCAGGCGATGGACCTGCTGTTTGAACTCGGCGGGCGCCTGGGTCGGATTCCGCCGCCGCAGGACATGGTCGTCCGCCAGCTCCAGCATCTCATTGATCGTGCCGCGGATCTTTCCAAGGGGCGGCACCGGCTCGGGAAACTCGGCGGTGAACTCGTCGTGCGTCATGGTCGGTGATGTGTAGTGGGACATGGGTGTGGGGTTTCGGGGGCAGGGGGAAAGGAGGAAGGCGGAAGGATGAAGGATGAGGGAGGAGTTGGCAGTTGGAAGTTGGCAGTTGGAAGAGTTTTCATCCTTCATCCTTCATCCTTTTATGCATCAAGACTCTCGTTAAAAATCTCGCTCAACTGCGCCGTGCTCTCGACCAGCTCCGGCGCGACGTGGGGCAGGCGACCGATCGGCACGATCCCGTGGGGATTGACCGGGCGGTCGCCCAGGTAGTTGTAAGTCGCCCGGATCCGGTGAACGGTCCGGTCCCCGGCGGGCGAGGGCCGGGGAGGGAGGATCTCGACATCCAAGAGCGCGCCCGCGAAGTGGGCCGCCCCCACCTGGTGCGACTCGAACGGCGGCAACTGCGGCGGCTGATCGAGCCGCTCGTAGTCGACGGTGAACGTTCGCTGTGACGACGGGGCCGCAAGCTGGACGATGGTGCATGTCTGCGCGTCGGTCCCCGCCGCCGCATTGGCGACCGGCATCGACACGACCGGGGCCTCCCACGTGTACCCCGCCGCGGCACTGACCGTGACATACTGCGCCGCGAAGTGGCCATCCGAATAAGTCCCGGCGAGGGACGTCTCCTCGATCGTGCTCGCGTCGGGATCGACATAGACGTTGGTCTCGTTATACCGGTCGCGATTCCGTTGGTCCCCCACCTCGCCTTGCGTCGTGGCAGGTGTCCCGATCGCCTGCGCCCCGCTGCATGGGGCCTGGAGGACGCAACGGACAAAGGCCAGCGCCAGCGGCGAGCGGGCCCCGGCCCATTCGTCGGTCCCCCACAACGCGGGCATGGGAAACTTATTGACTTGGTATTCCGAGCCCGCGACATCGTGGCCATCAACGAGCGCCAGTGGGGGAAGCTCGAGCGTACCGAACTTCGTGTCGCGAACCCGCGTCAGGGCCTCATGCCCCGCCACACCAATCACCTTGACAGTGATCGCGACTTCGACCTCGGGGACCTCGCCTAACGACTCGGCAATCGACGCGTGCGTGATGAGCGACTTGGTCCCGCTCAACTGATCCTCGGCCCCCTGGCCCTCCTCCCAGTTGAGCCGGTACTGACAGACCTGCACGGCCCGCTGAATGAGTTGCCGGGCGTCGCAGTGGGGAGGGCCCTGGAGCCGCACCGACACAGAGAGGTGGAAGTTGGTGCCGTCGCCTGTTTCGGCCCGATGGGTGCCCGACAAGTCGCTCGCCGGATAGGGAGGCGCGTAACGGGCTTGCCGATCGACGATCTCATAGCTGAGCGCCAAACCCGACTTCTCGGCCTGAAACGACACGCTCACGCGCTTGAACCCATCCTCCAGACCGGGAAAACAGAGCGACCGGAACGCCTGGGGGAGCAGCGCATTGCTCTCGGCGGGGGAGCCCGCCAGCCGCAAAGTCCCGCTGATCGTCCTGCTGATTCGGAAACTCTCATCCATCGATTCGCGCACGGCCCAGCGGTTGTTGATCGCGAATCGCGCATCCCCCTCGGCATAGGTCACGTTGCACCCGCGGAGCACCACGGCCACGCTCCAGCGGATCCGAAAGGTCCGGTCGCTCGCGATGTGAGTGATCTCGCACGCCACGGGGGCGGGGCCGTTGGCAATGTCGGTGCGGCCGTCGACGTTGACCCCATGGCCGGTGATCGGCTTGGCCAACAGGACCAGGTCGTCCCCGAAAAACACCCGTAGCTCCCGGCGGTGGGTCATCAGCGCCTGCTTGATCGCGACCAGCCGCTGCGGTGGGGTCGCATAGTCGCCCCCATCGTCGGCGTAGACGTGGGCCGCGCTGACCGGCAACACCTGCTGGTGAACAATCGCGTCGAACGTCAGGTGGTAGCGGACACCGATCTGGTCGGTACCACTCTCATCGAACTCGACACTCTCACGCCACTCACGGGTGGAGACGTTCACGAGTTCGATGACGCCATAAGTGACGCGAGTAGACATGCTTATTGGCCGCTGGCAGGGGATTAACCACGGAGCACACAGAGCACACGGAGATTTCTTGCTCGTCTTCCTCTGTGTCGCTCTGTGGGCTTGTGGTGGACATTGGGGGGAGGGGTGTCAGGTTTCGGGTGTCGGGAAAGGATGAAGGATGAAGGATGAGGGAGGAGTTGGCAGTTGGAAGTTGGAAGTTGGAAGTTGGAAGAGTTTTCATCCTTCCGCCTTCATCCTTCATCCTTCGAACTCCCCACCGACACCTCATCCCCTCCTCCCCCGCTGGTTGCCGCGCATCTCATCGGGGGTGGGGCTCATTGGGAAGCGGCCTTGGGAGGTCTCGCGAAAGAACCCCTTGAGGTCGCTTTGGATGCCACCCTGTTTGCGCTCGAGTGCTTCCGCCGACTTGGCGATTTTTGTGAGGACCTTGAGCAGCGCGGTGTTTCGCGGTGCGATCGCCGCGGCGATCGCCGGCAAGCTGGCCAAGATCGTCGTTTGGAACTTTGTGAACGCCGTGGCCAGGGCGTTGCCGACATTTGTGGCCGCGTCGGCATACGGCTGCCGGGCGTCGGCCAGTTGCGACCGGGCCGCCATCAGCGCGGCTGTCGAGCCCCCCACGCGCCGCGCCGAGCCGAGTTCTCGCATCAGCGCGGCGCGCTCGCTCAGGGCCGCCGCCGTGTTGATTGTCGGGCTGAACATCCGCAGGGCCTGTGCCCGCTCCTCGATCCCCCGGCCGGCGTCCTTGGTGGCCGTCCGCAGGGCAATGAGGGCGGTCGTCACGCCGGCGGCGCGGAGCGCCATCGCGCGCAGACTCGAACTCGCCTCGACGGCGCCTTGATTGCTTGTCTGCTGCTGGGCGAACTGCATCAGTTGCATCCCCGATGGCCGGGGTGTGCCGTAATGGCGCGCCGCCTGGGAGTAGAACTCGCGGGCCGCCAGGGTGTTGGCCGAGGGGGCCGCGATCGACGACCAGGTCCGCGACTGGCCGATCGCCATCGCTTGCCGGGCGGCGATCAAGCCAGACCGACCGGCGGTCATGCCGACGGCACGCAGGGCGAGCAGGGCGGCGGGGAGGAGAGGGAGTGGCATGGTGGTGTGGGGGGGAAGGTTTCAGGGGTCGGGGGGCAGGGGGCAGGCTAGTTACTCTCCCGCCGGCTGGCGTGGCAAAGTGCATCGAGCTGGTCGGCTCCGGCTCGCAACCTGGCACGCAACACCATGGCCTGCTCGAGCGCGTCAAAGTCGAGAGTGTGGCCAATCAGTTGCTCCAGCTTCGCGTCGTTTTGCGAGAGTTGGTAGCGGATCGATTCGGCCCTCATCGCCGCCAGGTGAGGTGTGAAGCCTCTCATCGGGGTGTCTCCATGTGGGCCGCCAGGGCCGCCTCATACTCCGCCTGTTCGGCGACCAGGCCGGCGAGGTACTCGCCGAACTCGCGGTCGATCTGGCTGGCAGAGGCACCAGCACGGCGGAACTCGGTGGTCAAGGTCGTGTCGGGGTCGCCGAAGTGCTGGTCGATCGAAATGTGCTGGGCTGGGGCGGGGAGCAGGTACGTGAACAACAACCGGGCCGCCTTGATGTCGCCGGCGCGTGCCAGGCCGAGCAGCGTCTGCCCGACCTCGGCCAGTTCGTCGGGGTGAATCGCCTCGCGAAGCCGCCTAGCGTAGGAGGTGCTCGGGCGAGCAACTCTTGGTCCGCGGGCGGCCTGATTGCCGGCGGCGAATCGGCCCGAGGAGTCGCGGTCGGAGGTCGGAATCTCTGACCTCCGACCTCCGGCCTCCCCTCTCTCCGCCTGGCGTCGGCGTCGATCAGCCTGTCTCATTTTCGTGCGACGCTTCGACATTGCTCTGACTCGGGAACCGTTTGTTTGCCGTTTCGTTCGGCAGGTTGGGCAAAGTGGGTAAAAACAGGCTGGGGGCTCGAAGGGGTCAGACCCCCGCCTGCTCCCGGGGGGACGCCCCCCGCTGGTCGGCTCGCTCGCGGAACCAGGTCGCGATCTTCTCGACGCCCGCGGCGTCGAAGTGGTCGATGCCGTTGAGTCGCAGGGCGACCGGGACGCCCGCGGATCTGGCCGCGTGGGCGATCCGCCGCGGGTCATGCTGGAACAGGCCGCAAAGCCTGCCGATGCTGGTCAACTCGGGCGTGGTGTCGGTCGGGAGTGGGGGGGCCGTGGTGCTCATGCGGGCCAATCTACGAAACCGGGAGGGTTGCCGTGCCCGAATCGGGCACGGGTTCGATAATAATTTTGAATCGCTGGTGGCAGCGGCGGCAGGTCGCCTTGCGGGTCCGGCTCCCGTCGCCGCCGGCACTCGTCCGCGTGCGGTCGTACTTCTCGTGCCCGCACGCCGGGCAGGCGGGGGCGACGACGAAGATCATCGGGGCCGAGGCCCACGGCGTCGGGTCGGTCGGGTTGGTTCGGTCGTCGGCCATCAACACAACTCCTTCGGCGGGTTCCACATCGATTTGGGGAATCCCTTCGTCGCATTGCACACCTGGCAATCCTCGCGTCGCGATCGACCACCATTAATTGGCACAAGCACACTAGCCGTTGACCGTCGACACCGCGGGCAAGTGCTCATCTCGCCACTCGGCTCCGGCTTGGGGAGCGAATGCGCCGTCGGTACCTGCGCCAGTGAACCGATGAACCTCCAAACCTTCAGCTCGTTGCCGCGCGCCCACACCCGTTGCGACCGAATCCTCTCGCCAGTGAACTGCCACTCGCGTGTCCGGAAGATCGCAGAGCAGGCGCGGCCAAGATCATGTGCTCCGTGGCCCAAACGAACCAACTCCTCGACAACGCAATCGGCATCGCACGTTCTATCGGATCGCGACAAGGCGATTCGTACCGCGATCCGTCTGGCGAGGTCCAGCAGATCGCCCTTCCGACTCGCCGCGCGATCGATGCCCTCTTCAGCCAACCTCCGCGCCTCGGACGTGGGAGGAACGACGAATAGCTCGGATTGTTTCATTGCTCCCCATCCTCCGGGGTTTCCTCACCGGCGGCATCGGCAAGGTCATCCTTCAGCCGGTCTATCACCTGGCCGATCAGCTTGGTGCCGCCAGGGCCCGAGCCCTTGATGGGCTTGTGACCGGGGCCGGCCAGCAGCCGATGCGCGTCGCTCGGCCCCTGAAGGACATTGCGATTCGTGCCGATCGTGACGACATCCCCGGTGTAGTTCGCGCGCGGGAAGCGAAAGACCTCCCGCGAAATCCCAGCATTGTTCTGCCATATTCGCCCAAAGTGTGGCCCCCGTAGCTCTTCGCTCGCCCCCCCCTCGCGAACGAACCGGCTGTACGCCTCGACGAAGGATCGACGCAGCCACACGTGGTAGTCGTCGCCGCCGCGCGAACAGCACCACACCCACCCCCCGAGGTGCCGAATCACCGCGTTGATGATCCCATCGGCGAAACTGACGCTGTAGTCGCCGCCGTAGCGACCGACGGCCGCGTCGAACTCGCGCCAGGCGGACTCGGCCATGCTCGCGAGCGATTCGCCACCGGTGAGGGCGATTTCGCGCAGCTCGCCAGGGGGCGGCATGAACTGCCGGTTTTGGCGGAGGGCGACCGTGCCAGCGAGGTCGATTTGCGCGTCGCTGAGGTCGCCGAGCCCGATGTGGTAGCCGGTGTAAGTTGCTTTCGTCGGCTTGCGGCCGAACGTCTCACACAGCATGCCGACGAGAGCAAATATTTTTTCTTTCGATGCCATCATCAATCTCCGTTTTGCAAAAACTCGAGGCCCGCGGCCAACGTGCCGCGCGGGTCCGACGGGTCGAACCCGTTTCGATTTCCGGCGGCGCCCGGTCCCGCGAACTTGTCATGATTTTTTTCGAAGGTCGTGCAGGCCGACTTCCAACAGGCCATCTTGCGGCCGTTGTTCAGCACCCATCCGCGGGCCTGATAGTGGGCGACGAACATCTCGGGGTCGAAGCGGTATTGCTTCTCCGCCACGTAGGTGGCGACCTCCTCAACCGTGGGCGGGCAGAATCGCTTCCCTCCCCCCACACCCCCCTTAGATTTGTTCTTTAACGTGTTCTTTAACTTGTTAGGAGCACGGCCCGTGCTCGATTCATCAATGGGGCATGCTTGATCCATGCATGATTTATCCATGGCCTGTTGATCGTTTTGCCCTGGAATTTCAGACTCTTCCTCCTTGTGATGCGGCCGCTGGTGGACCGCGAAATTGCTGATCTGGATGTACCTCTCGCCGCTAACTTCATAGCGGACGATGAACCGCTCCGAGCAGTTCGCGAGCTGATCGAGCAGCGCATCAACGTCCGCGTCGTAGTAGGGAAAGACCTTCGCCTTGATCCGCTTCGGTCGATCCTCGAGCCGCCCCTCGCGGTCGGCGTGGCAGGGGAGCAACGCGAACAGCAGTTGCGCATGCGGGCCGAGTTCGGCCAGCACCTCGTTTTCGGCGAGGCCAGTCTTTATGAGGCGTGATCTAGCCATTACCACGCCCTCCTCGTAATTGACGCCCGCACGAGGCGACCAGCACCGCGTCGAGCTGCTGTCGGTCGATCAGGACCTTGCCCCGGACCGCCCGGCTGGGGCTGAGCTGGCCCCCGTCGATCAGTCGTCGGATCGACTTGCCTGACAGCGACGTGTATTGCGCCGCGAGGTCGATCGAGAGCCATCGCGGCCATCGCTGCGCTTCGTGCCGCGCGACCAGCGCGGCCACGGCGTCGGTCAGGGCATCGACTTGGGCCTGTGTGGGGTGTATCATCCACATATCTCCGATGAGGTTTGGCCCCGGCGCTGGCAGGCGTGCGGGGCCTTTTTTTGGCCGCCGCGGGGGCAAGATGGTGGAGCTAGCTCGCCGGCGAGGCCGACAGCTCGGCCAGCGCCAGGATGTAGGCGATCGCATCGCGACCATAGACGTACTTGCGCTTGCCCACCTCGCGGACGGTCAGCTCGATTCCGCTCTGGCGGGCCTCGCGCATCCGCGCCCTGGTGATCCCCGAGGCGCGGATGAACGAGTCCATGCTGTAGAGGTCCTCGGGTCGGATCGGCTGAGTATCAGCCGCATAAGATGTCGGTCGCGACATGAGAGTGATGCTCCGTGACTGTGGGGGAGTCGATAGCGGCAGCAGATTGACAACCGCGTCAGGAGTATCCTTGCGGCTGCGGAGCTTGCCCCGGCGACTTAGGGGCAGTTGGGGGCGACTTAGTGGCAGTTAGGGGCAGTTGGTCAGCGGAACTGATCGCGGACCGCCTGGTCGACGGTCGACAAATCGAATCGCCACGTTTGCCTTGTCATCTGCTTGGCGCGGAGCGTGCCATCCTCGATCAGCTTGGTGATCCACTCCGACTTTTTCGTGTGCGGACATTTCAAGAGCTTCGCGGCTTCCTTCTTGGACATGGGCCGCGACCATTCGACTTCCTCCTCCCCAGCCTCCCCTTCGGCGCCGCTATCAGTAGCCGGCGGCGCGACACCGCGCAGGATCTCGAGCAGCCGCTCGAGCGACAGGGCAAAGGGATCGGCGAGGCCCTGCCGCTCCCGCAGCCACGGGACCAGCCAATCCGCCACATCTTTCCTGTCGGCGATCGTGTCATGGATCACCCGCCGCCACTGCTCATGCTCGCCGACCAGGATCCTGACGGTCGGCCAGATCGCGCGCCCGGCGAGCAGAATCCGATTCGGGTCCCCCGACGGCGATTGGAGCGCGATCACCAACTCCGCCACCTTCCCCATGGGGGATCGACAGGCGTAGCAGGCGGCATGCTCCCACTTGATTTCGTCGGCAGACAGCGGGCCGCCGCACTCATTGCAAGTCTCGCTCATAGAGTCTCCTATTCTTCGATCAGAGCCGACCCGGCCGGCGCGAACCGGTGAATAGGAGACACCAGCTCGCGCCAGCCGTGCGCGGGAAGCTACCCCGCTAGTCGGCATTCACATTGTCCACCTGCCGCGCTCGTTTTCAACAGCGCGCCAGAGCGTCGCCAGGTTCGCTCCCACTGGTCGAGTTGCATTGCACAAGTGGTCACCTAAGTGGTCACCTAAACGCTGCGCCGCACGACAGCAGCAGTCTCCACAGGCCCTATAATTACAGGGATAAATCCACAAACCGCATATCAACCATGCCAATTATAGAGACTTAAAATCCAGTGGGGAGTAATCCCCGTGCGGGTTCGAGTCCTGCCTCGGCTACTCAACATGAATTCAGAGCGTAGCGTGAGAGGACCACGCCGGAAT
>CAZYQQ010000162.1:0-8404 GCA_964650265.1 uncultured Planctomycetaceae bacterium
AATTGTTTGGCAGAAATCGAGTTCGGCAAAATGCCAAAAAACTCGCCACGACGGTCCCCCGCACGGGCAAATGTGCCCATGCTACCTTTCCCTGACCCCTGCCCACCGTCACACTCTTGGCGTCACCCCCCCAAAAAACTCGAAATGAGTGCCACAAGCGAAGACGCCCGAAAAGCAGGCCCTCCTTCCCAACATTCCCACTCGCTATCGCCCGGGAGATAGCCCTTGCAGACCATCAGCCAGTTCCTGCTGGCTGAGTTCGCCGTCTTTGTCGGTGTCCCATTCGCCGGAAAGTCTGCTCATGCCTTCGACAAGCTCTTGTTCGCTCAACGAGCCATTCTTGTCGGCATCGAGTGCGGCCAGCAAGCGCGGAGCAATGGGAGGACTGCCGGGGGGGCCGAACCCACCCCGTCCAAAGCCACCGGGCCCGAAACCGCCACTTGGGACATAGCCTTTCGACTTGCCGGTAAGCTGATCGTCGATCGACCTCGTCCGCCGCTCGATGAACGACTTGAGGGGCAGGGGGGTTGCCCCAAAGAGCCCCCCAGCGGAGCGCTCGCCCCGCTTGTCGGCGGCGGCTTGGTCCTTGGTGCGAAGGGTCTCGATGGCCGCTTCGACCTCGGCAAGCTGCCCAAGGAGCGACTCGTCGGCGAGGACTTCGCGACTGATCCGCTCGAGCTCGCCCCGGTAGCGGGCCTGCCAATCGGGCATCGCGAACAACCGGTCGATCAGCTTGTTATCTCCCACGTGAGGATGCGCGATGCTCAGGTCGGCCAGTTGCTCGGGCGATCCGTACATGTTGAATGAACCGAACGAGAGATCGAGATCCCACGGAATGAAAACGAACTTATTGGTCTCGGGCGACAGGTAGAGATAGTAGTTGTGCCCCATACCAAGGAACCCATCCATGCTGGCGAGCACCGTGTTGGCGGCAACGAACGAGGCGAACGAGTCGAGGTCGAGGAACTCGCCGATCCGTTCGCGGAACTCCTCTTCGTCGGCCACGTTGATGAGCCGCGTCAGCTCCACCAGCCGCTTCCAGTCCTCGGGGCGGGCATCTTCCTTCGGGTTGTAGGTTTCCTTGTAGGCCTCGGGATCGTCGCCAAAGTGGGGGAGGCCACGAATCCCTTCGGGCTTGAGCAGGAGTCCATCCCCCCGATTGAAGTGGGCTTTGAGAAACGGCTTACTCACCTGCTCGACAACAGTGAACAAGCCGAGCGGCTCCCGATCGAACTTGCCGGGAACGGTGAGCGTCGCATCGGCGAAGGAGGTTCGCGAGGCTGGGACTCCGGCGGCATGAAACAGGGTGTAGGCGAGCGCTTCGCGCGACTTGCTCGGGTCCATGACGCCGCTGTTGAGGTTGAGCTTCTTGAGGCCCTGCCAGGTTTGCTGGTCGTCGAACTTGTCGAAGTCGAACTTGAGCGATCGCTTCACATGCCGCTGCGACATCATGTAGGTCCCGCTCCCCTTGTAACGCAGGCCGACGTTGTCGAGCCGCTGGCCATTGAGCTCGACGGTGGCTGGAACGTAGGCGAACTCGAAGCCAAAGTTCCCGGCGCCGAAATCGGGACTACCCGGGGCGGGCCGATTCGCAGGGGGCCGTTGGGGAGGGGGCCCGCCAGGGTTTGGTCGGCCTGGCTGGGGTCCCCCGGCATTTGGCCCCCCGGGTGGACCGAAGAAGGACCGAGGAGGGGGTTCCATCTTGGCGTAGTCCTCCGCCGAGACAGTGACATGGACATCGTGGACAGTAGTCAGCCCAAAGACCGCATCGGCCCCCTTGGACCACTGCGGCGCGGCGAAGCCGAAGAACAGAATCACGGCCAACCAGGAGCAACTGCGCATGGAGAATCTCCGAGGTACGAACTATCCCGGCCCCCTACGCCTGGAACGACGTGGGGCCGTCGACGAGCCATTAGAACCGATGGTGGTAGGGTTTCCCATAGCTGAAACCCCGCCTTCCGCGTTAAGGACCGCGAGGAGCCTCATCAGCAGGGAGGAAGAGGTGAAACCGCCAAACCGGCGGGTCTGGGGAGGTGCCAGACCGCTTTGTTTCGAGCATAATAAACGATTGGTGCCTGGGGCATGACGCCTGATTTCCATCGACCGGTGACTGTGTACGCTTATCTCACCCAACTCTCTGGCGACAAAGCCGGAACGAACTACTCACTCGATCCAACGCGCGAGGCACTCCTCGGGCGGGGGAGCGACTGTCATGTGACCCTGGCCGACGCGCTCAGTTCGCGGGTCCATGCCCGGCTGGTCTTCAGCGAGGGGGCGTGGGTGATTCGCGATGCCCAGAGCCGCAACGGGACGTACGTCAACGGTCAGAAGGTGGAGGAAGCGGCCCTCGACGTGGGGCACGTGATCCGGATCGGAAGCTCCGAGTTGGAGTTCCACCTTTCGGACGAACCGATCACCGCCGAAGGGGACGAACCGACCAATTTGCGCCAAACGATCGTCCAGGAGGTCTCGCTTGTCGCTCCATCGAGCACGAGCGACTCCCTGGCGGGGCTCCCCGACGCGGAGCAAGTTCGTGAACTGATGCTCCTCTACCAGCTCTGCATCAAGCTGCTGGGGTGTGACGAACCGAATGACGTGGTAACGATCGCTCTGGAGCTGTTGCAAAAGCGGACCGGAGCGTCGGTGGTGGGCTTCCTCTGGCGAAGTGACGACGGCACGCTCAAGCCAAAGTTTGTCTATCCGCCAGATGCGGCCCAGCAAGTGACGCTCAACCCTTCGCTCACCGAGTTGGTCAGCCAGAAGGGTCACGCCGTTTGGGTGGCGAACCAGACAGCCGAGGATTCCGACTTGGGGCACTTCGCCGATGCGATCTGTGCTCCCTTGATCCGCAAACTCGGGGGAGGGCAGCGTAACACGTTGGGGGCGGTCCATGTCTATCTCGAGGATGGCCGCTTCCGGCAATCGGACTTCGACTTCACGATCACCGTCGCCAACCTGGTGACGATCGCGCTTGTCCGCGCCCGCGAATACTCAAGTTTGCAGACCGACTATCAGCGACTGCTGAAGAGTTCCGCGGGAACCGATGAGCTGGTCGGACAAAGCGAACCGATGATGGCCCTAAAAGCAAAGATCGGGCGTGTTTCGCGAGCCACCGGGTGTGTGCTGATCCGTGGCGAGAGTGGTGCGGGCAAGGAACTCGTGGCACGGGCCATCCACAGGTCGAGTCCTCGCGACGACCGCCCAATGGTGAGCGTCAACTGTGCGGCGATCCCAGCCGACCTGATGGAGAGCCAACTGTTCGGTCATAAGGCCGGATCGTTCACCGGGGCCGACCGCGACCATGCTGGCTACTTCCAGCAGGCCGATCTGGGCACATTGTTTCTCGATGAAGTCGGAGAGCTGACTCTCGAGGGGCAAGCGAAGCTGCTGCGGATCCTCGAAGGGCACCCCTTCCTGCCAGTGGGAGCCACGAAAGAGGTGAGCGTCGATGTCCGCGTGATCGCGGCGACGAATCGCGATCTGCAGAATTACGTTGCAGAGCGGAAATTCCGCGAAGACCTCTATTACCGGCTAAGTGTGTTCGAGCTCCACTTGCCGCCGCTACGTGATCGAGCGACCGACATCGCCCTGCTGGTCGATCATTTCCTCGCCCACTTTTTGCGCGAGCATGGCCGGCCCAACCTGACGCTTTCTCCCGGCGCGCGGGATAAGTTGCTCCACTACCGTTGGCCCGGGAACGTGCGGCAACTTCGCAACGTCATCGACAGTGCCGTCGTGATGGCCGAGGGGGACACGATCGAACCACAAGATCTGGCACTCCGTGAAACGGGTGGGGACTCCCTCGACACGTTGGCGATCGACCATTGGGAAAAAAAGCTGATTGGCGAGGCCCTTCGCCGGGCCGACGGAAACGTTCCCGAGGCGGCCAAACTCCTGGGTATTGGCCGCGCGACCCTCTACCGCAAGATCGAGCAATATCGCATCGAGCGGTAGTCGCGGTTTGGAATCCGCGAAACTGGTTTTCAATCGACCGCTCCTGTGTGGTATAGTGATTGTCCGTGGTTTCATACCCTGGGCCTCACCCTTTCATCCCCAAAGGTCTTGTCATGACGCGACTTCCTCTGGCGCAACAATTCGGTCTTGTATTGCTGGCCACGTTAACGTCGGCAGATCTATCTCGGGGTGAAGACTGGCCCCGGTTTCGTGGTCCCGATGGACAGGGGCAGGCTGCCGCGCTGGAGATTGCAAGCGAGTGGGGCGAGGACGACTACTTGTGGACGGTCAAACTGCCGGGCATTGGTCACAGTTCGCCTGTGATCTTCCAAGGCAACCTCTACATGACCAGTGGCGACATGGCGACGGGAGGAATCACGGTCGAGTGTTATGAGGCCGCAACCGGCCAACGTAGCTGGAGCAAGTCATTCGCGGGATCTCCCTTTCAAATGCACACGCTCAACAATTATGCCGCTTCGACTCCAGCGGTGGACGATCAGCAGATCTATCTCACTTGGGCGAGCGGCTCACAGGTGACGCTACTGGCCATCGACCTCCAGGGAGACGAGGTTTGGCGACGAGAATTCGCCGCGTTTCGGGGCGAGCATGGGTTCAGCGCCTCTCCGATGGTCTGCGGAGGGGTTGTGGTGTTGCAGCTTGACGAAGCCGAGAAAGGCTACATCGCCGGATTTGATACCGCCAATGGCAAAACCAAGTGGCAACATGACCGACGATTAGCGAAAGAGGCCTATTCGACTCCTGCTGTCATGAAGCTGGTCGATGATCGCGAGGTGATTGTGGCCACAAGCGCCGCTGCGGGCATCGAAGTGATCGACCCCCGAACAGGCGACCGCATTTGGCAAAAGGCCGATGCCTTTCCCGTCCGGACCGTGGGGTCGCCAGTGATTGCCGGTAATATCATCGTCGCGACGTGTGGGTCAGGGGGGAATGGAGTGCAGCTTGTCGCGGTTCGCCAGAAGCCCGACGGTAGTTGGGAGGACCTCTACACACATAAGCGGGACGTCCCTTTTGTGCCGACCCCGGTAGTAAAGGACAATCTTCTCTTTCTGTGGCACGAGCGGGGGACGGTAAAGTGCGTCGATCTCGAGACGGGAGAGCCTCATTGGAGCCAGCGCGTCGGAGGGAAATATTACGGCTCGCCGGTTTGCGTGGGGGACCGGATTATCACTTTGTCCGCCGAGGGGGAAGCCGTGATCCTACGTGCGAGTGGCGATTACGAATTGATTGCCCGAAATGATTTGGGGGAACCAAGCCAGGCGACCATCGCCGTGGCCGACGGCCGGATGTACCTGCGAACCGAGACTCGGCTGATGTGTCTGACGGAAGGAACCAAGGTGACTCAGGCAGAATGACAGGGCAGTGGATCGACCTTCAACCGGAAACAAGGTGACTTCCTGATGACTTCACCCGACGAGCGCCGACGGTTCTCTTCGCTCGACCGAGTGGCGCTTGGCTCGCATCAACTCGAGCGGCTCAATCGGTTGCTCGAGAGGATTCTACCCGCCAATCGTTTCTATGCCGCAAAGCTTGCGGGTGTGAAGGGCCGGCTCGAGAGTCTCGACGATTTGACGGAGTTTCCTTACACCACAAAAGACGAGCTGCTCCCCGAATCGTCCTTGGGCAAGGCCGCCAATTGCACCTACGACTGCGCGGAGTATGTCCGCTATCACCAGACATCCGGCACGCGCGGACGCCCACTACCGATTCGCGACACGACCAGCGACTGGGCATGGTGGATCGAGTGTTGGCAATACGTGCTCGACATGGCCCAGATTGAGCAAGGAGAGCGGGCGATGCTCGCCTTTTCGTTTGGGCCGTTTATTGGATTCTGGAGCGCGTTCGACGCCTTGGTCGCGCGGGGGGTCCTCGCCGTGCCTGGTGGGGGGATGAGCTCGCTCGCGCGAATCGATCTCATGGAACGGATGAAGACGACCTCACTGTTCTGTACTCCGACGTACGCCATGCGACTCGCCGAGGTCGCTGCCGAGCATCAGATCGCGCTTGGCCACTTGTCCGTCAATAAGGTGGTGGTCGCTGGAGAACCTGGCGGCTCCGTTCCGGCGATCCGCCAGCAGATTGAGCAAACCTGGAACGCCACCGTGATCGACCATGCTGGGGCGAGCGAGGTGGGGGCCTGGGGAGTCGGGGATCCCGAAGGGCG
Organism: uncultured Planctomycetaceae bacterium; assembly: GCA_964650265.1. Lineage (GTDB taxonomy): Bacteria > Planctomycetota > Planctomycetia > Pirellulales > Lacipirellulaceae > CAZYQQ01. The sequence goes on from CAZYQQ010000162.1 coordinate 6,137, forward strand.
AGGGATGTATGTCATCGAGAGTGAGTTCATCGCCGAGTTCATCTCCGTCGATACCGGAGCACCCGCCATTGATGGGGAACTCGCCCAACTGGTCTTGACCTCCCTCGGACGTGTCGGCGCGCCCATCATCCGCTATCGCACGGGAGATCTCGTTCGACCACGTTGGAACGCCACCGGTTTCGTTCACCTCGAAGGGGGGGTGCTGGGACGGGCCGACGACATGATGGTGGTCCGCGGCGTCAATATCTTTCCGACTGCGATCGAGCAGATTCTGAGAGGTTTTCCGGAAGTGGTCGAGTTCCGTATGACCGCTCGGAAGGTGGGGCAGCTCGATGCCCTGACGATCGAAGTCGAGGACCGCATGCAGGAGCCGGGACGTATCGCAGCCGAGTTGCAGCGTCGACTCGGGCTCAAAGTCGAGGTGCGGCTCGCTCCGACGATGTCGCTCCCGCGTTTCGAGGGGAAGGGGCAGCGCTTCATCGACCAGCGAACTTAGGCTGTAGCGACGTCATGCCTGCCACAACACTTCATCGATCGAGCTTGCCCCGAGAATCAGCATCGCCAGACGGTCGAACCCCAAGGCGACACCGGTCGTCGGTGGCAGGCCAGGGGAGGCCATCAAGCGGAGCATGCTCTCTGGCATCGGCAGTGTCGATGAGCCGCGGCGTAAACGGAGCTGGTTCGCCTCCTCCAACCGCTGCCGTAACTCTCCCGCATCGGTTAGCTCGTAGAAACCGTTGGCAAGTTCCACTCCTTGCCAATAAAGTTCAAAGCGTTCGGCAACGGGCGTGCCAAGCGCGTCAGTCGTCAGTGCCGCCAATGAGGCTTGAGACGGTGGGTAGTGGGTGAGCACCTCGGGAACGTCTCTTCCCAATTGGGGTTCAACCCGTGTCGCGAGCCAATAGTTGAGCCATTCGTCGCGATCGTCAGGAGCTTGGAAGTTGTCGACCCCACGAGCCATTTCCGCTATCGACGCCGTAAAGGGGTCAAAGCGGGCATGCTGAAGGAATGCATCACGATAGGAAGTTCGCTTGAGTGGTGGCGTTTGAGCGACGTGGCTCATGAGTTCCTCCACGAGATCGATCCCCTGTTGGAGGTTGTCATCGGTACGATACCACTCCACCATGGTGAACTCGGGGGCGTGCCAGGTTCCATGCTCCCCGGCGCGGAAACACTTGCCAATTTGAAACAGCTTTGTCGCCCCTGCGCACAGAAGCTGCTTCATGTGCATTTCGGGGGAGGCCTGCAAGTAGCCGAGTCCCGGGAGTTCAATCGGATCGATGTGGGCCTCGGGAATCATCTCGGTCGAGAGGTGTGGCGTTTCCGTCTCGATGAAGCCACGATCGAGAAAGAACTTGCGAAGCCGCTGCAACAATCGGCTCCGTTCCACGAGCAGGGGCAGGTTCACCGCGAACCTCCCGCGGGGGGGCGGGTCGTGAACTCAGCAGCGGGAGTAACCTGCTGTCCGGCAACGAAGGGGGGAATCGGGCAATCGAGCAGGTCGGCAATGCCGCGCAGCAGTTCCGCCTCTGGCAGATGGACCAGCCCGTCGGCACAGATCACCTCGGCACAGGCGTCGACCAGGCGGCCCCGATGTTTAGGGACGACATGAGCCAGCATGTCGAGCGCCTGTTGGAGTTGGGGGAGGCCACATTCCTCACGGGACATCCACTTGAGCGGCAGCTCGGCCAGAAGCCGAGCCCCCGCGGCAAAGGCCAGTTCGGCCGCCTGCGGACCATGGCCAATGTGGGCCAGCGTCGACAGCAGGAGCGAACACTGTGGGGCAAGCTTCTGGAGGCCGTAGTAATGAGTCGCCGTGCGACGTTCCCCTTCGAACTGGGGGGCGAGGTGCCGCTTGAGAATCCGCCCGAGCGTCCATTCGAAGAGCGAAAGGTTCTGGTCGGCACGCATCAGCACATCGACGCACGAGTCGAACTGGCGGTATTGCTCTGGAGAAAGCGATCGCAGTGCGGGAAGGGCCATATCGACGAGCGGCAGACGGACGCGAGGATCAAGCTTGGCTATCGGACCTTGCAGCCGGCTAGCCAGTTGTAAGACTCCTTGGTCGGCGCGGGCCATAAGTGCCTGAGTCTGTTTGCCACGAACCGCGGTGTCCGGATCGAGTAGCAGGCAATAGACTACCGCTCGGGCTCCGTAAGGTTCGCGCACGACGGTAAGGATGTCGATTGGAAGCTCCGCCAACAGTTCACTTGCATACTGCCGATGGACTTCGTGGGGATCCCCCACCTGTTCGCTCGCGTGCTCAAC
>CAZYQQ010000163.1:0-8392 GCA_964650265.1 uncultured Planctomycetaceae bacterium
CAGGGGGCAGGGATGAAGGATGAGTACATTTGCCCGTGCGAGCGCGCACAACCGTTGCCCGGGCTCGTTTGCCCGGGCATCGTGGTGGGTTCGAGTTGCCAAGGAACAGTAGGTCCACCCTGGTCCGGTCAACGCGGGCCGAACCGGACCTCGCAGCGCAAACAAACACTCCACCGGAGAAAGCCCCCGCCGGGCCCCCGACCTCTGGCCTCCGCTCTCCCCCTAGAGACATTTGTTCACGTTATTGGAATTTAGCGGATGGGGTGCCCAATTTCGAGCACGAAGTGGGGAAAAAGTCGAAAATCGCGCCGGGCAAGGGGTTTTTGCGGTTTCAAAGTTGAGCGTCTCCTTCTGTCTCACTCGGTCAGATGTCCGCGATGCCAATCCACCATGAGTTCCTCGATCTCAGCTCGTGGAATCCCATATCGCTCACTCAACCGCTGAGTGATATCCTCGACCACGACCTCCTCCGCGACGATGCGGATGTAGTCGTCGAGAGTCCCGTCGTCGATACGATGGGATGTGGCGATCAACACTTCGATGAGGCCGCAAACCTTCGTGATGGCCGAATAGTGACACCAATGCTGCTTGGTCAGGTCGCACTTGAATTCGACGCGATGACAGTTGACAAACGTGACGTCGGCATGAAAGTCGGGCCGCTTGATGTCGACCTTATAGCGGAGGTTGATCTCATCGAGCAGGCGGATGTTTCGCATGTTGAATACGACATTGCTCGCCTCATAGTCTAGCAAGAACGAAACCTGGATCGGACTATCGTGGAAGGCTTCGCCGACGAAGTAGCGGTAGACCGGCTGGTCCGGGTGAATCCCCACTTCGCGAAGGCTTTGCTCATACTCGGTCCATGCGCTTTTTTGGATCCAATCGTCTTCGTCGAATCTGCCGTAGAAAGGGAGCTTGAGGCTCATCGAATCTCCTGGAGAAACCGTTGGCAGCGGGAGTGTCGTCGATTCGGCTACTTGGGCCAAATCTATCCGGACTTGCATTCCCGATACTATAGCTGCCCAGCGCGCCCCGGAACAATTCGATTCTCCGCAGAGGTGGCGGGAAACGCGACTCGGCGCGGTGGCTTTCGATTACACTACACCCATGCCCCTCGCCCCATTGCCAATCACCCCGCTCGGCGATTCCGCTCTCCGCATCGATTGCGGACCGGTGAGCGATCCTGCGACCGCGGGGCGTGTTGCCTGGGTGGTGCGGCAACTGGCGGGCGACTCATTCGACGGAGTACGCGACATCGTTCCGGCGTGGACTTCGGTCGCCGTGCATTACGATGCCGAATCGCTCCTTTCGCGTTGGCGTGGGGAGTCGCCATCTGAAGTCGTGCGGCGGTGGGCGGAGGAGCGGCTTGCTTCCAACGAGCCTGCCGCACGGGACGACCCCGGACGAGAGGTTGTGATCCCTGTCGTCTATGGTGGCGAGTGGGGGCCCGACCTTGAGTTCGTCGCCGCGCGGAGTGGTCTGGCGTGCGACGAGGTGGTGGCGCGGCATATGGCTGGGACTTATCGTGTGCGGGCCGTGGGGTTCACGCCGGGGTTTGCTTACCTCGAAGGTCTTCCCCCGGAGCTGGCGACGCCGCGACGCGAGTCGCCGCGCACCCGCGTAGCCGCCGGAAGCGTGGGGATCGGCGGGGGGCAGGCGGGGATCTATCCGCTCGAGTCACCGGGGGGATGGAACCTGTTGGGGCGAACGCCAGAAGTGATGTTCGACGTGACACGCGACCCGGCGCCGCGACTCGCCGTGGGAGACCGGGTGAGGTTTGTCGCCGTAACCGATGCGAAATGGCCAGCGCACCAGCGTGCCACGCGAGTCGACCCGAGGTGCGAGGGAGGGGCCATCGCCCGGGTCACCAATGGGGGCCTGTTGACCTTAGTGCAGGATCAAGGTCGCTGGGGACGGCAGCATTGGGGTGTCTCCCCCGGCGGGGCGATGGGGGTGATCGCCGCTCGGGTGGCGAACATGCTGGTGGGGAATCCTCCCGAATCGCCACTGCTCGAATGCACGCTTGCGGGGCCACGGCTCGACTGGCTGGCGAGCGTTCGCGTGGCGGTGGTGGGAGGAGAAGTGGAGGGAGTGCCGATGGGGCGGCCGTTTGAAGTGGTGGCGGGAGAGAGCCTCGATTTGTCGCGCCTGGCACGTGGGGCGCGCTGCTATCTCGCGGTCCGTGGGGGGCTCGCTGCCGAGGAGGTGCTGGGGGGACGGGGCACCCATCTGCAACTCGGCTGTGGAGGGCAGCAGGGGAGGCCGCTCGCCATGGGGGATTTGCTCCTCGCGGGGGCCGAGCCGGAACGGGAGCCAGGCCCCCCAAGTGGCCACTGGTTTGCCAGCGGCGAGTGGATCGTTCCGTCGCACCCGAGCGGGGGGCTACGAGTGGTCCGCGGGCCGCAATGGGAATGGTTTTCGCAGGAGATGCGTGAGCGGTTGCTGTCCGAAATCTACCGCGTGAGTGCGCGCAGCGACCGGATGGGCCTGCGGCTCGAGGGTGTACCATTAGCAAGGTGCCGCCCCGACGAGCTGCCCTCCGAGCCGGTGGTGACCGGCGCGATCCAGGTGCCACACGATGGCAAGCCGATCGTGCTGGGGGCCGACCGGCAGACGATTGGCGGGTATCCTGTGGTGGCCTGCGTGGCGAGTGTCGACTGGGATCGGCTCGCCCAACTACGGCCAGGTGACGAGGTGCGATTTGTCGAAATCAGCCAAGGTGAAGCCGAGCGACTGCTCGCGGTACGGCAACTGGGGCTGGCCAGGCTGGCGGAAGGGCTGCGAAGATCATGACTGACGAGCGGAACTTGCCGATCGACCTGAACTGCGACGTGGGGGAGGGGTGCGCGTCGGAGGCAGAACTGATGGCGTGCGTCACCAGTGTCAACATTGCCTGCGGCGCTCACGCGGGGTCGCGGGAGACGATGGCCATGTCGCTCGCGCTGGCGCAAGTCGCCGGAGTGGAGATTGGCGCCCACCCTGGATACGACGACCGCGAAAACTTCGGGCGACTCGAGCTAGTGCTCGCCCCCAACGAAGTCGAGCGGCTCGTTGCGCGGCAGCTTCATGAACTGGGGGAGCTGGCCCTGGGGCAGGGGATGTCGCTACGGCATCTTAAACCGCATGGGGGACTCTACCATGTGGCCATGCGCGACCCCGACACGGCTGGCGCGATTGCCCGGGTGGCCGCGGAGTTCGACCCTGACCTGATGCTGGTGGGAATGGCGGATAGTGCGCTCGCGCGGGCCGCCGAACAGCATGGCCTGCGATTCCTGCGCGAGGCCTACGCCGATCGGGCCTATTTGGCGAGCGGCAATCTCGTGCCACGCGGTTCGGGGGGAGGGGTGTGGCACGATGTGACACGAGTGGTCGACCAGGTGGTGGGGATCGTGAACCAGGGTGAGGTGGTGGCGGTCGACGGGGTGCGGGTGGCGATCGCGGCCGACACGATTTGCCTGCATGGCGACACACCTGGCGTGGCCGCGCTGGCGTGTGCCGTGCGGCGGGCGCTGGAAAGTTTGGCCGCGACTTGACCTCGCCCCCGGTGGCTGGCGTCGGGGCTCGGGTTTATGCTGGCGGGCGAACCGTCAACACACACGCCCGGAACGCATGCCGATGAAGAGCCTGACTCGTGAACTCTGGATGAATGTCCCCGCGCGGCGGGGGATTGTCTCCTTGCAGCGCGAAGTGGAGCAGCTTGTCGCCGAGAGTGGGGTCCGCGAGGGGCTCGTATTGGTCAATGCGATGCACATCACGGCGAGTGTGTTCATCAACGATAATGAGCCTGGGCTGCACGCCGACTACGAAAAGTGGCTCGAGGAGCTCGCCCCGTTCGATCCCTCGCCACAGCGGTACCAGCACAACCGGACGGGCGAGGATAACGCCGACGCCCACCACAAGCGGCAGATCATGGGGCGCGAGGTGGTGGTCGCCATCACCGAGGGGAAGCTCCATCTTGGGCCGTGGGAGCACATTTTTTACTACGAGTTCGACGGCCGACGGAAAAAGCGGGTGCTCGTCAAGATTCTTGGCGAGTGAGCGAATAGCTGCAATCGGTTATCCCACCCCTTCGAAATTTGTCACACTTCAGCCAACTGACGACGAAAAGACCCGTTGCAAGGATTTCAACACGGAGGCACGGAGACCAACGAGCGGGGTTTGGATCGAATCGTCCCCCTTGGTTATTGAAATAACTCAACTTCAGGGCACGCGTCGCCCCGCCAATAACATCTCCGTGCCTCCGTGTCTCTGTGTTTTTTTATCCACTTCAGATGGCTGAAGTGTTACCGATTTTGTAGGAGTGAATCCCCATGTTGGTCCGTGTGCGTGAAGTCTGTTGGCTAGTTGTTGTGGCAGTTGGTGCCATTGCCCTGGGAGTTTCCTCCGCGCAAGAGGAGGTACGATTCGATCGGGCCAGCCCCGCAGCAATCGACCCCCTCGCCCTCCCCTACATCGAGAGCGAGACAGTCGGGGGGATGACGATCGGCATCTGGCACGAGGGGCAGAGCTTCGCCCGCGGGTATGGCAAGCTGAGCCCCGAGGGAGAGGCGGTGCCCGACGGCAAGACGGTTTACGAGATTGGTTCGATCACCAAGGTGATGACCGGCATTCTGCTGGCCGATGCCGTGGAGCGGGGCGAGTTGCGGCTCGATCAGCCGATTGCCGAACTCTTGCCCGCGGGGGTCGCACTCAAGGAGCGCAAAGAGGCGCCGATCACACTCCTCCATCTGTCGACTCACACGTCGGGTCTCCCCCGCTTGCCACGGAATATGAAGCCAGCCGATCCCACGAACCCCTACGCCGACTACACGGCTGAGCGGCTCCACGAGTTCCTCAATGGCCATCGCCCATGGCGGGCTCCCGGCAAGCGGAGCGAGTACTCCAATCTCGCGGTGGGCCTGCTAGGGAACATCCTGGCGCGGAAGAGCGGCAAGAGCTACGAGGAACTGGCCCAAGAACGGCTGCTTCGCCCGCTCGGAATGAATGACACCTCGATCACGCTCAACGAGAGCCAGCGCGAGCGCATGGCAACTCCCCACGGGGCGGGGGGCGAACAGGAGGCGAACTGGGACATTCCCGGGCTGGCCGGTGCGGGGGCGCTGCGAAGCACGGCGGAGGATATGCTCAAGTTCATCGCGGCCCAGCTCGAGCCCCCCGAGGGAGAACTCGCCGAGGCGATCGACCTGGCATGGCAATCCCATCAGGCTCCCTTGGATGGGAATCCTTTTGCGATGGGCTTGGGGTGGCACATTGCCCACGATGGGGAAACGCGTTGGCACACTGGCCAGACCGGAGGGTACCATGCGGCCTTGTTCGTTAGCCGGCATCACGAGGTGGGGGTCGTGGTGCTGACGAACACGGCGACGGGAGAAGTCGATCGCCTGGCCGAGGAGTTGTTGCGCCACCTGGCGGGGGGAGAGGTCGCGCCACGCGAGTTCGAGAAGAGCGTGAACGTCGCGCCCGAAGTGCTCGCGCGCTACGCGGGACGATACGAGATCGCCCCCCAGTTTGTCATTAGCGTCACACCACGCGAAGAGAAGCTCTACGTCCAGGCAACCGGCCAGCCGGAGTTTCGGGTGTATCCTCGCTCTGAAACCGAGTGGTTCTTTAAAGTCGTCGACGCGACAATCGTCTTCACCGTCGACGACGAAGGAAAGGCCACGAAGCTCGAGCTGCGGCAGAATGGCCGGGTGATGCCCGGCAAACGTTTGGAAGAGGCCGCCCCGTAGAAGAGTCTGCCAAGTGAGCGGGGTTAGCTACCGGCGGCGGTTCGCACGTTGCGACCGAGCGCGGCGGCAACCCGGTCGACATTCGACTGGAGCCGGCCCGATTCTCCCTGCTTGTAGTCGAACTTGGCGAGGCAGGTCACGCGATGGCAATCGCTCGCCACCGCTTCGATGCACTCGCGCAACAGATTGGTGACCCGATCGAGGGGACCTTCGACAATGGTCCCCGAGGCATGGAGTTCGTAGTCGAGGCCACTGCGGTCGATGATGTCGACGCAACGGGCGACCCAGGGGCTGATGCTCTCGGCGGTGCTGATCGGCACCACGCTCAATTCCATGAGAACCATCGCAGCCTCCTTGGAGTTGAAGCGAACGCCCTGGCGAGCGCGCAAGGAGAGTCAGTTTTGGGCTGACTCGGCGGTCGATTCGACGGTCGATTCGGCTGGGGCCTCGGCACGAGGGGGGCTCGTGGGGGGCTCGAAGCGGGGAGCGGCTGGCTCTTCGCGGTCGTCGTATTCGACCTGCGAGCGGCTCGTTGTGTAGGCGGCATCCTTGAACTCGTCTTGGATCCCCTGCATCCCCTTCTTGAACTCGACAAGGCTCTTGCCAAGGGAACGGGCCACGCTGGGAAGGCGATTGCCAAACAGCAACAGCGCGACACAACCGACAATTAGCAACTGAATGGGATTAATGCCAAACATGATCGACCTCCGAGGAAGTGCCGGAATAAACCGGCACCAAAATACTCTCTATCTGTCCAATGTCAGCCGCAAAGCTGAGTTAATTTTGATTTGTATCCGAATGCTGGACAACAGGGGGCTCGTCCCCCTCCTTCACCCCCTTCTTGAATTCGATCAAGCTGGAGCCGAGTGACCGAGCCAACATCGGCAGCCGGTTGCCGAACAGCAACAGGATGACCAACAAAACAATCGCCAATTGGATCGGGTTGATACCCATAGTGGAGCCTCGCTTGGGAAGCTCGCTCACCCCGCCAGGGAATGAGCGAAAGGGGCGCGTCGGGTGGGGCCAACTCGGCTGTGCGCTCCGGCGTGTCACCTAAATAATATAGTCCCACCCCAGGGTGAGTTCCACAATAGGCCACAAGTCCCGAGCGGGAGAATAGTGCCACGATTGCGGTAAAAACCGCAAGAAGAGCCGAGAAACGCGACTTTAACGGCTTGTGGCCTCGGTTCGTGGCCTCCCAGCCACCCAGGGGATTTCGCCCTCCTGGGGAGAGCCAAATCGGTAATAGACTTCTAGACACATGGCCGCCATGGCGGTGGTGTAGACCCGGCCGCCATACCCGCCCCATAGCGAATTGGGGCTCCAACTGCCGTGGTTGCTCCCCTCCTTCACCTGACTGGCGACGAGTGTCTCCTTGAGATGCTCGTTCCAGTCGCGCCACGCGGCTCCGGAGGCGGAGGTGTCGCGCTGCGCTTTGTGGAGCGCGAGGGTGGCGTAGTACCAATAGTAGTAGTTCGCCTGCCCGCGACCGGGGAGGTCCGCGGCGATGAGCTGCACCCCTTCGTCGAGCCCACGTCCCGAGGGTGGTTTGCCCAGCACCTGGCGGCAGTAGAGGGCCTCGGCGGTCATCGAGGCCGACACCGGGCTCTGCGGCATATAACAGGCGAGGCCGCCATGCTGTCCGCGCGACACTTGGGCAAGGAACCGCTCGATCCCCAGCCAGGTCGATTCGGGGACGGCGATCCCGCCGAGCTCGGCGCTCCGCAGCGCCATCACCACCCAGCCGAGCTGGCTCACGTCACCCGGCTGACCAGGGTGGTAGCGCCAGGCGCCGCTTTGTCGATGTTGGGTGCGAATGAGATACTCGGCGCCACGCCGCACCGCCGGTTCGAGCCGCTGGTCCCCCGTCAGCGCGTACGCCTCGGCCAGCGCGAAGGTGGCCATCGAGTGGCAGTAGGTGCGCTCTTTATCTATCGCGTTGCCCGCGAGGTTGCCATCGGGGGCCTGCGACTGAATGAGAAAGTTAAGCCCCGCCGTCACCTGGGGTCGGTAGCCGCCATCGAGATGGGAGTGTCCGGCGCCGAGAAATGCGAGGAGCGCGAGGGCCGAGATGCCGGTGTCGGCGTTGCGCCCCGCGCCACCGCGATCCTGGTTGAGGACCTTCATCTCGCGTCCCCCTTCCCAGCGGCTCGCGTCCCAGCGGCCATCTGGCGATTGCGCGTAGGCAAGCCATTCGAGCGCCTCGGCGACCGCCTGCTCGGTCTCGCGACTCCCCCCTTGCTCGATGACCGACACCAGACGATCGGGCCGCACTCGGTCGGCCATTGGCTGCGGTGGATTGATGGGCGCGGCCGGGGGTGGGTCGATGGACGGAGTCGCGCTGGTGTTGGAAGTCTCGGCGACGCTCGGCGAGGGTGGCTGGCTATCGGCAGCCACGACCGGTGTGATCGGCTCATCCGCCGTGGGAGTTTCCGCTGTCTCAGGGTGTGATGGCGTCTCCAACACCTGCTGGTCTTCGAAAGATTCCTCTCCCGGTGCCTCAGCGCCACGCGATGGTGGTGTCTGGGCGAGAATCGGCTGCGGTTCGGCTGTCGCCGGTGTGGGAGCCTCCATCAGCGGGGGAGGTTTGGGAAGGTCGCGCACGGGTTCTTCACGTGGCTCGTTCTCGCTGGGTTCGCTCTCATTGGGTTCGCTCTCATTGG
>CAZYQQ010000164.1:0-8345 GCA_964650265.1 uncultured Planctomycetaceae bacterium
AAAAGTCGAAAATCGCGTCAGACAAGGGGTTTTCGGCGACTTTGAGACGAACGAGCAGTGATCAATTTGGGAAATGGAGATTCACTGAAGGTAGTGTGTCTTCTTCTGCCCTTCTTCTGTCTTCCGAGTCGACTTTGCGCGGGTGCTACCCCAACGGGGCTGAATTCCACAGCCCAGGGTCGCGTGAGCGCATGATTGGGCCCTGTAAAATTATTTGTGCCCTGCTGGCGTGACACAAAATAATTTACAGGGCCTCTGCATGCGACCCGCTTCAACCTAACGGTATCAACGCACGTGGTACGGGCTGGCATGCTAGCAGTTTCGCGAGTGGCAGTTTCCGAGAAAATCTGATGAACTCCGCTTGCGCTTCTCTGGTGTTTCTATTTTAATCACGGATCGATGCGGATTTTTTCCCGCATTTCTCCCGTTGACGGCATGACTGCTGAACTGCATGCCCTTGTATGTTCGATAACGCACTACAAGGCCGGTAAGCCGTAATTGCTCCAGGAGTATTATGTCACGTCTGACGAAGTCGACGCCCATCAAATGGCATGGTGGAAAGACCTATCTTGCCGAGCGCATCATTGCGCTCATGCCAAGCCACACGCACTATGTCGAGCCGTTTTTTGGAGGTGGCGCTGTACTGTTTCGCAAGCCGCATGACGTCGTTGAAGGTCACTCAGAGGTGATTAACGATCGTCTCGGTGAGCTCGTGAACTTCTGGAAAGTGCTCCAATCACGCTCAAACTTCAAGGAGTTTCAACGACGGCTGTTATTGACCCCGTTTTCACAGCAGCTTTGGAATGAAAGCACTCAGCAGGGAAAAACCGATTCAGTCCAATGGGCGTGTGATTTTTTCGTGAAGTATAGGCAATCTCGACAGGGCCTCGGTCGTTGCTTTGCAACTATGTCCCGAACGCGAACGCGCCGGGGAATGAATGAACAGGTCTCGTCATGGCTTTCCGCGGTAGAAGGCCTTGAAGAGGCACACGAGCGCCTGCGACGAGTAGTCATCCTTTGTGATGATGCCGTTTCTGTGATCAAACGAGAAGATGACCGAGAGAGTCTCTTCTACTGCGATCCTCCCTATGTGTCCTCGACACGCTCCGTGGATAATGCCTACTCTTGTGAAATGACGGATGCCCATCACGAAATGCTGCTAGCCACGCTTTCGGAGCTACAAGGAATGTTTATTCTCAGTGGTTACCGGTGCGCTCTGTACGATGACTTTGCTGAAACCGCCGGATGGCGTCGTGTCGATATTCAAATCGATAACAAAGCGAGTTCAAAAAAAGTCAAGCCTCTAAAGACGGAAAGCTTGTGGTTCAACTTTTGAATCACTAGGTCTCTGCCGCCTTGCGGACGTTCATCAAGGGTCGCAAGATTAGCGTGTCAGGTAACGCCTGACAGGAAGCCTTCCGCCGAACGTAACCACAGAAGGCAATTGCCTCATTGGGATGGCAAACTAGCTCGTCGATCGTTTGACCTTTGTACATATCCGCGAGACAATCGACAAGCAATTCTTTGTATGTATCAGGGTGTAACTCGCAACCGGCCTTTCGAAGCGCCGTTTTGAGGACCGTTCGCCTGCCGGTTGCCTTTAGCCCAGTAGGACAGCTCTTGCGTTTTCGAATGTTGATAAGGGACTTGAGGATGACTGAGTCAATCAGTTCCGACGCGCCGACGCCTTCGCGTACATTGATGCAGTACTTCAAGGATGCTTGAGGTGTGCAAAGCAAGTCATCGATGGTGTAACCAGCAAAGAACCCGATTAGTGTCTCGATTAACCACTCTTCGAACTTCTCAGGTGAGTCCTGGTAACCATGAGCTTCTAATTCGACAGCAAGTCGCATTTGTTTGGATCTCCGAGGACGGGTGCGCACGAGGTCAACATGGCTTTCGATGCCGTAATACTCCATTAACTTTAGGGCCGAACTAATCCGGATATCGGCATAGCTGCCATCGGCCTTCCCAACAGCGAACTCTTGCAACGTTGCCTGAGGTACGCCAGTCTCGCGAGAAACGTGCGAAATTGATTTGTCATTGAGAACGCAGCGTCGTAGGAGATCGTCGAGGGTCATTCCACGCATGAGTTTGCGGGTAGCCGTGAGAACCGTTCTTTCAAATTATCGGTTTTCCGATAAATAAGTCAAGGGGGAGGGGCTGTTTTGGCAACAAAATCGCCGTTTAGTCGACTTAAGTGTGCTGAACTATGTGTTCTTATCATCCAATCGCCGCCAAAAAATACAAAAACAACCCCGTCAGCAAATGATATCCCACCACCAGCCACCACCTCGTGAGGTGGGGCTTCACGTCGAACCCTGCTTGCAGGGCGAGGCGGCCTCCCCAAAATACTGCCATGTAGATGGCAAGTGCCCGGGCGAGGGGAGTGCCGCTCGCTAGTTCCTTGAAAAGGTGAGGCTGATGAGGCCAAAGGAGGTGAGGGCGAGCACTTTGTTGGCGCCGTAGGTTCAGTACATCTGCCAGTGGAGCTTCGGGAGCGAGCAAAAAGCGTTCTTCCAGCTGAGCTGAAATGGGCCCCGATCCAGACAGCCCCGATCCAGACACGCAACGCTCAAAACTCACTCGGCCCCCTGCTTGACGCTATGACATTTTTGAAAAGCTCTTTGCCACTAGCCCCATTTTTCGAATTCACCTAACGTGGTCCGGATGTATTGCGGGTAAATGTCTTGCTCATTGAGGGGATCGCCCGTTTTTGTACCCTGCTCATCGGGTGCGATTCTTGTTACTATATAGTCGCTCCGTATGACCCCTTCGGTTGAGGTACCCCCTTGAGTACAACTAACCACGATTATACTGACGCGTCGGCAAATGCTGGCCACGCGGAGCTTTATGTTCCAGCGGAGTTTTCTCAACTCGACGAGTTGCAGTCGGCGTTGCCCGCTCTAGCGAAAGATCCGGACGCCATGTCGCGGATCGCGGAGGCGGTGCGTCAATATCCAACACGTCATCGGCTGGTGAACTGCGATGCACGGAATATGCAGTTGCCGCCTAAGTCGGTGCATTTGGTGTTAACGTCGCCACCTTACTGGACACTCAAGCGATATGCGGATGTCGAGGGCCAGTTGGGGCACCATGAGGATTACGAGGGTTTCTTGGCGGAGCTCGATCGAATCTGGGAGCATTGCTTTGCGGCCCTGGTCCCCGGCGGACGCCTTATTTGTGTAGTGGGGGATGTGTGCCTGTCGCGTCGCAAGAACAATGGGCGGCACACCGTCGTGCCTCTACATGCATCTATTCAGGAACATTGCCGAGCGATCGGCTTCGACAATTTAGCACCGATAATATGGCACAAGATTGCTAATGCGGCCTACGAGGCTGAGGGGAGCGGGGGGGCATTCCTCGGGAAACCGTACGAGCCGAACGCCGTTATCAAGAATGATATCGAGTTCATCCTCATGCAGCGAAAACCAGGGGGATATCGGAGCCCGTCCGTGGCAACACGCATTCTCAGTCTGATTTCAGCGAAAGACCACAAGGAGTGGTTTCAGCAGATATGGTCGGGATTGACGGGGGCCTCTACCCGCAATCATCCCGCACCCTACCCGGTCGAACTTGCGGAGCGGTTGATCCGGATGTTTAGCTTTGTTGGCGATACAGTATTAGATCCCTTCTTGGGAAGTGGCACGACGACACTGGCCGCAACTCAGATCGGTCGCAATAGCATTGGATACGAGGTCCACGGCGAATATTTGAAGCAGGCTCGGCGGCGGATCGACGCGACTCGGGATTTCTTCACCAATGCGGAGGTGACGATTGACGAGTAAGCAGTTGGACAAAGCAGTCGGCGAGGCGATTCAGCTTTTTTGGAAGACGCGCGCCAGCCAGCTCAAGAAACAAGGCGTGAATTCTGGGCAGAAAGACGCGGGGTTACGTGCCGCTGTCACCGGCGGCAAGCATCTCGATGGTTTTAGCCAAATTTGCCGGGACTTATTTGTCGAGGCTGGTCTGCCCGAGGCACATATCTACGGAGGATCCAAGCGAGAACTTCCTGGCTTCTTTCGGGCGGAGAAGAATTGGGATTTGCTCGTCGTCGTTGACGGTGAACTCCTGGCACTGATTGAGTTTAAGGCTCAAGTAGGTCCATCTTTCGGCAATAATTTTAACAACCGTACTGAGGAAGCACTGGGCAACGCAACCGATCTTTGGGCTGCCTATCGAGAAGGCGCTTTTAAGACTTCATCTCGACCCTGGCTCGGGTACGTTTTCATTCTGGAAGATTGTCAAGCCTCGAAAGCGCCTGTGAAAGTCAAGCAACCGCACTTTCCAGTGTTTCCCGAGTTCGTCGGTGCCTCGTATGGAAAGCGATACGAGATCATGCTAACCAAGTTACTTCGTGAACGATTGTATGACGGTGCTAGTTTGTTGCTTACTTCGGCAAAGGAAGGCTTGAAAGGAACCTATCATTGCCCATCGGAGGAGTTGAATTTTCGTACATTTGCGGCGAGTCTATCCGCTCGAGCCATCTCGTACGCTAAATCGAAGTAGCTGGATATGAAGCTGGCGAGGCAAACGACGACCATCCAGCGAGCGACGCCACCGCACCTTAAAGTTGAAACGCCGCCCACCCAAACACCCCCACAAAATACAAAAACATCACCGTCAATCCGTGATATCCCGCCGCGAGCCACCACCGCGTGAGGTGGGGCTTTACGCCGAACACGGCTTGCAGTGCGAGGCGTCCGCCCCAGAAGATGGCCATATGGGTGGCGAAAGGTCAAAGGTTGCGGCTAATCCACCCGCTTCGCCACAAACACCACTTTGTACTCCCTCCCCTCCACCTTCCGCGGGTTGGGCACCAGGACGAAGTCGTCGGTCACAACGGGGTTGAGTTCTTGCCCTTGAGCGATCTCTGGATTGGCGATCCGATGCGGCAGGAAAGCCACGATGGGGCGCCAGCCTCGTTGGGAGCCGTTGGTGTTCACGGGTTCAAACGACTTCTCGCCATGACGGGGGGTGATGGTAAGAGTGTAGGTGTCCCCTTCAACGGTCAACTCCTGGTCGTAGGCGCAGTCGCCCGGGGCCATGCGTGCCTCCCAAGCGGGGTCGCCGTAGAACGCCAGGGTGTCGCGGTCGTACTCGAGGCCGCGACGGTCTTCGTCGGTGGTCTTTAGCTTATGAACGAGGGCGTGGTGGTTCGCGAGGAACGCCTCGTGGAACGTGTAGCGGCCCGGTTGTTCGACAAAGTAGTCGAGGCAGCCCCAGCCGGCATAGCCAAACCAGGTGGGGACGGTGTAGCCGATCATCTGCCGCACCCCGGCGTCGTGCATCCAGGCCAAGGCCATCGCATCTGGCCCGTCGATGTGGCCCATCAGGCAGTTGCCGATCGGCATGTAGACCTTCACGTTTGGCGAATTGACTTCGTGGACTTCACCCGCGGTATCCTCCCCGATCAATTCGCCGGCCCGCGACTTGAAGTAACCGTTGCGATAGCGAAAACCGATCTGCCAGTTTCGCTCCGTGGCGTGGCCCGAGGTGACGAACAAGTCGGGCTGGTAATCGTTCAGCGTGTCGACCAGCGCCTTGGTCGTGTCGTTCGGCCCCTTGGTCAGCTCCGCCTCGGCGCCGGGTTCTTTCACCACGAGCTTGCCTTGCACCAGTTCGTCGTAGCATCTTCCCTCGGCGCACTTCTCGAGCGCCACCTCGGTGCCGGCCGCCACCTTGTGGACCGTGAGCGGCACGTTGGTCTTGGCGATTTCGAGCGCATTGGCCGCATCGTAGCCGGTGAGAATCCCCCAGCGGGTGTCGGTGTAGGGATCGTCGTCGTACTGGCGGGTGAGCTGATGGACGGCGGCCACAAACGCGCGGGTCGCCTCCTCGGGCCTGGCCACGAAGCAGGTAAATCGCGGGTGCTCTGTTTGGAGTTCCGTCTTCACTTCGTCGAGGCTCTTGTCGTATGTCACAAGCTCGGCGTTGTGCTTTGCCTGAAGAGTCTCGACCACCTCGCTCCACTCTCCGTCATCAAGAGTGGTTTTGGACACGACAATCGCATAGTCACCGGCCACAGCGAAGGGGGCTAGTGAAAGCAGCAGGGAAAGCAGAGCATATTTCATCGTACATGTCCTTGAAGAGGAAGAAGCGGAACACTTAATAGCTTAACGTGTGGAGGGAAATCGTTCCAACGGCTAATAAAGAAAAAGGTGTCAGGACCCTTTTGCCATCAAATCCATCTCTGGGATGGCCGTTATTCGCAAAAGGGTCCTGACACCTTTTTCTTGGGGAGTAGCGGCGTCACCATGAACGCGGCGTAGTTATCCGGAGTTGGCTCGTGGATGCCGAACTGCTCGGGCTCATGGTCCGGGCAGCGGTAGGTGCCGAACAGGATGTCCATCAGCGGCGAAAGGTTGGCGTAGTTGCCGGCCTGGCGGTCGAGGTCGTGGTGCCAGTGGTGGAGTTCCGGGGCGCCGATCAGCATTCGCAGCGGGCCGATGGGGAGGCGGACGTTGGAGTGGATGTAGATCGCCCAGATGACGCGGAAGGCGATCAGGCCGGCGATGGTGGTGACGTTGAAGCCGAGGAGTATGGCGGGGAGATTGATGATCCCCATCGTATAGATCGTGTCGAGCGGGTGCTCGCGGTGGGCGGCGAGCCAGTCGAGGTGGCGGGCGCTGTGGTGAACCGAGTGGAACCGCCAAAGAAAGCTGTTGGCGTGTTGCAGGCGGTGGGCCCAGTAGATGAGGAAGTCGCTCAAGGCGAGAACTGCCAACATTTGGGCCCACCAGGGGAGACTGGCTATGTCGGCGCGGAATGCGCTGGGGACGGTCCGATCGAGATAGGTTGCGAAGTGCTTGAGTGCTCCATAGACAAGGGCATGCCACAGCAAGTATTGCCCCAGAAAAAAGCAAAGGTCGAGCCACCACGCCGGACGGAAGAATCGCTGCCCGGGCTTGGCGGGGAAGGCCCACTCGATAGGACGGAAGACGACCGCGAGGAAGAGGAAGCTCGCACCGGCGAGGACGACCATGTTGACGATCTTCCAGATGTCCGTCATCACTTGGCACCTTTGGATGGGGAGGGGGGCATCGCCTTGCTCGATGGTTCGAACAGAATTGGTGGAGGGGGCGAGGGCTGCGCCTTGTCGTCGGTGAAGATGGCCGCGCGCTTGGTACTGTCGATGAAGACCCTTTCGGCCTGGGGGGCCCCCTTGTCTTGCGGGACAAAGATCGGGCCGAACTTCGAACTGGAAAACATCACGTCGGAATCGGCCGCTTCGGTGGTCTCGGATTGTTGCCGTTGCAACATGCTCCACTCTTCGATCACTTCATCCATGGGGTCGGATGTGCTGTCCGACACATGGTCATAACTAGCTTGCCTCATGTAGCCCGAGGCGTAGGCGACGTAGAAGCCGGCGAGGAAGGCCGACATGGCGACGGCGCTCCAGCGGAGCCAGGTGGGGATTTTCATGGCCGTTGCCTTTGCGTGCGTGGAGCGTTACTTGGATTCTTTGTTTTGCGGCGGATGAACATGCAGGGGGCTGAACGCCTTGGTGCTGGGCATGAACTGACGCTGCTCGAGATCGATCTTGGGGATATCTTCCGTGGGGAGCTGTGGATCATCGCGCTCGAGACCTTTGATCGGGAAGCGGCGCGGGCTGGCTGAGGCTTCGGGCTCGAAGAGGCCGAGCTCGGGGAGTGCGGACGGAGGGATCACAATCACCGTGGGGGACTCGGTGTCGACTTCATCTGGTTCTGCGGCAGAGGGTGGGGTAAAGACGCCGCCCCATTTGGAGCTGGGGATGAAGTCGGTGTGGCCGTGAGGCGCTGGCGAATCTAGATCGCGGGGCGAGGGGGACTCGTAGGGGTGTGGAAAGATCTCGCCAATGAATCCGCCGAACCCGGTGGCGTAGGCAACATACATGCCCGCGAGGAACGCCGAGAAGACGACCGCACTCACGCGAAGCCACATCGGGACTTTCATCACACTTACCCTCCAAGAAAAGCAGGACCCCCGCACCCAAACGGTTCTGACCCGGGCGCGGCGCTTATTTCAGTGTGCGCTTGTCCGCCGCGAGACTCAAGCCCAGTTGAGGCCGGTTTCCTGGCGAACGCGGTTTTCGAACTCGCCGATCAGCCCACCGATCACGTCCCAGCCCTCGTGGCGGCGGACTTCGATGTCCCCCTGGCGGTTGACCCGGACGATGGTCGTGTCGTTGACGCCGGCTTCGGCGAGGTTGTCGTGGTGGAGTTCGTCGGCGCTGATGATGCGATCGAGCGTGGCGCCGGTCATTTCGATGAAGCCTGTGTTGGGCATGGGGGGAGTTGGAAGTTGGGAGTTGGAAGTTGGAAGTTGGAAGTTGGAAGTTGGAAGTTGGAAGTTGGAAGTTG
>CAZYQQ010000165.1:0-8342 GCA_964650265.1 uncultured Planctomycetaceae bacterium
AACTGCCTGATTTGAGCAGGCTTAACTATTGACAACTAACACAGTCGCTCTGTGGGTGCCAGGCCGAATTTCGCGCGGAGCATTGGGATTGGAGCCGATCCCCCACCACCTGTATTTCGGTTGGTGACAAGCTATGTCGACCCCTTCGTACCAGAAATCACTCCGTTGCCGAACCCAGACGCGGGCCCTTTCCCTGGTGTTTCATTCGACGTCTCCCTTGGATTCAGCCCCTCTTTAGCGACAAACTATCCATTGGCAATCGGCCCTCCGCCGATATTCGTCGATCAATCGTACGTCATCGATGAGCCGATGGTGCTGCGGATCGACGAGGCTTACATCTTGCTGAGCGGGGCGAGCATCGTCCCAGAGCCCCGACATTCGTCGATGCTAGCAGCGACCGTGCTCTGTCTGTTCCTGGGCTGGGTCCACCGGCGGCATTTGTGCTCTAATGTCGGCACATCACCGTGAACGTTCCATTGTCAGGGAGTGCCCGCTCTTGAAACTCTTTGCCCCGCTCGTCATGAGCATGCTAGTGGCTTCCCTCGTCGGTTGTGATAAGGCGACCAAAAAGGATGAGCCATGGTCCGATAGCAGTGCCCCTGCGACTGTCGATACCAAAGGAGCGGTTCCTGCTCAAATCCCCGAAGGATCAGAAAACGCCGAGCGACTTCAAGCGGACCTGCGAACGCTCAAAGATGCGACCGTCGCTGGCGACGTCGCTACCGTGATCCGCTACATGCATCCAAAGCTGATCGAAATGGCAGGTGGTGAGCAAGCATATGCCAAGGTCTTCGACGACACCTTCAGCGGGATGCAAGAGGCGAAGGTCACGATTAGCATTTCCTTTCCTGCAGACCCACAGTTCGTCCAAACCAAAGAACGACTGTATGCCATAGTCCCGCAAAAGGTCGTGATGACTGTTCCCGCCGGTGGGATCGAAACAACTTCCTTCCAACTCGGCGTGCTCGAAAATGGCAATACCGAATGGAAATACCTCGACGTCTCCAAATTCGACCGCCAGATGCTCAAGGAGTTGTTCCCCGATTTTCCCGAGGACTACACCTTTCCCGAAGTCACCATGAAGCAGCTCTGAGCAGATGTTCTAACTCCACAGTTCCTCCACCGCCCCCCCTTCGTCCACCAGCTTGATCGGTCGGCCAATGTGGCTCATGTTCTCGTGCCCAGGGTCGATCCCCAGCAAGGTGTAGATGCTCGCGAACAGGTCCTGCACCTGCACCGGGCGCTCGGCGACCGTCGAACCGGTCTTGTCGGTCGTCCCGATCACCTGCCCACCGCGGACCCCTCCTCCAGCCAGGGCGACATTGAACGCCCGCGGGTAGTGGTCGCGCCCCGACCGGGCGTTGATCTTGGGGGTCCGGCCGAATTCCCCCATCCAGACCACCAGCACGTCGTCGAGCATGCCGCGCTGCTTGAGATCGACGACTAGCTGCGCCATCGGGCGGTCGATCTGTCCGGTCAGACTCTTGGTCCGGTTAAAATTGTCGTCGTGGGTGTCCCAGCCGCCCGACCCCACTTCGACGAACGTCACACCATGCTCGATCAGCCGCCGCGCGAGGAGACACCCGGCCGCGAATTGTCCCACGCCATAGGCCTCGCGGATTTTATCCGGCTCGCGATCAAGGTCGAACGCCTCCATCTTGGGGCTGAGGATCATCTCCGCGGCGCTCGCCACCAGCTTGCGATGGTCGGCCACCAGGTCGCTTCCCTCGGCCGCCGCAAAGTCACTCTCAAGCCCCTGCAAAAGGCCCAGTCGGCGGACGTAGCGGTCGGTGTCGGTGGCCGGGGTCGTGTTGTTCGGGGGGCGATCGGCTCCCCCCAGGACAAGCGGATCGTAGTCGACCCCCAAGAAGCCCGCATTGCCGGCATTCTGCCCCCGCGCGCCAACGCGGACGAAGCTGGGGAGTTCGCACGCGGCATCGCCGATCTGATGGGCCACGTTCGACCCCAAGGTTGGGAACTTGACCCCACCCATCGGCAGGTAGCCATGGTGCATGTAGAAGCTCGCCCGCGGATGGCTCCCTTCCTTACTGGTCATCGAGCGGATGATCGCCCAATGGTCCATCGTCTCGGCCACGCACGGCATGTTCTCGGCAATGTGGATGCCGGGGACGCTGGTGGCGATCCCCTTGGTCTCCCCCCCATTGGCATGGCCGGGAAGGGGGCTGAAGGTTTCGAATTGGCTCGGTCCCCCCGCCATCCAGAGCAGAATGCACGCCTTCTTGCGCTGCCGCAGGTCGTCGGCGGCCAGGCTGATCGCGTCGGTCCAGCTCAGCGCGCCGGCCGTCGCCCCGGCGACACCGACCGCGCGGAGAAAATCACGCCGCGAAGTGACACGCCGCCGATCGACCGAGGCCCGAATGTGATGTTGCAGGCGGAACATGGGAATGCTCTCTGAGGAAATGGATGACGAAATTACTTTCGATGGACATATTCCGACGAATTGATGAGCGACCACAAGAGGTCCTCGTAAACTTCATTACGGTTGCCGACCGACTCCGCATAAGCAGCGATGTGGGCCAGCTCCGCTTCGCTCGGCTCGCGGCAGAGCGTGCGAAGATAGAGCTCGGTCGTCAGCTCGTCGTCGTTCTTGATCTCACGAACCAGCCTCCCCAGCGATGTCGGCCGCAGTCGTCGTCCGACGGAGATCGCCTGGTTGAGTTGCCGTGTGTTCATCATCGCCAGCACCTGGGGGATCGAAGCGGTGACCGTCGCGCGCGGCTCACTCGGGTCGTAGCCAAAGACGACCTCGAAGGCTGCCCGCGACGATGCCCCGCCACCATACCCCCCGCGCCCGCCCCCTCCTTGGACGAGGCCGCGCATCGAATCTTCGTCGAGCTCGAGCGTCGTGAGCAGCGCGTTGAAGAGTTGGTCGCCCCGCAACCGCTGGGCGACGTTGGCCGTGAAGGGGACACCGCCAGGATCGCGCCGCGGACGGCTCTCGCGCTGGTAAGCCTCCGTCCGGCAAATCACCTCGAGGAGCCACTTAGGATCGTGGCCACTCTGGGCAAACTGCCGCGACAAATAGCCAACCGCTTGAGGGGCGGATGGAACCCGGTCGGGGCCAAGATCGTCGACAGGTTCATAGAACCCTTCTCCCACAAGCTCGGCCCACATCCGATTGACGTAAGCGGTGGCAAACCACTCGCTCCCGGTCATCCACTCGGCAATCGTCCCGCGGCGCTTGGCGTCGACGGTCCCCAGCGGCAACTCAGCACCCGTGAGGAAGAATCGCGGCTCCATCCGCGTCCCCGGCGCCGCCGGGTTGTCGAGGTCGGGCATGTAGTGTTCCGCCCTGCCACGACGATTCTGATTGGGGTTGTTCCGACCACGTTGCTCCGGTCGATCGCTGGCCACCACGGCAAAGCTTCGCCGCGTGGGAGTGTTGACTGCCTGCAACCTAATCCGCGGGAAGAAAGCCGCCAGCTCGTGAAACTGCTCGCGCTTCCAGCGGTCGTAGGGGTGGTCGTGACATTGGGCACACTGGATTTGGACACCGAGAAAGATCCGCGCCATTTCGGCGGTCGCCTCTTCGGTCCGACCATCCTGGGCCATGTAGATGGCGGCCGCCCCATTCTCGCGAACATCCCCTTGGCTGGTGATGAACTTCTCGGCAATCGCGTCCCAACTCGTTCCCCCGTTGAGTTCCTCGGTCAGCATCGTCACCATGGCGCTCGACGCGACCAGGGCCCTGTCCTCGAGCCGCCGAGTGAAGACGACGTCGCGCCAATAGCGGGCCCAATTCTGGCCAAACTGCTTGCTCGTCAGCAGGTCGCGGACCACCCGCTCGCGCTTGTCGCTGGCCGGGTCGAGCAAAAACGCCGTAAGATGTTCGGGCGAGGGGATATCCCCCACAGTGTCGAGCCACACGCGGCGGAGGTAGGTCGCGTCGTCCACGCGGGGGGCCAGTTCGGGAGACTCGGCAAACAGTTCCCCGGCAATCAGCCGATCGACCTCCCGAGCCACCGTTGCGGGGTCAGGCGGAGCGGCGAGGGCCGAGATGGCCAAGGTCGCCATCGCCAACGTCAGCATCCCGATCCGAACTGTCATGCCGCACCTCAACTGTCGACTGTCAGAAAAGCCCCCACCGCGACCTTATTCTACAATAGTCCAACCCCATCCCGCACGCCCAAGTTTCGCGATTTTCCGCCCCGACACAGGATTGAACAGCATTGTGGAGCGATTTTCCAAATCGCTCGAAGTACCAACACGCTTCGCCGTAGCAGGCCGCGTCCGCACTGCTGGCGATTCGGAGAATCTCGCATTTCCCCCGCTGGCGATTCGGAGAATCGCCCCACAATGGGGGAGCAAATTCCCCTCCAGGCCAAAGATCGTTTAGAATAAAGGGACCCTGACTTCATCCTTTATCCTTCCCCCTTCATCCTTCCTCCCCCCCTCCCGAGGCCGACATGAAGCGCCTACTCCCGATCGTTGCCGCGACGTTACTGCTTGGCTTGAATTCTCTGGCCTGGGCGCAGCATCCGCTCACGTTCGAGTTCCGCGTTCTGGCCGTCGACACGAACGAAGGGTGCGACGTGGGGGACATCGATGGCGATGGCAAGCTCGACGTCGTCGCCGGTCGCAATTGGTATCGCAATCCCGAGTGGACCCCGCGGCCCGTGCGCCAATTCGAGGATGTCCATCAATACGCCGCGTCGAACTGCGACTTTCTCTACGATGTCGACGGCGATGGCCGGCTCGACGTCGTGTCGGGTGGTTTCTTCCAGCCAGAGGTTGCCTGGTATCGGAACCCTGGCGGCGAGGTGCTGATGCAGGGGCAGCTTTGGCCACGGCGGCTGTTAGCCGACACCAAGGCGGGAAGCAACGAATTCAGCATGATGCACGACTTCGACGGCGATGGCGTGCCCGAGTGGGTGACCAACTCGTGGACCCCTAACGACCCCTTCCGAATTTGGCGGTGGGAGAAGTCAGAGGATGGCAAACCCGAAGGGATCACCCTCGTCGAACATGTCATCGGCCCCAACCGCAATGGCCACGGGATGGGCTTTGGCGACGTGAACAACGATGGCCGCGAGGACATCATCGTCGGCACCGGCTGGTACGAGCGTCCCGAAGGAGACATCTGGCAGGAGAAGTGGACTTTCCACCCCGACTGGAACGGGGCGCTGAGTTGCCCCGTGATCGTCCGTGACGTCAACGGCGACGGCATGAACGACATCATCGTGGGCGCCCCCCACGACTACGGACTCAAAGTCTGGTTCGCCAACGGTGCCGAGCCCGGCAAGTTCACCTACACCGAGAAGGTGATCGACCAGCAGTTCTCGCAACTCCATTGCCTCCACATGGCCGACCTCGATGGCGACGGCCGCGAGGAACTCATCACCGGCAAGCGGGTGCGGGCTCACAATGGGGGTGACCCCGGTGGACTCGAGCCCCCGATCATCTGCTACTACACCATCGACGACGAAGGAAACTTCACCCGCCACGACATCCAGCGTGGCCTGATCGGCATTGGCATGCAGATCCGCACTGCCGACCTCGATGGCGACGGCAAGCTCGACATCGTGGTCGCCGGGAAGGAAGGGACGCAGATCCTGCTGCAGAAATGACACCCCCCAGGGTCCACCCGGTCGGACGACGCGTCTAGCGAAGCTCTTGCGGGGCGATGGCAAAGTCGACGATCACACCCCGATGATCCGACCCGATCTCGGGTCCCACGCGGCGGTCCCCCACGGCAATCCCTTTGGTCACCAAGGCATGATCGATGGGAATGCCGGGCAGTTTCTTGAGGGTCCACGTAGGCTGGATGCCATAGCCTTGCTGCGTGTTGCGCAGGTTTCCCTCCTTGAGCAAATCGTGAAACGCGGGCGACCATGGGGTCGCGTTGAGGTCTCCCACGACCAGCGTCGGCAGGCCGCGCGACGCCACAAACTTGCCGATCTCGGCGAGCTGGTCATTGCGATAGGCCGAGTACCTTTCGCTCACGGGGGGGACCGTATGGGTCGCCAAGATTTGCAGCGGCCCCTCCGGCGTGTCGAGCATCATCACCACCGACGGCAATTGGGCTTGCCCGAGTCGGACAATCTCGGCCGAAGTCCAAGGGTGTTTGGAATAGACCGAGATGCCGAAGTTGTCGCGCGACGGCTGGTGAAGTGTATGGGGATAGATCTCTTCCAAGGGGGCCATCTTGTGTACCCAGCGGCGGCTGGTCTCGATCAGCACGACGATCTCGGGGTCTTCCCGCGCCACCAGATCGAGCACAGCCTGGTGATTCTGGTTGTGGGTGAAGACATTCTGCGACAACAGTCGCATCGTCTCTCCTTGCGGCCGGGCTATCGGTCCCGGGAGGTAGAGCGGAACGAGCTGTGCCACATTCCACGCCAGACAGACCATCGTCACCAGCACCCACTGCCAACGGCGGAATACGGCCCAGCCAACGGCCAATACCGTCAGCATCACTGTCCAATGAGCGACGAAGTGAGTCGCCAGCTCAAACAGCCACCAGGTGCGCGACAGCAGTTGGGCCAGCACTCCGGCAACGGCCACCAGCGTGGCGACCAGCAGGACCGACCAACAAAAAAATCGGCCCGACCGAAGCAGGGCCGATTTGAAATTGTCGGTCGCGGAAGCGTCCATGGAAGATTAACGCTTCGAGAACTGGGTACCACGACGGGCACCGTGCAGACCCGGCTTCTTCCGTTCCTTCATACGCGAATCGCGAGTCAGGTATTCCTTCTCGCGGAGCTTGTCGTGCAGGTCGCTGTCGTACTTGATGAGCGCCCGTCCGATCCCCTGCAGGCAGGCCCCCGCCTGTCCGGTGTTGCCACCACCATGGACGCGGATGATGACGTCGACCTTATCGCGAAGTTCGCAATGGTTGAGCGGTGCCACGACGGCGTTGGCATCTTGAGCGATGGGGAAGTATTCTTCCAACTCGCGGTTATTGATCTTGATGGTCCCCTGACCGGGACGAATACGCACGCGGGCCACCGACGTCTTGCGGCGGCCGGTTCCCAGGGCATCGATCACTTTTTCGGCAGTTGCCATAGCGAATAACTGTCGTCTTCTAGGAGTGGGGGGGGTTACTTGATCGCCAGTTCCACCGGCTGCGGGTTCTGCGCCTGGTGGGGATGATCATCGCCAGTGTAAATCTTCAGCTTCTCGAGCATCCGACTGGCGAGCTTGTTCTTGGGCAACATCCGGCGGACCGCTTCGCGAAGAATCTTCTCCGGATGCTTTTCCATCAGATCGCTAGCCGAAATCGACCGCTGCCGGGTGTAGCCGGTGTACCAGGTGTATTGCTTCTTGTCCCACTTGTTGTTGCCGCTGAACTTCACCTTGTCGGCGTTCAGCACAACAACATAGTCCCCCGTGTCGACATGGGGGGTGTAGGTCGGGCGGTGCTTGCCCATCAGGCGAACCGCGATGTCGCTCGCCAGCCGGCCAACCACCTTGTCGGTGGCATCGACCAGCAGCCACTTTGGGTCCACGTCGGCCGGCTTGGCCATGTAGGTTTTCATGGTTTCGTGCGGCAATTGCCGGAATCTAAAGGGAATCTTGGGCCGCGACAGCGGCTAGCTAGGCGTTGTGCGAAGTCCCGAAAGATAACAATTCGGGGGCCCAGCGGCAAGGGGACGGGGGGCAGGTAGCATGGGCACATTTGCCCGTGCGAGCATGACCGTAGCTCGGGTTTGCTGTAGTGACCAGTTGGAAGTTGGAAGTTTCCGACCTCCGACCTCTGGCCTCTGGCCTCTGGCCTCCAACCAGACTGGCACCAATTTCGCGTTCAGGGGTTAGGTGTGACGCCATCAGTGTGACACCCAGGCCCACCTGAGTCTATAAAATAAGGGATAGCGGTGTCACACATGGCACTTTCTGGTCGAGTTGGTTCGTCTAAGTGTGTCTCACTACCTTTGCCCCGCGAACCGAGTCTCAACCAGCCTTCTTGACTTTTTGGCCAAAACTCGATTTCTGGGCCAAAAAATCGGGACTTTTTGCCCCTTGCTGTTCGCGAATTCTTGTAAATCAAGCCTTTCCTAACACGGGTCAGGGCAAAAAGTCCCCCTCTTTTCGCCCCTTTTCTGGGTATTTTGGGCCCTTTTTGACGAGGAGGCGTCAGGGGTCGGAGGCCAGGGACCAGGGATCGTAGCATGGGCACATTTGCCCGGGCAGTGTGAGGGGGTTTGAATTGCCAAAGACCAAGTAGGTCCGTGTCCGCTGGACCGGACCTTGAATGGATGGTCCGTCCAAACTCTCCACGCGCGCAAGGTCCGGGCCAGCGGCCACGGACCTACTTCGAGGCACAACAGCGAATCTATACCGGGCCGTGCCCGATTCCCACGACAAAGTTCACAAAAAGCCGA
>CAZYQQ010000166.1:0-8143 GCA_964650265.1 uncultured Planctomycetaceae bacterium
TCTCCACGCGCGCAAGGTCCGGTTCAGCGAACGCGGACCTACTTTGCGCAATCTCTTCCAGGGCCGCAAAAGGGGACATTCAACTTTTTCGGAGTAAAGTGGTTTTGTGTGGCCACGTCACTTTCCGAAAAAGTAGAATGTCCCCTTTTGCTACTTTCCCAATTCGGTTCCGGAACCTTGTGGGCCGATACAACGAACCGATTTCGAACACTCCTCGCCAGCCGCCACCGCGCGCAAGCAGCGACCGAGATTCGTGCCGTCGATCAATTCAAACACCAGCCCATTTTGGGAATCACACAGCTTGAGAGCTCGGAAGGGACACTTCGCCGAGCATGGGTTGTACAGCCTGAGTGCTGCCCACACCCGGTTCGTCAATCCTCCCTGAGGTAAGACCACCGACTGGAGGGCCGTGTGCGGGAGATCCGCATGCACGGTTCGGAGGGAGGGGGAATCGAAATCAATCGGTTCTCCCTACCCCTACCAATGCTCCGTGGACTCACGTCCACGGCTCGGAAAGGTGCCGAAAAACGCCTTGTCGGGCGCGATTTTCTGTTTGTTGGGAGTTCTTGGTGGGAATTGGGCACCACCCGGTATAGATTCGCGTTTGTGCCTCGAAGTAGGTCCCGCTTGCCGAGCGAGACCTTTGGTGGCGACGTCGACTTTACTTCAAGGTTCCATCCGGCAGATGGAACCTACCTGGTCTTTGACAATTCATCCCCTCGCACCGCCCGGGCTACGGTCCTTCATCCCTGCCCCTTCCCCCCCGCGCGGCACACTTAAACGACAAAACTTGACGAAACAGTGCCACGTGGCACACCTCTTGATCAAAACATCCCCTGATTCACAGAGTTTGAGGCCGACAAATGTCACACTCGTGGCACGACCCCCCCCTCGAAAACGCGAAAACGGTGCCACCAAGGAACAGGTCAGGGGCCGGAGGCCGGAACGAAGGACAGAGTGACGAAGTAACGGATCCTCCCAACTTCGAACTCCCCAAGTTACGCTAGTGCCGACTTTCCAATGCAACCAGTGAGCTATCCGAATGACTGGCCTGGTGAACTGCAACAAACCATGCGGGCTTACCTCGCGCGACGTGGTCAACCGCGTTCAGCGGATCGTGCGGCCCGCCAAGGTGGGGCATGCCGGGACACTCGACCCGCTGGCCAGTGGAGTGCTGGTGGTCTGCCTTGGTGGGGCGACACGGCTGATCGAGTATGTTCAGCGGATGCCGAAGCGGTATCGGGGGGTGTTTCTCCTGGGGCGGTCGAGTCCGAGCGACGACACCGAGCTGGAGCCGACCCTGCTCGACAATCCTCCCGAGCCATCGCGGCAGGAGATCGCGGGCGTGTTGCCGAGCTTTCTCGGCAAGATATCCCAGCGGCCTCCCCTCTATTCGGCGATCAAGATCGCGGGGCAAAAGGCGTACGACATTGCACGGCGGGGCGAGTCGGTGGAGTTGGCCGCGCGGGAGATCGAGATCCATGCGCTCGAAATCATCGCTTACGACTATCCCCGGCTCGAACTCGATATCACCTGCGGCAGCGGGACGTATGTCCGGGCGCTGGGGCGCGACCTGGCCGAGAGGCTTGGCACCGCGGCGGTGATGAGTGGGCTGGTGCGGACAGCGATCGGGGGATTTCGTCTTGAAGAGGCCATCGAGGTCGAGGGGCTAACGGCCGAGCGACTCGCCGCATCACTCCTGCCCGCTGAACGAGCGATCGAAGGGTTGCCAAAGGTGGTGCTCGATGCGGCCCAAGTCGAGGAGATTCGCCACGGGCGGACGATCCCGCTGGCCCTCCCCGAAGAGGGCGACGAACTCGCGGCCCTCGCCCCCGAGGGGACTTTGGTGGGACTGCTCGTACCGCGTGCCAAGGGAATCTGGGGTCCGCGGCTGGTCCTCTCGACGTAGCGGTGGGCACAGTCGTCGGGATTGTGCATGGCGGGCCGGTTATGCCCCGAAGGGGAATGGTAAAGATGCTAGCGTTGCCGCCATGGATGTTAGGGGGTGATGCGATCGGGGGACGATGATCGACATAGTGGAATTGCGCCCCGGTTGTCGACCCGGCGTGCGCACCCGCGTCCCCCTGCACGCCAGTGACCATCCCTCCATTGCCGACTTCGATGTTCGAAAACCGCAATCGCCACCTCGATGTCCTCGCGCTCGGGCTGGTCTGCCTGACGCTGGTGCTGGGACTGTCGCTGGTGACCTACGACCGGGCCGATCCCCCTTCGGCACTCGTCTACCCGGCGAACGAGGTGGTGCAGAACGCCTGCGGGCGGGCTGGGGCGATTGTGGCCCATCTGCTGTTCGAGGGGTTGGGCATTGGGGCCTACTATCTGCTGGGGACCTTGGCGGTCGTGACGACTTTGCTCCTGGTACGGCGTCCGATCGATCAGTTGGTGGTCCGCGCATTGGGTTGGGTGATTTCCCTCGTCGGCCTGACGGCGCTGGCGTCGCTGGCGATGCCCGATTGGACCCCTGGTCCGCTGGTGGGGGCAGGGGGATATTTGGGAGCGGTGGGGCGGGCCTGGCTCGAGGCCAACTTTGCCCAGGCAGGGGCGCTCATCTTCAGTGTGAGCGTGATTGCGGCCGGCCTGCTGCTCTCGACCGACTACTTGCTGTTCAGTCTCGCCGCGACGACGACGGTTGCCTCTGGGAGAAGTCTGGCCCACTGGGGGAAGTCGGCGGGTCTGGCGCGGCGCGTAAAGACCGACCTGGAAGAGGCCTTCAGCGACCAGGAAGAGGATGAAGGGGGCGAGGGGGAGGAAGAATACGAGTACGAATACGAGGAGGAAGAGGAGTCGGAGTGGGAAGAAGAGGACGAGGAGATTGTGGACTCGTCGCAACTCGCCGTCCGCACCCCGAACGATAAGCGTAGCGAATCCAGCGGCGAGCAGGGAACCGACGAGGAGGTTGCCAAACCGACCGGCGCGCTGAAGCGTGTCGCCTCGCGCCTGACCTCGGCCCTCACGGGCGGGGCCGCCGCAACTTCGCCGGTTGAACAATCACCTGGGGCTCCGGCCGCTCCCTCCGCGGCAGCCGTTGCCGAAGAGGAAAAAGGCTCGGAACCCAAGTTCCGCCGACCCAAGCCGCAGAGCGAGCGCGACGAGATCATCCAGCAGCTTCAGCGGGCCGATCAGGCTTCGGATCAGGTGGCCGACTACGAACTGCCGCCGCTCGACCTGCTCGCACCGGGGGAGGATGTCTCCTACGAGGAGCACGAAAAAGAAGTCCGCCGCAAGGCGAAGATTCTCGAGCGGACGTTCAAGAACTTTGGCTTCAATGTGAAGGTGGTCGAGATCGAGACGGGCCCGGTCATCGCCCAATACGAGGTGCAGCTCGAGGCGGGGTTGCGGCTTTCGAAGATCACTGGACTTTCCGACGACCTGGCGATTGCGCTCCGGGTGCCGAGCGTGCGGATCGTCGCGCCGATCCCGGGCAAGAACACCGTGGGGATTGAAGTCCCCAACGAGCATCGCCAACTCGTCCGCCTCCGCGAGGTGATCGAGGAGACCAACGGCCAGGCGGCCCGGATGAAGATTCCGATCTTCCTGGGCAAGGACGTCGCCGGCAATCCGATGACGGTCGACCTGGCAGCGCTGCCTCACCTGCTGATCGCGGGGCGGACGGGTACCGGTAAGTCGGTTTGTCTCAACTCGATCATCGTCTCGATGCTGATGACGCGCGGGCCCGACGAGGTGCGGATGCTGATGATCGACCCGAAGATGGTCGAACTTTCGGGCTATCGCAAGCTCCCCCACCTGATGCACCCGGTGGTGACCGACATGAAGAAGGCCGAGGCAATTCTGGCCTGGGCCGTCGACAAGATGGAGGAGCGCTACGCCCTCTTGGCCCGGGCTGGGGTGCGGCACATCAGCGTTTACAACCAACTTGGCGACGAGGAGCTGCGCGAGCGGGTCCGCCCCTCGAGCGAGGCCGAGTGGGAGGAGATCCCGCGGACGCTCCCCTTCGTGGTCATCGTGGCCGACGAAATGGCCGACCTGATGATGACGGCTGGTAAAGACGTGGAGCAGCACATCATTCGCCTGGCGCAGAAGAGCCGCGCGGTGGGGATCCACTTGATCCTGGCCACG
The DNA here is from genome assembly GCA_964650265.1 of uncultured Planctomycetaceae bacterium. GTDB lineage: Bacteria > Planctomycetota > Planctomycetia > Pirellulales > Lacipirellulaceae > CAZYQQ01. Next base: position 4,096 of record CAZYQQ010000166.1, read on the forward strand.
CAAAAGCCGACGGTCGATGTCATCACGGGGCTCATCAAGTCGAACCTGCCAGCGCGGATCGCCTTCCAGGTGGCGAGCCGGACCGACAGCCGCGTGGTGCTCGACGAGAATGGGGCCGACAAACTGCTGGGCAACGGCGACATGCTCTTCCTCTCGCCCGGCACCAGCACGCTCCTGCGCGGTCAGGGGACTTACCTGTCGGACGACGAGATCACCCGGGTGGTCGACTGCATTGGGACCGAAGAGCCGCAGTTTGCGGGCGAGTTGATGCAGCTCCGGACGAAGGAGGAGGTCGAATCGGCGGCGGGGAGCCTCAAGAATCGCGACGAGCTGTACGAAGCGGCGGTCGACGTGGTGGTCCGCGAAGGGCGCGGCAGTGTGTCGCTACTCCAACGGGCGCTCGGCATTGGCTACGGCCGCGCGGCGCGGCTGGTCGACTTCATGGCCGAGGATGGCATTGTCGGACAGTACAATGGATCACAAGCCCGCGAGGTGGTGATCACCATCGCCGAATGGGAGGCGATGCGCGATGGCCCGCGCGAAGATGTCGCTGGGGAAGCCGGCCCGGCACGAAGCAACCGGATTCTCTACGAGGCCGATCCCGAGGCTGACGAAGAGGAAGTGGCATCTGCACGGCAGCCTGCTGCGATCGCCGGCTCCAAGCAAGCGAGCGTCCAGGTCGAAGCAGACGGTGAGGAGCTGGTCGAAGCGGAGTATGAGGAAGAGTACGAAGAGGAATACGAGGAAGAGGAAGAGTACGAGGAGGAAGCTCCCGCCGAAGGGGAAGAGGGAGAGGAAGAGGAGGATGAAGGAGAAGAGGAGTACGAGTACGACGAAGAGGAAGCAGGAGAATGGGACGAGGAAGTGTCGGACGACGAGTCCGAACTGTGGGAAGAGGCCGACGAGGAAGAGGAGTGGGACGAAGAGGAGACGATTGCCTAGCACGCGATCGCTTTTACGCTGACCGCTGGATCTTGAGTTGGTGGCGGCGAATCTCTCCTTCGACCATGTACATCACGTCCTCGGCGATGTTGGTCGCGTGGTCGCCAATCCGCTCGACGATCCGCGAAGCGGAGAAGAGGTGGAGCGAGCCTTCGACCCGGTGGGGATGCCGCTGCATGATCGCGATCAGCTCGTCGATCACCTCGCGGTTGAGGGCATCGATCTTATCGTCGCGAGAGCAGACGCTGGCGGCGAGCCGGGTGTCGAGTTGACTGAAGGCGATGTGGGCGTCGCGCAACATGCCGATTGCCACTTCGACCATCTGTTCGAGGGCCGCGGGAATCGGGATCTCGGGATGCCCTACCAGGCTTTCGGTTCGCTCGGCCAGATTGAGCGCAAGATCGGCGATCCGTTCGAGGTCGGCATTGATCTTCAGCGCGGCGGCGGTGCGGCGAAGGTCGATCGCCACTGGCTGATGGAGGGCGAGCGTCTTGAGACACTCTTCCTCGATTCGCACCTCGCGGCTATTGACTTCGGTTTCCTGCGCCAGGATTTCGGCGGCCGTCCCCAGGCAGCGATCGTGCAGCCCGCGGTAGGCGGTCTGGACCATCTGCTCGACGAGCGTCGCTTGCCGCGAAATGGATTCTTCGATCGAACGGAGGTCGTTTTGGAGGTGCTTGCTCATGGCCGGAAGGCTGGAAAAGGGCAGGGCATCGGGAGGCGCGCAATGGAAAAGCGACGTCGATGCCGGTGCATCCACGCCGCCGCTTTGCAAGTATAGGGCGCCTTTCCTCCCGAGGCGACGTCAATTTTTCGCAGTTTACATCGCGATGTTGCTTGAGGTCGCTCAGTCGCTCTCTGCGCATGGCGGGGGAGGATTTGACTCGTTTGCCACGATTTTTCGGCCCATTACCCTAAACTCCAGGGTGATTGATCGGGTACACTTGGACAATACCCTGCTGTGGCTCCCACGGTCAGCTCTGGCCGATCGCCACCCCTTGCCTCCCAGCCGATTTGGAGCATTTGATGAAAACCCCCTCCTCGATTCGCCACTTCCGAGCCCTCGCCTGGCTGTTTGCCCTGACGCTAGCATTCCCGTTTGCGACGGCCTGGTCGCAGGAACCGGCCACCGCCGACCCGCCAACCACGGAAGAAGCTGCCGATCAGAAGTCGGATGAGGAGCAGCAGGCCGACGCTTCCAAGTCGGACGGCGAGGGGGACAAGGAAGCAGCGAAGCAGGAGGCCGATAAAAAGTCGGGAGCCAAAAAAGAAGAAGCCAAGCCCAAGATCGAAAAGGTCCGCTTCGCGCGGCTCACTCTCGACTCGAGCCTCCCCGAGTCCCCAGAATCGTCGAGCCCCTTCGGCAGCATCCAGAGCGACCTCCGCAGCCTGCTCAACCGCCTCGACAAGGCGGCCAAGGACGACAAGATCAAGGGACTCGTCCTCGACATCAGCAACCCGGGCCTCGGCCGCGGCAAGATCAACGAGGTGCGACAGGCGATCGCCGACTTTCGTAAGCAGGGCAAAAAGGTTTACGCCCAACTCGAAATGGGTATGCCCGAGGACTACCTGATCGCCACCGCCTGTGACGAAATCGTGATGCCCGAGTCGGGTGTGCTAGTCGTGCCGGGGGTACGGATGGAGGCGATGTTCTTCCGCGGCACCTTGGCCAAGCTTGGCGTGAAAGCCGACTTCCTTCACATGGGAGATGCCAAGGGGGCGGCCGAATCGCTCACCCGGCGGAGCTACAGCAAGCCGGTCAAAGAGAATCTTAGTGCTCTGGTCGACGACCTCTACGACCAGATGATCGAAACGATCGCCACCGACCGGAAGCTCAAGAAGGACGAAGTCGTCAAGCTGGTCGACATCGGCCTCCTGTCGGCCACCAAGGCCAAAGAGTGCGGCCTCGTCGACCGCCTCGCCTATCCGCACGAACTTCGCGAAGCACTCGACAACGAGGACAAGGAGCGCGACTTCGTCTACGTCGAGAATTACGGCAAACAGGCCGTCGACACCGACTTCTCCGGCCCCGCGGGTCTCTTCAAGCTCCTCGGCGCCATGTCGAGTAGCTCCTCCAGCAGCAAGGGCTCCGACAAGAAGATCGCCATCGTCTACGCCGTCGGCCCAATCACGACCGGCGAGAGCGCGCAGGACCTGTTCGGCGGTAGTTCGGTCGGTTCGACCACCATGGTCGAGGCGTTACGCAAGGCGGCCAAGGACGACAAAGTGGCCGCCATTGTCCTGCGGATCGACAGCCCCGGCGGGTCGGCGATCGCCAGCGACCTGATTTGGAGCGAGATCGAAAGTATCAAGAAGCCGGTCGTCGCCAGCATGGGAGACGTCGCCGCCAGCGGTGGCTACTACATCGCGATGGGGACCGACCACATCATCGCCGAACCGGGGACCGTCACCGGATCGATCGGCGTGGTGGGGGGGAAGATCGCCATCAAGGGGCTCTACGACAAGATCGGCGTCTCGGTCGACACCATCTCCCGCGGCAAGAATAGCGGTCTCTTCAGCGAGTCCTCCGGCTTCTCCCCCAGCGAGCGCGAGGCGTTCGAGGCCTCGATGCGCGAGACCTACAAGCAGTTCACCACCAAGGCGGCCGAAGGTCGCGACATGAAGGTCGAAGACTTGGAGAAGCTCGCCGGAGGCCGCGTCTACACCGGCCGCCAGGCAAAGAAGAATGGCCTGATCGACGAACTCGGCACCTTGGGCGACGCGATCGCCAAGGCCAAGTCGCTCGCCGGGCTCGACAAGGACGAAAAGGTAAAGCTCGAAACCCTGCCCGAGCCAGTCGACTTCTTCGAGTCGTTGTTCGGCGACACTAAGGGTGAAAAAGAAGTCCGGCTCGACATCTCGGGCCTCGCCCCCGAACTCGAGCCCTTGATCCGCAAGGCAGCGATGTGGAAGCGGATCTTCAAGGAACCGATGGGTCTGGTGATGCCGTTTGAGTTGGAGATTCATTAGGGAGGGGGGGCCGGGTGCCGGGGGCCAGAGGTTGGAGATCGGAGGTCAGGGAGCAGGTCGCCAATCTTGGCTTCCCCCCTTCGTCAAACATGATCCTGATCGATGATCAGCCCGACCTGCTCGATCACTCCCCCTG
>CAZYQQ010000167.1:0-8062 GCA_964650265.1 uncultured Planctomycetaceae bacterium
CTCGTCGAGGCGAGAACGGGGGCTTGGTGGGAAAAATTCACAGGCTCTCAGGGGTGTTGGGACCGCGAACTGCTACCTCGTCGCCTCAACGTGCAGCGTGACCCCTTCGTGATGTCGTAGGGACGCGAACAGCGCGGCTAGATTGACGGCCCGTGGATTGCCAGTCTTGCTCAACATCCGCATCAAGCTCTTGGGGGTCTTTTCGACCTGGTCGGCGAGTGCCTGAAAGCCGATGGTAGCGTTCACGTAGTCGCGAAGCATGGTTTTCGCGGTGTCGACGTCGCCGTTCAAAAAGCACTCCGACGCCTCGGCCAGCATGGCGGCGCGAAAGCTCGGATCACTCGATGCGCGCTCTTTAACGGATTCGATGAATGGTCTAGTCAGGCCCATTGTTTTTCTTCTGTTTGTCGAGTTTGTACTCACGCCAAGCCGTTTTGGCTTGATCGATATCGCGTTGCTGCCGCTGCTTGGTGCCACCAGCCAGCAAGATGACAAGTCGCTGGCCATCTCGACCGAAGTAGAGGCGGTAACCGGGGCCGTGATCGATACGTCGCTCACTGACTCCGTCGCCAACCGGCTTGACATCACCAAAGTTACCCAGCTTCATCCTTGCAACGGCGGCGAACACTTTCGCGAACGCCGCGCTGTCGAGTTCTCGCAGCCAATCGGCAAATGCATTCTTGCCGGCGTTGTCGATGTACTCGACGACTTCGATCTCGTCTGGGGGCTGATCCGACATCATTCAATGGTACCACATACGATACCATTTGTCAAGGTTGGTAGGTGCTTCTCCCATGGATATGGTGCGAGGGGGGAGTTGCAAGTTGGGAGCTTGGTTAGCGGGAAGAATGGGACGCGGATTGGCAAGATGGAGCAGGATTGGCAAGATTCTGGAGTAGAATGTGACAATGGTACGGCCTGATTGAGAGTCGTCGTTTGAACTCTCGCGGAAGGAATTCGAAACTTGAACGATCTGTTTGCCAAAGCGATCCGACTTGCGGAAACTTTCTTGAACTCGTCAGGTGGCAAATTTGGCCCCTTAATCGAAGCCCGATCTATTAATCCGCAAACCGACAGGTTCTGGGAGGTTGAATTCGCCCACTTCTATCTGACGGGTAGGAGCGACACGTGTGACCCACCTTCGATCCTTTTGATCGTCGACACCTCGACTGATGACGTCAAGATGATTTGAATGGCATTGGAATTGTTTTCCGAACAGGCTTCCTCTATAATCATTCCGGCAATCGCTTTCCTTAGGCTGCCCCCAATGGCAGGGCGATTGCGCCATGATAGGTAATCTGGCATAACTAGGCAAACGCGATTTCCTTAAGCCCGCTGATGGTAAGCGGGTAGGAAGTTGCGCGAGCAAAGGAGTCATGCCATGTTGAAGTCGAATCGGATTCAAGATCACTTCGAGGAGTTGAATGATCCCCGCCGGCGGGAGGTGACGTATCCGCTAATTAACGTCGTGGTCATCGCCATCTGCGCGGTGATTTGCGGGGCCGACGATTTCGTGGCGATCGCCAAGTACGGTCGGACGAAGCGGGACTGGTTCGCCAAGTTTCTCGACTTGGAATCGGGGATTCCCTCGCACGATCGGTTCAATGCGATTTTCGCCGCGCTCAACCCGGCGGAGTTCGAGAAATGCTTGTTGAGTTGGATTTTGGCACTACACGAACTCACCGACGGCCAGGTGATCGCGATTGACGGCAAGACGCTGCGGCGCAGTTATGACGCGCGCAGCAGCAAGGCAGCCATCCACATGGTCAGCGCGTGGGCGACGAAGAATCATATCAGCCTGGGCCAGGTCGTCGTTGATGCGAAGAGCAACGAGATCACGGCGATCCCCAAATTGCTCGAATTGATCGATATTTCAGGGTGTTTGGTGACAATCGACGCGATGGGTTGTCAGACGGAGATCGCCAAGAAGATCGTCGAGGCCGACGCGGACTACTGCCTGGCCGTCAAGGGAAACCAGCCCACGCTGCACCAGGCCATCGTGGATCATTTCGACAAACACTTCGAGAACGATTTTGCCAATACGCCCGTGCGGCAACACGAGACCGAAGAGAAAGGGCATGGGCGAGAGGAGATTCGTCACTACTGTTTGTGCCCCGTGCCCGAGGACCTTGCGGATCGGCAGCGCTGGACCGGATTGAAGGCGATCGGCATGGCGCTCAGTGACACGGTTCGCAACGGCAAGCCGTGTGTCGAAGTGCGCTACTACATCCTCAGCCAGTACGTCACCGCGAAACGGTTCGCCGAAGCGGTCCGCAGCCACTGGGCGATCGAGAACCGCTTGCATTGGCAACTCGACGTGACGTTTCACGAGGATCAATCTCGTGTGAGATTAGGCCATGCGGACGCGAACTTCAGCATCCTGCGGCGCACGGCGCTCAGCATGCTGAAGAACGAGACCACCGCCAAGCTCGGCATCAAGAACAAACGCCTCCTCGCCGGCTGGGACGACTCCTACCTCGCCAAAGTCCTGTTCGGAGAATGACTTATGGTGCAATCGCCCTGCCCCCAATGGCCTTCCAAAGCTCTCATCGCATGCCACCCGAGAAAAGCCGCGAGCGAAAACTCCGCTGGTGGTCCGCCCTCGTGTTGTGGCTCCTGATTCTGTTGAGCTTCACTTGGTTCAGCAGCCGCACCAAGCGGCTGGTACATGAGCAGAACCGCTTAACGGCCATGGAGATGGTTCGCACGGCCTTTGCCGAGGCCCATGTGGGGATCGACCGCGGCACCTCGAATGCGACCGACGATAAGCAGGCGTATCGCGATTTGATTGACTATGGCCAGCGGTTGGGGACCGAGTTCCAGTGGGAGGCGATCCTGCCGACAAGTAGCGACCAGGGAAGTTCCTCAATCGGTAAGACGGAGCAGCGGCTGCTCGAAGCCTACACTTCCGCGCGGCTCCCCGAGGGGACCGCGGACGATGTCGCTGTGATGCCGCCGGGAATCGACCCCTTCGATCGAATCGTCGCCAATAACGGCCAGCAGCAGTACCAATACTATCGGCCCCTTTACGCCACCGCCGCGTGTGTCGACTGCCACCGGAGCGCGGTCGCCACGCCGCAGCCGGACCTCGACGAAGGAGAACTGCTGGCAATCATGCGGATCAGCTTCGACCATGGCCCTACGGCTAAGCGGCTGGCCGAGGACTCGGCCATGCTCTGGATGGTGGCCATCGTGACCGGGTTCCTGTCGATGTTTCTGCTCTGGCTTGGCATTCGGTTGGTCCTCGCACGACCGGGAAGTTAAACCACCATTGCCGTTGGTCCCCCAGCAACTTCTCCTCTACAATCTAGAGAGCGAGCGGCGCAAGGCCGCAGCGTCCCCTGACCCGTGCTGGCACCCCCATTGGCCTACCGCTCCTTCCATCGTGTGTTCGCCGAAACCAGCCTCGAGCGGAAGTGCCGCTGGTGGTTTGGCATTTCGTTGGGGCTGCTGATTTTCCTGAGCTTCTATTGGTACGGCAACCGGACCCAGAAACTCGTCCACGAGCAGAGCCGCGAATCGGCCAAGGAGATGGTCCGGGCGGCCTTCACCGAGGCCCATAGTGGGCTCGACCCGAGCAATTTTCGCGCGATACGGCTAGCACTCGAGACCGGTATTCTGCCAAGCGAGATCAATCCCGAGGAGATCGACGAGGACACGAAGCGTTATCGTGACCTGATTCAGCATGCCCGCCGCTATGGCACCGAGTTCCGGTGGGAGGCGATTCTGCCATCCAACAGCGACAACAAGAACCCGCCGATTGGTGAGACGGAAAACCGGCTGTTCGCGGAATACTCGTCCGTGCGACTCCCCAAGGGAACCGAGCTCGATGTCGATACGCTGCCGGACGGGATCGAACCGTTCGATCGGATTGCCGAAAAGGATGGGGGCCAGGAGTATCAGTATTATCGACCGATCTACGCCACCAGCGGGTGCGTCTATTGCCATCGCAACGCCGTCGGCGCACGGCAGCCGGGGCTCGACGAAGGAGAGCTGTTGGCGATCATGCGGATCAGCTTCGACCATGGCCCCACGGCGGAGCGGCTGGCCGAGGACTCGGCCATGCTCTGGCTGGCGGCCATCGTGACCGGTTCCCTCTCGATGTTCCTGCTCTGGATTGTCGTCCGGTTTGTCATCGTGCGGCCGGTCAAGCATCTGCGCGACGTGAGCAACGCCGTCCGCGAGGGGGATGTCAACCAGCGGGCGGAGATCTACACCGGCGATGAATTCGAGGAACTCGCCGCGGCGTTCAATCGGATGGTCCGCCAACTCCTCCGTCAAAAGGACGAACTGCTGGAGGTCAATGGCGAACTCGACGGCAAGCTCGACGAGTTGGCCCAGGCCAACATGCGGCTTTACGAGATGAACCGCCTCAAGAGCGACTTCCTGGCGACCATGAGCCACGAGCTTCGGACCCCGCTCAATAGCATCCTCGGCTTCAGCGACGTGCTCAGCGGGATCGATGCCCTCAACGAAAAGCAGAAGCGCTACGTCGGCAATATCCAGCGATCCGGCGCGCTCTTGCTGGAGATGATCAACGAGATTCTCGACCTGGCGAAGATCGAGAGTGGGCGGATGGATATTCGCCCCACACAGTTCTCCATCGCCACGGTCCTTTCGGCCCTGTGCGACATGGCCCGGCCGCTGGCCGAGAAGAAGAACATCGACCTGGTCTTCACCTGCGAGTCGCATCTGCCGCCGGTCGAGCAGGATCAGGCGAAATTGCAGCAGATTCTCAATAATTTGCTCTCCAACGCGATCAAGTTCACCCCCGAGGGGGGGCGAATCGATGTCTCCGCTTGTCGCAACGACGAGGGGCACCTGGAACTCAAGGTCCGCGACACGGGGATCGGCATCAGCGAGAGCGAGCAAACGATGGTGTTCGAGAAGTTTCGCCAAGGGACGGCCGTGCTCCCCGGTGGCGACGCGATGACACGCGAGCACTCGGGGACGGGGCTCGGCCTGTCGATCGTCCGCGAGCTTTGTCGTTTGCTGGGTGGCGATGTCTCGCTGGTCAGTGCAATCGGCAAGGGAAGCACCTTTACCGTGATCTTGCCCTGGAAAGTCGCCCCCTCGCACGATCTCGATGCCCAGCTCAAGGAGCAGGTCGCGGCGCTTGCGCGGCCGCCGATTGGCGATCTGGTGTCGACGGCGCCGCATGCGCTCATTGGGCGGGGCGATTAGCGGAGCAAGGTCCCGCTCGACAAGCAGTGGGGCCTACCAAGCAGGTCCTACCAGGCTGGCCTACTGGGAGGTCACACTCATGGGGATCACCGGGACGTTCGCCAAGCGATCGCGAATCGCGGCGAGCATCCGCTGTTCGAGCGCGATGTCGCGCCCCAGCGAGATCCAATAGGGTGAGGAGCGGAAGCGGTTGACCTCTTCGCGTCCCACCGCCGGCAGCGAATTGTCGTTGCGGAAGGTGGCGGCTCCGGCGGTCGCTTGCTCGGGTTGGGCCAGGTCTTCGAGTTCCTTGTCGACTCGTAGGTCGACCAGGTAGCCATCGGCCTGCGGGAGCACCCGGACGACGGCGCGGCGGCGAATGGTTTGGAGTGTGCTTTGCCAGTGGTTGAAGCTGCCGACGGTGTCCTTGCGCTGCGGCTCGAAGAGGGTCGCCCCCGATTGGTAAGGGGTTTCGATCCGCCCCTCGGTCCACGAGTCGCCTGCCAGGAGCACACGTTGCTCGCTTTGAATGGGGAAAAAATCGCTCACGACATCGACAATCTGGTCCCAAGCGAAGTCGTGGTTGGGGACTGGCACCTTGAGCGGGTTGGGGACTAGGGCAACGGTTGCGTCGGCCACCGGAATGCCGACGCCCGAGGCCACACCGGTACCACCTGCCAATCCGGCGGGGGGGACGACGACCCCCGGCTGGGCATAACCATACGGAGCCAGCGAGGGATCGACCACGGCTCCCGGTGTCCAGTTCGCCGACGGGTCGACCACTACCGGGGCCACGAAGAAACTCCCTGGTGCGGGAGCGACCGTGGCGACTGGCGGTTCGAGGGCATGACATCCCCCAACGACGATGGCCATGGCGGCCAGCGGCAGTCGGTATCGGATGGGCGTGGGGGGAAAGGGCATGGCAAATCGAGACGAGTGAGGCAAGCGGTCCGTGCGCGCAGCCCGAGTCTTAGCACGGGCCGCAGCATGGCGCGGGGGGATCATCGCCAAACCGCCGCCACGCGGCAAGAGCGATCCACGAAACTTCGCCAGATTGCCCACAGCTCCACGACAAAGTTGCTAGCTTTGGGGGGGCGGCTCGTGCGACGTGGTTTCGGAGTCGCCGGAGTCGGGGGCCAGATTCACCTTGTTATTCCTTCCCAGGGCCGAGAAGGTGATCAACCGGGCCGATCGCCCCCACGTGATGTAGTTCCAAAACCACTGCATAAAGACCAGCACCCGGTTTTCAAACTGGACAAGCTGCATCAGGTGAATGAACAGCCACATCAGCCAGGCAACATAGCCGGTAAACCGGAACCGCCCCAGTTGGGCGACCGCCGACTTGCGGCCGATGGTGGCGAGGGAGCCGTAGTCGCGATACTTGAAGGGCTCGATCGGCTTCCGCTTGAGCTTGCGTGCGATCGACCGGGCCACGTACTTGCCCTGTTGGATGGCCACTGGCGCGACTCCCGGCAAAGGTTTGCCATCCTTGCCAACTGTGTGAGCGATATCGCCGATCACGTAGACGTCGTCGTGGCCGGGCAAGGCGAGTTGGGGAGTGACCATGATGCGTCCCACCCGATCGGTTGGGGCACCAGAGGCTGCGGCCAGGACCTGGGCGAGAGACGCCGCCTGCACACCGGCAGCCCAAAGGATGTTTTCGGTTTCGATCCGCTCGGTCGCTTCCCCGACTTTGACCAGGACCCCGTCGGAGTCTAAGTGCTCGACGCTGGCGCCGGTCAGAACGGTGACCCCCAACCGTGTGAGCGAATCGGCCGCCCGCTCCGACAGGGGTTCGGGATAGGCCCCCAGCACGCGGGGTGCGGCATCGACGAGCAGAATCCGCGCGTCGCCGGGATTGATGTTGCGAAAGTCGTGCTTCAAGGTGTAGCGGGCGAGTTCCGCGAGCGCTCCGGCCAGTTCAACCCCCGTCGGCCCGGCCCCAATAATGGCAAACGTGAGCAGCCGACGCCGCGCGTCGAGATCCGTCTCCCATTCCGCCCGTTCGAAGGCCGCCAGCAGACGGGCACGGATTTCGGTGGCGTCGTCGATGGTCTTGAGTCCGGGAGCAAACCGGGCCCACTCGTCGTGGCCGAAGTAGCTGTGCCACGCCCCGGCGGCCACGACCAGCGTGTCGTACTCGAAAGTCCCCTGCTCGAATCTCACCAGCCGCCGCTGCAGGTCGAAACCGACGACTTCCTCCTGCCGCACCCGGACGTTCCGTTGGCGTCGCAGGATGGACCGCAAGGGGGCGGCGATATTGGCGGGTGACAGCCCCCCGGTGGCCACCTGATACAACAGGGGTTGGAACAGATGGTAGTTATTCCGGTCGACCAGCGTGATCTCGACCGGCGCCCGGGCGAGGGCCATGGCCACGTTGATGCCGCCGAAACCACCTCCCACAATCACCACACGGTGGGAATGTTGTTCGGCAGCAGGATTGACGTTCATGGACGATATCGAAGCCAGTAGGTCCTGGTCTGCCGGACGGGACCTTGCGGTGGGTTGAAACTCTCCATTCGCTCAAGAACCCATATTGTGGCTGGTTTGGGCGAGTTTTCCAGTAGCCCTGCCAGCCAGTGATTACGATGCCAACTCTTCTTCCGCGCTGCTCTAACAGGCTGGTGGTGGTCGCTTGCCACCTGTGATGGCCGACTTCACGGACCTTTGGTTCTTCACGGGATGTTAGCCGTCGGGTTGGGGGATAGGGTGCGGAGGTTGAGTGACTGGCATCGGGTGTTCTGGCATCGGGTGTTAGAGAGTGATCATGGTTGGCGAGGGGTCTGGAGTAGGACGCCGGGCGCCTGGAGTTTGATGTCGATGGAGTGTTGGGCCAGTTGGTTTCTTGGGCTTTTTTGGCCAAAACTCGATTTTTGGGCCAAAAAGTCGGGACTTTTTG
>CAZYQQ010000168.1:0-7614 GCA_964650265.1 uncultured Planctomycetaceae bacterium
GCCTCGCTCTTGGCAATTGCCGATTACGTTGGATCGCCACAACCGCTCCAATTCCGCCGAGCACTAACACCAAGCTGGTTGGCTCCGGGACGGCAGTTCCCGTGATCTCCAGCACCAAACTGGTTACTTCAAAACGCGGGCTTTCAATCACCTGATAAAGACTGGCCACAAAGTGTGACGAGCCGGCCGAAAGTTCGAATTCTCCGTCGAGCAGGAAGGAAAAATCAGGGTTCCCGACCAGTGGAGGATTGAATTGAAAAATCGGCTCATCACTTATCACGGGCGCAAGGAGTGGCAACTGGAAACTGACATTTCCCTGCTGGCCATGCATGTCTTGCCAGGTTCGGGCTGGTGTCAGATAGAAGGGCGTCCCCGGATCTCCCATCACGACACTAAGCATTGTCGTGTCCGTCGGCACCAGAGGGCCGTCCCCAGATATGGTGACAGGCTGCATGAGTCCCGGAGTGAAGACCCCTTCGATTTCGATGGATGCGCCATCGATATGCTTAAAGGCGATCCCGAGATCAACCTGACGCTTTAAGGCAAAGTCGGTTCCCGGCTCAACCAGATCGGTCAAATCAAACCGATAAGTCCCCGCCACTCCGCAAGCAGCCACTCCCCAAGTCAGCATTAAAGCCATCATGGTGAATAGCGATTGTGATGCTCTTTGCATTAGTCCGATGCCTCCGCTTCACGTTGCTCCTGTCGTCGCCTGGCCGCGCCCCCACCTCTTCATCCTAGCGCCTGCGGACTCCCTCCGCAACAATCACACCCCAAATCAGAAATCAGAAACCAGAAATCCCCCCTAACAGTTCACAATTCCCATACCACCCCCCGTGGATTGATCTGGCCATCCGCCACCTCAATTCCCAAGGTTGTCTCGGTATTGTATTTCGCGGGAATCTTCACCGTTGGATGGGTGATCTCCACCTTGTAGAGCCCTGGTTGTGTGAGGGGGAGCGAGGTCGTGTTCCCCGGCAGGTCTTTCGGCGCGACCCCCAGATAACCACGTCCTCCCGGTCCGGAGATTCCGCTGGCTGGCTTGATCGCCCCGCCGAAAAATTCCTCGGGCAGAAGTTTCACCTCGGCCCCTTCGAGCGGTTTCCCCCCCAGCATCACCTGGAACGGCAGCGGCCGTGCTCCCATCTCTCCCTGTTGCCAACGGGTGATCCCCGTGGCGATTTCGTCGGCATTTAGCACTTTGTTGCCGTCGGTGTCGTAGTCGTTTATCGACCCGGCGAGTGCTGGGCATTTTTGCCATTCCGCCTGCTCGAGTTGCCCGTTGCCGTCGCGATCGTAGAGGGCGACTGCGGCGCTGGCCGCCTCGCGAGGGCTGAACGAGGGGGGCTTGAGTGCCGCTGGGCGGGAATTGCAGCCGGCGAGCGGGCCAAGCGAAAGGAGACTGGCCGCAACCAACAGTGGGCAAGCGAAGTGTCGTGGGGGCATCGCGCGAGGTTGCAGGGTTGGCAATTGGCGGGAACTGGGAGGGGTGGGTGTCGACACGTTCAATTGGTCTCGTGAATCACTTCGCCATCGTCCCGATTGCCGTACCGCCAGTGAGTTGTCAAATCGATGTCGTACGATATCCCGTGGACCGAGCCATCGCACATCACCATGTGAAACGTCCCTGGGTGGGCGCTGCCAAAGAGCAGCACCCCGCCATCTCCAAATCCGTCCTGGTCGCGGGCCGGCAGGACGTCGGTCTGGCGATGGATGTCCCAGTCGTCGGCACTCCAAAGCGATTGGTCGTCCCCTAGATCCTCGCCTGTGTCATAGTCCTTGGGGGCAAGGAATTTTTCGCCCACCATGTAGGTCTGGCTCAGACCGTCGGTAATCCGGCGAAACGGAATCTCGCTCCGCTGGTAGACGATGCCACGGGCGATGTTGGCGAGGTTGTCGTTGAAGCCGACCCCCAGATGGACCCGCTGGGGTTGGGGCCCGGCTCCCCACTGTAGCGGTTCGGTACCGACCTGTGGCCCAAGGTTGGCTGCGTAATCGCTTCGCGCAAGCAAGGCCGTGTTATTGGTGTTGTAGGTAAGGGTTGCCTGATTTGGTACCCGATTGGGGGTGGCCACCACCGGCCGCCGCGAGGGGCAGTAGAACGTGGGGACCGGCATGCTCAGCAGTTGGGTCAGCGCCTCTTTCTTCTGCGCCTCGGGCAGCCCCTTGCCCATGTCACGCATCGCCCCTTGCTCCAGATACACGAGGCTGTTGTAGGCCCAGCTCCCAGGTTGACTTGCCCCGTAGCCGAGGTCGGGATCACCCATCCAAAAGTAGCCCCAGCCCCCCGAGGGGAGGAACTTGTGGGTATCGTGATGGAGATGAAAGGCCAGGCCGATCTGTTTGAGCTGATTGGAACACTGGGCCCGCCGCGCTGCCTCACGGGCGGCTTGCACTGCCGGCAACAAGAGGGCCACCAGGACACCGATGATGGCGATCACAACGAGCAATTCCACCAAGGTGAACCCGCGGCATGGCCGCTGGGGGTGAAATCGCCATGGTCTCAACGTTTTCAACTCGACCTCTTCCTTGACCGCGTGCGGATCCCCTCGACATGCGATTGCAACAGATCCCAGCCGGTACGGCGGGCGTACCGGCTGGGATTTATCGGAGACTTCAATTATGACGCCCGTCGACGACGAAGTCGCCATCCCCCCAGCGCGACTAACCCGCAACAAACCAGTGCCACGCTGCTCGGCTCGGGAATGGCCGCCCCGACAAACAGGAACTCGGAGGGATCGAGCGCGCGATTGGTGAGCCGCACTTCGTCGATGATGCCGTCGAACCAGTCGGCGGCACCACCACCGTGCCAGGCGCGACCGACCGACCAGGGTTGTCCCCAGTCGTTCATGCTCGCTCCCTGGTAAAGGGCGCCATCCACGGCCGTCGAACCTTGGAGCACGTAGCCATTGCCGTCGTTGCTATCGAGGTAGAGCGACAGGGTGGTCCCATCATTGACCGCGGCGGCCGCGTACCACTCCCCAGCCACCAGCGGAACCGAGCTCTGAACCTCGCGGGGGGCACCTGTCAGGTCGAGCTGTTCGAACTGCAAGTTGCCATTGTCGCCCCGGACCTTGAGGGCCAAGGTTGGCAGTGAGCTACCGGGGGCCGAACCCTCTTTGGCAATAATCCCTCGATATGGCCCGCTCCCCACGTCATCGGGCCGAAAAGCCGCTTCGATCGTAAATCCGGTGATCGCCGGTGCGACCGTTCCGCCGATCATGCCGTTATTGATGTCGGCCGAGGTGGGGGTGTCGTTATTGGTGGTATAGACGTCGTCCCCTCCGCCCTGGTGGGGGGTGAATTGCATGGCCAGGGCGTTCGGCAGTCCGCTTCGCAGTTGGAACGGCGCCACGTCGGAAGTGTAAGTGGGGGCCGTGTTCGAATTGGCCGCTTGGAGATGGGCGGCGAGGATGGGTGGGTCGGCCGAGTTGTCGGCAGTGTCGAGCACATTCTTAATGCCCGGCACCACGGCAACTCCATTCACCCCCTCTTCGAAGCGCCAGTAGGCGTTCTTTAGTGCATTGGGCGAGGCGGCCCAAGTGGCCACATCGCTGCTCCCCCAGGCCACGGCCAAGAGGGCTGTCAATAGGAGTCGTTTCATGAGCATTCTCCAAGCGATCTGTAAGGGAAAAACCAAGTTGTCAGAATCAAGTCGCTACGCAGGTCGTAAGATACGCAGGTCGTAAGAGAAGGGTTAGCCTGCCGCGCGGCGTCGCCATGCCAGGAGCCCCGCGAGGGCCAGGCCGCAGAGGCCCAGGGTGCCCGGCTCGGGGACTGCCGAAAAGGCCAATTCCGCCGAGACAAACGTACCAAACGTGGCCTTCCAATTGAGGTAGTCGTTGATGTCGACACTGTCGGGAGTAGGGTCGTTAGGCAAGCCCGATCCCCCCAGGTTATTGCGCCACACGACATAGTCGGCCGCGTCGACCCGGCCATCGTCGTTGTAGTCTCCCACGAGCATCGCCGAGGCGTCGGGGGAGAACAGGAATTCATAGGGGGCCAGCGCGCGGTTGGTGAGCCGCACTTCGTCGATGAAGCCATTGAAGAAATCGTCGGGTGCACCCCCAAACTGGCCGCGGCCAATTGTCCACGATTGGCTCCAGTCGGGCGATTCGGGATTCCTTCCTTGGAAGAGCGCCCCGTCCACCGCCACCGTCCCCTGCAATTGGTAGCCCATCCCGTCGTTGGAATCGAGGAAGAGCATCAGTTGCTTACCGTCGTTAACTACGGCCGTTTGATACCACTGATCGACGACCAGTGAGTTACCTGAAGACACCTGCACCAGATTGCCCGCCCCGTCGAACTGCTCGAATTGGAGCACGCCTGTGTCCCCGCGCGTCTTGAGAGCCAGGGTGGGCAGATTCTCGATAAATTCGACCGGCTCCATGCCATCATTGGCGGGACGTCCTTCCTTGGCGATGATCGCCTGAAACAGGCTCAGGTCGCGCGCCTTGAATGCCGCTTCGATCGTAAAGCCTTGCCCTGGCTCCAGGATGCCGTTGTTGATCATCTTGCCGGGATTCAAAACGACTGCATTCTCCACGACATCGGCAAACTGCGTGTAGAGATCGTTGTTAGGAAGAAAATCGAGTGACAGCGTGTTCGCCAGTCCGCTCTGCAGCGGTGCCGACGGGACATCGGTCACATAGAGCGGCGCGGCATTGATGTTGAACGCCTCCAGATGATTCTCGTTGATCGAGTCTTTCACCGGGCCATAGACATTCGAATCGACCAGCGTATTCGCGGTCCCCTCTTCGAACCGCCAGTAGGCGTTTTGCAGGGGATTGGGGACGACGGCCCATGCGGAACTCGCACCACACAGGCCACAAATCAGAATCGCGAGACGTGCTCGCACACCCCGGCGAATGCCAGAAACCATAGGTTCTCTCTCCATCTCGTTAATTCAAGATCAATGAGCCGCCGGGTCGCCACTGAGTGCCTGTCAGCGACGAGCGGATGGTCGGCTGTGCCGTTTGTCATGCTAACAGCCGTGCGTCTCCGCAGCAATGAAATGGGGCAAGTTGGGCAGGGTTTGCGGCTAATTGCGCAAAGCATCGCTTCTGGCCGCATTTGCGAGATTTAAGGTGCGCTAAGCCGTTGCTCCACGCTGCCTCAATGCCCCATGCATCTGCACAGCCGCGGCAATTGCCAGCAGCAGGGCAGATCCGGCAACGAACAGATCTCCAAACCGCGTGTAAAACGTCAGTCGATGGTCCAGTGGCACGTTAGCCGATGCGTGGCCCGTCACACCGGCCGCAACGCTCGAAATCAGGCGTCCCGTGGAGTCGATCAGGGCGCTGATCCCCGTGTTCGACGAGCGGACCATCGGCGTGCGGTTCTCGATGCAGCGGAGCGGCATGGCCTGCAAATGCTGATGTCGCTCCTGAACAGCAAACCACCCGTCGTTGCTCAAGTTGACGATCACATCGGCGCGCTTCGCCCTCCCCTCGGAGTCGCGAATCAGCGTGGCAATGAATGCTGGGTCGATATTTTCGAGGCAGATTGGCACGACCACCCGCAATTCGGTCTCCTTTTTCGTCGTCAGGGTGAACATCGACCGCTGATCGGCGCTGCCGGCATGCAGGGGCTGTGCCGCCCGGTCAGCCGCGATTCGCATCGCGATTTGGTGCAACCAGTCGGGGCCGTCGCGAAACGGCATCCGCTCTGAAAAAGGGACGAGACACGTCTTGTCGTAGCGCTCCATCGGTCGAGTGGGGTCGGGAGAAATCAGAAACGCGCTGTTGCAGATACGCGTTCCCACTCGGGCCGCCCCGTCGCTCTGCCAGTCGAGCACGGCGTTGGCACCAATCACGAGCGTGGTGTTGTGTTCCGTGGCAAGCTCGCGAAGCTGCCGATAGGTCGTTTCCAGGAAGGGGCCAATCGGGGCCCGGGCAAGTTCCGCCCGGGTTTCGTCATTGATCGGCGGAAAGGCCGCTTCGGGGAGCACGATCAGGTCACTTCCCGCCGCTTCGGCCCCCGCTTGCACGGTAGTCAGTAGCAGGGCGGTTGCCTCTTCGTCCGACAAGCTACGGGCGCCTCCTGGTAAGTGGGGAATGTTCGACTGGACGACGGTTGCCGTGAGCCCCGGTTGGGGATCGGTCGACACGATCCGCCAGGCACCGTACACCCCGGTGAACAGTAGCAGGCACGCGACGGCGATTCCGGCGGACACCACTCGCGGTGTCTTCAACCCTTCAACCCAACCGCAAGCCAACACGGCATTGATCGCGACGACCCAGAACCCAATGATCCATGGCCCCCCCAGATCGGCCACCTGGCACAGCACGAGCGCGGGAGTCTGCGAATTCCCCAGCGGCATCCAGGCAAACCCGGGCACGGTGTAGCACCGCAGCCATTCGGCCACCACCCACACAGCCGATATCGCCAGGACAGAGCCGAGGGAGCCCCATCGCGTGGAGGTTGGGCGGGTGGGCGGTTCGCGCGGTATCAATCGGAGCCCTCGCGCGAGCGACGCGGCGAATCCCCAATAGAGAGCGAAGTAGAGTATCAGGACGACTGTCCCGGCAATCGAGGCGGTCCAGAGCCACCAGAGATTGGCGGCAAAAAAGAGAACCCCCGACACCCAGCCCCAGAAAAACGCACTCGTCACGCGATTTGCGCTCCCGGCGACCAGCAGCCATGGGACCAGCGCGAACCAGGCAAGATAAAACTGGTAGAACGGGGCGAACGCCAGTGTGAGCAAAACCACCGACAGCGAGATCCACGCAAGCCGTTGACCAAACCCGGCACTGCCATCAGCGAGTGAGCGAAACCAACGCAAAGGTTGGGACGAACAGGTGACGGGTTGCCTCGGATCGGCAAAGGGCTTTGCGACGGGTGACGATTTGGCCATATGGACTAATTTAGTTCGTCTCGACCATCTCCGCCACCAACTCGGCCACATCCTCATGCGTGAACTGGTTGTCCGGATCGTCCATGTCGAACTTGCGGGCCAATTGCCCCTGGCGGTCGAATACCAGCACCACTGGCAGGCTCTTGATATCTCATTTGTCCCACCAGGCGTGTTCGTTCTCGTCGTCGACCCCCGGCAGCACACCCAGCGTGCCGCGACGATCCGCCCCTCGACTGGTGATTATAGCGCGGGTGGAGTGGGGGAATAGCTGCGGGTGGGGCTAGTATATGGCGATTCTATGAGGTGGAGGCACCGCCGAATTTTGATCCCGCAGGGATGAATTTTGATCCCGAGAGGGATCGCAGCAATTAGCCGGTGGCCCGAGCGAAGCGATACCACCGGATAGGGATCGAGGAAAACCCCGGCACCCCGGAGGGGTGCTAGCAGCGACTATTGCACATTATAGGTGTGCGGCAACCTTGCATCACACAACAAACACCGAAAGTGCTGTCCTTGACAAGGTTGGTCGACCCGCATTTCTCACACCGGCGAAACTCGCACGCCGGATCGTATCCCTTAGGCGTAGCAAGCCTGACGTTGGTGAGGGCACGCTCGACGGCTGGCCACGACTCCACGGATGGGCAGTAACCGGTCGACTGGTTGCTCACGTTGTGAACCGATATCGTGGAGTCCAACTCAAACGTAAGGATCCGGGGAAAAATAACTTCGGTGTTTCAGGCTGGCTGGAATTGATAGTT
>CAZYQQ010000169.1:0-7531 GCA_964650265.1 uncultured Planctomycetaceae bacterium
GGCAAACGACTTTTCTCCAAGTGGAGAATAGCAGCGATCGAGGAGCACCCCCTCCGCTTCGCGACGTGCCGCCTCCACCATGAATTCAGTCCGCGTCTTTCCGACCGCCGCAGCCGCCTGATCGATCTGATCTCTCCAGACACCAGGGAGGCGGAGATTGATGGTGGTGTCACGAAGCGACGACGAATGGTGATCGGCTGACATTCTTGTTGATCCCTTCAACACAAACGAGGATTCACGGGTCAGTTCTCCACCCCCCGCTCGCTTCAGATCAACGTTTGCTCTGTGCGCAAGAGGGCGACACTCTTCGAAAGCCCTTGCCGTTCCAGAAGCCAAGTACATCAAGAAACTGCGCAGGGGCGCAGGATAGAGTACTGACGCGTCGAATAGGGCGATCAGGCTGGGCGTCATGCTCGGATCGGACGTCCTAGTATCCTATGCCCAACTCTTGGTCGAGGGCGGAAAGCTGTGCAAGCGAACGCAACCTCTCGGCCGACATTTGCTGTTTGTAGGCCATCAAGTCTTTCAGCAGGACGCGACGGTGCGTGCCCACTTTCCGGTGCGGGATGAGCCCCTTATCGAGTTGCTCCACGAGGAAGGGACGCGACACACCTAATAGCTCGGCTGCTTGCTGGGTCGTCAGTTCCGCATGGTGGGGGATCACGGACACTGCACTCCCTTCTGCCATCTGCAACAGAATATCTCTCAGCAGGCAAAAAGCCGACATCGGAATCGTGATCTCTTCACCCTCTGCTCCTCCAAGTCGAAGCTTGACCGGTGCGGCTTTCTTGCGGGCCGAAAAGGCAGTGAGGCGCGTGGTCGATTCCTTCGCCAAACGCACATCCACCTCGGTAGGGAGGGCGAAGTGCAGGGGGTGGGTTCCTTCGACGTTCATAACAAGCTCCTAGAGTCCAGTCACTACAAGTCTACCACCTAAACGAAGCGAAAGCAACAAGCGAAATAAACGAAATGTTGCCTCGGCTTCCCTGCGAGATGGGACGGCTGATCGGCTGGCGGCTGATCCTACCCCGACTAACCGCATTGCCCCCCACCTGAGAGACGTGTAAAGTTAACCCCCACCTTCCAAGACCAGGGCTTCCCGGTCTCTCCCCATTCTGTCGCCCCGTGCCAATTCCGCCGATGCCCATCGAATACCTGTCGATCCTGGCCTGGCGGAAGGTGATGAGTGGCGATTGGCCTCTCGGGTTCACGCCCCCATAGCACCCGGCCCTTATCCCCATCGAGGCCAGCCGGCATCCGCCGAAAAATCTGGCGCGATTCCCGGCCCGAGTGCCGCGGGATAGGGGAATGCCAATGGTGTGCGACCACTCTCTCCGCGGAACCGATTTCCCCAAGTGTTGCGATGACCATCGATCCCCAAGTGCAACGGGCCGCCCAGCGGCGGCGGACGTTTGCCATCATTTCCCATCCCGATGCCGGCAAGACGACCCTCACCGAGAAGCTCCTTCTCTACGGTGGGCAGCTCGACGTGGCCGGGGCCGTGCGCGGTCGCAAGACCCAGCGGTCCGCCACTTCCGACTGGATGGAACTCGAACGCCAGCGCGGCATTTCGGTCACCTCGACCGTGCTGACGTTCGAATACGACGGATTTGTGATCAACCTGCTCGACACGCCCGGTCACCACGACTTCAGCGAAGACACCTACCGCACCCTGGTCGCCGCCGACTGCGCCGTGATGGTGCTCGACCTGGCCAAGGGGATCGAGCCCCAAACGCTCAAGCTGTTCGAAGTCTGCCGGCTGCGGCGGATTCCCATTCTCACCTTTGTCAACAAAGTCGACCGCTCGGGAATGGACCCGCTGGAACTGCTATCGGAAATCGAGTCGCAACTGGGCATCGTGGCGGTCCCCATCAACTGGCCGATCGCGGCCGGGGCCGATTTTCGCGGGTTGGTCGATTTGCCGACGCTAAGAGCCGATATCTTTGAGAAGTCGACCGGAGAAACGCGCGCCCCTTATCGCTCGTTCGAACTGGCAAAACTCGCCGACACCGATGTCGACCCCCAGGCGATCGAGGCCGTGCGAGACGAAGTCGAACTGGTGAATAGCGCAGGAGTCTCGTTCGACCACGAGCGGTTCCTGGCGGGCGAAATGACCCCCGTCTACTTTGGTAGCGCCTTGCGAAACTACGGCGTCGAGCACTTTTTACGCGGTTTCCTCGCCCTCAGTCCCCCACCCGGCGACCGCACCAGCGACATCGGTCCGGTCCCGGTCGATCGTGGCGACTTCGCCGGGTTCATCTTCAAGATTCAGGCCAACCTCGACCCGAAGCATCGCGATCGGATTGCGTTCATGAGGGTTTGCGCAGGGCGGTTTCGCCGCGAAATGGAAGTGGTCCACCCGCGGACGAGCGCCAAGATCCGCCTGAAGCGGGCGCAACAAGTCTTTGGCCGTGAGCGGGAGACTGTCGAGGAAGCCTTCCCTGGCGACATCGTCGGTCTCACGAATCCCGGGGTGTTTCGCCTGGGGGACACGCTCTGCGAAGGGGCACCGCTCCACTTCGAGGCGCTCCCTCATTTTGCCGCCGAACATTTTGCCGTCTTGCGCTGTCCTGACACCGGGCGGCGCAAGCAGTTCGAGCGCGGCCTCAGCCAATTGATCGAAGAGGGAGCGGTCCAGGTCTTTACCGACCCGCGGACCAGCCAGCGCGAGTCGATCCTCGGTGTCGTGGGAGAGTTGCAGTTCGACGTGGTCCG
The DNA here is from genome assembly GCA_964650265.1 of uncultured Planctomycetaceae bacterium. GTDB lineage: Bacteria > Planctomycetota > Planctomycetia > Pirellulales > Lacipirellulaceae > CAZYQQ01. The sequence goes on from CAZYQQ010000169.1 coordinate 2,716, forward strand.
CTATCGCCTTGAAAACGAATACCAGACAGAAACCGCCATCACCTGGCTCCCCTACAAATTCGTCCGCTGGGTCGCCCCACGCGAGGATGCGGCCGCACCGGCGCCACTGCGCATCCCCCTCGCCTGCCGCCGCGTGGTCGACGGCTGGGGAGGTCACGCCGTGCTGCTCGGTTCGCAATGGGACTGCGACCAACTCGCCCGCCAAAACCCCGACTATCGTGTCTCGGCCTTAGCCGTTGATAGCGAGGCGGGCGTAGTGATTTCGCTCGACTGATTGGCGACTCCGACCTCTACCCCGACCCTGATCCCTGCCCCCCCGACCCCTGACCCCTTAAAGCGAGGAACATGAGCGCGTGTCTTACGGAAGAGCGGATCGCCGTGGCGATGCCGTGCAGGGATGCCAATCCGCGTGCCCTCGTTGTTGTCCCGCCAGTTGCCAGCCCTCCCCGGTTCTATTACGGCTGGCTGATGCTGGCGATCTCGATGCTCACCCTGGTGGCGAGTTCGCCCGGGCAGACCTTCGGCATCTCGATCCTTAACGAGCCGATGCGGGCCTCGCTTGGCCTGTCGCACGGCCAAATGGCGGCGGCCTACACCTTGGGGACCTTGTTCGGGGCGATTCCGATCGCCTTCATCGGCACCTTCATGGACCGATATGGCCTCCGCCGCACGCTGTTGGCCTCCATTGGGCTCTTCACAGGCGCCTGTTTCGTCGCCGCGGCGGCTCAAGGCTGGGTGACAGTGCTGCTCGCATTTCTCATGCTCCGATCGCTCGGCCCTGGGGCACTCGCCTTCCTTAGCGGCAATACGCTCGCTTTCTGGTTCGATCGCCGGCTCGGCATGGTCGAGGGGCTCCGCGCGCTTGGCCTCGCGGTCGCGATGATCGGTATTCCGATGATGAATTTCTGGCTGATCGACCTCGGCGGCTGGCGCGGTGCCTATGCCACGCTCGGCGTGCTGGTATCGCTGCTGCTCTTCCCGATCATCTTCAGGTACTACCGCGACACCCCCGAGGAAGTGGGCCAGCGGATCGACGGGTTACCCTCGCCCCCTGTTGCCCCCCATCATCCCGAGGTCTCGTCGATCCCTTGGGGGCTCACACTCAAGGAAGCGCTCGCCACCCGGGCGTTCTGGATTGTTATGCTGGGGACGGCGCTCTTTGGCGTGATCCACACGGCCGTCTTCTTTTGCCTCTCCCCGATCTTCGAGGAGCACGGGCTCACGCCCGCCGACGCCGCCCTCACGCTGACGGTTTACGCGGTGACCTACGCCATCATGCAGTTCGCCGGCGGCGTGCTCGCCGACCGCGCCCCGGCCCCAGTGCTACTCGCCGTCGGGCTGCTCGGGCTGGCGTTTAGCATGTGGCTGCTGCAGGAGTGCTCCACCGCATGGGGTGCCCAGCTCTGTGGTATCGCCCTGGGAGCCTCGCAAGGCATCTTTTTTGGGGCGGCCCAGCCACTCTGGCCCCGCTACTTCGGTCGGCGGCACCTCGGCAAGATCCGCGGGGTACTCACCACCATACTCATCAGCCTGTCGGCCATGGGACCGCTGTTCGCGGGCGTCGTCAAGGATTGGAATGGCAACTTCGGCTTCGCCATCACCGCGTTTGTGCTGGCACCGCTGCCCATCGCCCTGTTGAGTCTGCTGGCGACACCACCGCGCTGCGCTGAGCAGGTGCAACTGGCCGTGTATCCCGCGGCGGCTTAATCGGAGTTGCCCCGCTGCTTGGTCTCCGTGCCCAGTGTCTTATTTGTTTCTTTAGCCCCGAGCGCGGTTTCATCCCCCTATCTCCCTTCCTTAAGGCTTAGCCGGAGTCGCGGGTCACCAGAAACACCGCGATCCCCAGCCAGATCATGGCAAACGCTCCGAGGCTCCCCAGGGAGAGCGATTCGCCATTGGCTAGCAGTGCCACCAAGAGTTGACCGGTCGGAGTGATGTATTGCATGAACCCGAGTGTGCTCAGCGGCAATCGCCGCGCGGCACTTGCAAACCAGACAAGTGGCGCCGTGGTCGCGATGCCGCTCGCCATCAGAAGCAAGGTCACCGGCACGTTGCTGCCGAACGACAGCGGTGGCCCGGCGACCCAGCGCCACGCGAGATAACCAATCGCCAGCGGCGCAAGGATTACCGTCTCGAGGGCAAACCCCACCACGGGTGGGGCCGCGGTCTGTTTGCGGATCAGTCCGTAGAGGCCAAAGGAGAACGCGACCGCCAAGGCGATCATTGGGATTTCCCCTTGGACCACCGTCTCCCAGGCGACCCCCGCCGCGGCAAGCCCCACCGCTACCAGCCGCTGCCAGCGGAGCCGCTCCCCTAGGAAAATCATTCCCAGGGCAACACTCCAGAGGGGATTGATGTAATAGCCAAAACTCGCCTGGCTGAGCCGGTCGGTCGTTGCCCCGAACACGAACGCCGCCCAATTGGTGGCGATCAGCACCGCACTCAATGCGTACCAGCCAATGGCCGGGCTCCGCAACGTTTGCGTGAAGCTCCGCACCATGCCACTGGGATGAAGCCACACGAGCAACAGGCAAACGACCAACGACCAGACAATCCGATGGGCCGAAATCTCGAGTGCCCAGTCGATTCGCGACGACGTTGCGGCGTTGCCCCCTTCGGTAGCGTTGAGTGCCACCATCATCAGCGGGAAGACGAACCCCCAAAACCCGAATGCCGCCAGGGCGTAACCGAGCCCCGCCCGCTGGGTTTGCTGCTCGAGTTCCATTGTTTGGGGGGGCCAGGGGCGGGAGGTCGGAGGGGCAGGGGGGGCGAGCGGCTTACCAGGGAGGACTGGTATGGGGCCGCTGGGGTTCATCCCAGATTGCCTGACCACAGTTGCCTGGAGAGCTGAAGAATAGTGTAAAATTGGTGGCGGGCAACGGTGGGGCGTCGATCGTCCCCCCGCCACCCTTCATTCCCCAAGCAATCTTCCTCTTTGGCCCAAGGACACTCCCGATGAGGACCTCCACGCGAACTTACCGCTTGTTATTGGCAGGGGGACTGCTGCTCCCTGCCGGCCAGCTCGTGGCACAGGAAGCTTCCGACTCGCGACCAGCGCCGGAGTCGACCGCGCAGGATAGCGACGAGGAGCCCATCTTCTCGGGACCTCAAGTGGGAGAGACGCTCCCGCCACTCCCGGCACGTTACGTGTTCGATCGCCAGGCGGGCGAGGAGTTCGACCCGGTGGCCAAGGCCGACGGCAAGCCGCTGTTGGTGATCTTTGTGCATGACGTGACGCGCCCCTCGGTTGGTCTCACCCGCGCAGTCGCCGAATACGCTGCGTCGCGCAAGAAAGATGGCCTCGAGACAGCGGTGATTTTTCTTGGCGACGATGCGACGGAAACCGAGGAGATGATGAAGCGGGCGCGGCACGCGCTTCCCCAGGGGGGCGAAGTCGGGATTTCGACCGATGGGCTCGAAGGGCCGGGAGCCTACGGGCTCGACCGCAAGATGTCGCTCACCGTCCTGGTAGCCAAGGAAGGAAAAGTGACGGCCAACTTTGCGCTGGTCCAGCCAAGCATGGCGGTCGACGCGCCGAAAATCGCGGGGGCGATTGTCGAACTCGTGGGGGGCGAAGTCCCTAAGTTCGCCCAACCTGGGGTGATGCGGGATGGCGTGAGCGACGACGAGTTCCGCGCGCTGCTCTCGCCACTCATCCAGCGTGACGCCACCGACGACGAGGTCGACGCCGCCGCCGCGCGAATCAAGCAGGCGTGGGCCAGGAACCCAGCCATCAAGTCGCGAGTTGGCGAAGTGGCTTCAAGAATTGTGACGGCAGGAGTGCTGGAAAACTATGGCACCCCGCGGGCACAGGATCATTTGACAATCTGGGCCGCCGAATATGACACGGAAATGGAGCAGCGTGCGGGCCAGGAAGCGAAGACCGACTCGCCGCGCGAGGCCGAGAAATCCGACAAACAAGAGCCGACTCCCGAACAGGATTGAGGCGCAGGATTGAGGCGCGCAAAACAAACAGCCGTGGTGGACGGGCCACCACGGCTGCGATGTGTAGCGTCTCAACTCTCGACGACTTAGGCCACCCGGCGACGAGCGACCATGGCGAGGCCAAGGGCGGCGAGGCCAGCCAGGGCGATCGATGAGGGCTCGGGGATGGCGGTGCCAGGTACGAGAGCGGCAATCGATCCGCTTTCGCTCTTGGCGACGAAGTCGAGATAGCCGACCATTTTGACTTCACCATCCGGACCCGCGCCGCCATTGAAAAACATGATCGAGTCGATGGTGTGCGGTCCGTCCGCCGGGGCGCCTCCTCCGATACCGGACACGGCTTCCCAATCGGCTGGGTCGTCGAGATTCCATTCATAGAGATGCCACGCTCCATCGGCAATGATATCCTTGCGAAGGCCACCCGACATGACGCCAGCAGCCCCGCCATCACCATCCAGGGCGATCTGCACTTGCAGCGACCCAGCGAGCTCATCGACCTTTAGATAAAAACCGATGTAGCCGTCTTCGCCAGGCCCCGTTGTAAACTGCACGTTGTTGGCCGGGACCCCCGCACCACCCGAGAGATGGCGTACGCGATAGCCTGCCGCCGCGGGGGGATCAGAATTCAAACGTATGAACGTGAGCTTTTGTGAACCCGCACCTTCCAAAGCCACTGTAGTGTCGTGATCTGCGGTCGACGAAGTACTGACATTCGCACTCTGGCCAGAAAAGCTCGGCTGCAGAGTGAAGTGCCCTTCCCCCGCATTGAAATCGTCGAAGATAATCGGGGCGGCCTGCACAGTGGCAGCGCCGCACGCCACGGCCACCATGGCCGCAACCGTAAGTGATAAGACTCTCATTAGCCATTCCT
>CAZYQQ010000170.1:0-7183 GCA_964650265.1 uncultured Planctomycetaceae bacterium
CGAGGATGCCTGGTAGTCCGGGGTCGCAGCCCGGACGAATGGCGAGTTATTCAAGGGCGTACCTGAACGATGGGACACGGATGAACACGGGTCTGGTGGATCACCACGGATCGGAAGTTGCCTCGCTCCGAAAGCAGCCCCTCAGCGGCATTTGCTGATCCAGACAATCCTGCCGAATCCTGAAAATCCGCGTCCTATTTTTTGTGCTCATAAGCTTCGCCCCTCAGAGAAATCTTCCGTCCGCTCTTGACAGTCGCGCGCGATCAGGAGATAGTCACCCGAAAGGATGAATAAATGGCGGCCATTCGCGAAAAACAGCTCGATCGCACGCTTTCGGCCCTCGCCGATCCGACGCGGAGGGCCATTTTGCGGCGACTGTCGCGCGGCGAGACCCGGGTGACCGACGTCGCCAGGCCGTTCGGCATCTCGCTCAACTCGGTCTCGAAGCATATCCAGGTGCTGGAGCGGGCGAAGCTGGTGACGCGGCGGCGCGCGGGGCGCGAGCATTGGTTGTCGTTCAACCGGCAGCCGCTCGACGAGGCCGCGGCGTGGATCGAGGCGCAGCGGACGTTCTGGAACGAGCGGCTGGATGCCCTGGAGCGGGAATTGAACAAACCCGAGGAGTGACATCGCGCCATGAGCGAATATGGTGAAGCGACTGGAAAAGACTCAGTACGGCTCGAGCGGCTCCTGCCGGGACCAATCGAACGGGTGTGGGCGTATCTCACTGATAGCGAGAAACGGGGCAAATGGTTGGCGTCGGGCGAGATGGAACTGCATGTCGGTGGCAAGGTGCAACTGCACTTTCTCCACGCCAGCCTGACACCGCACCAGGAACCGACCCCGGAACGTTTTAAGAAGATGGAGTGTGGCACCGGCTTCGACGGGACCGTGACCGAGTGCGACCCGCCCCGCTTGCTGGCCTACACCTGGGGCAACGACACGTCGGCAGTGAAATTCGAGCTCACGCCGCAGGGGGAGCAAGTGCTGCTCGTCATCACGCACACCCGCCTGCGAGATCGGGACGAGATGGTGAGCGTGTCGGCCGGGTGGCATGCCCACGTTGGCATCATGAAGGACAATCTGCTGGGGCAAACGCCACGTCCGTTCTGGTCGACATGGGAGCGGTTGGAAGCGGAATATAAACGACGGTTGCCCTGAGTTCGATCCGAGAGAGTGCCCCAATGGACTACATCAAGTCAATTCTCACCGGCCAGTTCGAAGCCGCTCTGTGCATGATGGACCACTGCATCCGTGCCTGTCCGCAGGAACATTGGGAGGGCAAGATCGCCAACGGTACCTTTCGATGGGTCGCGTATCACACGTTGTTCTGGGTCGATCTGTATCTCTCACCCGGTGACAAGGACGCATTCGTCCTGCGCGAGTTTCATCACCGTGGAGGGGACGAGCGCGAACCTGGCGCCTGCCCCGGCCTCGACAAGGACGAAACCCTCGCCTACGTCGCGATCTGCCGGCAGAAGATGCTCGAAACCCTGGCCGCCGAAACGGCCGAGTCACTTCAGGGGCCATCTGGTTTTTCCTTCCGAAAGATCACCCGCGGCGAGTTGCACCTCTACAACCTCCGTCACGTACAGCACCATACTGGACAACTCAGCGCCTATCTGAGACGACTCAACCCCGCCCTGCGCCACAGCGACCTCTTGCCCTGGATCGGGTCCGGTTGGCGGCCCGCTCCAGTTTCCGAGACTCTCCGTCAGGAATAAGTCATGAGCACCGAAATCAAACCCATCGTCAAGCTTCAAATGCTGTTCCGCGTGCCGGTGGAGCGCGTGTTCGAAGCGTTCGTCAATCCCGACATCACGACCCGGTTCTGGTTCACGCACAGCAGCGGTCCGCTGGAAGCGGGGCGGGATGTCACTTGGGAATGGCGGATGTACGGCGTCTCCACGCGCGTGCATGTGTTCGAACTCGAACAGAACCGGCGGATCGTCATGGAGTGGGGGGACGAAGGCAAACGGTCCACCATCGAATGGAAGTTCGAGAGCCGGGCCGATGGGACTTCGCTCGTCGAGATTGCCACCTTCGGATTTGTCGGAACCGTCGAAGAGATTGTTAGCGAAGCGATCGAAACCTCCAGCGGGTTCTCGCTCGTTCTTGCCAACGCCAAGGCGCTGTTGGAGCACTGCATCGATCTGAACCTCATCCATGATCGCTTCCCGGACGGGCACGTTGTGACGACCGCCGATGCTCCCTCGGAGGCGCACTAATAATTTCCAACGTACTTCGCATCGTGGGCGCTATCGTCGCCGCTATCGCCACGACGCTCGTCTTGCTGATCGCAGTCGAACTGTTCAGTTCGGTCGTTCACCCATTGCCTGCGGACTTCGATGGCTCAATGGAACAGATGTGCGCGCATGTCGCGAACTACCCGCATTGGGTCTTAGCGGTCGCCGTTCCGATGTGGGGATTCACGGCATTCCTGGGAACGTGGATCGCGGGACGTTTGGGCAACCGTGGCAGCGCAATCTTCCTGGCGTTGCTGCTGCTGGCCGCGGTACTCTGGAATGTCTCGATGCTCCCCTACCCGCTGTGGTTCAAGATCGTACAACCGATCGCGATCCTGATCGCCGTCGTGTACGCCTGCCGATTGTCGAACCGCCGTAAGACCGTCAACGATGAAAGCCTTCAAGCGAAAGGAGCAGACCAATGAGCGCTCAGGAAAACGTGACCATGGAGGTGTCGCACCGCTATTCGCATCCCCCTGAAAAAGTCTTCGATGCGTGGCTTGTTCCTGCCATCGCGAGCAAGTTCTTGTTCGCAACGGAAACAGGCAAAATCATCCGCTGCGACATCGATCCGAAGGTTGGCGGGAAGTTCGTCATCACCGATCGGCGCGACGGTGACGATGTGGAGCATGTGGGCGAGTACCTGGAAATCGACCCTCCCCGGCGGCTCAAGTTCACGTTCGGCGTTCCGGCCTACTCATCGGACATGAGTGTCGTGACGATCGACATCATCCCAGTCGACGGAGGTTGTGAACTCACTCTGACGACCGAACTCAAACGCGAGTGGGCCGACCGTGCGAAGGACGGCTGGGGCAATATCCTGCGGACTTTGCAAACAATAAATGGGTAACGAAGAATGAGCAGCTCAAGCAATCACGATGAACGAATCGCAAAAATGACATTCGCTTCGGTGTATCCACACTATCTTGCCAAAGTCGAGAAGAAGGGGCGAACCAAGGAGGAATTGCATCAAGTGATCGAGTGGCTGACAGGCTACGACGAAAGAACTTTGCAGAAGCGCATCAAGGATAAAGTCACGTTCGAGGAATTCTTTGCGAAGGCCGACCTAAACCCGAATGCACGACTTATCACCGGTGTGATTTGCGGGTATCGGGTGGAGGAGATCGAGAATCCACTAACGCAACAGGCCAGATACCTGGACAAGCTCGTGGACGAACTGGCGAAAGGGCGGAAAATGGAAAAGATTTTGCGTGTTGAGTAAAGCGACGATCCTGATCTGTCAGGCAACACGACCAAGACCATTGCGTTGCGGGGCGTGAGTTGCGGCACGGAGTCGGCGACGAAGAGAGAGGCCAATCCCGCCGAGGAGGCCCATCGAGGCGAGCGCGAGCGAGGAGGGCTCGGGGACGGTGGAGATGCTCGGAATCCCAAGGCGGGCGACGAATGCATCGTAGCCGCGTCCGCTGAGGCCGCCTATGTTGACAGATCCGCCGACGTAGACTTGGTCCCCGAAGACCTTGAGCTCCGTGGCGGTGAGGTTGGTGTATCCGATCGACGCGAAGGCGGGCCGGAGGTCGAATACGGAAAGATCCGACCCGAGTGCGTCCAAATGGCGGATGGTCATGTCGGAAAGGAGGGCGAGAATTTGCCCGTTGGTGAGTTCCACCAGATTGTAAACCGTTGAGGCGTCCCACTGACGGGACCAGAGCAGGTTTCCGTCGGCGTCCATTCGCGAGAGGAAGGCGTCGTCCCCACCGAAGTAGACCCCGGCCAGATCGGACCTTGTCCGGCCGCCGACGAGAAGGTCGCCGGTGATGCTGGACAGGACCTCGGTGACCTCATCGAAATCGTTGGAGCCCCAGATGGTGAGCATGTTCCCATCGCCCGATTCGCGAGGCCGCAACTGGCCGTCCTGGGTGAATCGGGCGGCGAAGGCTTGGGCGGTGGGGCCCTCTCCGGTTCCCTGACCAGAGGCACCGCCGTAGTTTCCGGCCAGGATGAAGTCGCCCGAGGGGTGGGATGAGACGGCGTGGGCCGTCTCGGCATGCCTCGGGCCTCGCTCGTTGATGCCGACCTGGGCTTGCCAGGCATTCGTTCCGTCGGCGTTGAACACCTGGATGAAGGCGTCGGACTCGGGGAAGGCACGGAACGGCCCCTCCCTCGTATCGATTGCGCCGGAGACCGCGATCCTACCCGTGATCGGGTCGACGGCCATGTCGGTAACGCGGAGGACGCCGGCAGCGGCGGTAGTCTGCCAGATTTTGTTGCCCCCGTTATCGTATTTGTAGAGCTTTCCGCCATCGCCAAGATTATTGGTCGCCACCATCAACAAGTTCCCGGCGGAGTCGACACCGAGCCCATGCCCGATGGCGGCGGATTCGGTGACCGACCAGCGCAATTGGCCGGAGCCAGTGTAGGAACGAACGAAGGCATCGCGGCCCCGGAAGACGCCGGTCGCATCTCCGCCGGTCACGTAAAGGTTGCCGGCGGCGTCAAGGGCAAGGGCGCCGGTGGCGTCAGAATCTCCAGCGGCGGTGTCGTTCGCACCACCCCAGATGTCGATCCATTGGACAGAGATCATGTCGGTTTGCGCATGAGCGCTCATCGCGACGACAGGGGCGATCCCCAGGATCACGAGCAGGGCCTTTGGCATGGTGATGTCTTCAAGTCGGAGCGGGTGAAGGGTCAAGTGGTCGAGCAGAATCCAAGAAGTACGACGTCGTCGTGCCGAAGCATGCGTGGGGCGGTACTGCCCCTTCTGAAAATGGAATTCCGCACCCCCCCCACGAAATTCTCGGAAAAATCCGGCATGTGGCGGTTGCGTGTAGCGATTCGGCGTGTCAACTTCGTGTAGATAAACACGCGGGAGCACGCATCATAACGATTGGCGTGGTGGCCGCCATCCCCTCGGAGGGGGATTTCTCAAGAGGTCGCCAGCCCGCCGTTCATGCCCTAGGATGACCAACGTGAGGGGAATCCCATAATGTATCGAACAACATTCCAGAATTCGCCGATGGGTAGACGACCAAGCGGCACGGAGGACGCCTCGGGGCTCCCGGAAGCCGACGTCCGCGCCATCGTCCGGCTGTTGGCAGACGTTGCTGTCATGAAGGGGGGCCACCCAGCCAAGAAGCGCACCTTGATGAACGGACTGGCCGAGTTGGTCGACGCCGACGGCTGGCTCTGGACGATGACGCGCGTGAACTTCGACACCAACACCCCAATGTCGATCGGCCTGATGCACGAGGGGCTGACCGACGAGCAGGTCACTGGCTGGATCGAGGCCGGCCAGCGCACCACGGGCCCGTCCCCAGAAGACGCCCCGATGGGGAGTATCCTGCGGCACGGGCGGCACTTCACCCGGACCCGCCAGCAGGTCGTCCCGGACGAGGCCTGGTACGCCCACCCCAGCGTGCAGAAGCACCGCATCCGGACGGGGATCGACCACTTCCTGTATTCCATCTACCCGCTCGACGAGCCGGGAGTCTTCAGCGGTGTCGGATTGTTTCGCCGCGTCGGCCGGGACCCGTTCGACCCGCGACACTGCCGGATCGCCCACATCCTCCTGAGCGAGGTCGATTGGCTCCACCGCGCAGAGTTGCCCATCGATCGGGGTATCACCGTCCCCCGGTTGACCCCCCGGCAGCGAGTCGTCCTCGTGATGCTGCTCGAAGGGCGCTCCCTCCAGGAGATCGCCAAGCTCCTGCATATCAGCCCCCATACCGCCAAGGACCACGCCAAGGCGATCTACCGGCACTTCGCCGTGTCCAGCCAGGTCGACCTCATGCGCCGCTTTCGCCACGGCGACGGCGGGGATTTGCCCTGAATCTGGCCGACCTCGTGCAAGTGGGCCGGGTCGCCTGGTCAGCCGCGAAGGAGCGCTCTTTATCGGATGGCTGTTGGCGGCGGTGAACTTCAACATCGCGATGTTTCCGTATGCCGTCTGGTTAAAGATCGTCATGCCGATTTTGGTTGCGGGTGCCGTGGTTTATGTTTACGTCTGGCGAATACAAACACTAATTGCAACAAGTTGCAAGTTGATATTGGTAAAAGATCGCTGGGTCGTTTGAATATCGAGTCTTACCACAGATTCGTCGTTCGCACGGAGGCCCAGCGATGGCAAGTCATCTTACTTCCCAGGAGCGAGAAATCCTATATCGGATGAAGCGAGCGAAGAAACGGTTTTCCGAGATAGCCGCGGCGTTAGGGCGAGATCGGAGCACTATTTATCGTGAGGTGAATCGCAACTCGGGTGGCCGGGGCTATCGTCCTCAGCAAGCCCAGCGTTTGGCGAGGGAGCGTCGTGCGGCTTGCCGACAGCGCCCCAAACTGAGCCACCCAGAGCTCAAGAAGTACGTTACTGCCAGGCTCCAGAGAAAGTGGTCGCCCGAGCAGATTGCGGGACGGATTCGGGAGGACCTGCCACGGAAGAAGCGGTGCCATGTGAGTTACCAGACGATTTACAATTGGCTGGCGACCGATGCTCCGCAGTTGCGTGAGCATCTACGGCGAGGCACTCGTCGTACCAAGCCGGAAACCCGGGGACAATTGAAAGACAGCGTGAGCATTGCGGGCCGACCGAAGGCGGTGGACTCGAAGCGTCGCTATGGCGATTGGGAGGGAGACACAGTGGTGAGCCCTGGCCGTCGTAGTGGCCTGACGACGATGGTCGAACGGAAAAGCCAGTACTTACGCGTTCGCAAGACAAAAAGTCTCAAGTCCATCGACACCATGCGCGCGGCGAACAACAGCTTGCAAGACTTGCCACGGGAGCTCCTGCGGACGATTACTTTGGACAACGGCAAGGAATTCGCCGAGCATCGGCGGCTGACCGATAAGCTGGGAGCCCAGGTGTACTTCGCTCGACCGTACGCCTCGTGGCAACGCGGCCTCAATGAACATACGAACGGACTGCTGCGGCAGTTCTTTCCCAAAGGAACCGACTTCTCTCGGATCAGTCACCGCCAGGTGGCCCG
>CAZYQQ010000171.1:0-7164 GCA_964650265.1 uncultured Planctomycetaceae bacterium
CGGAGCGGAAATTCCAATCCGCGCGGCAGGTTGACGTGCTGCGTTGGATCGTCGGGTCGCAGGAAGGCCGGGCGGGGTGTATTATAGACCTTTATCTGGCGACGGGCGGGTGGCGGGTTTGATTCATGACGCGGGGATTCGATTCGCGTGATTGAACATTGGGCACGACCTGGAGCTATTGCCGATAGGCCGGTCGTGAGCCCGGAGATCCCCGTGCCCGCGGCGCTGGCGACCGCTGGGTTTTTCTACCCGCTCGTGATGACCCAACTCTGGGTGTCGTGGTGGACGTCGGGAAGGCCCGAGTCGGAACAAGGCATCTTCCCGCTCGCCCTGTTGCTGGGGACCGCCACGCCGCTCGCCCAATACGCGGGGGCCTGGAGCCAATGGCCAGTCCGAGTGAGCAGCCAACATCGCCGCCGGTGGCAGTTTGGAATTCGCCAACTGCTTGTCGCCACGGGTTGGATCGCCGCGATGCTGTCATTGCTCAAAGTGGCTGGCCTGCTCACCAGTTTTCATCTCACCACTCTGGCGGCGTGGTTTCTCTTCCAACTGGTCACCCTCCAAGGGACTTTTCTGTTCTGTCGATGGCGCGCTCGTCAAAGAAGATCGGGGGAGGGCGGGGAGATGAGGGGATGAAGGATCGCGTTGATGAGCCGGAGATTGCTGAGCCGGGCATGGGGAAAGACCATCAACTCTCTTGCGCGAGACCGAAAATACGGCAAGCAAAGCAGTTGCAAGTCGAACGTTGGGACGCGCCACTCCCTTTTGCCATTGCCTTCGCCGCTTTCATTTACCCGTCCGTGGCGGCCCCGCTGTTCGCAGTTGTTGTTGCCGCAACATCCAACAGCCTGCCCGACCTTTCCGAGTTTCTGGCCGGTTGCCTGTTCGCACTCTTTATAGTGGTCGCGTCAGGTTGCCTATTAGCCTTTGTCTCACTGCCATTCTCGACGTTGGCGTGGGGACTTGTATGGCTAGTACGTCGGTCACTCGGCCTTGGTCTCGACAAGTGGCGCGTCGGGGCACATGTCGGAGCGTGGACATCGCTGGTGATGTTCTTGGTCAGCCTGATCATTCTCGAGGACGACCTAATCGGCTTGGGGCGACTCGGAACCGGCGAGTTGTTCCTCCTTTTCCTCCTTGGACCCGGCATTGCCACCCCTCTCGCCCAATACGCCGGGGCGTGGAGCCAATGGCCGCGACGCCAAAAAAACGAGCCACCGACGAAACGCCAGTTCGGGATCTCCCAGGTGCTGGTTCTCACGGCATGGGTAGCCCTCTCGCTGACATTACTCAAGCTGGTGGACGTGCTTCATCCGGTTTCCATGATGTACTTGTGTGGGTGGATCGCCTACCAATGGTTTACAATGGGCTTGGTGCTGAGGGTTTGTGAGTGGCGAAGTCGGAGGGTTGTTGGAAGGTGAGGTGGGGATGGCGGAGGATGAGGGGATGAGCGATTGGGACGATAGCCACGTTTCACGGGAATATCGGGCGAGGCCTGATCCCATCGGGTATTTTGTCGCGATGGCGATCGCAGGGGCGGTCTATCCGGTCCTCGCGTATGGTGGATTGATCGCCTTGGTTGATGGTCTACGGATTGAAATAGATTTCCAATTTATGGCCGGTCTGCTTGTCGCTGCGTCTATCGGTGTGCCCGTGGGAGTCTTGGTCGGCCTAGGATCGGTAGTTTGCGCCCGGGCACTTCAGTGGACCCTTGCCGCGCATGTCGATCGCACGCGCTTCTACACCTTTGCCGGGGGGCTGGCGGGGCTGTTCCTACTTGGCCTCGGACTTATGATCTCGCCTCATCCACCCGTAAATCATCACCAGCAGGCCAATGTCGGGTTGCTGTTGCTCGTTGGACCTGGCATCGCGACCCCCTTGTTCCAATTCGCCGCGGCCTGGGGTGAGTGGCCGCGCGAGGGAGTGTTGCCCCCTCGTGGACCATGGCAATTTGGCGTTCGGCAGATTCTCGCGGCGATGGTGTGGGTCGCCCTCGGGCTCACGCTGCTTAAGCTCAGCGGGCGACTCACACCGTGGTCGGTGATGTGGATCACGGTGTGGGGCATCTACCAGGGAGTGACGATGTGGGTGGTGCTGCGGCTGGGCGATTTACGAAGTCGAAGGCTTTTCCAAAGAGGATTGGGGGATGACGGGGAGATGAGGGGATGAGCCTATCTGATGCCGATTCCGACCCGATCAAAGTCGGCCGCGCTCGCTCCCAGGAAATCCTTGCCGAAACCGAAATCCCCTTCGCGCTGGTCATCGCGGGTATCGTCTATCCCTTGCTGGCCAGTTTCTGCCTGGCCTTATGGGTAATCGTCAACCAGCTCTTGAGTTGGGGGAGGTCGGTCCTCGACCCGTCCGACTGGGGGCCGCTCCTTGGCGACGTGGTGACAACGCTGTTGACCTTTGTGGCCGCGGGTGGACTGATCGCCGTTCCGTGCGTTGCCACCATGTGGATTCTCGGCTCGGTGGCCTGGGTCGCCGGTCGGGGGGCGGTCGCACTGTTTCGCGGCGAGATTTCCCTGGTGCGGTTCGAAGGGTACGTCGTCGGATGGGCGGGCTGCTTGCTAACGATTGTTGGGGCCTGGGCCATTCCTCCGGTCGCGGCCGGAAGAGTGAACTCCGATTTCGTTTTGTGGCTCGTGCTTGGACCTGGACTGGCGACTCCCGTCGGCCAGTTTGCTGGGGTCTTCAGTAGCCTGGCCCTCGACCGTTTGCCGCTGTCCCACGAGCCGCTACGGTTCAACATCCGGGGGCTGCTCGTCGTGACGCTCGTGGTCGCCGTCACCCTGAGCGTGCTTAAGCTCCTCAACCTCCTCACGCCTTTCTGGTTGGGACTCTTCGCCGGATGGCTCGTCTACCAATACGCCACGTTGCAAATAGTAGTGGGGCTGTTCGCCTGGAGGCTGGGGAAACGCCGTGCGAGGGAACTGGCTAACCAATCGTGAACTGCAGCCACGTTCCACGTGGAACAGTTTACCACCTCCACCCAATTTGTGTGTTTCACATGAAACACCCCGCCGGCGCACCTCCCCCCGCCGTTCCACGTGAAACCCGGTCCACGATCACTCCAGCGGATTCAGCACCAGCCCGCTCAAGATCTTGGGGTAGAAGTAGGTGCTCTTGGCTGGCATTCGCTCGCCATGCCCGGAGACGCCGCGGATATGCTCGAGGGTGGCCGGCATCACGAGGGCGGTCAGCTCGAACCGACCGCCACTTCCCTCCTGCCCAGTGAGGTCGCGACCGGCGGAGTCTCCCTCGCGGAGGCTTCCTGGGACCTCGTCCAAGCTGCGGACGTACTTGGGGGCGGGGAGATTTGGCAAGTCGAGCAAGGTGTCCATCACCAGTCGGTGGAGGATGCTCACCCCCAGCGACCGCCAGTCGTCCGAACGCTCGGGGGCGACCTCGGCCAGTCGCTGCTGGCCCGCGGGTGTGAGGCGGGCGAGGGTCCACTGGTCGTCCTCAGCGGTGTGGAAGGCGAGGGTCCCTTGGTCTCCCTCCAGCTCGATGTCGGGCCAGAGCTCGAGTGCCCGGTCGGGGCCCTGCCCGGCAGGCTCCGTTGTGAAGCAGTCCCCGAGCTTGGCGACAAGCTGGTCGGCTGTCATGGCCGGAACACCCCGAAAGAGCCGGTGGGTCGGCAGGACGAGCATCCCAGGGTCGCTCATCGAGACACACATCATCAGCACGTAATTGGCCGGGTGGTCGCTGGGGAGGTCGGTGCCATGCTGCTCGCGATAAGCGGCGGCCACCTCGTCGCGGTAGGCACAGGCCGTTTCGTAGCGGTGGTGGCCATCGGCGATGTAGATCGGCATCGGGCCGACGATCTGCTGCAGCTTCGAAATCGTGTTGATGTCGGTGACCGGCCAGATGCGATTGACGACACCCAGATGGTCGGTCGCTTCGAGCGGGGTGACACCCACGACGGCCGCGTCGAGCAGGTCCTGGGCGGCGTTCTGAGGATCGGGGTAAAGGCCAAATATCTGGCTGAGGTTCGCCCGGCAGGCACGCCAGAGCTTGAGCCGGTCGGCCTTGGCTCCGCCATGGGTCTCCTCGTGAGGAAAGACATTCCCCTCGCCGAAGGGGGAAACCCGGCAGCGGCACATAAACCCCCTCCGGGTGAACTCCTGGCCGTCGACAGTGAAGGTCTGGTGATAGACATAGACGGCCGGGTCGGCCTCGGTAAAGAGCACTCCCTCGCGCTGCCAGTTGCGGAGGAGCTTGGCCGCTCGGGTGTAACGGTTCTCCTGATCGTTGTCGGTCGGCTCGTCGCGATTGAGGATCAGGCGGACGACGTTGTGGGGGTTGAGGTCGTAGAGCGTCTGCTGCAACTCGGGGTCGATCACGTCGTACGGCGGGGCGACGACACTCGACAGGGCACCGACGTGGCCAAGGTCGTAGCGAAGGGCGCGGAAGGCTTCGATTTGGGGCATGATAGGGCGAGGGAGAAAGGTAACGTCATAAGGGGGAAAACGCCCGCATGGTAACAAAAAAGCCCCCGGCAGTCTGCCGGGGGCCTTGTTTGATTTTCAACTCGCCAGTAGGTCCCGTCTGCCGGACGGGACCTTGAAGTGGGTTCACGCGCTCCCCTTCGCTTAAGGTCCCGCTCGGCAAGCGGAACCTACCTTGTCTGCCACCTACTCCTTGGGCCACTCGGGAAGCTCGAACTTCTTTTCCACGTTGGCCGTGTGCTGTGCGAAGTGGCCCTCCACGATTTGGAGCAAGCGAGTGGGGGTCCAGCGGCTGCCAGGGGCCGGGGTCTCAAGGTCCAGGCCTTCGAGCAGGTAGGCGAAGCGGCGGACGTAGGCATTGGCCCGCTGCATGTGGCGAGCTTCCTCGGCGCCGGTCCACTCAGGGTGGGCGGGCTCATACTGGTCGGGCATTTGCTTCGGACCGAGATTGATAGGCTGGAAGGTTTCAGGTTCGATCGTGGCGTAAATCTGGGAGAAGAACCGTAACTGCGCTCCCGCCATGTGCTCGACGTTCCAGCGGGGCGTATGAGTGCCGTTGGGGGGCTGCCAACTCATTTGCTCGGCGGAGAGCGGGGCGAAGACTTTCTGCGAAGCCTGGGAGGCGGCGTCCATTTTGTCCAAGAGTTCGGCAAGTTCGCCGGTGGGCTGCCAGGGCTTATAGTCGAGTACAACGAGCCGGGGCGCCGGCGACTTGTCGGACTCCTTGACTGCCGAGACGGCGAGCGTGTTGTGTGTCGGCTTTTCGATTTCCCAACCCTCAGGCATGCGCTCGGCGAGCTTGTCCACCGGTTCGAGCGGGATCTTGAGCTTGTCGGTTTTGTAATGGATGGGAACGACGATCCGCGGCTTCACTTGCGCAACGATGTCCCACGCCTGATCGCCATCGATGGTGTAGACGCCGCCGGCGGGGAGCAGGAGGACGTCGACCGAGCCAAGCTGGTCGACCTGCTCGTCGGAGAGCTTCATCTGTCCGAGGTCGCCAGTGTGAACGATCGTGACGCCATCGACCACGATTTTGAACATGGCAACAGCCCCGCGCTCGCTTCCTTCGGAGTTGTCATGCCAGGCGGGGATGCTCGTGACGTAGATCGAGTGCGGTGGCTTGAGGTCGCGCGTCAGCGAGCTGGCCCACTTCGGCTTTTCTTCGTTGGACCAGCGGCCAAGGTACTGGTTTAGTTTGCGTGCGTTCTTGTCACCATCGAGTCCCCGTTCAATGGCCGGGTCGCCCTGCACTGCTTCCACGTTATTGTGGTCGCCATGCTCGTGTGTGACCAGCACCAAGTCGCCTGTAATGTCCGGCACCTCGTAACCAATCTGGTCGTTGTAGGGGTCGATGACAACAGTCAGATTCCACCAGGTTTCGATCGAGACCATCCCCTGCCCCCACCAGCGGACGGCGACGGGATATTGCTCAGTCTCGGATTGCGACGGGACGGGAATGACCACCCGCTGAGCAGAGGCGGCCGACGCGAACAACAAAACCAACAGGAGAGGGAGCAACGTTCGCATGGAAGGAACTCCTTGACGTAATGTGCTAGCAGAACCGCGGCGGTAGGCGCTGGCGTCATTCTACGAAAAAAGCCCCCGGCATGCGCCGGGGGCTGTGGGTTGAACGAGGGCCGTTGTGAATCGGCGATTCGCTCTTACAACCGCTTGCGAACGAGCAGCGCCGTGCCCGCCAGAACCAACAGCACCACCGTCGAGGGCTCGGGCACGGGGCGGGTGGTGATGGCGAAGTTGTCGACGAGTTGGAGGACACCAGTGCCAAGCTCCATGCGGAGTTCGCCGCCGTTGTCGTCCCAGGTAAAGTTGTCATTGGCGACTTCGATGCCGTTGACCACCGCGCTCAGGTTCACAGGCGCGCCATCAGCGAACGAATCGAAGGAGTAGGTGAGCACGACGGGGTAAGTGGTTGTGGTGCCAATGATGGGGTTGTAGCTAATCGTTCCCGCCGTCGCCACGCCGTTGTCCCAGCGTTCGGACCACTGCCCGGTTCCACTGATGTTCTGACGAATGAGCATCGCATGGTCGACGCTCGCGGCGTTGACACCCGAGTCACCGTTAATCGTTCCGACTTTGAACGCCACCCACTCGGTGCTCGTGCCGTCGTGTGTCCAGTCAAAGGTCACTTGAAAACCGCCAGCCGCTAGGATGTCGGCACCCGTGGTGGCGCCCGCCCAGTTGAAACGGTCGGTCTCGGCACCGAAGCGAACGCCACCGGTATTCTTCAATTCAAGATTCCCACCCACGATCGACTGCTGAGCGCCAAAGGACCGCAAATTGGATTCCGCGCTGACCGGGCCGCTCAATCGCCCGGTGAGGTCGGATGCGTCGAAACTGCCGGAATCGGCGGCGTCGAAATTGTCCATAAATAGTAGCGCTGCGTGCGCCTGGGTGGCGGAGAAGCCGACCACCACGGCCAGCAAAAGAACTGCCTTCAAGTTGCTCATCATGGGAACTCTCTTAGTGAAATTGCCGGCTACCGAATAGAGGCACGAAACCTTGGTTGACCTTAGAAAAAAGGAGATATCGTTCGCCCATGTTACCACGATCTTTGCCCTTCCCCTCTGCCCTTTCGCGGAGGAGACCCGCATGTTTTGGGTCGCCCTGGGACGCACTTACTCTATGCTACATGCCAGGGGTTGCGGAATTATGACAGAAAATTTGGAATTTCTGGTGGAATTGACAAGAA
>CAZYQQ010000172.1:0-7127 GCA_964650265.1 uncultured Planctomycetaceae bacterium
TGAGGCCGACAAATGTCACACTCGTGGCACGCCCCCCCCCTCGAAAACGCGAAAATGGTGCCAGGAGGGAGGAGGTCGGAGACCAGAGGTCAGTACGAAGTACGGAGTACCCAGTACAGAGTGGCGAATCCCGCCTGTCTTCCAACTTCCAACTTCCAACTTCCAACTTCCAACTTCCAACTCCCAACTTCCAACTTCATTCGCCACGGAGCGCCGGCAACAGTGGGCCGGCAAGGGTCCGCCGCGTTGCCAGCCAGCAGGCTCCTAAGCCCATGGCTAGCATGATCGCCACCAGCAGGGCGATTGTCCCCCACGGAATGCTTGCCATTTGTCCTCCCCACTGGGGCACCAGCGCCAGCAACGCGGCCAATCCCCCCGTGGCAAGCCCCAAACCGAGGAGCGCGAGGTTCTCGAGCAGCACCAGGGTGATGACGCGCCGGCGGCGGAAGCCGATCGCCTGGAGCAATGCGAGTTCGCCCCGGCGTTCGAGCACGCTCCGCAACTGGACCACGGCCAGCCCGACCGTCCCTAGCAATAATCCGAGGCCGCCGAGCGACTGGAAGGTCGACAGATAGGTGTTTTGCACCGCCAGGAACCGGGCAAGGCGCTCCTGCGACTCGGCCACGTCGAAGCCGTAATCGGCGAGTTCCGATTCGAGGACTCCGGGGAGCTTCGCCGTGGCGGCCCGGTCGCCGGGTCGAAATAAGAAGAGACTTGTGCCCGAACTGCCGGGGAAGATCTCGCGAAACGCCTGATCGCTGATGAGCAGGTCCCCTTGCAGCATGCTGTTTTTCAGCAGCCCTACGACCTGGAGTGTGACCGATCGGTCGTCGCCGTCGCGGATGGTGATCTGGGCCCCTGGCTTGCCCGAGAGATGCAGGGCATAAACGGCCGTGTTGAAGTCGATTACCACGGGATAAATCGAGCGCCCCTGGGGATCGGTGCCGAGCGGCTCGTGCCACTGGGCGAGCGCGGCGGGGGGACCCTGGTCGTCGGTGGTCCAACCAAACTCCGCCAGGGTTTCGGTCCCCCGGGGGACACCAAGCACACGAGGTTGTGCGGCACGGTAAAGGTTGAGGCAACTGGCGTCTTCGCCGCTATTGACCCGTAGCGCCACAATGTTGCAACGCGAGAGCAACTCGTCGGCCTCGTCGGAGAGACCTAGCTCCACCCGTCCCTCGGATGAAGCGAGATCATAGTGCAGCGGCTGGGCGCTGGTGGCGATCCAAGGGTACTCGCCAGTGCCGCGGGGAGTCGGCTCGAGCCGAAACGAACTGATGGCCAGCAGCAAAAAGCTTGCCGCAGCCACGAGCCCTAATGTCAGCGCGCTCCGTCCCGGTCGGCGGGCCAGGTTGGCCATGGCTAGCTGGGCCAGGTGCCCGGAACCGGTCCCACGGCGATCGCGCCCCAAATAGCGCCAGTAGCGAATGAGGAACCCGAGCTGCGCCGCGAGAGCAAGCGCCCCCACACCGAAGAATGATCCCGCCTGGCTTTCGCCCGTGAGGCCGAGACCATAAAAGGCCAACGCGACTGCGGCCACAAGGCAGACCTCGGGCCAACGACGCAACAGCCCACGGCGACGTTCGGATCGAGCCGTCGGGGAGAGAAGTTCCGGGGGAGTGGCGTTGCCACGAAGCAATCCTTGGGGTGATTCCCTTAGCATGCGTCCCAACGCGCGTCGCATGCTGAGAGCGGCAAGACCGAAGCCGAGTAGCGCCCCAATCACCAGGCTTGTGGGGCCGACTTTGAGAGTGAGAAACGGTGACCCGACTGCCGCGACCCAGAGCGTGGTCAGGGCCTTTACCAACACCCATGCGTAGAAAATACCTAGCACGACTCCCAACAGCGCGCCACAGAGCGCGACGATCAACCCCTCGGTGCCAAGCAGCCGGCGGGCACGGCGACGATCGAAACCGATCGCGGCAAGCAGGCCGAGTTCGCTTGCCCGCTGCTCCATCCCGAGGCGGAACAACAGCACGATGAGCATCACCGCCGCGGCGATCAGAAAGAGGCTGAATCCAAAGAAGAGCCCATCGAAGGGAGTCGTCCCGCTGGCGGCGGCAAGCCCTTCTCGTTTGACTGGCAAGAACGCGAAGCCGAGCGATGCCGGGTCGATGGCTCCCTCGAGCCGCTTGACGACTTCGTCCACGCCCCCGGCCGGGGGGGCGATGCGAAGCAGGCTCTCGTTGCCCCAGCGGGTCGGCCACGCCTGGATGGCGGTCTCGTGAGCGACGAACGCTTTGGGGGTGGTGGAATAGTCGTCCCAGTAGTCCTCGTCGATGCGGCGGATTTCTTCTTCCAGAGTGAAGGGGAGATCCCAATCGGCGATCGATTCCTGATCGGTCACCCCTTCGAGTTGTGGCGTGAGTCGCGGATCGGCCGCGGCGGTGGGTGCCCCCTCTGGAGTCTCAAGGTCAATGATATGGCTGAGCTTGAGCTTTAAGGGGGGATCGTGCTCGACCAATTCACCGTGGGTGCTCTCGGGCTGGTAGTAGTGAATCGTGATCTCGTCGCCAACCTTGGCCTCCAGGTTGTCGGCGGCCCAGCGGTTGAGGACGACGCCTCCTGATGGAATAGCGACGGGATTGTCGTCGGCATCCAACAGCGGTCCAAACTCGGCATTCGAATCGACGCCGGTCACTGTGGAGTAGGGGATGCGTTTTTCGCCAGCCCGGATGGTGTTGGCTAGGTAAGTTGTCACGCGCTGGATATTGTCATGGCCAAAGGCCGACTCCACCGCCGAGACGACCTCGGGCGAAAGGACGAGCGCGTTGGAACTCACCTGCACATACTCGACCGGCAATTTCGGATCGGACGCGATCACCTCGAGACCGTAGTCCTCAAGTCGGGGATGGAAATTGGCCTCAAGCCACTCGCTGGCCGCCGCTGGCAGTGGTTTGGCGATTCGGTCGCCGGATATCAAGATGGCATTAGCCTTCTCCGGTTCTTCGATCGCTCGCGCCAGTGCGGTGAGGTCGAAGAAGAGCGTGCGTGGGGGCTGCTGCGATGGATGGACGTCGAATCGCGCGAGGGAGTTGTCGGGCAAGATGCCTGCGATGCGAAAGCGTCGACCGGTGACAATGTCGGTCCGCTCGCCAAGCGGGCTGTCGCCAGGGATTTCGGAATGGAGGGGGAGCTGGACGAGTAGTTCGTCTCCGGCCGCTACCCCCAGTTCCCGAGCGACCGACGCTGTGATCCAGATTCCCGCCGCGCCAGGTTCGCCACGTGGGTCGCTTTCACCCAACAACCAGAACTCGAGGGGAACGCCGACCAATTGGAGTTCACTTGCCCGCCGGGTATCAGCCCCCCTGCCAGTGGAGGCCGAACCACGGAGGATCAAAGCGGGGAGCGCCTTTTCGAAATGATCAGTGAAGCCGGGAGTCGAGGCGAGTTCGCTGGCGAGTTGGCGACGAAACAACTGGGGGGTCACAAGGACCTGATCGATCGTTCCTAACCGCTGGAGCGTGAGGTCGCGAAGGCTTCCTCGGACCGAGTCCCCCATCAACAAGGCGCCGGTCAGGACTGCCGTGGCCACGGCCACCGCCATGGCGACCGCCAGGTGCATCCGCCAGTGGTGGCGAAGGTTGGCGGCGAGATAGGTGAGATTGCCCATGGTCGAAACGGCGCTGCGTGAAAGTTACGAGGGAGGAGTTTCGGGAGCGAAACCCGACCGGGCGCGGATTCTCTCCAACACTTCGGGGAGGGGATACTCGATGATGGGGAGGCGGAGCTTGACTACTTCGTTGAGCCGCAGCCAGCCTCGGGTGACGAGTGATTCGCGCTGGCGTACGAACTCGGGATCGAGCCGGCGCTTGTCGAACTCCCCTTCAACAGTCACAGGCTCGAAGCGATCGTCGAGGATAAACTGGGCTAGCGCGGGATTACAGCGGATGTGTCGCTCGCTGGTGGTGTGCAATGTCTCGGGGTCGATAAGGCCCACGACGTAGCGAAGATAGAGGTCGCTTTGCGTGATATTCGGAACATCCTCGCCACACACGTCGCAGAGATATCCTTCGTCGCACTTTGCCATCGTCGTCCCTATGCAGGGCCTATGATTCCAGATGCGTAAGGCCCAACACATCCTGCATCGAGTATTGCCCCGCGGGCTTCCCCAGAAGCCATCGCGCGGCGACCAGGGCCCCTTGGGCATAGCAGTCGCGATTCGTGGCCGCGACGCGCAGTTCGATGCTTTCCCCCAGCAGGCCGAACAGGATCGTGTGCTCGCCGGGGTTATCCCCGGCGCGGACTGCGTGATAGCCAATTTCGTTTCGCGGTCGTTGGCCAGGTCGGCCACTCCGCCCGTCGACGTGGGTCGCGCCGCCGAGCGCCCCTTCGACAATTTTGCCGAACGCCAGGGCCGTGCCGCTGGGAGAATCTTCCTTAAATCGGTGGTGTCGCTCGATGATCTCAATGTCGGCCCCTGTGGGATGATCGCGGAGCGCGGCCGTCGCGATCTCGACCAGTTTCATCGACAAGTTGACCGCCAGGCTCATGCTGGCCGCCTTGACGATGGGCAGGACCTCCGCGGCCGAGGCGATCGCTCGCTCGTGGGCCGCATCGAGGCCGGTTGTCGCGTAGACCAGCGATTGACCACGCCTGACGCACTGCTCGACGAGGTGGGGTGTCGCCGCGGGGACCGAAAAATCGATCACCACATCGACCTTGTCGGGCCAGACGTCGGAGAGGGGAATGCCAATGGCGCCAATGCCGGCGTGTGTCCCGGCATCGGTCCCCGACTTCGCGTGCCCGGCTGATTCGATGGCGGCGATCAGCTCGATTTCGGGGTCGGCGTGAGCGAGGGCAATCAGTCGCTGACCCATGCGGCCAGCAGCGCCATGAATGGCAACACGGATTGACATGAGGGGGAGACTCGGGGCAAGGTTGTGCTGAATTGTTTCAGAGATTGAGGTGAATCGCTCGCACGATGGCGTCGATGTCGTTTTCGACCTGAACCGCCCGGTTGGCGAACATCGCCCGGCTGACTCCCCGGGTGCCGAGGACACGATCGAATTCTTTCTGATCGCTCGTGTGATAGGCGACGGTCGCGTTGGGATCCTTGAGCTGGTGTCCCGTGAGGATGCAGACAACTCGCTCCGAGGGGGCGATGACTCCCTGCTCGCGGAGCAGCCGTGCGCCGGCAACGCTCGCGGCGCTGGCCGGTTCGCAGCCCAGCCCTCCGGCGCCGACCTGCGCTTTGGCGTCGAGGATCTCTTGGTCACTCACTTCGCGGACGACCCCTTGCATCAGCGCGAGGCCGCGGAGGCACTTGGTGAGGTTCACCGGGCGGTTGATCTCGATGGCGCTGGCGATGGTGTCGGCACGGCGGTGGCGCGAGTCGAGTTCGGCATAATAGCCATCGACAATCGAGAGATCGGGATTTCCCTCGTTCCAGCAGAGCCCACGCCGCTCGGTGAGTTCGTAGAGCGTATTGGCCCCCGCGGCATTGATCACTGCCAGCCGGGGGATCGACTTTACCAGGCCGAGTTCGAGGAGTTCGGCAAAGGCCTTGGCAAAGGCGCTCGAATTGCCAAGATTGCCGCCGGGGACGACGATCCAATCGGGGACTTCCCACCCGAGCGATTCGAGGACGCGGAGCATGATCGTCTTCTGCCCTTCGAGGCGGAAGGGATTGACACTGTTGACCAGGTAGATCCCCAGTTGTTGGCTCACTTCGCGGACGCGCTGCATGGCGTCGTCGAAGTCGCCGGCGATTTGAATGGTGAGGGCTCCGTAATCGAGGGCTTGGGAAAGCTTGCCGTAGCTGATCTTTCCCGAGCCGATGAAGATTACTGCCTGCATCAGCTTGCTGACGCTCGAATAGAGGGCCAGCGAGGCGCTGGTGTTGCCGGTCGACGCACAGGCCGCCTGTTTCGCCCCACACATGTGGGCGTGCGTGAAGGCCGCCGTCATGCCATTGTCCTTGAAGCTACCCGACGGGTTCATCCCTTCATATTGCAGGAAGAGGTTCTTGACTCCCACAAAGTCGGCCACGCCCCGCGAAGGGAGGAGCGGAGTTTGGCCTTCCCCCACGCTGACCACCCTCGATGGGGGCGCAAAGGGGAGCAGTTCGTGGAATCGCCACACGCCGCTGTAGGCAAGAGGATCGCGCCGTCGCGACCATTTCGATTCGAATTCCTTGAGCGACTTGGGGACCGGCAGGGAATCCCACGCGTAGCCAACGTCGAGCAGTCCACCACAGGCGGAGCAACTGGTGCGAATCTCCGTGACGTCGTAACAGGCCCCACAGGAGGGAACGATGCACCGCTGAAAGGCCAGGTCGGTACGTTTCATGTCGGCCGATGTGGCAGTCGTCGCGGCCAAGACGGGGCTCCCGAAAGATGGAATTTGGGACCGGAAATCTGGGTGATTGAATCGTCCGGTGGGCTGGCAGCGGTCGATTTTCAGCCTCCGCGATTGGCCTAAACCACAACCGGATAACGAGTTAGTGAATTGTAGTGAGCCTGGTCCTCTGCCGCAACCGAAGACGCGCTGCCAGCATGAGTCGTCCCCTTTGGTGGACCCCCCTGAAAAGCTGGGTTACAATAACGATTCTGCCTCCAACTGGCGGGGCAGGCGTTTCGCGGGGGGAACCTCGCGGTTCCAACCCTCGATCCTTTGAGCGGAATTGCTGGGAGTTTTCTGAATGAACAAGACGGACATGAAGGTTTACAAAGATCGCCTTGTAATGTTGCGTGCACGGCTTCGGGGGGATGTGAACGCGATGGCGGATGCCGCCCTGCGAAACTCGGGGATGGGGGGGAGCGAGAATTCGAGCATGCCAATTCACATGGCCGAATTGGGAAGCGACAATTTCGAACAGGAATTCACCCTGAGCCTGATGGCGACCGAAGAAGACACACTCAATCGGATCGATGAAGCGATCCAGAGAATCGAGCAGGGAACCTACGGAACTTGCGAAGAGTGCGGTGGCACCATTCCCAAGCTGCGCCTTAACGCGATCCCCTTCACTCCGGTCTGCGTCAAGTGCGCCGAACAGCTCGAACAGAGTTAACCGCCGAGGTCCCGGCCCCAGCGGCCCCTGGACCAGTTCAGCTCTTGCGGGGCATTTGGGAGATCGGTACCACGGGGTCGTAGCCCGTGGATTTGGGGTGCGTGGCGATGGGACA
>CAZYQQ010000173.1:0-1839 GCA_964650265.1 uncultured Planctomycetaceae bacterium
CAACTCCCAACTCCCAACTCCCAACTCCCAACTCCCAACTCCCAACTCCCAACTCCACGAAAGACTGCATCCTCATGGCAAGTTGCGTACTGGCTTACTCAGGTGGGCTCGATACTTCCGTCATTCTTGGTTGGCTACAGGACGAAGGGTACGACGTCCACTGCGTCTACGTCGACCTCGGCCAACCCTGCGAGGACCGCGAGGCGATCCTCAAAAAGGCCCGCGACAACGGGGCCGTCTCCTCCCGGATTGTCGACGCCCGCGAAGAGCTTTGCCGCGATTACGCTTTCCCCGTGATGCAGTGGCAGGCGAAGTACGAGGGGATTTATCTGTTGGGGACCAGCATCGCCCGGCCGCTGATCTCGAAAGTCTGTCTGCAAGTGGCGCGTGAAGTTGGTGCCGAAGCCTACGCCCACGGGGCGACCGGCAAGGGGAACGACCAGTGCCGCTTCCAACTTGCCGCCGAAGCGCTCGAGCCGGAAGTCAAAATCATCGCCCCCTGGCGGCTGGAGCGATTCCGCAACCTCTTCCCTGGCCGGACCGAGATGATCGAGTACTGTGCCAAGAAGAACATCCCCGTGAAGGCGTCGATCTCGAAGCCCTATTCGAGCGACGAGAATTGCCTCCACATCAGCTACGAGGCGGGTGAGCTCGAGGACCCGAATGTCAATGGCCTCGATCTGGTCGACTTCGGCATGACTGTCTCGCCGCAGCAGGCGCCCGACCAGGTGGAGAACGTGCGGATCGGCTTCGAGTCGGGTGTCCCCGTCACGCTCAATGGCGAGCGAAAAAGTCCCCTCGCGATGGTCGAATCGCTCAACCAGATCGCCGGCCGCAACGGGGTCGGGCGGATCGACATCGTCGAAAACCGCTTCGTCGGCATGAAGAGCCGCGGCGTCTACGAAGCCCCCGGCATGACGACGCTCTATGCCGCTCACCTGCAACTCGAGCAGCTCACCCTCGACAGGGAACTGGTCCACCTCCGCGACCGCCTTAGCCCCGAGATCGCCGAGATGGTCTACTACGGCTTCTGGTTCGTCCCCAAAATGGACGCCCTGATGGCCTTCATTCGCGAAGCCCAAGGGCCGGTTACAGGAGAAGTCACCCTCGGCCTCTACAAAGGCAACATCCTTGTTCAAGGCCGCACCAGCCCCAACAGCCTCTACGACGCGGCCATCGCCAGCATGGAAGGGGGAGGAAGCTACAACCAGACCGACGCGGAAGGGTTCCTGCGGATTCAGGGATTGCCGAGCCGAGTGATGGGGAAAGTGCGGCCGCGCGATTATTGATCGGTACGACGACGATGGGACACGGATGAACACGGATTTTTTCGGATCACCACGGATCAGAACTGTTGCTGTGGGCTGAATTCTCATGGGCGTCGAACTTCTGCATGGCGATGTGACGGAGAAGATTATTGAGGGATTCTACGAAGTTTATAATAAGCTTGGGTACGGATTCTTGGAGAAAGTCTACGAGAACGCGATGGCTATCGCCCTCGCCCGTCGTGGGATGCAAGTCGCACAACAGTTACCGATCAAAGTAAAGTACGATGGTATCGTCGTCGGCGATTACTTCGCCGACTTGATGGTCAACGGCGTTGTGCTGGTGGAATTAAAGGTTGCCGAGGAATTACACCAACGGCACGAGGCGCAGCTATTAAACTATCTGCGAGCGACCGATGTCCGCGTGGGCCTCGTTCTCAACTTCGGCCCACGCCCTGAATTTGCCAGAAAGATCGTTTAGCTGCCAAGTCCTTCCGATCCGTGGTGATCCGGAAAAACCCGTGTTCATCCGTGTCCCATCGTCAACGCCCCAATGTATCTCACGCAAAACCCC
>CAZYQQ010000173.1:1939-7028 GCA_964650265.1 uncultured Planctomycetaceae bacterium
CCGTGTTCATCCGTGTCCCATCGTCAACGCCCCAATGTATCTCACGCAAAACCCCGTTCTCCAATACGAACTGCTAAGCAATCTCCGCCTCCTACGGGCGTTCGTACTCCTTTTCGCTTACGTCGCGCTCCTCGGCGGCGTGGTTTATCTTGCCTGGCCGCAATCGCAGACCCTTGACCTCGCCCAGCCCGAGGCTGCCAAGCGGCTGGTGAATCTCTTCTTTTTTGGCCAGTACATGCTCGCTTCGATGATGACCCCCAGCTTTGCCGCTGGGGCGATCACGGGGGAGAAGGAGCGGCAGAGTTATGAGATGTTGCTGGCTAGTCCCTTGCGGCCGGGGGCGATTGTGCTGGGGAAGCTGTTGGCGTCGCTTTGTCATTTGGCGATCCTGATGATCTCGTCGCTGCCGATTGTGATGCTTTGCTTGCCGCTGGGTGGAGTCTCCCCCTATGAGGTGCTGGCCGCCTATGTCGCCATGATCTCGTCGGTCGCCTTGAGTGGCATGATTTGTCTTTGGGCGAGCAGCTATTTCAGCCGCACCTCGGCGTCGCTGGTGGTGAGCTATCTGATGATCCTGCCACTCGCCCTGGTGGGGGTTCTGATTTGGAATGCCCTGGGGCAACTCGGCGAGGCGCGGCTCCTCTTCGCGACGACCGTCGTGCCGATTGCCTGTTTTGTCCTCGCGGCGGGGCTCTGGTTCAACACGACCCGGCGGCTGCTTTACCCGCACGACCTGGGGAGTGGGGGCCAGGACGTCGTCGACCTGGAGACCGAAGCCCGCGAGGCGGTGGGGCTCTACATCAAGCGCGACGAGTTCCCCGACAAGCTCTTTGCGCCCCCCAAGCGGAACACGTTGCTAGAGGATGGGGCGAACCCGATCTACGACAAGGAGATGCGGAGCGAGATTTTTGCCCAGGGGACGTTGATGCTGCGGCTGGTGATCCAGATTTCGATGCTGCTGGCGCTCCCCATCATGGCGGTCTGCCTCTACATCGCGCCGCAGTTCGCCCCGTGGTACATTGCCTACGTCATTCTGTTCAATATTCTCGTCGGCCCCGTCTTTTCGGCGGGCAGCGTCTGTAGTGAGCGCGAGCGTGAGACTCTCGACCTGCTCTTGGTAACCCTCATTACCCCTTGGCAAATGCTCTGGGGTAAGCTCCTCTCAGGTCTCCGCGTCTCGAGCGTCCTCACGAGCTTTCTCATGTGGCCGGTCCTGCTCGCCTGCCTGATGCCGCTCGACTTCTGGCGGAACCTGCCGACCATGGGGGGCTACTTCGTGATCGTCGCCCTCACGTGCCTGACGACAGCCCTCACGGCGCTCGTCTGTTCGACTTTGCTCCCCAAGACGTCGCAAAGCCTGATCGCCAGCTACATGGTGATCCTTACCCTGTTTGTCGCCCCGCTCGCAGCCCGCTATTTCTCCGAAACCTTCTTCGCCGACACGACCGGAGCGCAAATCGTCCGCGCCGCCGGTGTCACCAGCCCCTTCGTCGCCGCCTTTTCGCTCCCGCTCACCCTCGAAGGGGAGACTCAAAATCTTCGCCCCGCGGTCGCCGGCGACCTCGACCTCTTCTTCGGATACCTGGGAGCCACGCTCCTCTACAATCTGATCCTGCTGGGGATCGTGATCTGGATGTTCCAAGCGCGGTGGCGCGTGGCGGACTGACACGTTCACCCAGGCCAGGAACCTACGAAATTGGCCACGGATCGGCACGGATCGTACCGATCACCACGGATCAGAAAGTACCTCGCAATTAGCGTTTCCCGATAGGCATCTTCTGATCCGTGGTGATCCGCCGGACCCGTGTTCATCCGTGTCCCATCGTGACGCGCGAAATTGGTCGCTTGACGATCAACTTCCCCTTGTGCGATAACCCTTCTTGAGGGCGTGGAACTTTCGCAACTCCCGCCGATTGTAGGTTTCGGCCGCCGTTTGTTGGGGGTTGCTCCTCGCCGCAATTTGCCATCAGCGAGCATCCCGCATGTCCTCCGTCATGGATTCCTCCGTACCCAAAACCCAAGACGAACGCGATTTACTCCTCTACGAGTCGCGGCTCGACCGACCGGTGCGGCTCAAGACCCCCGAGTTCCAGCGGGGGGAGCGGCTCCGCCATGTGATTTTCTCCGGGCAGTTCACCCCCGAGCTGCTCGAGGAACTCGCCGGCGTGGCCGACACCATCCGCCAGCTCTCGCGGCACCGCTCGGGGCAGGACTTCCTGATCGGCCTCCTGCACCACAAGCGGGCGATGCTCTACTTCACCCAGCCCTCGACCCGGACCTTCCTGTCGTTCATGGCGGCCTGTCAGATTTTGGGGATCACCTGCAACGAAGTCCGCGACCCCTCGACCTCGTCGGAACGGAAGGGGGAGACGCGGTTCGACTCGATCCGCATGTTCTCCAGCTACTTCGACCTGATCATCATGCGTTCCCCCATCGCACGGCTGGCCGAGAGCTGCGCCTACCTGATGAACGACTTGGAGCGCAAGGGGAGCCGCAGTGTCCCCATCATCAACGCTGGCTCGGGGGCCGACGAGCATCCGACCCAGGCCTTGCTCGACATCTACACCCTCCAGCGGACTTTCCAATTCACCGGAGCCACCGACTCCTCCTACAGCACCCGCTTCGACGAACTCCGCCGTCAGCCGGGCAACGAGCACCTCACCAAGGGGCTCGCGGGCAAGACCTACGCCTTCTGTGGCGACATCGGCCGCGGTCGCACCGTCCGCTCGCTCGCCATGCTGCTGGCCAATTATGAGAATGTCCGCCTTATCTTCGTGGCCCCCGATCATCCCAAGCTCGTGATGCGCGACGACCTCCGCGAGCGGCTCCACGCCCGCAACGTCGAATTCCACGAGGTCGACTCGTTCGAGGAGGCGATCGAGGGCAAGCCAGTGATCGAGCAGGTCGACGCTCTCTACATGACCCGCATCCAGCGCGAGCACGACACGGCGGAGGATGCCGAGCGTTATCAGGCGATCGACTTCTTGAAGTATTGTCTCACCCCCGAGCTCGTCGCCCGGATGCGCTCCTACGCCCCGATCCTCCATCCCTTCCCGCGCGACCAGCATTCGGGAGAAATCCCCACCGAAATCGACGACGACTCCCGCGCCATGTACTTTCGCCAGGCCCGCAACGGCATGTGGGTCCGGGCGGCCCTGCTCGCCCACCTATTCGACGTCGACCGGCAAATCCTGCGGTTCTACCAGAACGAATTTCAGAAGTCGTAGCCGCCCCCCCGCCGCCGCTCTGCCTCATGCGCCTGTTGATCGATGGCTATAACCTGCTGCACGTGACCGACCTGTTCGGACGGGGGAAGGATGCGGGTACGCTCCATGGTTCGCGGGGGGCACTGCTCCAGTTCCTCGCTCTCTCCCTCACGGCTAGCGAACGTCGTGCAACGACCATCGTCTTCGACGCCGCAGGTGCTCCCCCGGGACTTCCATCCACTGTCCACGTCGACCACATCACCGCCCGTTTTGCCCGCGACTACCCCGACGCCGATACCTTGCTCGAGGAAATCATCGAGGCGCATAAGGCCCCCCGCGGATTGCTGGTCGTGTCGAGCGACCACCGCGTGAGTCGGGCCGCGCGGCGCCGCGGGTCGAAGACCATCGACAGCGACGTCTGGTTCGCCGAGCGGTGTGCCGGGCTCCTCAAGCGAAGCGAGCCCTCGGGCCGGGCACATGACGAGGGGGGAGGTTCGCCAGCCGACTGGATCAAGGTCTTCACCACTCCCGAGACGGCGGAACTCGAGCGCCAGCTCCGGCAAAACCCCTCCTCAACCTCGCTACCACCCAAAAGTAAGACAAAACCCAAGCCGGACGACGCTAAAGGGAAAGCCGATTTGGAAAACCCCTTCCCACCAGGGTATGCTGAGGACGTGCTCTCCGACGAATGAACCGAGGACTCCGTGGCCTCGGTGATCTCTGTGGTTCTTTCAGCGGTTGAGAGTGAGAGTCGTTTGGGAATCTATGGGGAGGGGCTATGACGCGCGACTCGCTACTTGAACTCATCATGGGGCAGCTTCAGCGGATGCTTCTGCGTTTCGCTGGTGATCGCGAGATCATTGGCAAGTTGAGTGAGGTGTTCCGTTGTCTTCAGGAGGAGAACTACCATCAGGCCATGCGGAAGCTCGGGAAGATTCTTGTCAGCCGAAAACTCGATCACCAGCGAGACGAATATGGCGGCACGATCGTCCTCATCGAACTCCTAGAGCAAGGGCCGAGCAGCCGCCAACTAACACCGGCAACCGAGCAGTTGCTTGCTGGGCCACGGGCGGAAGTCGACGAGGTCGCCGCGCTCATCGAAAAGCTTCGCAAGCGGCCTGGTATCGACTACCGACTCCGGGCAACCACCTTTCGCCGAGCTTCGTGGCCCGCTCGCTTGCTCTTGGCCGCTCTGGGCCTATTCCCGATGGGTATGGCGATCTTGATCCTGAGGAAAAGTGACGGAAGTGTGGGCTACTATCTGCTCGCGGCAGCGTTCGGGCTTGCGGGGCTCTACGCTTTGATCCTGGCCATGGTCGGCGAAAAAAAGTCCGTGGAGAAAACCCTCGAGCAGATCCCCTAACCCGGCCCGATGCCTAACTCCGAGCCCTCGGTGATCTCTGTGGTTTTTTCCCGCCTTGCGGTTAGTCGTGGGCTTCGCTTTGGGGGCAACCAGCGTAGAATAGGGGTAATTCTGGCCCCGTTGGCCCCGGACGAGACGCGCCGTACCCGGTTACGCGAAGACGACGCCCTGACCAAGGGAGCGTCGTCATGGCATGGGTTATTCTTGTGATCGCGGGTCTTATCGAAGCGGGTTGGGCCGTGGGGCTCAAGTCCACCGAGGGGTTCACGCGACTCTGGCCGAGTCTGTTCACCGCGGCGGGTATCGCCATTAGCATGGTGCTGCTCGCCATCGCGGCGCGGACGTTGCCGATCGGCACGGCCTACGCAGTATGGGTGGGGATCGGCGCGGTGGGGGCGGCGCTGTTTGGCATTTTCTTTTTGGGAGAATCGGCGACCGCGCCGCGGCTCTTCTTCCTGGGGCTGCTAGTCGTGGCGATCGTGGGACTGAAGGCGACTAGCGCTGGGTAGGGAAAAACCAC
>CAZYQQ010000174.1:0-6883 GCA_964650265.1 uncultured Planctomycetaceae bacterium
CCTCTGACCCCCCAATCCGAGCCACACAACTTTCGCGCACCCCAAAAACCTCCTTGCCCCACGCGAGTTTCCACTTTTTCAAGACTTTGCGCTGGGAATTGGGCACCCTGCCCGGTAAACTCCCACTAACGTGAACAAATGTCTCTGGGGAGAGAGCAGAGGTCGGAGGCCAGAGGTCGGGGGGGCCGACTGGGGCTTTCTCCGGTGGGGAGTTTGTACGCGCTTCGAGGTCCGGTTCGGCGAACCTGGACCTACTTGATCCTTGGCAACACAATCCCCCCAACATTGCTCGGGCAAATGAGCCCGAGCTACGGCCCCTGATCCCTGGCCCCCGACCTCTGACCTCTGCCCCCCCCGCGCGGCACACTTAAACGATAAAACTTGACGAAACAGTGCCACGTGGCACACCCCTGGATCAAAACATCCCCTGATTCACAGAGTTTGAGGCCGACAAATGTCACACTCGTGGCACGCCCCCCCCCTCGAAAACGCGAAAAGGGTGCCAAGAGTGGTGCTTTCACGCGTCACGACAGAGACCGTCGTGCTACGATGCAAATCCCAAATGCCCGCTCGGACGGGACGAGCCCGAGCTACTGGTCCTTCCCCGACCTCTGGCCTCTCAGGCCAGCACGGCCCCTTCGCGGCTGCCGCTCGGGGCCAGGGGTGTCAGGAGAGGCCCATCCGGCCAGTCGTCTCCCCCTTCGCCCTGCTGCCGGGCTTCAAGGGTCCCCAACACGGCACCGTCGCTGCGGCGGAGTTCCATGCTGCCGTCGCCGTATTCCAACAGGGCGGTGCAGTTTTCGACCCAGTCGCCCGTGTTGCAGTAAACCAGGTTGCCGAGCGGGCTGATCCGCGGGGTGTGAATGTGCCCGCAGATGATGCCCTCGCACTGGCACCCCTCGGCGGCGGCGATGAGTTGCTGTTCGAAGCCACTCACGCGGCGGACGACTCCCTTGATGCGGCGCTTCATCATGCCGCAAAAGGCGTAACGATTGGTCCGCTTGCCACGGGCCCAATTGATCCAATAGTTGGTGGTGAGGAGCCAGTCGTAGGCGTGGGTACCCACGACACTGAGCCACTGGGCCGACTGCTCGACCTTGTCGAACTGGTCGCCGTGGATCACCAGATAGCGGCGACCGTCGGCCGCGCGGTGAATGAACTGATCGCGCAACTCGACCACACCAAAATTGGCCAGAAAGCCACGGAGGAAATTGTCGTGGTTGCCCGGCATGTAGTAGAGCCGGGTCCCGAGACGCTTGAGTTCGAGCAGCCGCTCGAAGAGTTGGTCGTAACAGGCGGGCCAGCGCCAGCGACGCTTGAGCTTCCAGCCATCGATAAAGTCCCCCACGATGTAGAGGAATTCCGGCTCGTGCTGGTGGAGCGTTTCGAGCAGGGCCGCCGCTTGGGAGTGCTTAGAGCCAAGGTGGATATCGCTGACGAACAGCGACCGGGCACTCCGGCTGTCCCGAGGGGAGAGCGGCGTGCGGGGAACCTTGGCGACCAGCAATTCCGAGTTCACCAACGGCGGTTCCTCGCGGCGGGGGAGGGAAATGTGGAGCCGATTCACTTCAGGGGGGGCAACCTCAATCGGCTCAAGTATATCAGGTCGGCCCCTGCCAAAAACCCCGCGGCCAACCGGTTTTACGCAGACACGACACCTGCTATTCGCCGCCGACTCCAAATTATAGGGGTCGAGCGGAAAAACAGGGCCGTTAGCTGTGCATGCGGGGGAGCGAGTCTCCCTGGTCGATGATTTGCTGCTCGGCCGCCGCCAGTTCGCTGAGCCGGGCATTCACCCGATCTTCTGGGGCAAAGTGCTTGGCGAGCCGGACATAGGTGGCGTGGTGGCGGGCCTCCGACTCGAACAAGCTGCGGTAAAACTCAGCCAGTTCGGGGTCGTCGACATGCCCGGCCAGGAGTTGAAACCGCTCGCAGCTACGGGCCTCGATCAGTCCGGCGACGAGGAGCCGGTCGACGGCTTTTTGGGGTTCCTGCTTGCTCACCAGGTCGTTGAGCTGGCGACCGTAGCTGCTCGGTTTGAGGCGACGAAAGCGAATGCCGCGACGCTTGAGGAGGTCGAGCACGAGTTCAAAGTGCTCGAGTTCCTCGTTCACGATTCCCGCCATCTCGCGGCAGAGCTGCTCGTCCTCCACATAGGCGAAGATGAGGTTCATGGCGGTCCCCGCCGCTTTCTTCTCGCAATGGGCATGGTCGATGAGGATTTCGTCGAGCGCGCTGTCGACTTGAGTGAGCCAGCGCTGGCTGGTGGCCGATTGAAGGTGAAGCATCAAGGGGTCTCGGCATGAGGGGGGTAGGGTAGGGGGGTGGGCCGCGCCGTTGGCTCGGCCGCGGTAGGAGAGGTGACGCTCGACTTCATGCGATCGGCTGCAAGGCGTCCCACCTTGTCGATCAGCCACGTGGGAGCAAGTCGTTTCAGCCGCGCGTACCATTTGGCCCGTCGCCCCACGACAACGTAGAGTCGCCCTGCCGTGATGGCGGCGATGGCGGCGGCGGCGACTTGATCGGGCGTGAGCTCGGCTCCCGCCAGATAGTGTTCGCACATCTGCCGCCATTCGGAGGTGGGGTAGCTGGCCCGCTCGAAGAGCCGGGTCGGCGTCACCCCAGGGAGAACGACCGTCGCATTGAGGCCCAAGGGGGTAAGCTCTCCGCGCAACGACTCGGTCCAGGCGACGATACCAGCCTTGGTCGCATTGTAGGTGGCGAAGCCGGGAGGGGAGACTTGGGCGAAGATCGAGGCGATGTTGAGGATGCCACTCCCTGGCGTGATGCCCTTCTCGGTGGAGTCGAGCAGCCATGGCAGGCAGACTCGGCAGCCCATCATCGTCCCCAGCAGATTGACTTCCACCAGCCGCGCCATGTCGGTGGCGGGAGTTTCGCGAACGGGGCCGACCAGTAGATTGCCTGCCGCGTTGACTAGCAGATCTAGCCGCGGCCAGCTCGCGCGGAGCTGCCGGATCAGCTCCTCCCACTGGTCGCTTCGCGCCACGTCGAGGTAATGGGCTTCGGAGCTCCCCCGAGTTGCGCGAATCTCACGGCAAACGTCTTCCGCTCTCGGCAGGTCGCAGTCGGCGACGGCCACGTGCCAACCTTGGCTCGCCAGCCGCTGGGCGATGGCGCGTCCGATGCCCGACGCCCCGCCGGTGACGAGTGCCCACCCCGTGGGTCGAGATGAAGAAGCCTTCATCTATGCTCCCTCCGTGGCCCAGTAGCCGCCGCGAGGATGATCGAACTCGGCCTCGGCCCCGCGAATGGCGTCATCCACTCGTCCATCCCGAAAGGCGATTTGGCCCATAACCCAGGTCATCACTGGTAGTCCTACCAACTCCTCCCCATGCCAGGGGGACCAGCCACATTTGGTGAGCTGCTCGTCGTTGCGGATCGTATGCCGCCGCTCAAGATCGACCAGCACCAGGTCGGCGTCGTATCCCACGGCGATGCGGCCTTTGTCGACGATGTCCCACACCCGGGCCGGGGCGTCGCACATCCAGTGGACGACTTGCTCGAGAGTGCAGCGGCCCCGGTGGACCTCGTTGAGCATCAAGGCGAGGCTGTTTTCGACCGCTGGCAGACCCGAGGGAGACTGCGGGTAAGGCTGTTGTTTTTCTTCCAGGGTGTGTGGGGCATGGTCGGTGGCCACCACTTGGATGCGACCGTCGGCCAGTGCCCGCCAGAGGGCTTCGCAGTCGTGCGGCGACTTGAGCGACGGGTTCATCTGGACAAGGGTCCCCAGCCGAGCGTAGTCGTCGGTGCTGAAGAGGAGGTGATGGGGGCACGCCTCGGCAGTGACAAGCTGGCGATGGTCCGCCAGCAACTCGCACTCCTGGGCGGTCGAGACATGGAGAACGTGGAACCGGTGGCGATGGCGATGGGCCAGGTCGATCGCCCGCCGCGTGGCGATGACCGCTGCCTGATGGTCGCGAATTCGCGAATGGTCGGCGACGTCGCTGGTGTCGGCCAGGCGCTCGCGGTTGGCACGGACGGTCGATTCATCTTCGCAGTGGGCCGTGATGGGGAGGGTCGTTTCGGCAAATATCCGCTCGAGCACCTCCTGATCGTCGACCAGCAGGTTGCCAGTGCTCGAGCCGATGAAGATCTTGATGCCGGGTGTGCGACGGGCAGCCTTGAGTTCCTCGACGTTGTCGGTCGTCGCCCCGATGTAGAAGCCGTAGTTGACGAGCGACTTTTTGGCGGCGAGTGCCAGTTTTTCCTCCAGCCGTTCCCGCGTGATTGTCGCGGGATTGGTGTTGGGCATCTCGAGGAAGGTGGTCACTCCTCCCTTGGCACAGGCGCGGCTCGCCGTGCGGAGGTCCTCCTTGTGAGTCAAACCCGGTTCGCGGAAGTGAACCTGATCGTCGATCACTCCCGGCAAGAGGTAGAGCCCCTTGGCGTCGATTTCCTGGTCGACCGCGAGTTGCGCCGCGGGGTCGATATCGGCAATCCGCGACCCTTCGACAACGACATCCACGCGGCTGGCCCCCTCGGGAAGGATTACGACGGCATTGCGGATGCGGGTCTTCATGGACACATTCTGCCGGTCGTAGTGGGGGATGGCAACTGGCCCGCGACCGACTGCGGAGAGCCCGCGTGGCGTTATGGCGACACCTTGGGGAACGACCGCGACAGGCGCCAGTTCGGCGAGGTGTGCCGGCAGCGCGGCGGACGGACTGCTTCGACGAGCCGCGGTCAAAAAGGTCTTGTCCCGCCGTCATTTGACCTATCCTTGTTTGGGCACCGTTCGTGCGTACGCCGAGCGGCGGCCCCAAGAAGCTATTCCGCTGACTCGTCTTTTCCGCTCGCGAATGCTGGCGGGCGACACCACCCTTTGATTGACATCAATGCGCCGCTCGCCCTTTGGCGGCGCGTCCCTAGTGATTGAGAACGCGAGCATGGCGAAGAAACGAAAGTCGCGAGTCAACCCTTCCCCCCGCATCGAGCTGCTGGAAGTTCGCCAGGTGATGGCGGTCGACCCCCTGGCCGATCTTTGGGGGCAACTCCTCACGCAGCCTGGCACCCCCGACGACGTGGCGGGGGTGTGCCTACCTAGTTGGCCCGAGGAAGCGGTCGAGTCGACTTATCACGGGACGATGAGCCCTCCGCTGCTCCCCCCCGACGTGTCCAATCACGAATGGCGTGAGGCCGACTTCTGGATCGACCGCGAACTGGAGATCTCGCTCGACGAGCAGTTCGCTCAATTGGAGCAACTGCTCAACAGCGCCCATAATGTCTCGGGCCTGTCGACCGTGAGGACCGACTACGGTTTCACCGGGGCGGGCCAGACCGTGGTGATCATCGACAGCGGCATTGCCTACGACCACTACGCCCTGGGGGGAGGTTATGGCGGTAACTACCGTGTCGTTGGGGGCTGGGACTTTGCCGAGGGGGATGCCAACCCCTACGACGATGGTCCCGAGGGTGCTCACGGCACGCATGTGGCTGGCATTGTCGGCAGCACCGGGAACAGCGGCCAGGATGTGGGGGTCGCGCCGGGTGTCGATCTGGTGGGCCTGCGGGTGTTCAACGACGAGGGGAATGGCTCGTTCGCTTGGATTGAGCAGGCCTTGCAATGGGTCCACCAAAACCGCAATTCGTTTGCCAACCCCATCACGACCGTCAACATCTCGCTGGGGACCACTTGGAATTCCGCCACGGCCCCTTCCTGGGCCTCGTTCCTTGAAGACGACCTGGCGCAACTCGAAGCCGACGGGATCTTCATCTCGGTTTCCGCCGGCAACGACTTCACAAGCTACAACGCTCCTGGCTTGAGCTACCCCGCGGCAAGTCAGTATGTCGTCCCGGTGATGAGCATCGACGACTCGGGCTCGCTCAGCTTTTACAGCCAGCGGCTCGATCGCGCCATTGCCGCCCCAGGTCGGACGATCCGGAGCACGATTCCCGATTACGCCGGCAACCACAACGGGACCACCGACGATTGGGCCAACTTCTCCGGGACGAGCATGGCGGCTCCCTATGTCGCCGGGGCAAGCGTGTTGATGCGCGAGGCGATGCAACTGGCCGGCTACAGCAACATCACGCAAGACATGATCTACGACGTGATGATGAGCACCGCCGATGTGTTCCTCGACGCGACCACGGGGCTCAACTACAAACGGCTCAACCTGGTGGCCGCCTTCGACGCGATCATGCCCGCGGACGACTTTGGCTCGACAATCAATACGGCCCACAGCCTCGGGACGCTCAGTGGGGGTAGCGAGCTATCGGGAATGATCTCCAAGCTGGGGGACATCGACTACTTCACATTCACCGCCGGGGTCAACGGCAACGCGACCTTCTCGGCCGCTACCACGCATGGCATGATCGCCTCGTGGCAGGTCAACAGTGCTGGAGGGACCCAAAGTTGGCAGGGAGGAGACGACTGCACGTTCGAGGTCGTCGCTGGCCAGACCTACACGGTGGGGCTCAAGTCGACCGGTGGATTGGGGTATTACGATGTCGACATCTCGGTCGAAAACTCCTTTGTCTACGACGAACTCGGCACCCTCAATGGACAAAACTTCTACGATAACGTGACCACTCCGGGGGATCGCTGGTTTCGCGTCACCGCGGGACGAAACGGCTACGTGACCGCCGAAGCGCTGTTTGCTTCCGCTGGTGGCAATGTCGGGGTGGCTATCTACAATTCGCAGCTCAATCTGGTGGCGAATGGAAGCGCCAGCGCTGCTGGTAGCCGTGCGAATTATCACGCCGCCCAGGGTGAGGTCCTCTACATTCGTCTCACCGGGACGAATGGCGATGTCGATTTGCGGCTGACGAATCAGGTCACCTTGAGTGGTAGCACGGTCACGGTCGCGGGGACGGCAGGCAACGACACCATGTCGTTCGTCGCGGGGGCCAATTATGTCGT
>CAZYQQ010000175.1:0-6703 GCA_964650265.1 uncultured Planctomycetaceae bacterium
AGTGGTACCGCGGCCAACGGACCTGCGGCGAAGTGTTCGGGTGAGTGGGCTCACTTCGCAACGAGTGACCTCTTCAAGACTTCTTGCGCTCCTCTAGCGCGCCGGCGCGATCTCTCGCGTCTCAAAATAGCCGGTTCTTGGCGGCAAGCATGGCAACGTGGCGAAGTCAGCCAGCAGGTCGGGTGCGTTCGCGTTGAATCAGCAGGCAGCGAGGGTTAGAATGGGCGCGAAGACTCGAAAGGTGTATGTCTCCTTTGTCCTCCAAGTGGACAGACGGTACGCGACTTTGCGGTGTCACATGATTGTTCGGAGCTGATTACCGACGGCTTTGGAAATCTCACGCTCTGGGTTGTCCCGGAGAGCGAACTTGCTGCGGTGCGAGCTATCTTCGATGGGTGTGACGCGGTGATCGCCTGACAGTGTAGTTAGACTACGTTGGGAGCTAACCGATGACCTTCAACGACACACAGCAAGCCGCAGACGCGGCGATGAGCGAAACCCTGACTAGTGCAGGCTTTCGGCGCACGGCCGCCGGAACTTGGAATCGTCGCAGGGACGATGAACTGAACGTCATTCAGCTTCAGAAGCACAGCACCGAAAGAAGCTTCTGTGTGAATCTTGGAATCCATTACACCTTTCTGCCACAGGCAGGCACCGAAGCGCCGCTTGATGGCGATCAGATTGAAGTTCCCGATTGCGAATTGAAGCTTCGTCTAACGGATCACGCTACAGTCAAAGATCAATGGTGGCCGATTGCTGCTTCAAGTGTCGATCAAGTTGCCGATCTTGTGTGCAGTCGAGGCTTGCCGATCTTCGATTCGTATCGGCTCGACGGACCGATTGCCGGGATGGATGGCAAAAGCATTGAAAGCGGGAATCCCGGTCTCTTGGCCTCAATGACGGAGGGGAGAGCTTGCCTTCTCCTTGCTCGTATGCACGAGCGTTTGGGGAACCGCGACAAGAGCGTTGAGACTGCCACAATCGGGTTGAAGCTCGCTGGGAGGATGGCGGTTGGCCCAAAAGTGGCGCTCAAAGACATCTTGAAGCGTTTAGGGTAACCGGCTTGATGCCGCAAATAGTGGAGGACGAGCAACCACCAGAACACCGGCTCGTCGGGGCTCGAGCGCGAGGAGGTGGCCGACCAGGAGAAGAATTTCAACACAGAGGAACAGAGACACGGAGGGCAACGAGCGGGTTTTGAATCGAATTGTGCCCCTCGGTTATTGAAATAACTCAACTTCAAAACTCGCGCCACCCCGCCAATAACATCTCTGTGTCTCCGCGTCTCCGTGTTCCTAATCCACTTCAGCCAACTTCAGATGGCTGAAGTGTTACGAAAACGGAGAG
The DNA here is from genome assembly GCA_964650265.1 of uncultured Planctomycetaceae bacterium. Taxonomy (GTDB): domain Bacteria; phylum Planctomycetota; class Planctomycetia; order Pirellulales; family Lacipirellulaceae; genus CAZYQQ01. The sequence goes on from CAZYQQ010000175.1 coordinate 1,348, forward strand.
CGCGGGCTGGGCCCGCACTCTCCGTGCCTGGCTAACCGGAACGGTTGTTTAACGTCGCTGGCGACGGCGGACCTGCCATCCGGCCAGTCCCACCGCGGCCGCGATCATCAGCACGCTGCTCGGCTCGGGGACCGGCTGCAGCGCCAGGGCGCCAGGGCTATTTTGGGCGATGTAGCTCGCCTTCCACTTCTCGTAGTCGGTTTCATCGACCACGCCAGGGGTGTCGTCGTTGGGAAGGACGGTGGGCAGTCCAAGGTTGTTTCGCCACACGACGTAGTCGCGAGCATCCACCAGGCCGTCGTTGTTGAAGTCGCCGGCCAGCAGTTCGACCACGAGTTCCCCGACATCGAACGTCCCATCCGAGCGCGTCGTCGCCAGGGTATTTCCGCCAGGGCTGAAGACCTGGATCAACTGCGCGGTGAGCGCGGCGTTGCCCGTGGTGAGCCCGCTGTGGGCGACGTAGAGGTTGCCGGCGGCGTCGAACTCGAGTTGGGCGCCCGAGTTGTGGGCCAGGTTGTTATTCAGCAGTTGCAGGGTTGGGACATTGGTAATCTGGTCACCCTCGACCACGATGTTGGGGATGCCGTTTTCGTCGAGCGGAATCAGCATCACCGCTCCGGTTCCCAGGCCGTTAATGGCGGCCGTGGCAACCGAACGGTTGACGACCAGGAACTTGCCGTCCGGCGAGAGGGTCACATCGCGGACATTCCTGAACAGGTCTTGAATGCCACCGGCGTCGGGGGCGGCGTCGAAGCCGTTGTCGATGGTGAACTGCAGCGACGACCACTTGAGGTTGGGTGATCTTCCGTCGACCCCGTCGGCCTCGACCACGATAATGCACGCCTCGTTGCCAGCCGATCGTGGCTGGACCAGGTACCACAGGTCGTTGCCGGGATCGTAATGGGCTCCGGCGGAGACGCCAATATTCAGGTTGAGAAAGTTGGGTTGGCCATTCGTTGTCGGAGGGAGGGACCCCACGTCGATCACCAGTTCCGGCGCCAAGGCGTTGAATTCGGTCGCACTTCCCGGGTTCCAGCGCCAAATGCTGTTGCCGTCGTTTCCATTAGGAGCCGCCAGGTCGACGTCGAGGTCTTCGTCCATCGCCGCGATCACCAGGTCGACTCCCAAGGTACCCGAAGCATAAACCTTCGAGGCAATCGAACCATGCAGCGGAATCCGCCCGAACTGGTCCTGTTCCTCGGCGAACACACCCCCGGTACGCCCCGTTCCCATGCCCATGGCGGGGTTTCCTTCGATCACGGGGGAGCCGTCGAGTTCCACCCCTGTCAGGACCCGGCCCCCAATCGTCAGGTCGGGGGAGGCCCACTTGATGCCACCGGCGGGGTCGGACCAGTCGGCGACAATCACGTTCCCCCCGTCGTCGAGGGCCAGCCGCCACGGCGACGAGGTCGCGCTCGAGGTCACCACAAAGTTGGGGGCCTTGGCCTGGCTGGTATCGTTGGGGTCGGTCACGGCGGCAAAGTTGCTGCTCGCCAGGTCGACCCCTATCATATCGGCCGTCAGCGAGTAAATGCCGTCCCCCATCGCCCGCCCCGCCTCTGTCGTCGTCGTATTGGCGTTCGCGACATACACGGTACCGAAGTAAGGGCTCGACGCAACGGTGTTGATGGCCAACCCCGTTGGCAGCGTGAAATTGCTGAAGGGGTTGCCCGCCCCGTGGATCGTCGTCCAACCGGCCGAGGCGGTTTTGGCCACCGCGATTTCGTAGGACGAAAAACTACCCAAATCGAACTCGTGCCGACCCGCCGCCGGATTGTCGATGACCAGGGGGTTGCCCCCATCCCGCGTGATCGTCACTTTGTCGGCTGGCTCGTTGAGCACGAACTCGAACATCGTGCCGTTGGTATTTCGGATCCCCGAGGCGTAGGGGACCGCCCCCGCCCTGGGGGCCAGCACACTCACGATCAGCAACGCTAGACAACTCGACGCAGCAATCTGGGCACATTTCACGGCGCAATCTCCAATGTTGGTGGACCGACTTCGCCTGGTATTCGCGCCCCAAAAACTCGGGGCGACGATAGCTCCTCTCTGCACAATCGTTACCATTACTCTTCTGAAGCAGGATGGAAACCGTTTTTTGCGAGTTTGATTCTCTTATTCGCGCACAGCTTGGGGGAATGCCCGCAACGCCGCGGTAATGTTGCGGAAAGTGGCCACTGACGGGTCTTGTGGCCGCCATGGAGGCGGGGCTCGAACGACTCCACCAGTCCGCAACGCCACTCGCCCCTTGCGACCAGCCACTCAATCAGCCCACCGCAGCGGTTGTGACGATTCTCCCCTCGCGTGTTCCTGTTTTCCGCCAACCGCGGCCCGTTCGTCGCGCTGCGCGGCGAACGGGCCCGAGTAAAGTAGAGATGGACATCGACGACGTCTTCGCCCCAGCGCGACGCCCGACATGGTGATCGATTACTCGGCCTTGTTGTCATCGAAAGGCGTTTCGGGCCTCCCGTGAACATCCGCGAATATCACTCTCTCGAAGAGTTGGCACCCCTTGCCGCGCGCTGGCACGAACTCCTCTGCCAGACCCCCCGGGCCAACTTCTTTCAATCCTTCGATTGGCTGGCCATCTATTGGCGGCACTACGGCGCCGGGCAGCAGCTTCGCGTGCTCGCCATCGACGAAGGAGGGACCCTCACTGGCATCCTCCCCTTGGTGATTCGCCCCGAGCGAACCAAGGTCGGAACGCTCCGTTTTCTCACCTATCCGCTCGACTATTGGGCGTCGTTCTACGGTCCCATCGGTTCCCACCCGAACGCGGTGCTGGTCGCCGGGCTCGAATACCTGCGCACGTCGCGGCGCGATTGGGACGTGCTCGAACTCCGCTGGATCGGCAGCGAACCGACGGAGTGCGAGCGCCTCGAGCGGTTGCTAGAGGCCGAAGGCCACCAGCCGGTGACGACCACGTTCGATACGACCGCCGTGATCGATCTTGGCGACACGTGGGAAGGCTACCTCGCTAGCCGCGGCACCAAGTGGCGCAACAACCATCGCCGCTGGACGCGCCGCCTTGCCGAACTCGGCCAGGTGCGTCACCTTCGCTATCGCCCCGAGCCAGAGGGGGACCCGCGCTGGGACCTCTACGAGCATTGCCTCACCCTCGCCAAGTCAAGCTGGCAAGGCTCGTCGCAAACCGGCACCACGCTCACGCACGACCACGTCGCGAGCTTCCTCCGCGACTCCCACCAGGCCGCGGCCCACTGCGGCGCCCTCGACCTCAACCTGCTCACCATCGACGACCGCCCGGTCGCCTTCGCCTACAATTACCACTTCCGCGGCAACGTCTTCAGCATGCGGATCGGTTATCTCCCCGAGCTGGCGAATGTCGGCGTCGGCAACCTCCTCTACACTCAGGCGCTGGAAGACTCCTTCCGCCGGGGCGACTGGAACTACGACATGGGCCCGGCCCATATGGAAGCGAAGCGGCAGCTTTGCACGACGATGCTCCCCCTCTACCGCCTAAGCTGCTTCCGCCCCATCTCCGTCCGCCAGCAACTGATGCGGGTGCGGCGACAAATTCAAGCCCGCAAGCAAGCGTCAGCACTAGCCGTCTAATCGCGTCAGAGGCCGTGGATGCGTCGGGTGCCACACCCTGCAAGGGTGTGTGAGCTAGACACGTCAGCCCGAAAAGAATGGGACGCGGATTGGCAGGATGGGACAGGATCGTCAGGATCCGGAAATCCAAGTCGAAGAGAAAGGGAAAAGGAACCTCGGAACCTCTACCCCAACCAGGCCTGTAGTCCTTGCACGATGACGGTTCCTAGGGCGACCCCAAGCGTGATGGAGACAAAGATAATCAGCGCGCAGCCGACAAGCGCATTCCGGTCGGAGCGATAGGCGACCCGTGCTATCTTGCCATCCAAGGCAATGAACTCCGCCTCCGTGAGCTTACGCACTTCCGCGAAATTGATCGTCGAACCCTCCAGTGGGGCCATCGACGTCGCGTCGGAAGTCAGAAACGCTACGAGGGCCGCTGCACCTTCTTCATCGACCAGCAGACATTGCGGATGCTCGTGACGAAAGTCCCATTGATACCAAATTCGCATCCGTCTCTCCCATGTTCTGCGGCCTATCGTGAACCTGCTCACTCCATCCCATCGCCGGGCGCGACATGTATTGCTCCAAGGCGGCTAGATCGCCCCGCGACAATTGCTCCCATAGCGGCAACGCGAGTTCGGGGCTCGCGAGCCGCTGATGTCGCGGCTCCCCCGCTTCGAGGTTCTCGAAGATAACCAGCCCTGAAGCAAACACACTGAGGCACCATTCCGATTCGTGCGTCAACGACACATCGGGATGTTCGCTGTCTTGAGGGTCGATGCTGCTGAGCACCTCCCGCATGCGATCAGTGGTTGGATTCGTTTCAGTTGATCCGAATTGCGTGATAAGGTGAAACGACATGGCAGCATTACGTTGAAAGGTAACTGGCGGGAATTAAAACGCGGGAGCCGAAGGCTTTATTCAAGTCAACTTACCGCTCTTGCCCATTCGCAGCAGGCCGAGTCTCTTTCCTCCGATAGAGCGTCCCCTCATTCTCCACCGGAAAGCATGCATCGATTCCTTGCGACTCGAGGATCTCCCAGAACAGATCGGCGTCTCCCTTGATCTCGACATGCCTGGAGTCATCCGAACCCTTAACCACCTTGTCGCCGATGAGAAACCGCCCTAGCTTGTCGTTGTTCCTTACCGCGGCGGCGAATGCGTCGAAGTCGGGATGTCTCCAGACGAATTCGTCGGAGCCCAGCTTGACGACATGGGCAAAGCCAAAGGGCCCCGGCCCTTTGTCCGTCAGGTTCATGACGCGAAAGAAGGCGAAGTCCTGCCCCTCGAGCCGGCGGAGGGAAAGCTCCACGGTGGCCGTTTCAAACGTGCCCGTCTTGTCGTCGAACTCGACGATGGCGACGTAGAGGTTGCCATTCTGGCCGAGCTGGACTATCGAAGTCGCTTCCCCCGGTTCCTCCGAATCCCACGCACCCACGAGCGGTTCGAGCGACTCGCGCGGCAGGGGCTCGCCGACCGGGGCCGTGATGGTCGCTTGCTTGCAGCCGACGGGGCCGCTCAGAGCGACCAAGGCAATGAGCGCTGCTTTACTGAGGCATCGCATCGTTGGAACTCCACATCGAGAACACCCTTAAGAATCGATCACTCTCGTTAAATGGACCACATCAAACCGCCGGATGCAAGTATAATTGGCCTTGCTAACACTAGGATCGGAGAGTCGGCTGGCTAGTCGTCGTTAGCAGAAGATCTCGTGCTGCGGCGGCTGTGGTCCCTGAAACGTGGCAATGCGCGTCGGAGGTGCCCGAAAATGAGCAGTCAGAAAATCGTCGTAAGACACTAC
>CAZYQQ010000176.1:0-6552 GCA_964650265.1 uncultured Planctomycetaceae bacterium
GTTGATTTCGTCGGCCAGCACGATGTTGGCGAACAGCGGCCCCTGGATGAAGCGAAATTCCCGCGCCCCTGTTGACTTGTCTTCCTGAATGACTTCGGTCCCGGTGATGTCGGCCGGCATCAGGTCGGGGGTGAACTGGACACGGCTGAACTCCAGGTGGAGTGCGTCGGCGAGTGTGCGGATGAGGAGCGTCTTGGCGAGCCCCGGGACCCCCACCAGCAGGCAATGCCCGCGAGCGAACATGGCGATTAGCAGTTGCTCGATGACGTCGTTCTGACCGACGATCACTTTGCCGAGTTCTCCCTTGAGCCGGCGGTGGGCTTCCCCCAGGAGGCGGATATCGTCGAGGTCGTTGTTGGCGAACATGGCAGCCTTGGGTGCGATCGGTGGGATTTCGGTTGGAGATTCCTTACCATCCTTCGCCGCCCGGTGGGAGGCAAGGGGCCAGTCGGAAACGACGCTAGGGATTGGCCGCCCAACTTGCTTTGTCGGAGTCGGGAAGGACCGACATGGGGGGAGACCGTGGCGCGGGGGGTGGGGACGGAGGCGACCCTTCTGGTCCGAGAAGGGCGATCCCGTCGGAAGAACTGACGACGAGGTAGGGGGCGAGGGGAACCAGGTTGACGAGCTGGCCATCGAGCTCAGGGAGTGTGATGGGACGCCGCGATTGGACGCCGGTCGCCACGTCGAACACCAATATTCCATCGACGGTAGGCCAGAAGATCTCACCGCCGGCAATTGTTCCTCGCCCGCGGCTCTCGATCCCCGCCGCCGCGCTGTCGGGCCATGCGAAACGTGCCTCACCGGTCATTAAATCGGTCCACAGGAGACGCGATCCACTCGAGAGGAGTGTGCCATTGGCCACACCGAGCAGGTCCCGCGCCCCGTTGCCGTGGCGGTCGAACCAGATCGGTCGACCAGTCGCCGCGTCGAGCGCGAACATGCCGAGCGAGTCGGAGGGGAGACACACCACGACCCCATCGGCTACCAATGCTGGGCTTGCGGCGCGGGGAGACTGTCGCCCGGCATTGCCGGGGTCGGCGGCATTCCACTGCGCGTAGGTGTGGCTCCATAATGCCGCGCCGTCGATTGCCCCCAGGGCGGCCACGACTCCGGCGTTGCTATTGAGATAGAGCGTCTCTCCGTCGAGTGTGAGGAGGTCCTCCTCGTGGAGGGCGGCGTTCGTCGACAGGGTGGCGACCAATTGTCGCCACGCCATCCGGCCCGAGTGGCGCGAGAAACAGGCCACATGGAGTCGCTCCCCCGAGTCCCCTTGGCGCATCGCCGTGTAGACCCATTCGTCGGTCACGATGGGGGGACCGCTGAATTGCCAATCGGCGCCCCCGGTGGGGATGTCGAGCACCAGTTTCCCCTCGCGGGCGAGGTCGAAGGCCATCAGGCGTCGCGGTGGACCTTGTCTCGGATTGGCGGGCCGGTTCCCCCCAGGGGACATGACGGCAAACACCTGGCCGTCGGCGAGCGTCACCATCCGTCCCCGCGCGGGGACTTCGAAGGGGGCGAAGCGCGAGCCCATGCCCAGCAGGGGCTGGTTGAGCAGGATCCGCTGATTGATTTGGAATTGGGCCTGCTGCCGGATAATGATTTCCACACGCCGACCATCCTCGATCCGCACCCGCGATTGGCCCAAGCCGGTCGGGGGCCAGAGGGAATCTTCGAGGAAGACTTCTCCGGAACCACCGAAGAGGGGTTTGCCGGTCGTTAGGTCGAGCGCAAGAAGCTGCGGGGCTTTGAGTACGACCATTGCCCCGCCGCCGCCAACAATTTCCAGCGGGGGCGTTGCCAATTGAGGGGTGGCGAAGCGCGGGTTGAGTTGAATCTGCCGTGCGGTCCGTGTGGAGTCGTCATCCCGCGGCCGCTCTCCCAACCCGCGACTCCAGACGATCCCACGGAGTTCGCCGAGGGGGGCCGCCAAGCTTGCGCGTCCGTGGCTCCCGGCAAACGTGGGCCAATCGTTTTGGGGGGCGGGAACGGGCCAATCGCGTGCCGACTCGAGCGTTGACTGGAGGGCCTCGGCCAGTCGGACTTCGCGCCCCGCGACGACTCCTTGGGCCTCGCCGTGGAAATGGGTCAGCAGAGCCACTTCGGCCGCTGCCCGCGCGAAGTTTTGCTCGCGAATCGACGCCATCGCCAGGCGCGCGTGAATATCGGCCAGCGGAATATCGGTATCGGGGTAACATTCGCGGCGGGCCTTGCGATCGTTGGCCGCTGGGAAATGCCTTTCGACCCGTGCCCAAACCTGGGGATTCGCGACATCCGCACCCGCGAGGGCCACTCCCCAAGGCCGCCCGTCGGGGGCGGTCAGCTCGGGGGAAAGACGCAGCCAACACCATCGCGCGGCGTTGGCGTGGCCGCGTTCGAGTTCCAGCGTTCCCAAGAGCCAGAGCGCGTCGTCTCCCACGCTGCTGGCAAAGTAGTCGCGAGCAACGCGGGCAAGTCGACTTCGCGATCGCGCCTGGGCGGCCACTTCAAATTCGGCACGGGCGGTCGCATCGACTCGGCTGCGATAGGCGGCGAGCCCCTCGGGGGGCCAGCCGGCGATTCGCTGGCCGATCAGATGGCCCAAGGGGACAAAATGGCCAGGAGAGAGTTCGGCCATCAGCTCGCGGTTGGCCTCGTCTTGAAGCCGCAGCACGGCATCGACCCCCTCCTCCCAGGCCTCGGCAGCAATCAGTGCGTCGATTTGGGCAAGTTGCCGCTCGACGTCGCTGGAGATTGTCGGCAGCCGCGCGGGAAGACCGGTACTGGCCAACTGCCCCCGCGCTGTCCCCCCTATGACGAGCAAGCCCGTCAGCAGCAGTCGCCATGGGAGAGTTGGTCGCATCGCGTGGGCGTTCCTTGCTGCGGTTGGACAACGAAAGTCCCCTGCCCGCCAGTCGATTTGGGGGCAGGGAACTGGTGAGTCCATTATAAGGGGAGCCGAAGGACTGGGGCAACGAGCCCGATTGCGGGTGTCACCATGATCCGCCGGAGGCTCCTTACTTTATCAGCTCGCTCGTTTCGTCGGTCGGCTCGGCATCGAGGTTGTCGGCCGAGCGGTCCCAGAACGCGGCGGCGAAGATCAGCAGGATGACACCCGCCATGATGGCCGGGAGGATCCAGAATTCTTTCCATTGGTCCATGGTGGTGGCGAGGAGATTTTGGTCGACACCTTCGGGTAGGTTCATCGAGAACATCCGTCCGAAGCTATCGGCAAACGAGAGAGATTGAGCGGGACTGTTGGCTTTGATGGAGTCGCTCAGTGCTTCGTACTCGGTGACTTTGCCAAACCGCCAACCGGCCACCTTGTAGCCGAAGAACATGCCGACGCCTTGGGTGAAGAAGACGAGCATTCCTTGAGCCTGGCCACGGATGTCTCGTGACGCCTTCTTGTCGGTGTACATGAAGCCAGTCACGAAGAAGAAGTCGTAGCAGACTCCATGCAAAACGATGCCGACGAGAATCATCCAGGCGACTTGATCAGGCGCGCCAAACGCGAAGAGTAGATAACGAACGACCCAAGCGGCCATGCCGACCAGAATCATCCACTTCACGCCGAGTCGGCGGAAAAAGAAAGGGATGAGCAGCATGAAGACAATCTCGCTCATTTGCCCGAGGGTCATTGTGGAAGCTGGGGCTTCGAAACCGGTCTGCGTGAGAAAGTTCGAGGTGAAACCGTAATAATAGGCAAGTGGAATGCAAATCAGTGTCGAACAAGCGATAAAGACCGCGAATGGTGTGTTGCTGAGCAAGGCAAAGGCGTCGACCATGAATGCCGTGCGGATATCGGCCGGTTTGCCCTTCGCGGGAGGGGGTGTGTGCGGAAGAGTGAAGCTGTAGAACCCCATTAATAGCGACGAATAGGCAGCGACTTGCAGAATCATGAAGCTTGCCGACCAACCGCTAAAGCCAATGACGAGCCCTGCTACGATCCAGCCTATCGTTCCCCAAACACGAATTACCGGGAACTTATTCTGATCGGAAATATGAGTGAAGGCGATTGTGTTGCTGAGACCGAGTGTGGGCATGTAGCAAAGCATGTGTCCCAGGAATAGCGCATAGAGCATTTTGCTATTCCCCTGATCCGCATAGTAATTGGCGGCAAGCATCAAACCGCCGCCGATGAGGAAAAGAACCCCCATCACGCGCTCCGAGGAAAAGAACCGATCGACGATCAAACCGAGCAACAGTGGGGCCACAATCGCGGCAATTGGGGCCGTGCCATAAGCGTCGGCAATCAAGTCCTTGAAGCCATTCTCGCCCAGTGCCGCACCGAGCGTCACAAACCACGCACCCCACACAAAGAACTGCAGAAACATCATGATCTGCAGACGGATTTGCACGCTATTCAATGCTCGTACCCTTTCGATGTTGGGGGGGCCGCCACCCACAAAGTTCGATTCTTGATCCGCCACACGCGGAGAGGAGCGGTTTGCGCCCGGGCTCCGCGTAGGGCACATAATACACCGCGACGGCGCACCATTCACCTTGGGGGGCGTAAAAATCGCCCGGTGGGCACCAGAAGTATGTGCCTCAAGAGAAGCCAAATGGCTCGGGGAGCCCGCAAACTCACGCTGACCGCTCCCTCTTGCCAGGCCAGTGGGCGAGTTCTCCCCACCGACGGAGCCGCCTAACGGTTGTTAAAGTGCGACGACGGACGAGTTCCCAATCCGACTTGTTCGGGCGTGGGGAAGTTGCTTTTCTCTGCATGCGCGGCGATTTTTCGGTCCTGCTGATTGCCTACGAGGCCCGAGAACATCCCTCCCTGCATGGGAGCCAGTTGGCACCCCGGCGCGACAAGGCCGAGTCCGACCACCAGAATCCACACCACGCTGTGCCGAGCTCGAGCCATCGAGAGTTCCTTCCTGCTTGATTATTGGACTAGCGGCGAATCCGCGGGGCGTCGCGATCCGATTCCTTGGCCATCAAGTCCCCGACCGAGTTCGGCCCGGGCTCTGGTTCGTTGCGGCCAAACATTCGTTGCCAGAGACTCGGCTCGACCTCCGCGGCGGCCACTTGGGGCGGCTCTGGCTCGTCGCCACCGGGGAGGGCAAACTTCATCCGCTCGACCGCGCTGTTCCACGCCGTCCGTGTGCGGTCGATTGCTCCTCGAGTTGCTTCCCTTGCACGGGAGAAGGGAGTCGTCCAGGTGGCAGTCGGCTCCTCTGGGTTGTCGCGCCAGGGGGGGAGGAGCGAGATCCTCGGCATTTTGATTTCGGGCCAGGTGACGTTGGCAAAGGGGGAGGTGATCATCCAGGGGGTATCGTCTTCGCTCGACTCGGCCTCTTCCTCGTCGTTCCACCACCATTTGAAGCCGCTATCCTCCGACGATTCCGCCCCCATCGCCGGCCCGGCGAAGATGATGGCGAGACCGATTCCACAACCGACAGAAAGCAGCAATGCCTTGTTCCAATGCCATTGGGTCGTCATAGCCTCAGTCTCCAGGTTTCGCACGGTGAAGCGTACGATTTATGGTGCGCGGTGGTGAGGTTCCATCGAGTCACTTGGGCCACAATCGGCGGGGAGGAGTGTCCCAGGGGGCCGGCCCATTGTCCAGATCATTTTCACGGCTCGGCGCACGCCTGGTCCTCAAATCGGATAGGGGGGTGAGCTTGCTCCTCGCCCCGCGTGACCGTATATCGTAGTGAATCGCCTTTCATATGTTTTTTGCTATTTTACGCAGGCCCCCTAGATTCCATGTCTGAGTTGGTGTTCGGGTTTATTGGTGCTGGTCGCATGGCGACCGCCCTGGCCAGCGGCATTGTCGAGGCGCGGATCGCCTCGGCCACGCACATTGTGGCGAGTGACCCAGTGGCCGAGGTCCGAGACAACTTTACAAAGGCCCTTCCCAGGGCGAAAACCACGGACCAGAACCTCGAAGTGGTCGCCGCCAGCGACCTGATTGTGCTGGCAGTCAAACCCCAGATGATGGATGATGTGCTGGCGGAGATCGCCCCGACGTTCGACACACGGTCCCTGTTGATGTCGATCGCGGCGGGAGTCCCCTTGGCCCGGATCGAAGGGGCCCTGCCCCAAGGAACCCGGGTGGTGCGGGTCATGCCGAACACCCCCTGCCTGATTCGCCGCGGGGCGAGCGCCTTCAGCCTGGGGGCCCACGCCACCCCCGAGGACGCCCAATTGGTGAGCCAACTGCTGTCGGCGGTCGGCTATGCCCTACAGCTTCCCGAGGACCTGCTCGACGTGGTCACCGGCCTCTCGGGGTCGGGACCCGCCTTCGTTTATACTATGGTCGAAGGGATGGCCAATGCCGGCGTGGCCCAAGGGCTTTCCCCCGACGATGCCCTCCGCCTGGCGGCTCACACCGTGGCGGGTGGGGCGGCGATGGTTTTGGAAACAGGCAACTCCCCCGCGGAGCTTCGCGATGCCGTGACGAGTCCGGGGGGGACCACCGTGGCTGGCCTTGCCGCCTTGCGGGAACACGGCTTCACCGAGGCCATCGCTGCCGCGGTGGAGCAGGCGACGCGACGATCGCGGGAGTTGGGAGCGGGGTGAGGTTGGGAGTTGGGAGTTGGGAGGTGGGAGTTGGGAGTTGGG
>CAZYQQ010000177.1:0-6503 GCA_964650265.1 uncultured Planctomycetaceae bacterium
GTGTCTCCGTGTTTTTTATCCACTTCAGCCAACTTCAGATGGCTGAAGTGTTACGAATGAAGCTGGAATCTTTCAACATGGCTTGGGCTTCCTGTCTAGAAAAAGCGGCCGCCTCCGCTGAGGCTTTCCACTCCATCGCCATGATGATTCTCATATCGAAACGGTTGGCACAATGGCCTATTGTGGCACGTTCTTAGTTATCTTCCTTGAACTCGCTCAACTTAATCGTCAGAAAGCTCGTCGTCTGCGCTTTCACTGTTGTTGGTGCAACTAGTTTAAAATCCTCCTCCGCAAGCATGATTGAAGTTCCCACATGGACTTGCTTGGGGCTTGCCTGCTGACAATAACGCAGAACACCTTCTCGTGTCACGGCGGTGTTCCCGACGTCAAGGTGACTTAATGTTAGCGCATCGAGCATCTGGAGCGATCGATCATCGACATTCGTTCCGGAGAGAACGAGTCTATCAAGTGATTTCATGCGACCCAAGAATCCAATTCCTTCACGCTCCAGTTCAGCATCGATAAGATAAAGCGTGTGCAGGTTCTCCAGTTCACCTACGAGTTCCAATGTCGCGGAATCGAGCTTTACTGAGGTATGAATCATCAGCACCTCGAGATTCGGGCTCTTGAATAGCTTCCTGATTCCCTTGCGGTCCAATCTCTCCGTTGCGCAACAGCCGCGAAAATCCGTGAGCGAAGTACTCGGGCAGAACAAACTCACGGTCTCGTTAGAAAACAGCTTCGGACCATTCAGAACGATTTTCTTGATTTCGCCATTGGTCACTTCGATCTTCGACGGCAGCGCCTCTTGCATCTGGCTAACGAACTCGGCCCGTGAAGCAGAACTCGCTTCGGAGGGAACAGTCTCCTCGGACCAACACATCCGCGGTGCAATACAAGAGAGCAGTAGCGTCAAACTGAGCACAATTCGAGACATTGCCTCATCACTCCAAAATCGGTCACAGTCTTCGCTGACATTCACGCCCAATCGGTGGGTGAACCTGCCGGAATTGAGTCGCTAAGGTGGCCAACTCAACTTCCGGCAGAACCACCCACCCTACCAGACTGCTCCCACTTCAAGATTGCAGTGTTTGCACACGTCGCTCGGCCAGTTTCCCTGTCTCCAGGTAAAAACAAAAGAACGGTGGCATCGGGGACATCTGAATCGCAGGAGTTGTATCCAAGAATACATGTAGTATGTGAAGGCACATAGCATGCAGGATACCCATATTATGCAGAAGAAGCCTACAACTGCTTCAGGCAGTTCCCCGAGTAGATGCAGGCACCACATGGACGTGCCTATGATCAGGATAGTTGCGATACAGAAGAAAAACGATCGGAACGCACGATACTTTAGTGTCTTATAATGCCGCCATTCGTCAGACCAACTCATGTTGACCCTCCATACTATGGCTTCTTTGTGACCTGAGAATACTGTAATGGAGTTTCCTAAGGTGACTTTGGTCGTCTCACAAGAACCCAGCCACTCAACTTCCATCCTATCGTTCACGCCCCACCCCAGTCAACAAAAACAGCCCTTCCACCGCAACGAAGACCACTCTCACCGTCAAGAACGGGCATGGGCGCTAGAGTAGCGCAAGAAACCGGAAACAAGACACACAACCTATCGGCACCACGGCCCGTCGCCACATCCTCCGACCTCCGACCTCTGGCCCCCGACCTCCCCCCACCGAACCACCGTTCCCGTGCTGCACCGCTCCACCCCCTCGTCGGTCGCCATCAACAGCGCCCCTTCGTCGTCGATCGACTGGGCCAGGCCCTCCAGCCGCCTCCCCCCGGGCAGTTCGATCTCCACCTGCCGGCCATCGAGAAACGCGTGCTGCCGCCACCGGTCAGCCAACTCCGACCCACTCTCCCCAAGCCGACCAAGCAACCCCCCCAAAGCATTAACCGCCCGAATCAAGACACACACCCTATCGGCCCCACGGCCAGCCGCCAAACCGGCCACATCCTCCGACCCCCGACCTCCGACCTCCGACCTCCCCCCCTCGGGAAACACCTCGGGAAACAAGACACACACCCTTTCAGTCCCCTCAGCCCCTGACCCCTGACCCCCGACCCCTGGCCCCTGGCCCCTCGCCTCTGCCAGCGAAATCGCCCTCCCCCGCAGCCCCTCGGGGCCCTCCTCCAGCCGGTTGGCCACGTTGATGCCGATGCCGATCGCCAGCCGTGGCGGGCCACCTCCGGGGACCTCGATCAGCACCCCGGCCAGCTTTCTCCCTCGGACCATGATGTCGTTGGGCCATTTGAGCTGCACCGGCTGGCCGGCCATCGGTTCGAGGGCCTCGCAGAGGGCCACCCCCACCCCCAGCGACAGCCGGGGAATCTGGGCCCCCGCGATCGGCACCTCACCCGTCAGCAAGGTGAAGGCGAGTCCCCCCTCGCCCGACCACCACGCGGCCCCGCCCCGCCCCCGTCCGGCCGTCTGGTGGTCGGTGAGATAGAGACACGGCCCGACGGCCCCCGCCCGGGCGTCGTTCATGGCCCAGGTGCTGGTCGAGTCGACCTGGTCGCGGTACTCGATTCGTTCGATCGAGGTTTCGGCAACGATCCGGTCGAGGTCGTCGGGAGTAAACGGCATCGTTTGGCTCTCGGGGGCTAATCGGCTTGCGAGATCCCTTCGATCACCGGGGCGAGGACCGTGTCGATCACGTGCTCCGAAATCGAATGGCCGCGATGCGACTCGTCGACCATCACCCGCCACGACCCGCGGCGGAGGTCGGCGACGCGCTTGGTGAGCGGCTCGGCGTAGGTTTGGTAGACGTCTCCCCCAAAGCAGCACGAATCGTACCGATTGAGCACCTGCACCTGATGGCGCGGTTTGCGGGGATCGGGTGAGATGCCCCCCAAGGCAAAAATCTCGAGCCACGACGCGGCCCCGGTCGCCTTGTCGAGCACCCCGTCGCCGTTGGTATCTTCCTCGCGATAGAGGGGTGCATACTCCTGCTCGGCGTCCCCCTTGCTCCCCCGACTGAAGGGCCGGGCGTAGAGTGGCAATGCCCCCGCCACGGGAATCGATACGTCGATCCGTGGATCGACCGCCGCCGACACGTGGGTCGTCCAGCCACCCCCCGAGAGGCCGATCATCAGGAGCGCCACGCGATCGGGATGCCGCGCGACAAGCTCGTTGGTGGCGACCACTACCGGCTCGAGAAAGAACCGCAGCGTCTGCCCCTCGAGTTCCGGCTCCACCGCGGCGAACAGGTCGTCGTGCCCTCCGGTGAGTCGACGACCGACGTCGAACGTCTTGCCGCTCGGGAGCATGCCGTCGGCATCCTTATTCCACCCGGCAAGTGGCATTTGGACGACGGCGACATAAAATCCTTCCTCGAGCAGATGGTTGATCGAATCGCTGAGGCCCGACGACAAATAGTGCTCCGCCCCCTCGGGCATGTGACCCGCGTGGACGATCGCCAGCCGCGCCGGCTCGGCAGCCTTGCGGGGATGGGCCACATAGACGAGCGAATGAAAGTCCATCCCGGCCACGTCGATGTCGTAGCGATCGACCGAACGCATCAGCCCCTGGTCGACCGAGGCGAGTTCGGGGCATTCCTCAATCGACTCGCTCACTTTGGGCCGCGTCGTGGGGAGCCCCTCGGGCCAGATGAGCTTCACCATTTCCGCTCGTCGCGCCTCGGCCTCGCCGGCAGTCGCAAACCGCACCAGGGGTGCGATGTCGAAGCCCTCGAGCTTCGGGTCGACCGCCGAAACTTGTCCACCCGCGACCACGAATAGGGTCGCCACCGCGATCGCGCGACTCGTTCGATCCAACCACCCTGCGTTCATTGTTTGTGCCCTTAAACATATGGTGATGACCAACCAATGGGACTAACTTACGCGAGCGACGACCGCGACGCCATCCGGCGGGGGGGCCACGGCGGCCTCGAGCGAACGCCGGGCAAATTCCGGCAGGAATTTGGGCACCCGATCGGTTACCATGGAACGCAGCCCAGACACCACGACTCCCCCCTGCCCAGCGGGAAGGATAACTTCTCATGCATCGATCAATGGCCACCCTCCTCATCGCCGGAGCCCTCACGTGGCACATCGCCTCCCTGGTGATGGCCGAAGAGGAGTACGATCTCCAACTCGACGTCGTCTCCGAGGGCTTCGACAAACAGACCTGCTGGGTCCATCCCCGCGCCGGAATCCTGCCGGCCGGGACACCCGGCGCGCCGGCCGAGCATCCGGCGGTCGTGCTCACAATGAACAAGCTCGAACTGACGGGGAGCGACGTCTTTCACGCCATCAACTCGCTCCGCACCGACGACCTCGGCACCACCTGGACCAGGCCAACCCCACACGACGAGTTGGGACGGGTGCGCGTCGACGACCGCGTGGAACACTCCATCTGCGATTTCTGGCCCGCATGGCATGCCAAAAGCGGCAAGCTCTTGGGGATCGGCCAGACAGTTTGGTACGAAAACAACAAAGTGATGAAGGTCCGCCCAAGGCACAGTGGCTACTCGGTCTACGACCCGGTCGCGCGGACCTGGAGCCCGCGCCAGAACTTAGAGATGCCCGACGAACCGCGGTTCAAAAGCGCGGGAGCCGGTTCCTCTCAGCGCTACGACCTTGAGAATGGCGACATCCTGCTGCCGATCTACTTCAAGGTCCCCGAGGAAGAGGCGTACAAGGTGACCGTGGTCCGCACGCAATTCGATGGCGAAACGCTCCATTACGTTGAACACGGCACCGAACTCACCACCGACGGAGCCCGCGGGCTGGCGGAGCCCTCCCTCACGCGGGTCGGCGATCGCTTCTTCCTCACCATTCGTAGCGACGAGGCGGGTTACGTCACCAGCGGCACCGATGGTCTCCACTTCGACCCGGTGCAAAAGTGGAAGTTCGACGACGGTTCCGACCTAGGCAACTACAACACCCAGCAACACTGGGTCACCCACTCTGGCGGGCTCTACCTCGTCTACACCCGTCGCGGGGCGAACAACGACCACGTCTTCCGCCACCGGGCCCCCCTGTTCATGGCGAAGGTCGACCCCGAGCGGCTCTGCGTCATTCGGTCGACCGAACGGATTCTGGTGCCCGAAAAAGGGGCGCGGCTGGGAAACTTCGGCGTCGTCGACGTCTCACCGCATGAGACCTGGGTCACCACCGCCGAATGGATGCAAACCAAGGGCCCCAATCCCCACGACTGGCGAGTTCCGATGAAGTATGGGAGCGATAACCGGGTTTATGCGGCGCGGATTAAGTGGAAGGAGGCGAATGAGTTGGTGAAGTAGGAATAGGACGCGGATTGGCAGGAGCTTGGCAGGATTTGCAGGATCGGAGAACCAGACACTGAAAGACGCATTGCCCACCGTGAGACACATGGACAAAACCTGAGTTGCAACGTAGGCCGAGAGGATCGTTCCATTGCGCTACATTATTATGGATCTCGAAGCAACATGCTGGCATGGCGTGCGAGACTTTGATCGGATGGAGATCATCGAGATTGGAGCAGTCGAACTACCCGCGGCCGCTGCTCCTTACGATCGCGAATTCAACCAGTTTATTCAGCCCGTGGCGGAACCACAGTTGTCCGAGTTCTGCCGTGAGTTGACCTCGATTCAACAGCAGGACGTCGACTCCGCAAACTACTTCTGGGCGGTGTTCCAAGGCTTCCTTGATTGGATTGGAGAGACACCGTTTGTCATTTGCTCGTGGGGTGGGTACGACATTACGCAATTGCAAACAGATTGCCGGCGGCACGGCGTGGCTTTCCCGGCATCGTTCGAAGCTCACATCAACCTGAAGAAGGAATTCGCCCGAGTGTTCGGTACAAAGGTCAGCGGAATGGAGCGTGCATTGGAACATGCGGGTCTGCCACTGGACGGGAGACATCATCGAGGCATCGATGACGCGCGCAATATCGCCAAACTGGCGAATCTCGTCCTGCCGTCGCTTGAGTCGACAGGGCAAATTCCCGCACCTCGCATCGGTTGATTCCCAGAATCGAATGGCCGTTGTGCGGGCGAAGTAGGCCATTGCGGGCCTGACGGCTACGGATGGTCCACATAGCTAGCGTAATGCGAGAAGACCATGTTGCGTGCGCGAACGACCACTCCACGCTCCGTTGTTTCACCCGTTTCGAGCCATTGCCAGTAATGAACCAGCTCGCGAGCCATGAATCCTGAGACCACCAGTTTGTTGCAACCGTTGCATTGCTTTCACGATCTTGGCCATCGGTCAAACGAATTCGGAGGCTCAAAATCCGAACACGCCACACCGTTGGCAGGACGTGCCCCCAGAAATGGCCTCACCCAACCTCCCACGGTTTGAACGGGCAAACGAGCCCGTTCTACTCTTCCGATAACAATCCTGACGATCCTGCCCAATTCTGAAGATCCGCGTCCTATTCTTCCCACCAAATACGCACACCCTTCACAGGGTGTGGCACCCCGAAATGGCAGATCTCAAGCACAATTCGACACGACGGAGACCGTCGTGCTACTCTTCTTCCAACTCTTACCTTGCAGCAGCAT
>CAZYQQ010000178.1:0-6351 GCA_964650265.1 uncultured Planctomycetaceae bacterium
GTCGGACTGAGTACTGGGTACTCAATCCAATCTGCCCCTGCCCCCCGACACCTGATCCCTGCCACCTGATCCCTGGCCCCCCACCCCTCCCCCCTGTTAAGCTACCTGTGGCACAGGACCTTCTCACCGGTCCATGGATGCGAACCAGCAGGAGGTGGCGATGGATGACGGCGCGCGGCGGAGCTTGCGGCCCGTGGTGGTGGCTAGCCTGAGTGGTGTGGTCGCGACCCTGATTCTCGGTGCGCTGATTCTCATCGGCTCGCGGCGGTTGTCGCACTTCGATGCGGCCCTGGTCGGCTACACCTTCGCCACGCTGTTCGCCACGTTCGGCATCACCTACCGCTACGCCATGTGGCTCCAGCGCCCGCCGACCGCCATGTACTGGCGACGGGGTTGGCAGGTCTTCTTGAACCCGGTGTCGTGGCCGCGGAACATCACCCTCTGGGCGCGGCGGATGGTTTCGGTGTTTTTCGCCAACAGCTTCATCTGGCGGCGGGGACTGACGCGGGGGCTCGCCCATTGGCTCATCATGTGGGGCTGTTTGCTTGCCGTGGCGATTACCTTTCCCTTGGTCTTCGGCTGGATCCACTTCGAGTTCGCCGACGAATCATGTACCAGCTACCGCGCCTATCTGTTCGGATTCCCCACGGCATCGTTCGCGGTGAAGTCGTGGCTGGCGTTCCTCATCTTCCATGGCCTCGTCTGGTCCTCCTTCCTGGTGATCGCCGGGGTGATGCTCGCCATGCGGCGGCGGATGCGGGCCCGCGATGCCCAGGTGTTGCAGCGGTTTGGCGAGGACTTCTTGCCCCTCATCCTGCTGTTCGCCGTCAGCATCACCGGGCTGATGCTCGTCGTGAGTTACCACTACATGGCGGGCTACGCCTACGAGTTCGTCTCGATCACCCACGCGGCGACGGTGATATTTACCCTGCTCTACCTGCCGTTCGGCAAGTTCTTTCATCTCTTTCAAAGGCCGGCACAGCTTGGGGTGCTGTTCTATAAGGACGCGGGGGCGCGCGGGCCACAGGCCCTCTGCCGCCGTTGCCATCAACCCTACGCCTCGCAGATGCACATCGACGATCTGATTCAAGTCGAACGCGAACTTGGCTACCGCTACGAGATGCCCGACACCCCCGCCGAGCACTACCAGCGGATCTGCCCCCGCTGCCGGAGGGTTTCCCTCGCCCTCGCCCAATGGGAGCTTTGGAATCCACCGCACGAGTCTCTCCTACTCAAGTGACGCCATGGCCGAACGACCCGTCCCCACCATCGACATCATCAACCAGTTCGGTCCCCACCTTGCCTACTCGCGCGGGACGCGGCTCGATCGGGGTGTCGAACCCGACAAAGTCGTCCGCACCCATTGCTGTTTCTGCGGCCAGCAATGCGGCATCCAGCTCAAGGTGAAAGACAACGCGGTGATTGGCTTCGAGCCGTGGGACGAGTTCCCCTTCAACCGTGGCATGCTCTGCCCCAAGGGGGTGAAGCGCTATCTGCAGGAGTCGCACCCCGACCGGCTCACCACGGCCTATGCCCGCGACCCGAGCGCCGCCGGCGGCTTTCGCCCCATCCCCTACGACGAGGCGATTCGCGAGACGGCCGACAAAATCGCGCGACTTCAGTCGGAGCATGGTTACGCCGCCATGGGTCTCTTGAGCGGGGCGAGTCTCTCAACCGAAAAGACCTACCTGATGGGGAAGTTCGCCCGGGTTTGCCTCAAGACGCCGTTCATCGATTACAACGGCCGCTTGTGCATGGTGAGCGCCGGGGCCGGCAACAAGAAGGCGTTCGGGGTCGATCGCGCGGCCAACCCTTGGAGCGACATCATCGGTGCCGAGGTGGTGTGGGTCAGCGGATCGAACGTCGGCGAGTGTGCCCCGATCACCACCAACTACATCTGGCAGGCCCGCGAGCAGGGGGCGAAGGTGATTGTCGTCGACCCGCGAATCACCCCCATCGCGCGGACGTGCGACCTCTTCCTGCCGGTGAAGCCGGGCCGCGATGTCGCCCTCTTCAACGGCATCCTCCATCTGATGATCGAGAACGACTGGCTCGACCACAAGTTCATCGACGAACAGACGGTCGGATTCGACTCGGTCGCCGCCGCGGTCAAGCCTTGGACCCCCGCGCGAACGGCCGAAGTGACCGGTATCGCCGAGCGGTCGATTCGCCAGGCGGCCGAGTGGTGGGGGGAGGCCAAGACAAGCTACTTGATGCATGCCCGGGGGATCGAGCATCACAGTCATGGCGTGCAGAATGTGCTGGGGGCGATCAACATCGTCCTCGCCTCGGGTCGCCTCGGCCGCAAGAACTGCGGCTACGGCACCATCACCGGGCAGGCCAACGGCCAGGGGGGACGCGAACATGGCCAGAAGTGCGATCAGCTTCCCGGCGGTCGCGACCTCGCCAACCCCGAGCACCGCGCCCATGTCGCCAAGGTGTGGGGAGTCGATCCCGACGACCTGCCGCCACCGGGAGTCGACGCCTACGAACTCTTCCGCAAGATCGACCAGGGGGAAATCCGCGGGCTCCTTTCGATCTGCTTCAACCCGCTAGTCTCGCTCCCCGATAGCCACTTCGTGCGGCGGATGCTCGACAAGCTCGACTTCTATGTGGCGATCGATTTCTTTCTGAACGACACAGCCCGGCATGCCGACATCGTCCTGCCCGGATCGCTTCAAGAAGAAGACGAGGGGACGGTCACCCAGGTCGAGGGCCGTGTGATCAAAATCAACAAGGCGGTCGACCCACCAGGGGAGGCGCGGCAGGACTGGCGGATCATTCAGGACATCGCCCAGGCCATGGGCCGCCCCCACGGGTTCACCTTCGAGGGCCCACGGCAAATTTTCGACGAACTTCGCGAGGCGAGCCGTGGCGGGGTGTGCGACTATTACGGCATCACCTGGGAAAAGGTCGAAGAAAACTACGGCGTCTGCTGGCCCTGTCCCGACCTCGACCACCCGGGCACGCCGCGGCTGTTCGAACCGGGGTCGACCAACCCGATCGCCAAGGGGGCGGGGCCGTTCTACTTCCCCGACGGCAAGGCACGGTTCAACGCCATCGAATACGCCCCGCCGACGGAGGACATCGACGCCGAGTACCCGATCATCCTCACCACCGGTCGCGTCGTGAGCCACTTTTTGTCGGGGACGCAAACGCGGCGGATTGGTCCCTTGGTCGACCAATACCCCGAGCCACGGATCGAAGTCCACCCGCAACTTGCCGCGCGGCTGGGGCTTGCCGATGGGGATTGGGCCACGGTTCGGTCGCGGCGCGGCGAGGTGACCTTGCGAGCGCTGATCGTCAAGACGATCCGCCCCGACACGGTCTTCGTCCCCTACCACTGGGCAGGTGCCAAGAGCATCAACCAGGTGACGATCGCCGCGCAGGACCCGATCTCGAAGATTCCCGAGTACAAGGTGTGCGCGGTGCAGCTTGCCAAGGCTCCCGGACCCCCCGAGTACGCCAGCCAACTCGAGCCGCAGCAGTAGAACAGGACTCCCCCTTATGCCCGTCGCTCAAGATCACCTGTTTTTCATCGACCCCAACCGCTGCATCGGCTGCGAGTCGTGCGTGCAGGCGTGCGCCGAGTGCGACACGCACAAGGGGCACTCGATGATTCACTTGGAGACGGTCGATCGCCACGAGTCGCCCCAGACGTTGCCGGTGGTTTGCATGCA
The DNA here is from genome assembly GCA_964650265.1 of uncultured Planctomycetaceae bacterium. GTDB lineage: Bacteria > Planctomycetota > Planctomycetia > Pirellulales > Lacipirellulaceae > CAZYQQ01. Next base: position 3,681 of record CAZYQQ010000178.1, read on the forward strand.
CTGCAACAGCCCGACTTGCGCCGAGGTCTGCCCCGCCGATGCGATCAAGCGAACGGAGGATGGCGTGGTGCAAACGGCCCGCAAGCCGCGCTGCATCGCCTGCAACAACTGCGTGCTGGCCTGCCCCTTCGGGGTGCCGAAGATGAATAGCGAGTACGAACTGATGATGAAGTGCGACATGTGCTACGACCGCACCTCGGTCGGCAAACGGCCGATGTGCGCCACCGTCTGCCCGAGTCAAGCGCTCTTCTTCGGCACGCACGCCGAGATCGAAGCGATCCGCCCCCGGTCGCGGCCGATCAACGAATTCCACTTCGGCCAGCAAACGATCCACACCAAGGTGCGGATGATGGTGCCGCGCGAAGCGCCGGTGCATCACCTCGACGTGGCCGACGCCATGTTCGGTCCCCGCGAACTGCCCGACGCCGACGACCAGATGCTCGCGAGCGCCCTGTACGAATTGCCGATTGTTGCCTCCCATTGAGAGTGCGTGCGATGGAAACTCCTTTATCGACCCAACCACCCTTCCCCGACGGACGTCCCGAGGCCGAGCAGCCGAAGTGGCGGCGCGACTTTCCGATCGACGTCGAGGCCGACGAATACGGTGCCCGCCGCGACTTCACCAAGTTCATGGTCCTCACCAGCCTCGCCTTCGCCTGCGGGCAGTGCTGGATCGCCATCCAAAGCTTCTTCCGTGGCGGCAAACCCGGTCGCGAGCGGATCGCGTCGGTCGCCGACATCGAAGTGGGGGAGGCGATCCCATTCCACTATCCCACGCACCTCGATCCGTGTCTCCTGATCCGCAAAGGGGAAGACGAGTTCGTCGCCTTCTCGAGCCAGTGTACCCACCTGATGTGCCCGGTGGTTCCGGCAGTCAAGGAGAACAAGCTCCACTGCCCTTGCCATGAAGGCTATTTCGACGCGACCACGGGTGAGCCGACCGCCGGCCCGCCACGTCGCCCCCTGCCGCAAATCACTCTCGAAGTCGTGGGTGGCGAAATCTTTGCCACCGGCGTGGAGATCCGCCCCTCATGAACTCGACAGAACCCGCGAAACTCCGCCACCAACGCTCGTCGGTCGTTTATGGCATCCTTTGCATCGTCCTCACCTTGGTCGTGATGCAATTGTGGCTGCTGATGGCGACGATGAACGCCTTTTTGGGGGGCGACAACGAGATCGTCTGGCCCGCCGCCGGGGCGAGCCTCGCTTGTCTTGCCCTCAACACGGGACTATTGGTTTACCTCTACCGGCTCGATCGCTCGTGAGACTTGACTGCGAGGCGCGGTTTTTTAACACAGAGGCGCAGAGACACGGAGGCCAACGAGCGGGTTGGAATCGAATCGTACCCCTTGGTCATTGTAAAACTCAACTTCAGAACTCGCTCCGCCCCGCCAATAACATCTCCGCGCCTCCGCGTCTCCGCGTTTTTATGACCACGAAAGCACGAAAGCACGAAAAGGTTTTGGTAATCGTTACTTTCGAGCTTTCGTCCTTTCGTGATCTTGAATCCATCCGCTAACCCGACTTAGCGTTGACAAAACACCAGAATCTTCTCGCCCGCATGCAATCGACCGACCCCACTCCACCCGTGCGAGGCCCCTTTGTCGACGATATCGCGACCCTCAATCCCTCCACCTTCGCCATGGTGATGGCGACGGGGATCGTCTCGATCGCGTGCCACCTGCTCGGTTGGACGCTCCTCGCGCGGGGACTCTTTTGGCTCAACATCGGCCTCTACGCAATCCTCGTCCTCCTGACGATCGTGCGGCTCGTCCGCTTCCCGCGCGCGTTTGCCTACGACCTCATCGACCACAAACGTGGCGTCGGGTTCTTTACCACGGTGGCAGCGACCTGCGTCCTCGGGAGTGAGTTCCTGATGATCGCCGAGGCGCCAAAGGTCGCCATAATCCTCTGGTTTGTCGGCATCGCCCTCTGGTTCGCCTTCACCTACACCATTCTCACCGCCTTCACCGTCAAGGAAGTCAAGCCGACCCTCCCCGAGGGAATCCATGGCGGCTGGCTCACCGCGGTCGTCGCAGCCCAATCGGTGGCCTTGTTGGGAGGATTGCTGGCCGATCAGTTTACCGGGGCGCACGAACTTGTCCTGTTCTTCGCGCTCGCCATGTGGCTCGGTGGCGGGATGCTCTACATCTGGATCATCTCGCTCATTTTCTATCGCTACACCTTCTTTCCGATGAAGGCGATGGAGCTGGCCCCTCCCTACTGGATCAACATGGGAGCGATGGCCATCTCGACCGTCGCCGGGACGGCCCTCGTCGAGCAGACTGCCAGCTCGCCCCTCCTCACCCAACTCCTCCCGTTCCTCAAGGGTTTCACTCTCCTCTACTGGGCGACCGCCACGTGGTGGATCCCGATGCTCGTCGCCCTCGGCATCTGGCGGCACATCACCAAGCATGTTCCCCTGCGCTACGACGTCGCCTACTGGGGAATCGTCTTCCCGCTGGGGATGTACACGGTCTGCACTTACCGCCTTTCAAAGGCACTCGACGTCGACTTCTTGATGGTGATTCCCCAGGGGTTCATCGTCATCGCGCTAGCCGCCTGGGCCGCCACGTTCCTCGGCCTGCTAACAACTCTCGCTCGCCGTGGCTGAAATTCACCACAGAGTTCACGGAGCGACACGGAGAAAGAGGAGGAAACAAACGCTGAG
>CAZYQQ010000179.1:0-908 GCA_964650265.1 uncultured Planctomycetaceae bacterium
TGACTGGGGTGGGGTGTGAGCGATAGGATGGGAAAGTTGAGTGGCTGGGTTTTTGGGGGCAGGGGCGGGGAAATGGCGGGGGGTGGGGTTGGCGGAACGGACACGAACGGGCACGACATGATCGTCCTCTTTTCTCGGACTTCGTGGCGCAATGCGTCTGGGTTTTTCAGTTACTCCCGCTAGTTTCATTGGGAAAGCTCCAGCTAGAATAGGGGGTATGTCCGAGGTCACACAACTTCTGCAGGCGATCAAAGCAGGCGACCGGGATGCCACGACCAAGCTGTTGCCACTGGTTTATGAGGAACTGCGGCGGCTGTCCCGGGCGCACATGGCTCGGGAGCGGACCGATCACACGCTCCAGGCGACGGCACTCGTGCATGAAGCCTATCTGCGCCTGCTCGGTAATGCGAATCCGCAATTCGACGGTAGTGGCCACTTCTTTACCGCGGCCGCCGAAGCGATGCGGCGGATTCTGATCGAACATGCACGCCAGAAGAACGCCCGGAAGCGTGGTGGCCAGGCCCAACGCTTGGAACTCGATTCCGAGTTCTTGCACATCGTGGCTCCCTACCACGACGTGGACGACCTGTTGGAGCTTAACGAGGTACTCGATCGGTTTACCGAGCAGCATCCAGCCGAGGCTGAAGTCATCAAATTGATCTACTTTGCTGGCCTGAGTCTTGAAGAGGTGGCCGCGGCTCAAGGTGTTTCCCGGAGCACCGCCCATCGCCAGTGGCAGTTCGCCCGGGCCTGGCTGCTCGACGCGATGAGCGAAAAATCGGAGAATTCTTGACGGAAAGTTAGATCCCGTGGGACGGATGCTCACAATTTACGCATGGCCTTCTAGAGTGGCATGACCGTCTCGGTCGTGAAATTGGCTAACCCGGCCTGAAGCCCAGATTCCTTAC
>CAZYQQ010000179.1:1008-6348 GCA_964650265.1 uncultured Planctomycetaceae bacterium
CGCTCCAAACCAAACCAGCACTGCTCACGACGGAGGACCGTCGTGCCACAATGGAGAGTGGCATGACCGTCTCGGTCGTGAAATTGGCTAATCCGGCCTGAAGCCCAGATTCCTTACCGCTCCAAACCAAACCAGCACTGCTCACGACGGAGGACCGTCGTGCCACAATGGACCGCTCTGCCACAATAGGAAGGGTTGTGCCGATGACTCAAGATCCCCCACGACTGGGCGACGTGTTCTCCTTGGCTTTGGCCGAGTCTTCGCCGGGGGCTCGCGCGGCTCTCATCGAGCGAGAATGCCAAGGCGATCCCGAACTCCGCGACCGGGTCGAGGCGCTGTTGGCCGCCCACGACGGCGGCGGCAGCTTACTCGCCCTCCCCCAGGCTAAAGCAACCACCCCCTTCGAAACCATTACCGAGCGCCCAGGTACCGTGATTGGGCCGTACAAGCTGCTACAGCAGATCGGCGAAGGGGGCATGGGGGTGGTCTTCATGGCCGAACAAACCAAGCCGCTCCAGCGGATGGTCGCACTCAAGATCATCAAGCCGGGGATGGATACACGGCAGGTGATCGCCCGCTTCGAGAGCGAACGACAGGCGCTGGCCATGATGGACCACCCCAATATCGCCAAAGTGCTGGATGCGGGAACAACCGACACGGGCCGGCCCTACTTTGTCATGGAACTGGTAAAAGGTGTGCCAATTACACAGTTCTGCGACGACAAACACCTGTCACTCCGCGAGCGTTTGGAACTGTTGCTGCCGGTCTGCCAGGCGGTGCAGCATGCCCATCAGAAAGGGGTCATTCATCGGGATATCAAGCCCTCGAACGTGCTTGTCGCCAATTACGACGACCAGCCCGTGCCCAAGGTGATTGACTTTGGCGTGGCCAAGGTCACCGCGTCGAAACTGACCGAGAAGACGATGTTCACGGAGTTTGGCCAGATCGTGGGGACGCTCGAGTACATGAGTCCCGAGCAAGCGACGTTCAATCAACTCGACATCGACACACGTAGCGACATCTATTCGCTGGGCGTGTTGCTCTACGAGCTACTCGCCGGCTCGACCCCCTTCGAAGGAAAACGGCTGCATGCGGCCGCGTTCGACGAAATGCTGCGGATCATCCGCGAGGAAGAGCCGCCCAAGCCGAGCACGCGACTGAGTTCGAGTGAGGCGCTCCCCTCGATCGCGGCCAATCGGCACACCGAACCGGTCCGTTTGAGCAAAGACGTGCGGGGTGAGTTGGACTGGATTGTGATGAAGGCGCTCGAAAAGGACCGCAACCGCCGCTACGAGACGGCCAATGGCCTGGCCGCCGATTTGCGGCGTTACCTGGACGACGAAGCGGTGCTGGCTTGCCCACCGGCGGCGGCCTACCGATTTCAGAAGTTCGCGCGGCGGAACAAACCAGCGTTGCTGACGGCGGCGCTCATCGCATCGACGCTGATCTTGGGAACCGTCGTCAGCACGTGGCAGGCGATCCGTGCCTCCAGGGCAGAGGCAGAGTCGTTAGCCCAAGCCAACGAAGCACGTCAGAGTGAAGCCCAGACGCAAGCGGTACTCGATTTCGTGCAAAACAAAATCTTCGCCGCGGCTCGTCCGGAAGGTGAAAAGGGGGGCCTAGGTCATGACGTCACGCTTCGTCAGGCGATTGAAGCCGCGATACCCTATGTCGAGACGAGCTTTCGTGACCAGCCGCTCATCGAAGGACAGCTACGAAATACGCTGGGATGGTCGTTCTACTATCTCGGGGAAGCCGACAAGGCGGCAGAACAATTCCAAAAGGGACACAAGATTCTCGAGGTACATCTCGGTTCCGACCATCCCGATACGCTCCACAGCATGAACGGCCTGGGTGCTTCCTACTCTAACCTTGGGCGGTACGACGACGCACTCAAACTTGCCGAGGAGACGCTGGCGCTGCGGGAGGTCAAGCTTGGTCCTTACCACCGCGACACGCTCATGAGCATGAACAACCTGGCGGCGTGCTACCTCTCCCTCGGGCGGCACGCCGAGGCTATCGGGCTTTCCGAGAAGACACTCGCGTTGCAGATAGCAAAGCTTGGCCCCGATCATCCCGACACACTCAGAAGTATGACGAACCTGGCCAACACCTACTCAGAACTCGGCCGGTACGAAGACGCCCTTAAGCTCCGCGAAGAGACGCTGGAGTTACTGAAAACCAAACTCGGTCCCGAACATCCCGATACGCTTGGAGGCATGAGCAACGTCGCCTGTGTTTACTCGGACCTCGGCCGGTACGAGGAGGCCCTGAAGCTGAACGAAGAGTCGCTCGCGCTAATGAAGGCCAAGCTCGGACACGACCATCCTGGTACACTCAACGGCATGAATAACCTGGCCAACAGCTATTACGAACTCGGCCGGTACGAGGAGGCCATTAAGCTCGAAGAAGAGGCACTGGAGCTCAAGAAAGCCAAACTTGGCGCCGACCACCCTAGCACGCTCATGAGTATGCAAAGTCTGTCGGTAAGCTACTCCAGAATCGGCAGGCACGCGGAGGCCCTCCAGCTCAATGAGGAGGCGTTGGCGATGCAGAAGACGAAGCTTGGCCTCGATCATCCAGATACACTCATGAGCATGATGAGCTTGGCAAGCATCTACTCGGGCCTCGGCTGTTTCGACGAGGCACTCGAGCTTCGCGAACAGACGCTCGTCCTGATGAAAACCAAGCTCGGTCACGATCATCTCAATACGCTCGCGAGTATGATGAACCTGGCAGGTAGCTACTCCAGCCTCGGCCGCTACAACGAGGCACTTGAGCTTTGCAAAGAGACCGTCGCGCTGATGAAAGCCAAGTTCGGCCCCGATCATCCCCAAACTCTCGTGAGCATGCTGGTCCTGGCAAGCATCTACTCGGACCTCGGCCGTTTCGACGAGGCACTCGAGCTTTGCGAAGAGGTATTCGCGAAGCGGAAAGCCAAGCTCGGTCCCAATCATCCTGAAACTCTCAGGAGCATGCTGCGCCTGGCAAGTAGCTACTCGGACCTCGGCCGGCATGAAGAGGCCCTCAAGCTATGCGAGGATACGTGGACATTACAAAGGTCCGCGGATGTACTCGATCACCTCGACGCAATCCTAAGCATCAATGACCTGGCGGCATTGTACGGCAGGCTTGGCAAGTATGCCGAGGCTCGCGAGCTTGGCGAAACAGCGTTGGCACTATCCAAGGCCAAGCTCGGCCCCAACCACCCTATCACGCTTGCTAGCATGCAAAATCTGGCCTGCACCTACTCCGCCCTCGGCCAATACGCCAAGGCCTTGGAACTCCTCGAGGAGAAACTCGCCCTGCTCAAGGCCAAGTCTGGTCCCGACGACCCCCTTGTATTGCAGGGCACGCAAGTTGTAGCCGAGACGTATGCCAATCTGGGCGACGAACTCCGGGAGCAAGGAAAGCTCGACGAGGCGATTGCCGCGTGGAACAAGGCAATCGAGCGCAATCCCGATCACGTAGGTTCGCTGTTCGGTCTTGCCATGTCATTCTTGAATTCTGACAGCCATGCCGAGTACCGGCTGCATTGCCACGAGATGTTGAAGCGATTCGACAATAATCGCGCGGATGGCGCCGCGGAGGGAGCCGCGATAATTTCGCTTCTCCTGCCTGTATCCGACAGCGACTTCGAGCGCGCTTGCGAACTGGCCGACTTTACCGAGATAGCCACTGAACAGAACGGGCTGCTGCCCTGGATGCATCTGGCCAAAGCGCTGGCGGAGTATCGCCGCGAGCGATTCAAGTCGGCTATCACCTCGGCGGATCGTTGTGCCTCCGTCAAACCGATCTTGCCAGAGTGCGCGGCAGCCGCCTGGTTCGTTCGCGCCATGGCCAACGCGAGGTTGCAGCGCCAAAAGGTCGCTCAAATCGCTTTTGTCAAGGGCGAAATATTGATCGAACGGCCTCCGACGACCAGTCCGCGAACCTGGCTCTGGCACGACGTCGCTCAACACCTGCGCGGCGAGGCCGCCGAGCTACTCGAAGCTTCACGGGCAAACCCAGCCACCGATGCCAAACCCCCCAAGGACGAGGAACTCGACCCGCGGTGACCAAACTCCTACGTATTGACTGAACTATCAACAAATGAGGTAACATCCCATGCGCCTTCGTCAGCTTGCTGCCTGTGCCTGCCTTTACGCTTCCATGGCATCCTGCTCCTACGCATCTCTCAACTTCGGACCCGATTTCGACGGACTTTATACGGGCGCCAGCATCGGCACACCTGATGGACTTCCAAGTCCCGCGGGTGGATTAACACTCTTGGCCGGCAATCCGAACACGCTATTGATTGGTGGTAGAGCGAACATGGCGGACGGCGCAATTTATTCCGTTCCGTTGATCCGCGATGCTGGTGGCCATATCACTGGCTTCGCTGGCCCGGCAACCTTCTTTGCAAGTGCTCCCCAGATCGATGGCGGCCTGGCTTATGGCCCCGACGGAGTGTTGTTCTACACGCGGTTCAACGTCCACACCTTGGCCCAGATTAAGCCAGGAAGCGATGCGGCGGATCGTCAGGACATCATCAGTGGCTTTGGACAACTCTACTCGGACTCGGTCGGTTCCATCGCATTCGTACCCGAGGGGTTTGCCGGCGCCGGCGAATTGAAAGCCGTCACGTTTCAGAACGGTAGCTTCGGCACAATTCCCCTCACACACGATGGAAGTGGCACTTATGAACCGGGGACCGGAACCTTCGAGACATCTTTAACTGGCGGGCCCGAGGGCATCGCCTACGTCAAAGGCACCAATCCTGGCTTCGGAGTCGACAGCCTGCTGGTTGCCGAGTATACGAGCGGCAAGGTTGGGGCGTATGACCTGGACGAGCATGGCAATCCGATCGCGGATTCACGACGCGACTTCATCACTGGCTTGACGAGCGTGGAAGGGGCGTTTGTCGATCCGCTTACCGGCGATTTCCTCTTCTCAACGTTCTATGCAGGGAGTGAAGTGTATGTTGTGCGAGGCTTTTCCGCTCCAGGTGTCGTGCCCGAGGCAAATAGCATCGTCGTTTGGCTGACACTGAGCATCATCGGTGTAACCTGGCTTGTGCGATCAAAGAGAGCCCATCGGAAAGTGGCCGCCGCGCGTCGGACCGCGGGATCCTGCCGATCAAACTCGACGAGTACCTGCAACTGCTCGACTGGAGCGGCCGGCAATTGAAAGCCGACAAGCGTAGCGCGATCCCCAACCATCTCGCACCGATCCTCGACCGGCTAAAAATCAACTCGACCCGCGGGATGAAGCTGGTGACCGAGTTCGATCAGCTTTTCACGAATGTCGTCGGCAACGCCGCGGCGCTATTCGAACGCGCGGCAAAGTCGGGCCGGCGAT
>CAZYQQ010000180.1:0-6311 GCA_964650265.1 uncultured Planctomycetaceae bacterium
TCCGACCTCCGACCTCCGACCTCCGACCTCCGACCCCTGGCCCCTGACACCTGCCCCCTCTCCAACGAGAGCCCCCCCATTGCCCAATTACCCAGCCCAAATAGGCCCCTATCGTTGTGGCCGCGACGAGCCGCTGCTGTTGATCGCTGGCCCCTGCGTCATCGAGAGCCTCGATCTGTGCCTCCACATCGCCGAACGTTTGGCGGCGATGGCCGAGAGCCGCGCGGTACACGTCGTCTTCAAGGCCTCGTTCGATAAGGCCAACCGCACCAGCGTGAGCGCCAACCGCGGCCCAGGGATCGACGAGGGACTGCGGACGCTGGAACGAGTGCGCGAGGCGACCGGGCTCCCCCTGACGACCGATCTCCACGAGAGCCACCAGGCGGAAGCGGTGGGGCAGGTGTGCGATTTGATCCAGATTCCCGCGTTCCTGGTCCGCCAAACCGATCTTTTGGTCGCCGCGGCGCGAACCGGACGCCCCGTGAATGCGAAGAAAGGGCAGTTCCTCGCCCCGTGGGACATGCGCCATGTCGTCACCAAGCTCGAGGCGGCCGGGTGCCACGACATCCTGCTTTGCGAGCGCGGCACCTTTTTCGGCTATGGCCGGCTGGTGAACGACATGCGGGCCCTGCCGCAGATGCAGGAGTTCGGCACCCCGGTGGTGTTCGACGCCACGCACAGCGTTCAGGAACCGGGTGGCCTGGGAGCGGCAACTGGCGGCAACTGCGCGATGGTCGAACCCTTGGCCCGGGCGGCGATGGCGATCGGCTGCGAGGGTCTGTTTTGCGAGACCCACCCGCGGCCCGACGAGTCGCCGAGCGACGGGCCGAATATGGTGCCGCTCGACGAGCTTCCCGCCCTTGTCGATCGGCTGCTCGCGATCCGCCAGTTGGTCCAAACCTTTGGCCCGCGTCCGACTTCCTCTTCTTGATGCCGAGTTGTATGAACCGTTTGGCCGCTGATCTTCGATCCAATTCACTTCCAGCCAAATCGCAATGGTCGGTGGCGCTTGCGCTCTTGCTGGTGCTGGCGACCGTGGCTGGTTGCCAGAAGTCGCGCAACCCGGGGCGTGGTGCCGTTGTCGGCGGGAGCCGCGGTCAGGACCGGAGTGGGGCCCTGTTGGAGGTGGTCGCTTCGCAACTTGCGGAGCTTCCAAAACTGTCGGTGGTCGACCTCGCGCCGGAGGTCCCCATTCTCGATGCCAAGACCAGTGCCGATGGCCAGGATGTGCTCGCGGTGGTCACCAATAGCCCCGAGCAGCCGCACATCTACAATCGCCTTCGCGTGCCGAAGGGGAACGCGCGGTTTCGTGGCATTGGAGTTCAAACGGGCGATCTTGTTCGCTTCTATGGACGGATCAAATCGGAACTGGAAAGCGAGTATCGCAGCCGCCGCGCAGGTGGCCGAACCGATAGCGCCGCCACGGCCAATCTCACCCGCGAGCAGATTGCCGAAATGGAAATGGAGTCGGCCCAGGAGCGCGTGAGCGAGGGGGACATCGTCGTCACGACGGACGTTCGTTTCCGCGTGGCCCAGGTGATCGACGACAACACGTTGCTGCTCGAGGAACCGCTCAACACGATGATCGTCGAGGGGACTCTCGACCCCAACGCTGTCGACGACCCCTCGATCGTCCCCCCCAATCCCGGCGTGCGACTCGAGGTGTGGCGGGTCTCAAACCAGCGAATGGGGGACCTGGTGCTCGCGCTGAATCGCTTCGCCCGCGATGGGGTGCCGCGGCTCGGTTGGGAGCCGAGTCCCGACGAAGGGGCGCTGCAGCAGATCGTCGAGCGGCTCAACCAATGGCTCCGCCAATCGAAGCTCGAGTCCGATTGGAAGGGGACACAGATGGTGGCGACCCTTCCCCAGCACCTGCGCGAGTCGGAACGCCTCCAACCTTTCCTCTCACCCGACGCGCTCGCACGGATGTCCTTTTCGATGCCGACCGAAGAGTTGCGCGCCGTCCAAGCGGTGTCGTACGAAGGCCGCCTCCTGCAGGAAGCGACCTGGGCCCGCGATATCGCTGGCTGGGCGAGTGAAGGGCATCGCCAGGCGCCAGAGAAGGTGGCCGCGATCTTCGACTGGATCGTGCGCAACATTCAGCTTGTGAGCGACACCGACCAACCCGCCGAAATCCGCCCCCCCTATCGGCCCTGGCAGTCCATCCTCCATGGCCGCGGTGAAGTCGAGGGCCGGGTGTGGGTGTTCGCCCAGATGTGCCGCCAACTCGGTGTGCCCGTGGTGGTCATCAAGCCCAACCTCGCCGCGAACGAGGCAGCCGATGAGAACGTGGGGGAGGGGACCGAAGGGGATGGCCAGGGAGCCGAGACTCCCGCCAACTCCGAAATCGTGCGGCCTGCGATCAAATCGCCCCAGCCGGGGGAGATTGTCTGCGGCGCGGTGATTCGAGGCGAGATCTACTTGTTCGATCCCTACCTTGGGCTCCCGATTCCCGCCGCCGGAATGAAACCGGCGACGCTGGCTCAAATTCGTGAGCGACCGGAGCTGCTTCGCCAGCTCGATCTCGACGACGCACCCTACCCGCTCCAGGTGTCGCACTTCGACACGGCGGAGATTCAGATTGTGGCCGAGCCATTTGCCCTGACGCATCGCGCAGCGCTACTGGAGTCGCGACTCACGGGAGAAGACTCCCTGGTGCTCCAGGTCAATCCGGCAGAGATCGCCAGTTTGTTGAAGGAAGCCAAGGTCACCCAGGACCCGGTCCTCTGGCCCTATCCGTATGAAATCCTGCTTGCTCAACTCGAGTTGGCCCCGCGCAAGCGTGCGATTGCGGCGCTCGAGTTCGAGCCCTTCTGTTATCGCCCCTTCTTGTGGCAGGCCCGGGTGCTCCACTTCCGAGGCCGCCAGCCCTCCGCGGGGGGGATACTCACCCGATACGCCACCGACGACAACGATCATCAGGACGCGGGAACCAACTACACCCGGTCGAACGTGATGGTCACGTTCGACGAGATCAGTCGCCAGGAGGGGGCCGAGGTGCAGCGGGCATGGGTCGCGGCCCGCGTGAATGCCACCTACTGGGTTGGCCTGCTGAAGTACGATCAAGGGGAGCCGAAGGTGTCTCTCACGTGGTTTCGCCGCTCGCAGATGCTCGAGCATTTGCGGCTCAAGTGGTACTCGGCCGCGAAATACAACGAGGCCCGCGCGCTGGAAGCACTCGGCCAGATCGACGAGGCGATCGCGCTATTGGAGGCCGACTCTCCCGAACTCGCCGCCGGGTCGCGGCAGCGGGCCGGATTGCTGCGGCAAAGCCAGCTTCCCGAGGCGCCGGATCCCGACGCCACGGCCCCTGCTTCCGAGTAAGCCCTTCCGCCCGATTGCCAACGCATGACCTTTCTGGCCCGCCACTGGTTTCTCGTCGCGCTGGCGATCCTGCTGGGGGTAGGGTTAACCCAGGGGACCGTGCTCGAAAGCGTGGTTGCCCAGTTGCCGCGGAATGCGATTGTGGCTGTTGTGATGCTGCTGATGGCGATTCCCATGCAGTTTCGCGAACTGACCACTGCCCTGCGCAACGTCCGTGCCAGTGGCCTTGCTCTGGGACTCAATATGGTCGCCGCGCCGCTGCTCGCGTGGGGTCTGGGCACGCTGCTTCCCCCGTCGCTCGCCTTGGGGCTGCTCATCACGGCGGCGGTCCCCTCGACGCTCGCATCGGCGGCTGTGTGGACCCGTCGCGGCGGAGGAAACGACGCGATCGCGCTGTTGGTCACGCTGGTGACGAATCTCGCCTGCTTTCTGGTCCTGCCCTTTTGGGTGGGGCTCTACCGTGGTGAGTCGTTCGACCTTCGGGAGGGGATGGGGGCCAGGCTGGCGTGGGATCTCTTTTGGCTGGTCGTTGTGCCGGTGATCGTGGCCCAAGGGCTGCGGCTCTACGCCCCGCTCGCGGCGTTTGCCTCGGCTCATAAGCTCCCCTTCAGTCTCTCGGCCCAGATTGGGCTGTTGGTCATGGTGTTCATCGGCGCTTGCGAGGCGGGGCGGCGGCTCGACCTGCTCGGGCCGAGTCTCTCTTCGGGTATCGGGCCCCTGGACTGGGCGCTCATGCTCGGGAGCGTTCTCGTGATTCACCTCGTCCTATTTGCCAGTGGTTGGTGGGGTGGGGCCGCGCTGGGGATCAACCTGCCCGATCGCCTGGCGGTTGCGCTCTCGGGAAGTCAAAAGACATTGATGGTGGGGGTTTACGTCGCCCTGGAGATCGATAGTTTGGCGGCGCTCCCGCTGGTGGCCTATCATGTGACACAGCTCCTGGTCGACACCGTGTTGGTCGACCGGCTCCGCCCCCACATCACCCAAAGTGGCTCGACGGTCCCCGTCGACTTGCCCAGCGACTAGCTACCCCGGTTTTCAACCTTCATCCTTCCTCCTTTAGTAATGCACATCATCCGGCTCCGTGGTCCCTGGCAATTCGAGGTGGTCGAGCAAATCGCGCCACTCGGTCCGGTCGCCAATTCCGCGGGCAAACAGCACCAGCCGGCCGACTGGAGCGACATACTGGGGGCCGAATTTCGTGGCACGGTCCGTTACCGCCGCATTTTCCACGAGCCGAGCGGCCTCGAACCCGACCAAGGGGTTTGGCTCGTCGTGACGCGGGTTCGCTCGCATGCTAAGGTGGAACTCGATGGCGTGCTGCTGGGGGAGGTCCATGGTGACGAGCCGGCGGAGTTTCCCATCGCCACGCGCTTGCGACCCACCTGCGAACTGGTGATCACCGTCACCCACGATGACAGCAGCGATCCCCACCCGGGCGGCCTGGTGGGGGAAGTCCAGCTCGCCATCCAAACCGTCCGGCCGCGACCGATTGATTGAACATCTACCATGAAAACTCCCACTATGCCGCGCTTGGTTTCCTCCCTCCTGTTACTCCTCCTCTCGATCGCTCCCTTTGCCGCGGCGCAAGAGAAGAAAGAGTCGCTCGACGACATCCTGCCGATCTCGCGCGAACTGGCAGCCGAGGGATGGATCTCGCTGGTGAACCGCGACCTTTTTGGGAGCAAGTCTTCGAAGGGTGGCGTCTGGGCGTGGAGTGGAGACAAGCTGATGGTCGCAATCGATGATCCTTTGAGTTACTCCCCGGGGGGGCTGCAATCTTACTGGCACTGGACCACCACCGAGTGGAGCGACTTCGAACTGGTCGTCGAGTACATCGCGCCCGAGGGAGACTACAACAGCGGGATCTTTATTCGCTCGTCGACTGAGCCCAAGGACCCTGCGAAGGATTGCTATGAGATCAACCTCACGGGCGGCGAAAATCCGTTCCCCACCGGCTCGATTGTCGGCCGCGCCCGCGGCGAGGATTACCAACCGAGCGGCAAGACCGAACAGCTTCGCATCGTCGCCGTCGGTCCGCGGATCAAGGTCTATCAGGGAGAGCGGCTGCTCACCGACTACACCGACCCCGAGCCGAGGCTCAAGGGCCGCATCGGTTTGCAACATCGCCAAGGCAATATCGCCTTTACCTCTGTTCGTCTCCGCCCACTCGGTGCGAAACAGCTCTTCAATGGCAAAGATCTCGAAGGTTGGAACGATGAACTCAAAGGGCCCGCCGAGTTTACGGTAACCGACGCGGGCGAGCTCCACGTCAAGAACGGACCTGGGCAGATCGAATCGCGCGGGGCCTATGGCGACTTCGTCCTCCAGTACGACTGCTACGTCAATGGCGACGCCCTCAATTCGGGGGTCTTCTTCCGCTCGATCCCTGGCGACAAGATGAACGGCTACGAGTGCCAGATCCAGAACGCCTTCAAAAATGGCGACCGAGCCCAACCCGCCGACTTCGGCACCGGCGCCATCTACCGCCGCATTCCGGCGCGGCTGGTGGCGGCCGACGATCGCGAGTGGTTCACCACCACCCTCCACGCCAATGGCCCCCACATCGCCGTTTGGGTGAACGGCCTGCAAGTCACCGACTGGACCGACACCCGGGCGGCCCACGACAACCCGCGTAACGGCCTGCGACTCGCCCCAGGCACCTTCTGCTTGCAGGCCCACGATCCGACGACCGATCTCAAGTTCCGGAACTTTCGCCTCGTCGAGTTGCCTGTGGAGTAGTTGGAAGTTGGAGGTTGGAAGTTGGAAGTTGGAAGAGGTTTCGGGGTGAAGATTGTTGGAATGGACAGGTGGTGAGTAGGTTAGTCGATTAATCGAGCTCTCGTTGTCTCGCGACAAAAAGCCGCGCCCCCTTGTTCCTCCATGCCCGATCCTCGAATAATGCGTTCGAAATAGGCGCCAACCCGCCCAGCCACTCCCAACTCCCAACTCCCAACTCCCAACTCCCAACTCCCAACTCCCAACTCCCA
>CAZYQQ010000181.1:0-5925 GCA_964650265.1 uncultured Planctomycetaceae bacterium
GCGACCCAACATTTAGGTCGCCCTTTCAGGGCTCGTTCGTTTTATTCACCCCTCATCCCCAGGGCGTTGCCCTGGGCTGTCGTATTCCGCCCCTTCGGGGCTACCCAACTTCCAACTCCTGACCTCTGACCTCCCCCTCTCACCATGGCTCCTCCACCACTTCCCCTCCATCGCGGGAATGGAGTGCCATCATCACATCGACCGAAATCCCTTCGGTGATGAATTGGGCGCTGCCGTCGAGGACCATGACGTTTGCTCCTCCGCGGTGGAAGCTGTAGGTTCCTTGGTTGTTGTTGCAATTGACAATGCACTCGAACTGCCCCGCTGTGGGGGTTCCTTCGGTTTTGCCATCGGCTGAATATCCGACGACACGCAGCGCGTTGAGGGCCGACCAGGCGGCCCAGCCTGGTTGCGTGGTCTGGACACCTTCTTGGGCAACACCATTGATGTAGGCCTGTGGCCTGCCGGCGATCTCATCGACCCCGATCGTCTTCGACAAGCCATCGGTGATCTTCCGAATGGGAGTCAGCTTGTTCGATTCCATCGGGGGGAGTGCGGAGAGCCCTTGGGAATTGACAAACGCCTGGTTGACGCGAACGTAGTAATCGGTCGGGGCCCCGTAGCGATCGGGGATCAGTTGGGCCACGGTCGGCCCGGTCGCCAGTTGGACCTGCCGGGTCGGATCCTCGGGAGAGGAGGGGCAGAGAAACAGGGAGATGGGCGAGAGGACCAGCGGGTTGTTCACCGGGTCGGTGAAGGGCTTGGTGAGGTCATACCCGTCGTGGACCGATCCCTGCTCGATGAAGGGGAGGATATCGACAAAACAGCCGCGCTGCACCGGCGTCGTCGTGCGGCATGGGGGAAGCGCCTTGCGCGAATCGATGTGGTTGTGGAAGGCAACCCCCAATTGATGCAAATTGTTGAGACAACTCGACCGCCGTGCCGCCTCCCGGGCGGCCTGCACCGCCGGTAGTAACAGTGCAATCAGCACGCCGATGATGGCGATCACTACCAAAAGTTCCACCAACGTGAACCCCGCAGGCTGCCGCTGGGATGCACTTTGTACTTGTGGCCACTGTTTCGATCTGTTCATGCTCTCTTCCCTCGGTTCTCTGTTCTCTGTTCTGTGTACGGCGTACTCTGGTACTGCGTACTCTGTACCGCCGTCGACCGCGCGAAAACGCCTGGTTGCCGCTGGCAGTTTGAAGTCCCTTGGTCTCCGCCGTCAACGAAGCCCCGCTCGCGACGCCACGATTCTCGCGCCAGCGTCGAAAATAGTGCCCAAGCGTCGGGTCGCGCGACCAGAGGTGACGATTCTTGCGACACCCCCACGGCATTTCGTCTCGTGCCACGCTGGAATGGCCCCATAGCCCTCCCCTTCCGTTGTTTTATCTCGCTACAATGCCCCATTCGCACGGTTTGAAGCCAATGGAGGAACGAGGCCCATGACACACACAGCTCGCAGCATCCTATGGGGATTCCTCGCTCTCGCCGCTAGCATCCCGACCTACGGAATCCGTGGCGAGGGACTTCCCACCGATACGGCCGAGCGCCGGCTCGTCCTTCCCGACGAGCCGTATCGCTATGGTGACGACACCCTCCCCGAGCATTTTCGCGACCCGGCCGTTGCCGAGTTCGATACGACACCCGATGACAATCGGGCCACCGACGCGGGTGTGACTCTCGGCCGGGTGCTCTTCTACGACACACGCCTTTCCGCCAACCACACGACCGCCTGTGCCAGTTGCCACCATCAGCAGCAGGCCTTCGCCGACCCACGGCCGGTGAGCCCCGGTTTCGAGGGCCGGCTCGGGGAGCGGAACGCGATGAGCCTGGTGAACCTCCGCTGGGGCCGGGCTAAGTTCTTTTGGGACGAGCGGGCCGAAACCCTTGAAGAACAGGCCCTCGTCCCGCTCCATAGTCGCATCGAGATGGGACTCAGCCCGGGCGAGGTTGTCGAGCGACTGGCCGATCGCGAGCTCTACCCCGAACTGTTCGCCGCGGCGTTTGGCGAGGCCGAAATCACCGACGAGCGCGTTTCCAAGGCGCTTACCCAGTTCCTCCGCGCGCTGGTCTCCGGTCGCTCGAAGTTCGACGAGGGTTTTGTCGCCGCGGGGAGTAAGTCCGACGTCGACTTTGCCAACTTCACCCCGGCGGAGAATCGTGGCAAGCAGCTCTTTCAGCAACACTGCATGCAGTGCCATACGCTCGGCAAGGATGACCAGATTGTGCTGTTCCACATGTTCCGCTCGCTGACCAACGGCCTCGATGCCAGCACCGACGTGGCCGATGTCGGCGAAGGGGATGTCACAATGATCCCCAGCGACGCCGGGCACTTCAAAGCGTCGAGTCTTCGCAACGTCGAGCACACCGCCCCCTACATGCACGACGGCCGGCTCACGACCCTCGAGGAGGTGATCGAGCACTACAGCACCGGCGTTCAGCGCCACCCGGCACTTGGGCCGGTCATCCGCTTCCAGTTCTCCGTATCGGACAAGCAGGCGCTGGTCGACTTTCTGAAAACGCTCAGCGACCCGGCGTTCCTCACCGATCCGCGGTTCAGCGACCCGTGGGTTCCCGCGCTACCGCCGATCGTTGTTGCCGCGACTCCGACGCAACCCGCTGTCGATCCCCCCGCGGCGCAACTCTCTTCCCAGGAGTTGAATAATCGCGTGACTCTGCGGCTGGGCCTTCCCTACGGAACGGTCCTCCCCTGGCTCAAAACTCTCGACACGGATGAAGATGGCGCCCTGACCCCCGCCGAGTATCGCCTCATCGCCGAAGTCGGCAGCCCGATGCTTCGCCGCGAGCGCGACACCCGCATCCCGGCGTTTGCCGGCGCGGCCACCAGCACAAGCGACGAAAGGCCCCGGCGCCCTCGCCGCGCGACCGACGCCAGTGGCCGTGCGGCGGCTTTTGCGCGGCTGATTACCTACGGCGACGGCGGCCGGGCCGATGTCTTCATCGATCGGTTCTTCGACCGTTGGGGCGTGGCTCCCGAGGAGCGTCCCGCCCTTCGTCGATCGATTCGTGGGCTGCAAATCACTCTCGCGGGCCAGGTCGAGGTGGTCAATCACGAGACGGAGCAGGCCCTCGCCACGACCTTGGGCCATGAATCGTTCCGCGAGCTCAAGCGGCTGGTGCTGCTGCGCGAGGATAACGACCCGCCCCCCGCCGCCCCGTCCGAGGAGGAGATCGAAACAGCCCTGGCGGTGATCGCCAGCTTCGACACCAATGGCGATGGCAAGCTCGATGAATCGGAACTCGCTCCCCTCGCCCACACGCTCGAATCGGCCCCTGGCGGGTTCGCCCCCCCACCCCCCACGGTGGCCAACATGCTCGAATTCCACGAGCGGATCATGGCCTACGATGCCGATGGGGATGGCGCGGTCACCCTGCTCGAGCTACCCGAGCGAATGTCGGTCGTTGTCCGCCATGGCGACCAGGATGGCGACGGCAAGGTAACCGCCGTTGAAGCCGAGGCCCACTTGCTCGACACGGCCTTCGCCAATCTCGCCCGCCAAGGCATCTACATCGGCGGAGGCTTCGACAACGTCTACATCCAGTCGGAGCGACTCCTCGCCGAGCTATCGCTCGACGAACCGGTACGCAGCGAGGCACAAAGCATCCTCGCGAAACACAACCGCCGCATCCGCGAACTGGCCGACCGGGCCGTGGCGGCGGGGAGCGAGGAGGTCTTGCTGTCGGGGGATGGGGAATAGGCTGACAGGGCGATCCGATATTCCCCGCCAGGTTCTGCTATAATGCCCGCGGCGCGACAACGGCAACACCCATGGTTGCGGTAACGGCCGAGCCGCTCCCATGTGGTCAAGTAGAAGGGATAGTCGTTGAAGGCTTGCCAGCGATTTCCTATAATCATGGGTGCTTATGGACAAGATGCGTGCCAGATCCCGAGAAGCACAGGATGCCCCACCCAGATTTCCCAACCCTCTTTGATCTATTCTGTGGCGCTGGTGGGCTATCTCTCGGACTTATCCAAGCCGGTTTTAACGTCCTAGGAGCGATTGACAGTTCCCCTTCCGCGGTTGAGACGTATCGTGAAAACGTTGGGGACCATGTTCGGCTTGAAGAAATCACCGAAAGTACCGACGTTCCTAACTGCGATGTCATTGCAGGGGGACCACCCTGCCAGGGCTTCTCATCCGCGGGCTTACGCAATGTCGACGATCGTCGCAACACGCTTGTGTCGGTGTTCACCTCGCTAATATGCAAAGTTCGCCCGAAAGCATTTCTGTTTGAGAACGTTGAAGGTTTCCTTACATCGGGAAACGGTAGACAAGTTTTGGAACTGCTAGAGCCATTGGTCGATGCCGGATACCGAATCCACCTGCGAAAGGTCAACGCTGCCAACTTCGGGGTTCCTCAGCACCGCAAACGGGTCATTGCCATAGGTGGATTAGGTTGGAACCCGCTATTTGTCCAAGCCACTCATTCAGCCATCGGTGCCCCTGGTGCAACGTTGGATGGTTACAACCTTCCCCTGGGGCCAACCTTGGTTGAGGCGATAGGGAGCCTTCCTCCAGCCGCCAATAATGGGAGTCCTCCGGCCGCATCCGATCATTCCTATCGTCCCCTCAGCGCTGGCGACCTGGAAAGAGCCAAGCTGCTGAGGCAAGGTCAAACAATGCGTGACTTGCCAGAGGAATACTGGCACGAGAGCTATAAGAGGCGAGCCAATCGGCGGGTTATGGATGGCACCCCCACCGAACGTCGGGGTGGAGCACCCGCGGGCCTCCGACGATTGGTCGCGGATGAACCGAGCAAGGCCATCACGAGCGGCGCCAAGTCCGAGTTTCTACATCCTTTTGAAGACCGCAACCTCACACTACGAGAGTGTGCGAGGATTCAGACCTTCCCCGACTCGTTTTCTTTCCACGGTACGTTGCAGGAACGATCGCTACTCATTGGCAATGCCGTGCCGCCACTGCTCGGAAGGACCATTGGAAACGCGCTGCTACAGTCAGTGCTTTCCCACGACCAGTGTGAGCACTTTGACACGGGGTGTTTGCTTAGTTTCGTTCCCACTCTATCGATAGGGATGAGCCCTGCATTAAAGCATACTTGCGACAAAGTGGCGGAGAGATTCGACCCCACGCCGCATGAAAGGCAGTTGGCTCTATGGCACTGACACAATCGCAGAAAGCGCTCATCGAAAAAACGCGTAGTATCGGAGCTGCGAAGGAAGCTGAGGCCCTGTCCGACGACGATTGTGTCTTTCTGGTTGCGACCATTGCCCGCGACCTTGGACTACTGGACAAGTTCCCCGGTTTGCCCACCGAGTTCCCAAGTTTCTTCGCGACAGGGCTGAACGAACGTCCGAAAATCGCGAATGCAAATTTCGTCGATTTGATGGACAAACTCCTAGCTCTGGAGCCAGACACGGATAGCTATTTCAACTGCCTGGGCACGCTGTACAAGGCCCGACTCAAGTACGCAAACATTCTGCGGTTGCAACCCGTTCCGACCATGGACCAGGTAGGGCCGCGTGGGTTGCTTCAGTACGGCACTCTCGGCCCCGAGGCACTAACCGCTTTCTTGCTCTGGCGAAAGTGGATATTTGACATCGACAACCGAGCCGGCCAGGAAACAGGGTACCTTTTTGAGCCGATCATAGCGGCGGCAATTGGCGGGACACCTATCAGTTCTCGACGGAGCCCGATAAAGCGAGCTAGGGATTCCACCAAGGGACGCCAGGTGGATTGCCTGAAAGACCACTTCGCGTATGAAATCAAATTACGTGTCACTATCGCCGCGTCTGGTCAAGGGCGATGGGGAGAAGAACTGGATTTTCCGGTCGATTGCGCGAACAGCGGGTATGCGCCGATTTTGTTGGTGCTTGACCCCACACGGAACTGGACTTTTGCAAACCGCTAAGTCAACCCCAATTGGGCCATCACGTGTTGA
>CAZYQQ010000182.1:0-5821 GCA_964650265.1 uncultured Planctomycetaceae bacterium
GTTCACTGTCCTCCCCTAGACGGGGTTCTTCTCATCTTTCAGTCGCCATACTGAGTTCACTATCGGTCATCAGGTAGTATTTAGCCTTACGGGATGGTCCCCGTAGATTCAGTCGGGGTTTCACGTGACCCGACCTACTCAGGTACCTCTCGAGAGATTGCCAGCTTTCACATACGGGACTGTCACCCTCTGTGGTTTGGCTTTCCAAAAAATTCTGTTAGCCAGCAATTTTGTAACTCTCATTTGAAAGGCCCTACAACCCCACGAGGGAAACCCTCGCGGTTTGGGCTATTTCGCTTTCGCTCGCCGCTACTGACGAAATCGATTTTTCTTTCTTTTCCTGCGGGTACTTAGATGTTTCAGTTCTCCGCGTTCAACCAGGCATCCCGGGATCATCGTTTGTTTGTCAACTCCCCCAGGCTTTTCGCAGACTTCCACGCCTGTTCACCTAATGCCAAGACATCCCCCATACGCCCTTAGTAGCTTGGCCACATTAATCGAACGCTCTTGCTTGAAACCACATCCGAGAAACACCACCAGGACCGAAGAATTGAGCCTCACCCACAACCACCCCTGGCGACAGGGACAACGGAGAGTGCGGCATTCCACGGACGAGGCGATGTCGGAGGAAGCGGCGGAAGCGAGAGAGATGGCGATTAGCGTGCTTGCTACAGTGCCGTCACGACAGAATCGCGACGGCGAGTAACTTTCCACATTTTGCTTCCCCTTCCCCCATGACGAGAAAAAGGAAGCGTTGTCCATCTAAGGACAAAGAGCTCGGTAGGAGACTCACCAAACCACCCTTGCGGGCAGTCCGCCGGCTGCAAAACCGACGGGGCTATCTCCAATTCAAGATGCCACTCTTGCTTTAAAAATCACCAAATTGTCAAAGAGCGGCTCTACCAAGAACCGAAGTCCCTGGCGTCGCCAACCGGCCACAGTCTGCCGGCTTTTTTCCGGGCTACCCGAGCGAAGGACAAGCCTAAGTCAGTAGCGGGGAAACTCAAAATGTATCAAGTTTCCGATATCTGTCAAAGGCCCCTTCAGCCGATTTGGCAAAACTTTTCTTGCCGCTGTCAGGCCTTCGCTGACGACGTTCGCCACCTTTCAAGTACCCCTTATCGGCTCGAATTCTAACCCGGCTTGAGGGGGCGACAAGGGGGGACTCCCGAATTTCAATCCTCTTCGACTCTTGGCGACACCGTGCCACGTTGTTTCCACCAGGCGGATGCGCGCAGCCCGGCCCATCCCCCCACGAGCGTGCAGAATGGGGCGTTGACGAGCATCCAGAGGACGGTGCCCCACCGCGCACCCGCAAAGCTACTGAAACTGGCGTGAAACAGGGCGAATCCCAGCCCGATGGCGGCGCCGCGGCAGAAGTGTTGCGTGCGGCCTGTCGTCTGGATTGCCCCTTGCACCAGGAACACCAAGGCCACGATCCCCACGGCTCGTACAAGAAAGGTGACCGCGATCGCAAGCGACCAGGCGATCCATGTCCACAGCCCCAGGATGATGGCCGAGGCGGTGATCACGATCAGCAGCGTTCGCATGCTGAATTGCAGCCGCGGTCGCCCCGGGGGGCGGGTCGAGGAAGGCATCGGAGGTTCGACGGAAGTCGCCACGACGACCTGCCTGTTTGCGAAGGATAGCGATTGGAAACCAGGCAAATGGCCGAGTATACCACCTCGGCCGCCCGACTACCTCGCCCCGTTTGCAAGCGCGATCGGGTCGTCCATTCGGAATGTCTCCACTTCGGCCCGGCGGATGAGAGATTCCGCCGTATCGACGGGCTGCAGCGTGGAGATCCCCAAGGCGACCCGGAGGTTTTCGGGTCCATCGACATCGGCCAGGGCGAGACCGTCCAGGGCCCGCTCGACGCGTTCCCCCACGAAATGGAGATCGCTCCCACGAGTGCCGGGCATGAGGACAACGAACGTCTGCTCGTTAAGGCGAGCCACGTGGTCACTCTTGCGAAAGGTCGACATCAAACAATGGGCGATTTGATCGAGCGTCAGATTGAACGCCGCGGGACCACGGCTCTGCTTGATCTCTTCGCCAGCTCCGATCTTCACCGTCATCACGGCGAGGGGCGAATTCGATCGCTGGCACTCGGCAATGCGTCGACGCAAATCCTCGATAAATCGTGTACGATTCGACAGATTATCGAGCGACTGAGTCGCTGGCGGGTGACTCGTTGGCGGCTGAGGTACGCGCGGTTTTGCACTGGAGGGGCCGAGCAGGGGGACGCACTCGATACCGTTGTGGAGATGGCCGCAATTGCGCCCCGCGCGTTTCGAACGGTAGAGCGCTGCGTCGGCACGTTTGACAATGCTCGCCATGTCGTCCGAGCGGATGACCTCGGCCACTCCGATGCTGCAGGTGATGTTCAGTTTCTTGCCATCGATACACAGGTCCATTTCCTCGATGACTTGCCGGAGCCGTTCGGCGCTCGTTTCGGTCTCGATTCCCGCCGTCGCCGGCATGACAACGGCGAACTCTTCGCCACCGTAACGGCAGGGAAGGTCCATACCGCGGCAGGTAAGCTGGAGCTGTTTGCCAACCCGACGCAGCACCTCGTCCCCCGTCTGATGCCCGAAATTGTCGTTGAATTGCTTGTAATGATCGAGGTCCATGATGAGCAGCGAGAATTGTGTCCCCTTCCGCTGCCATTCGCTGAATCGCCGGGCCAGCTCGTCGTCGAATGCGCGGCGATTGGCCAGGCCGGTGAGCGAATCGGTGCGACTCTCGATTTCGAAATCGCGAATCTCCTCCGCCTGGGCCTTGATTTGCGCTTCCGCCACCGAGAGTTGCTGCTGAAGATTGTTGTTGGCGGCAATGATCTCGGCCATCGCCGCAACCAACCCTGCCCCAGTGGCTTCGAAATCGTTGAGGTCGAGCGCCTGTAAGTTGGCTGTGATGACACGGACGCGGGTCGTGTGCTCTCCAATTTCCGATACCACACCGATGGCTAACTCGCGAAGTCGCTCCGACTTGGCCAAGGTGAGTTGGCGCTCGAGGGCACGACGCTCGGCGTCGCCATCGTCGCCGTCGGGTTCCCGCCGCCGTCCTCCAAGGAACCATGCCCCGGCAAAGAAGCCAAGCGAGAGCGCTGCGCCCGCGAACAGGACGTTGACGCACAGGAACGGCAGCCAGCTAAAGGACGTGGGCATGAATCGTTCGACGCGACGATAGTACGGGAAATTGCCAGACCAAGGCGCTAAGACCGTGAAACTCTGAGGGGAAACTCTCCGACAGCGCCCCGGCGGGAGCGAAAACTCCAACCCATCTGCCTCATCGCGACAAGTCAGTCGGAAGCCTTCGGCCTCCTCCCACCCCGCCGCCGCAAAACCCTACGTCATGCGGCGACTCAGTCAATTGCCACCAAGCGGGGCACCCCCAATTGGGGGAGTTTTCTCCGTTCAAGCCGGCCCAAACGTGAAAACTGGTGCGATTGGTGGAATCCCCCCTTGGGACTTTGTGACAGCTAAAAAGCGACATCTAAGAAGCCAGGCTGGAAACATTAGCCGTTTGGGCGCTAGCCCCGGTTCACATGAAGAAAACCGGGGTTAGCGCCCAAACGGCCATCACCCAAAAGCCTCTATTTGCCGCATTTTGGGGCCGTCGTCGGCAAGAGGAGGAGAGGGCGGCCTATGTTTCATGAGAGTGCGTAAGTCCCTTCGCCCATCCACACGACCGGATGTTGCCGAAGCTCCCTTTCCGAGAGTCGCCTGGCAGGATCATTTTGATGGCCGCTCAAATTGAGTCGACTTCGCCGGGCGCCCACTTGCTCGACTCGGATGTCGACGTGGCGGCGAATTCCGACGAACTTCAGCAAAGAGTGCTCCGCGCGGCCATGGCGACCTCGGATGGCTGGTGGGAATGGGAACTCGCTTCCGAGCGTGGGTGGTATTCCGACGATTTCGCGCGCCTGCTCGGCTGCGATCCGGGCCAACTCGCACCTTCGGCACTGACATTTGCCAATTTGATTCATCCCGCCGACCGGCAGCGGGTGATGCGCGAGATCGATGGCCATATCGTTGGTGGAGCCCCATTCAACGTGCAGTTCCGCATGCGGCACGGTTCGGGGACCTATCGCTGGGTCAGGTCGCGCGGGCGTTGCTCCTACGACCACCGGGGCACTCCGTTGCTCTTGTCAGGCAGTTTGCAGGACATTGCGCTCCACAAGTTGGCCGCCTTGCAGGACAACTTCCAGGCTCAGGCCATCGCCCGCCAGGAGCGCATGAACTCGCTCAATACCATGGCGGCCGGGGTGGCCCACGAATTCAACAACTTGCTGCAAGTGATGCAGGGTTACCTGCAGTGTGCCCTCCAGCAACTGAAACTCGACCGCGATCCGAAGCGCGACCTTGCACAAGCCCAAGGGGCCATCGACCGAGCCATCCGACTTAATCGCGAGTTCCTTGCGTTCTGCCGCACGGGGGAGTCGTCAACGGCCACCATCGACCTCAACAACACGCTCCGAGCGTTGTCCGAGCGACTCGATCCGGTTCTTCCCCCCGGCATTGTCCTCTCGATCCAAGGGCCGACCGAGCCACTGTTGGTGGAAGTCGACGAAGGGGGGCTCCACGAGGCCCTCCTCAACCTGGCCACCAACGCCCGCGACGCAATGAATTCGAGTGGCGAGCTTTCGATCCGGTGTTATCCCCTCGAGATTGGCGAAGCGAATGAGATGCTCTTTCCCGAGCTTGCCATCGGCCACTACGCATGCATGGCCGTGACCGACACAGGGCAAGGGATCGAACCACAAGACGCGCACCGGGTCTGGGAGCCCTTTTTCACCACTAAACAGCCCCATCTCGGATCGGGCCTTGGCCTGGCTCAAGTGTATGGCTTTGCCAGGCAGCATGGAGGGGCGGTCGGTCTCCACAGCGAACCAGGTCGCGGCACCACTTTCCGCATCTACCTGCCATTGGCGAAACCGCCAAGTAACGTCCCTGCTCCCAATCTCACTGATTGGCAACAACGGTCAGCCCTCCTGCTGACCCCCGATCCCCTGCTGGGCAACTCCGTTCACCGCATCCTCGAAGGACATGGGGGAAAGGTCATCGCAACGGACAGCCCCGAACTCTTGTGGCGGATGCTTGAGCAGCATCCCACTCAAGATCCCTGCTGGGTGTTGCTCGACTGGGACGAACCGGAGCAACTCGCCAAGGAAGTCAAGCAACGTTCGGCCGGCATCCGAGTGGCATTTTTCTCGGGATTCGACGCGGAATCCCCCTTATCCGCCGCTCGGCTGGCCGACCACCCTGGCACCCCCTGGGATGCCGTACTCGAAAAGCCATTCGATGCCCGATCCCTGTGGAATGGGCTAGGGATTCACTAAACCAACAAAACCAGGCACTGCAGCCGACAAGAGCGAGAGGACAATGGGGCAGGCACCCTTCCGCACTTTGATCGTCGACGACGAACCACACGTTCGGGAACTCACTTCCCGAGCCCTAACGGCGTACAACTTCACTTGCGACGTCGCGTGCGATGGAAGCGAGGCCATGGCGCTCTGCAATGCCAATGCCTACGACGTCGTCGTGACCGACCTGCGAATGCCCAACCGCCACGGCCACTCCTTCGTCTGCGAACTGCTCGAGCGCCCCCAACGGCCGCGGGTGTTTGTTGTGACAGGTCTCTCCGAGCCTCGCCTCGCCAGGGAATTGGTGGTGCGGGGGGTGGACGATGTTCTGCAAAAGCCGATTGCCTACGATGACCTGGCCATCAAGCTGCTCGCCTCGATGTCGCCCGGACGGGACCTATCGACGGGCACTCCGGCGACGGTCTCGGCAGCGGTCGATCGATTGGCCAACCT
>CAZYQQ010000183.1:0-5807 GCA_964650265.1 uncultured Planctomycetaceae bacterium
CGGACCTCGCGTCAATGGAGAGTCTCCTCAGGGTTCAAGGTCCGGTTCAGCGAACTCGGACCTACCCGCCCGCTTCCGTCAGATAACCGACTTCCAGCCCCAAATGCTTCGCCAGGAATGCCCACAGGTCGGCGGTTTCCTCGAGTTGCTTGGTGACAGGTGTCCCGGCACCGTGGCCTGCTTTGGTTTCGACTCGCAGCAGGATCGGGGCGTCGCCGGCCTGAGCGTGTTGTAGCGCGGCAGCGAACTTGAAGCTGTGCATCGGGACGACCCGGTCGTCGGTGTCGGCGGTGGTGACCAGGGTGGGGGGGTATTTGGTTCCCGGCTTCACGTTGTGGTAGGGGGAGTATTTCAGCAACGTGGGAAAGTCCTCCGCCTCGTCGGCCGAGCCGTACTCCGACCGCCAGAACTGGCCGGCGGTGAACTTCTGAAAGCGGAGCATGTCGTGGACTCCGACTGCGGGGAGGCAGGCCCCGAACAGTTCCGGCCGCTGGGTCATGGCCGCGCCGACCAACAGGCCGCCGTTGCTCCGCCCCATGATGGCGAGTTGGCCGCTGGTGGTGACCTTCGAGGCGATCAGATACTCGGCCGCGGCGATGAAGTCGTCGAAGACGTTCTGCTTCTTTTCCTTCTTGCCGGCCAGGTGCCACTCCTCGCCATACTCCCCTCCCCCGCGAAGATTGGCGATCGCGACAACTCCCCCCTGCTCCATCCAGACCGCGTAGCTGGTCGAGAAGCTCGGGGTGATCGAGATATTGAAGCCGCCGTAGCCGTAGAGGACCGTCGGGCTCGGTCCCTTTTCCCTTGTCCCCTTGCGGTAGGCGAGGGTCATCGGGATCCGCGTCCCATCCTTGCTCTCGTAGAAGACCTGCTCGGTAACGTACAGTTCCGAGTCGAAGTCGATCTTCGGTCGGCGGATGATCTCGCTCTTGCCGCTGGCGATGTCGACCCGGCCAATGACCGTCGGCCAGGTGAGGCTGGTGAAGCTGAAGAAGGTCTCCTTCGCGTCGGGCTCGCCCCCGAAACCACTCGCCGAGCCAACGCCAGGGAGTGCCACCTCGCCGAGCAGTTTGCCATCGAGGTCGTGCCGCACGACGCGCGACTTCACATCCTGCAGGTACTGGGCGAAGAGTTGCCCCCCGACGAGCGAGGCGTCGACCATCGTTCCCTCCTGCTGAGGAATGATCTCCTGCCAGTTGTCGCGATCGTCCACCGGCATCGCGACGACCCGCTTCCGCGGGGCCTGGAGGTCGGTGAAAAAGTAGAAGCGATCCCCCTGCTTTTCGATAAAGCCGAACTCGTTGTCGAAGTTGTCGACCACCGGCTCGAACTCGGCGCCGGGCTTTCGCAGGTCCTTGAGCCAGACCTGATTCTGTGGATCGGTTCCGCGGCCAATCGACAACACGAGCCAGTCGCCATCGTCTGTCAGGGAAACACCGAATCGCCAATCGGGATGGTCGGGGCGTTCGTAGATCAGCCTGTCCTCGGACTGCGGCGTCCCCACCTTGTGGTAGTAGAGCTTCTGGTTGAGGGCGACCGTTTGAAACTCCTGCCCTTCGGGGGGCTGGGGGTAGCGGGAGTAGTAGAACCCCTCCCCTTGCTTGTCCCAGTCGACGCCACCGAAGCGGACCCACTCCAAGACGTCGCCAAGTTCCTTGCCACTCTCGACTTCCCTCACGTGGATCGTCTTCCAGTCGCTGCCGGCGGAGCTTTTGCTATAGGCGAGGAGCCGCGCGTCGTCGCTTAGCGAGGCCCCAGCAAGCGCCACGGTGCCGTCCTCGCTCCACTGGTTGGGATCGAGCAGCACCCGCCCTTCGTCGGTAGGGCTGGGGGCGGTGTAGAGGACCGACTGATTCTGCAAGCCACTGTTGCGGAGGAAAAAATACTTTCCCCCTTTGGCCCAGGGGACAGAAAACCGCTCGTAGTTTTGCAACGTCTTGAGCCGGTCGAGAAAGATGGCCCGGGCAGGAATCGCATCGAGGTATTCACGGGCCTGCTCTCCCTGGACCGCGACCCAATCGGCCACTTCCTTCGACTGGCGAACATCCTCTTCCAGCCAGCGATAGGGGTCGGGGACCTCGACGCCATGGAGCGTGTCGACGTGTTCGACCCGGCGGGTTTCAGGATACTCGACGGCCACGGCAAGGCTCCCGGAGAGTAGGAGGGGGGCTAGGGAGAGGGCAAATCGGTGCAAACTCATGGATTGGCTCCGTACGAATTGGGGGGAGAGGTCGGATGTGGGAGGTCGGGGGGTATTAGCTGCTGGCACTACGATAACTGGCGAGCGCCCGCTGGAACACCACCCGGCTCAACACCAGCGATACCACGGTCGCCACGATGGCGAATGGGGCGAGCGCGGCGTAGGGGGAAGTGAGGGGTTTGGCCATCAGGCCGGCGGGGACATTGATCACCACGAGGACCGGAATGACAAACGTGAAGGTTTTCCGCAGGGTGTCGCCCAGGATGCTCCCGCTGTAGATCTCCATCGGATAGCGGGAGAAATTGGTAATGTAAAACCAGAAGTCGTAGAGCGTTTGATTCCGCCCTAGCCAGATGCTGGTCGCCGCGAGCGTGATCATGATGCTGTACATGATCGCCACGCCGCAGAGAATATAGAGCGGGTAGAGGACATAACTGACCGGTGAATAGGGAACTCCCGGCAAATGCCACAGGGCGTAGATCAATAGCGCGATCGCCAGGAAAAAATTCCCCAGCGACGACCAGCTCACCCGGCGGAGCGACAGCAGAAACTGGGCATCGATTGGCTTGAGGAGTGCAAAGTCAAGCCCGCCGGTCCGGACCAGCTCGCTCATCTCCTGGGCGTTGGGCATGAAGAGGGACTGGACCAGGCTGTTGACGAACATGCCGGTCGCGATGAAGACGAAAAACTCGTATTGGTTCCAGTCGCCGATTTGCTGCGTGTACTGGAAAACCAAAATATAGAACCCCAGATTCATCAGCATCCAGACCGTGCTCGAGACAGTCTCGATGAGAAAATTGGCGCGGTAGGTCATGTCGCGGATCAGGCTGTTCTGCGCAAAGGCGAGGAACAACCGCACATAAACCCAGAAGGTGCCGATCATGACCTATCCCCCAAACCCGCTGTAGCGGCGGTAGCCCCGCTGGAGGGCCACGCGGCAGAGGATCATGAAGACGCCGACCCACATTGCCTGGGCAAAGAGCCCGCGGACGAGCGCCTCCCCCTCGATCTTCCCCAGGAAGACCGCCGCCGGGAAATAGGCCAGGTACTGCAGCGGCTGGTAGAGCATCACCCCCTGGGCCCACTCGGGGAGCCGGGCGGTGAGAAAATCGAGCGGGAACATGTGCCCCGAGAGGAAGAAGTTGAACAGCATATAGACGAACAGCAGCGAGCTGACCTCGAGGAACCAGAACCCGATCATTCCCAAGGTCGCTTCCAGAAAAAACCCCAGCAGGAACGCCAGCACCAGCGACAGCAGAAACGCCCCGACGATCTCGATCGGGGGCCACCCCGTGGTGAAATAACCACGGCAGAGATAGAACACGAGCGCAAAGGGCCCGATCGCCACGCCGTAGTAGACCAGCTTGTGGGCGATCCTGGACAACAGCAAAAAACCGATCAAATCGATCGGCTGGATCATGAACTTCTTGATCTCGCCAGTCCGAATCTGGAGCGCGATCCCCGACGCCAGCCCCGGCATGCTGCTGAAGGCCCGCGCCACCATCGTCAGCAGGTAGTAGGCGATCACATCCTCGCGCGAAAACCCCTGAATGCTGCCGCTCCCCGCCGCTTCGAACACGGCCGTCCACAGAAAGATCTGCGTGACGATCGGCAGAAACCGCATCAACGTCCCGAGTGCAAAGTCCCCCCGATAAACCAGCCGCTCTTCGATCGCGATGCGAAGAATCGTCCACCAGGTGAGAGCGCGGGAGAGCATGGGGGGGGAGGGGGCAGGGATCAGGGGACAGGGGGCAGGAGGTCAGAGGTCGGAGGTCGGAGGTCAGGGGGGACGCGAACGAAGCGACACGACGGCCATTAATGTAATCTCCACCCCCTAGGTCTTTCTTTCAACTTTCAACTTCCAACTTCCAACTTCCAACTCCCCCCTACGACGCCATCGCCTCCTCGACCCCCGGCTCCTGTCCCCTGCCCCCTGACCCCTGACCCCTGATCCCTCCCCCCTCCCCCCGCTCCGTCTCGGCGAAGGCCTGGGCGATCACTTCCTCCAGGGGCGGGTCCTCGACGCTGACATCCTCCACGGCGTGCTCGGCGAGCACCCGGGAGAGGACGCGCGAAATCGCTCCGCGCTCGACTTGCAGCTTCACCTTGGGGGTGGCCACCTCGAGCACCTGGCCGTAGTGGGCCAGATCGCTCGGCACCCGGCCATCGGCGAATTGCAGGGTGAGGACTTTGTGGCTGCTGAAGCGGTCGATGATCCCGGTCAGCGAGCCGTCGTACATCAACAGCCCCTGATTGATAATCACCACCCGCTTGCAAAGGGCCGCCACGTCCTTCATGTAATGGCTGGTCAGCAGGATCGTGATCTTGCGGGCTTCCTGATAATGCTTCAGGAACTTCTGAATATTATGCTGGGCGATCACGTCGAGACCGATTGTCGGCTCGTCGAGAAACAGCACCTCGGGCGAATGGAGCAAGGCGGCGATCAGCTCCATCTTCATCCGCTCGCCGAGCGACAATTCCCGCACCGGCTGGTTGAGCAATTGCCCCACCATGAGCAGGTCGGTCAGTTCGTTAAGGGTTGCGTCGAACCGGGTCGGCTCGATGCGGTAGATCTGCTGATGGAGCCGGAACGATTCGGCCGCCGGCAGGTCCCACCACAACTGGTTCTTCTGCCCCATCACCAAGGCGAACCGCCGGCGATACTCGTTCGCCCGCTGCCACGGCACAAAGCCCATCACCCGGGCGGTCCCCGCCGAGGGATAGATCACCCCGGAGAGGAGCTTGAGGGTCGTGGTCTTGCCCGCCCCATTCGGCCCCAGGAAGGCGACAAACTCCCCCTGCTCGACATCGAGGTCGATCCCCCGCACCGCGTTGACATCGCGGTATTCCCGCTGGAAAAGCCCGCGCATCGAGGCCCACAGGCCTTCCTGCTTCTGGTAGATGCGGTAGGACTTTTCGAGTCCGCGTATTTCGATGACGGGCATGGGGTCGATTATAGCCGCCGCGGGTGAGTCCCCCCATGGCCCCCGGAGCGGGCGAATTCAGCCCGCCAGTTCCTCGAACGCAAGCTGGCGTGCGATAATTTCTGTCGGCGGCGGCTCGCCGGCGGCGGTACGGGTAGCTGGCTGGTGCGAGCGATTGTCGGCTTCCGGAGCCAATCGCCGGTCTGCCTCCGCCATCGCCCGGTCGACGAGCAACAGGAGCCCCTGGTCACCATCTTCGGCCCGCGCGATACTGCCCCGGTCGACAAGCACTCCGCGCCGCTCAGTGGGCACCCTCCGCTCGCCCGACAAGCCGGTCGGCAGAGCCAGCAGGACGGAAGCAGAATCCCCCTGCTCTGGCAGCTCCGGCTCCTCTGGCAATTCAGGCTCCTCGGGCAACTCAGGATAAACTTCCCCAAAGTGGTCCTTCCATACGAGGTAATCGAGCGCGTCGACCACGCCGTTGCCACTTGCATCAGCGCCAGAAAGTGGAGTCACTTCCGCGCCCAGCGAGTTCCGCCATACCGTGTAGTCGGCCATGTCGACCACTCGGTCGCCGTTGAAGTCGCCGGGGGTGAGTGTGGGGTCGTACTCCACTGCGCCGATGTCGACTACGGCAACAGTGTCGCCATTGCCATCTTTCACCCGGGCGAAGGGCTCGCCGC
>CAZYQQ010000184.1:0-5308 GCA_964650265.1 uncultured Planctomycetaceae bacterium
GGGGAATGCAGCTCACGAAGTTGAGCCTCTTGTTCCTCCTTCTTGGCGGGAAAGATGGCGAGGCGGCGATTGAGGGGGAGGAGTACGATGGCGATCCATGCGAAAAGGCCCCAAATGCGTCCCCAGTGAACGATCGTGCCAACCCACTTGGGAGGAATGGAAACGGTGTGGTCGAGGTGATTCTCCCCTCCGGCGCGAGTCCAAAAGGCTCGCAAGTCCGCGGCAGATGGCGCCGAAATCAGATCTGTCGCACTCCCATCGGCAAACGCCGCGGCACTGTATCCCGGCCGCAATCCCCGGTACTGATAGGAAACAAGATACCCCTGCTCGGTCCAGGTATGGAATAGTTCCAGTACCTCGTCCAATGTGAGGTCGCGCGGCTCACTCCAATGGATGCCTGTATTCGGGACTTCGATGAGCAGAAGAGTTTGTGAGGGAGGATCGGTCACGTCCTGCTGGCTCACTGTTCGTGTGGGGTCCCAGACCGTCTGGTCGCTTACGACTGCCACGTAGTGCGTCTCGCCAGGGGGGGATTCCTTTCCGGTCACTGGATCGACGTAGTAGGGGTTCTGGAACGTGTCGTAGCTGGTGAGTGGGAGATTGTTCGGGCTGTCCCACGGCTGGTCGTAGCGGAACTGTTTGTGCAAGGAGTCCCCTTCCATATAAGGCAAGATCGCCGCGCGCCAACTGTAGAGGGGCGTCCCCTGATCGTCGGTGACATAGGGAGGGGGGAAATGTCCGTGACTGTCGTGATAGAACTGAATGGCGTACGCGACTTGCTTGATGTAAGAAATGCTCGCCACACGTTGGGCCGCGGGCCGGGCGTCGGCGAGTGACTGGTAGAGCACGTAAGCCACTCCGCCCAATCCAACAACCAAACAGATGATCAAAGTGCGGTGTTCGCGAATTGCCGTGCGCAGATCCTGGCAATTTGGAGACGCCCAAATGTAGAAAATCACACCCCCCACCAATAAACCCCACGCCCCCAGCACCGCCATGCTCGAAGCGAGCAGCGCGAACAGGTAGAGCAGCGTGGTGATGCGGAAGGTCATGCGGGCTTGGGCCGGGAGTGGATACGTTTATTTTACAGTTCGCACTCTTCGCGGGTTGTCGTTCGTTGGTGGGAAGAATAGGACGCGGATGTTCAGGATCTTGCAGGATTTTGAATGGAGTTGGTATGCCGGCGATGGTGCTTGCGTAATGATTAAGGTCGAGGGCTGTCTCCCTGGTGACTTCTGTTCTGATCCGTGGTGACCCGTTCGATCCGCTGTAATCCGTGGCCTACGTCTTTTCGTTCCCACGCCACAGTTCGGTTTACGTTCGCTTCTGAATCCTGGCAATCCTGCAAGATCCTGCACATCCGCGTCCTATTCTTCGTGCAAACCAGCTTCGGGGGAATGCATCTCACGAAGTTGAGCCTCTTGTTCCTCCTTCTTGGCGGGAAAGATAGCGAGGCGGCGATTGAACGGGAGCAGCACGATGGCGATCCAGAGCGCGACGTTGGAAATGCGGTGCCAATGGATGACGGTCCGTTCATGGCGTCGCTGGGGATCGTCGAGCGGCTCGAGTGATTCTCCGCCCGCGCGTGTGAGGAACGCTTCGGCATCGGCCCGATTGATGCCCGGTGGGAGGTGATAAACTGCGCCATCGGCGGTGGCCGCCAGGCAAGCTGGCGCCGTGCGGACGCGGTAGTGCCGAGTGGCAAAATAGCCCTTGTCGGTTCGCTCCTTCCAGGTATCGTCTTGCAGCAGGGCAAGCGCTTCGTCGAGCGACAGGTCGCGAGGTTCGCTCCAATGGATGCCCTGACTTGGGATTTCCATCAGGAGCAATGTCTTGTCGAGTCCATCGGTTACGTCGGCGGACGAGACGGTCCCACTTGGATCCCAAATGGTACCTGCGGCGACGATCGCAAGAAAGTGGGCCTCCCCGGTGCTTTTCCACCCGCTCTCAAATACGGAGAGGTTGCCGAGGAACTGTTGATTATGGAGACTGTCCCAAGGCTCGTCGTAGTGGAACTGTGCGGCAACTGGCTGCTGCTGCTCAAGATAGGGGAGCAAGAGAACCCGCCAGCTATACAATGGCTTTCCGTTGTCATCCGCGACATACGGTGGAGGAAAGTGGCCATGTTCCTCGTGGTAGTTATGGATGGCGAACGCCAGTTGCTTCAAGTTATGCGGGCCTCTCGGGCCCGGCCCACGAGCAATGCCTGGTTGGAAGAGAGCGACCATGATGACGGGCAGTATGATAAAGACACCAACGAACTGCACGATCCCGAGCGGCGTCTTGTAATGTGCCGGATCGCGTTTAAAGCATTTCCACCCCCAAAAGAACCAGAATCCCAGGAGCAAGCCGAGTTCGCCAAACACCGCCATGCTCGCCGCGAGCATGGCGAAGAGGTAGAGCAAAGTGGTGAGACGGAAGGTCATCGGCGAGCGCCGGGCTGGGAGGAGGTAGATGCGTCTATTCTACAGTTCGCACTCTTCGCGGGTTGTCGTTGGTTGGTGGGAAGAATGGGACGCGGATCGTCAGGATTTGGCAGGATTTTCAGGATCCGGAAGCAGATGGAGACCGCGGGCTCTGCGGAGTTGGACGGGACGAAATAGGCCACGGATTGAAACGGATCGAACGGGTCACCACGGATCAGAAGGCAACTGATGCGGTTTGCAACCATGGTTTGCAAACCATGCGTGTCTTGTTACTTCTGTTTCATTCTTCGGAAGAGCGCACCCTGCAAAGGTGTGTGTCTTGTTCTGTTTCCAATTCATTTCAAGCATCCTGCCGATCCTGCCAAATCCTGGCGATCCGCGTCCCATTCTTCGTGCCAACCAACTTCGGTGAGCCGCACAACCAAGAAAGCCAAAAGGTGTGTGTCTTGTTTCATATTGTTTCATATGTGTTGGGATACTGTCCGCAACTCAAACCGTCACACAAGTACCATCACCAGCGTACCAACCCAAATCAAAGATCCTGGCAATCTCGCCAAATCCTGAAAATCCGCGTCCTATTCTTCGTGCTAACCAACTTCGGGAGAGGATTATCTCGCGAAGTTGGGGCTCTTGTTCTTCCCTTGCGGGGGAGAATATCACACCGGGACCGCTACAAGGTGGCGGTCCGTTCGCTAATCAGGCGAGCATAGGCTTGTTTTTGGTCCTCTGGAAGAAAACTGCGTGCGATCAGTTCATGAGCTTTGGGGAGTGCCTCTCGCTGTGCAGCAAGCACGCGAAGGGCCACTTTTTCCGGAATCTGGCAGTACTCGGCGAATGTCAGCCACGTGCCGCGGGTCAGATGGTCTTGTCTTCCGTCGACCGGCAAGGCCAGACGATCATCGGGGATCACCAGCCGACTCGACACCAGATCATAGGCGGGGGTCAGCCGGACAATGCCCGGCGGGGCGATCTGCACCGAGAAGTTCTTGAGGTGCATGTCGCCGTTGCCGGTCCACCAGATGAAAAGGGCGAGTCGGTAGAGCTTAAGGACTTCGACGAGCGGTTCGGAGGCGTACTTGCGGAGGAGTCGGACGCAAAGTTCCATCGAACCCTGGTATTTCGTGCGGAGGGGTTGCTCGGCGAGTTGACAGAAGTCTTCCTGAGGGACCTTGCGCCCATCGTCGAGCCGATCGAAGCGACGAGCAATGAAGGCGAGCGAACCGTCGGCGAGTGAAATCAGCCCGCTCGGGGCGACGTCGATTTTCACGAGCCGTGCAAGCTGAGTGGTGAGATGCTCGTTCTCCGGGAGGGCAGGGTAAGTCCCGGTTTGCGGCTTGAGAAGATAACGGCCCCCAGTTGCCGCGACTTGTAAGGTCGCTCGGTCGGTGGCGAGGTTGACGGAGATCTTCTTCTGAATGCCTGAGAGCGAGGTATGCCCCACCATCGCCAGACCGGCCGTGTGGAGCCTGGCGATGTCGAGGTCGATTGTGGGAACCTTCGTCGTGTGGAATAGCTCACGGAGACAGCGGGGATGATAGCGCGAGTCGTCTCGAACGGGGCCAAGGCAGATGTGGCAGATAGGGCTCATTCCGCGGGCTCCTCCGCAGGCAAAACTTCCACCGCTCCCACGCAGTCGGCACAGGTCGCGATCAACAGGCCGAACGGATCCTCCTTGGAGAGCTTGAGCTTGGTAGTCGCCAACTCCAGCAGCCAACCTTCTGGGAGCAGATTTTCGAAGAAGGGATGGAGCCCCTCAGTGACATAGGGGGCCTCGGTGAGCGGGAGCGTGAGCGACACGGGCATCGCCCCAGGCGTGGCGAGCCATGCGGGGTCGTAACGGAAAGTGACCTCGCGGCCCTGCTCGGTGAGGGTCCCGACACGCTGGCCGTCGAGTCGGACGATGGCATGGCGGGAAGTCATGGCTGGTCCTCTCTGGTCAGGTCGACAAGCCCGAGCGTCTTACCGAAGACAGCGACCACTTTGTTGACCGAGTCGACGCGGAGGGTCGGCTTGCCCGACTCGAGTTCCGAGACGACGCGCCTCCCGACGCCGACCAGGTCGGCAAGCTCCTGCTGGGTGAACAGTGCGGCCTTGCGGCGTTGACGGACGAACTGGCCGATGTCGATGGGACTGTCGAAGGGGGACGCGAGCATCGGATGTGATCCCGATCGGGTGCAAATAGGGGAGGGTCTAAGGGATTATGGCTCCTTGTGGACTGAAATCAAGAGAAATGTTGCCGATAGGTGTCATATAGTCTAAATTCCAGGGTACACACCAGTTTTTTAGTGCATGTAACCGCAATTTGTTACCGAAGGGTGGCAAGAATTTTCACAAGAAGGTTGAGTGTCTTCGCTTCCGACTGGATTGTCAGGATCCGGAAGCAGATGGAGACCGCGGGCTCTGCGGAGTTAGACGGGACCAAATAGGCCACGGATTGAAACGGATCGAACGGGTCACCACGGATCAGAAGGCAGCCGGGAGACTGTCCACAACCTGACGCCCAAGGGGCTTGGAAACATGTGTGTCTTGTTACTTCTGTTGTTACTTCTGTTTCATTCTTCGGAAGAGCGCACCCTGCAAAGGTGTGTGTCTTGTTCTGTTTCCAATTTCAATTCAAGCATCCTGCCGATCCTGCCAAATCCTGACGATCCGCGTCCCATTCTTCGTTCTAACCAGCTTCGGTGAGCCGCACAGCCAAGAAAGCCAAAAGGTGTGTGTCTTGTTTCACTTACTTTTTGTACTGCACCAGGCCCGAACCTCGCAGTACGGAGTACAAAGTACGCAGTACGAAGGGGGCGGTCCGAACCAAAGGGTGTGGAACTAAAGGGTGGAACTAAAGGGTGGAACTAAAGGGTGGAACTAAAGGGTGGAACTAAAGGGTG
>CAZYQQ010000185.1:0-5290 GCA_964650265.1 uncultured Planctomycetaceae bacterium
TTAAAATCCAGTGGGGAGTAATCCCCGTGCGGGTTCGAGTCCCGCCTCGGCTACTTCAAACCCCTGTTTTCTCAGCGTTTTTCGCGACTGACCGGCGAGCATCGCCAGCGGCTTCTCCCCTGTGGTCACCTGAATGGTCACCTTGCGGCGATTCGCCGCTTTCCAGGGCTCCCCATAGCTCGCGGGCGGTCGCCTCGGCATCCGACTCCACGTAGTAAGCCATCGTCGTGGCCAGGCTCGCGTGCCGCATCAGTTCGCGGAGGATGGTCGGCATCACCTTGCGGCTCCACCGCTGCCCGAACGCCCTGCGGAGGTCGTGGGCGGAGGCGAACTTCCGCTTGCCGGTCTTGTCCTCGTCGACCACCACGCCAGCCCCCTTGCCGATGGCGGTTACTACCTTGCCGGTCACATGGCGGCTAGGGTCGACACGGAACACCCGTCCCCGCCTGAGCCGCTCGGGAACGCCCTGAAGCATGGCGGCGAAGTCGGGGGTCATGGGGAGCAATCGGTCCTTGCCCCCCTTCTCCGCTTCGCTGGGGATACGGAGCATGGGGTACTTACCCGACATGTCGACGGAGATGGCGTCGGGCTTCGGCTCCCAGGACAAACCGAGCGATTCCGACAGCCGCAACCCCGATGTCCAGAGCCCCCGCAGGTAGAACTTCCACGCCTCGGGGTCCGCCCTGCAGTCGGCGATGGTGTCGACCTTGGCAATCATCCGGTCGAACTCCTCGGTCGTGATGGGTCGACCCCGCATCACCTTCGACCCCTTCGCCCGCTTGGGCATATCGAACTGGGGCAGGACGCGAAGCAACTTGTGCCGGTGAGCCCAGCGGCACGTTGCCTTGAGGTGGCGAAGGTGGTGAGCAACGGTCGCCTCCCTCCGCCCTCGCTCCCGCAACTTGGCAACGAACGCCATCACCCGGTCGGTCGTCACGTCGGCGAGCCACTGAGGACTGGTCAGCTTCTCGAATTGATTGAGGGTCGTTTCGTAGCTGGCGGCGGAGGTATCCGCCACGCCCGCCAAGCCGTTGACAGAGTAGTATTGCCGGAAGTCTCCCCACTTCCACTTGCCGGTCGGGACGTAGCCGCCCGACATGACCTCTTCCTCCCACTTGCCAGCTTCCTTCTGGGCATCGCGGAGATTCGGGGTGCCAGCCGACTTGCTCACATGCTTATTCGTGAGCGGGTCGAGGTAGCGCATCATGTAGTTGCGTCTGCCGGGTCGCTTGAGGAGGTGGACTTTGATTTCCATCGTGAATCCCCTTCGGTGGTGAGTGAAAAGTGCAAACAGCTACAAAGTAAGCCCGTCGCTCCACGATGGAGCAACGGGCTAGGTCGATCAAATTTTACCGAGCCACTTCTCAATCCGTTCGCGTTCCGATCGGGCCCATTCGTCGTTCCACAGATCATCCCACGTCTCCCAGGGCGTCGCCAGGAACTCATAGAGATACTGCAAACTTTCTAACAGTTCTTCGATATCAAAGCCTGGGAGCGCCTTAACGGGAAGTTCTACAGATACGCCTTCTAGTGCGAGTCGTCCAAGGGAATCCTGCACCGAAGCGAAGTGCAGCTTCTGACACGGATCGAGTCGTTCGATCAGGTTAAAGACCTGTCGGGCTCCCGACACGTCGATAAACTTGGGAATACAGCAATCCTTTTCATCTTCCAGGTAGTATGACAAATGGATCGATAGGGTGTCCTCCTCCGGACATCCCAGCACGTAGGAGTTGGTAATCGTGAATGGAAAAGAAAAATCGTCCCATTTGATGATCCCCCACGAGAGATGTGGGAGAGGTTTTCCAAATCCTTCGTCG
The DNA here is from genome assembly GCA_964650265.1 of uncultured Planctomycetaceae bacterium. GTDB lineage: Bacteria > Planctomycetota > Planctomycetia > Pirellulales > Lacipirellulaceae > CAZYQQ01. The sequence goes on from CAZYQQ010000185.1 coordinate 1,818, forward strand.
TCTCCTTCGTCGTCGGCCTGATGTGGGTCGTCGTGGTGCAGCCAGATCAATTCAACTTTGGCCTCACTCGAATTTTTCCAATGGTCGATTGCATGCTGAAGCACGTTCGCATTTTCCCTCATCTCCGCTTCCAGTTCATTGATCGGTGGGACACGCATTTGTTTTTCCCCTAAGTTCGGCCAGGTTAAGAAACTCCGGCGGCCGTGGCCGTACCGGCCGCCGGGGAGAGTAAACAACTCACTTTGGTTTTTTGAACAGCCCGCCCAGCCAGCCCCTAATCCCCGTGGGCGCTGCTGGCTCGGCCCGCGGCGGCGTCTGGTGCAACGGCTCGATTGGCTTGGGCGGGGCCGGCTTGGGCGGCCCCCGCCGCGGTCGCCGATTCACGACCGGTGTCGTCACCGCAGCGCAGCACGGCTCGGCCAGGTCGCGGCGACCGACCTTCATCCGCTGACAGCCCTGCCGGGGCACCCGGGCAAACAACTGGAGTGGCGGCGCGAGCTCCTCGCGCGCCCCCCACCACCACGCATCCGACAGCAGGTTCAGCAGCCGGTTGGCCTGCCTGGCAGAAGTCCCGGCACGCACAAGCTGCTCCCGCAAGGCGTCGGCCAACTCGATCGACACGACAGCCGTCGCGGGATCGAACTGGCCGCCCCGCTTCAGTGCTGCCACAATCTCCGCTGCGCCTGATGCGACTTGCTCGCGCTGGTCGCGGGACTGGTGGACGTAGGCCGCCAGCAACCGCTCCAGGGTCAGGTACCGCGTCATGCTTCATCCCCTTCCATCGACCCGGGGCGGAATAGCAACGTCGGGGCCCCAGGGCCACCGACAATGCGGGGATCGAGGTAGTGCGAACGGGTTGTCACGTCGCTCGCATGGCCCGCATGGGCCCGGCCATCACCGCCCGCGGCCACCAGGTGGGAAGTACTGCTCTTCCTCAGGGCGTGGAACTTGAATTCGCGCGAGTCGGGCAGTCCGGCTCGGCGCATGATCCGCCCCAGGGTCGACCAGACGTTCCCCCGGTTGAGCGCCCAGCGGAAAATCCGTGTATCGGACCGCCGGTGGCTGTAGCAATCGAGCAGGTCGGCAATCGCTTGCCCCGTCTCGGGATGGATCGCCTTGAGGTTGTCGGCGCCGCTCCCCTTGCGATCGTGGGCCGGGAAACGGATCCAGCATCGATCGAGGTCGACGTTGCTCTCGGTCAGCTCGAACACGGGATTGAACCGCTCGCCCGTGTCCCAACAGACCAGGAAGATCGCGCTCCACCAGAGCTTGCCCGGCACCTCCTTTCTGGGGGGCCCCATGTTGACCGCCACGGGCGGAGCGCTCTCGTTGATCGCCTGCCAGACGGCGGCGACCTGCTCTCGGGTGAGCGCAATCGGCGTCGGGGTCGGGACGCTGATATTCCGCATCAGCGGGCCTTTTCGCAGGATGCCCGCCGTATGCGCGAATCGCCAGATGGCGAGCAGTTGATCGAGATCGCGTTTAACGGTGGCCCGTTTAACGACTTTCATCCGCTGCTCGGCGAACTGGCAGACCACGGTATCGGTCAGGTCGCTCAGCTTCGCCTCGCGGCCCAGGAACTCGCAAAAAAACGCGAGGGTGATCCCGTAGGACTTGAGGGTCTTCGGCGACCCGGCCAGCAGCCGCCGCGGGCGGTACTCGGCCAGGAAGAACTCGCGGACCGGCAGCTCGGGAGAGATCTCGTCGACTGGCGCCTCCGGCTCGGCAGCCGGTCGGAATATGTCGCCGATGCGTGTGAGGAAGCTGCTCATACCGCACCCCCTTTCCGTCGACTGGTAAACCCCTCGATCTCGTCGGCGAACATCGATTGGACGATATCGAGCAAGGTGTAGAACTCGCAGGTGATCGGCTGAAGGTGGACCACCCGGTTGCAATCCGTGATGATGTCCAGCATCAGCAGGCAGGGCTTCTGCTGCTTCGCCCGACACCAGAGTCGGTAGACCTTGTTGGCCGACCGCTGGTCGAGGTCGGAGACTGCGACTCCGTCCCGCTCGCACCAGGCGAGCAGGAATCGCGTGATCGCCTCTCTGAGATAGCAGGCGGCACTAACGTCGTCATTCAAGCGATAACGTTCCCACGCTTTGGCGAGGAACAAGCCGCCGTGGCAGACGGGTCGCGGTTTCTTGGGTGTGAGGATCGTAATGGCGATCGCAATCATGCCGCACCCCCTTCCCGGAAGGATGAGGGGGAGTTGGAAGTTGGGAGTTGGAAGTTGGAAGAGTTTTCATCCTTCATCCTTCCGACTTCCTCCTTTTCTCTCTCCCGTTCCGCCAACAGCCAGAACAGCGGCCCCGGCTCATCCGGCACGTGGGCGATCGTCGCGGCCCGCAAGAGCAGCTCGATCCGCTCCTCGGCTTCGCGCGCCAGGACGTTCAGCCAGCGGCAATTGGGACAGTAGTGGAGCCGGTCGATCGTGCATCGACGGCAAAGATAGATTCGGGTGGGCATAGGGACCACCTTTCCGCCCCGCCAGAATGGACGGGGCCAAAGAAAGCGCCGACGTGCAAAGGCATTGTCAGGCGGGATAGAGCCGCCCCGAGGTCCTTGCGGAGCACTCGATACCTGCGCACGCCGGCGCTCTGTTTTCTATCAGAGTTTGACAAAGGTTCTATCTCCGCTTTAGTGAGCCGTGATGTTAGACACGGCTCGGGTTTGACGCCCGCATTCTGGCCGAAGCGTCCGCTGGTCGTCAATATCTCTCCCGCATTATCCCCGCCGCCTTGCCTCGGCCCCAGACACCTGGCAGCCGTGACATGAGCGGACAGCCCTAAGAAACAAGGGTTTTATGGGCCTTCGCGTGTTTTTCATCCTTCATCCTTCCGCCTTCATCCTTTCCCCCCCTCCCCCAACGCCCGCCGGGGCACCGAGCCCGTTTTCGCCGCGGAACTATGCGGCGCCCCGGCAGGGCGAAGTCGCGAGGGGAGAGCAGAGGTCGGAGGTCGCGAGGGGAGGTCGGAGGTCGGAGGTCGGAGGTCGGAAATCCCTGATCCCTGACCTCTGACCTCTGCTCTCTGCTCTCTTCCCTTGGCCTCTGACCTCCGCTCTCTTCCCTGAAACCTGATCCCTCCCACCTACTCCCTCCTCCGCCGATCGCGATCATTCGGCTCGCCAATGTGGGGGATCAGTCGCTTGATTCGTTCGAAGTCGGTCCAGCTCGCCCGGATCTCTCGGCACGCCGCGGCAATCTCCTCGGGGGTCGGATCGCCGGGGGGAACGGGGGTTCGGGAAAGGATGAAGTCGGAAGGATGAAGGAGGAAGTCTGTCGGGTGGCTGGCGCGCTCGACCGCCAGTTGCCAGACGACCAGGTCGACGCCCCGCGGCGGCTCGGGCCGCGCGGCTCGTCGTCGTGACGGTCGGGTGGTGATTGCGCCCATCTCTCGCCCCCTGCCCCCCGACCCCTGAGAGCCTGTGAATTTTTCCCACCAAGCCCCTTCTCGACTCGACGAGGGGTG
>CAZYQQ010000186.1:0-5190 GCA_964650265.1 uncultured Planctomycetaceae bacterium
CCTCTGACCCCCCAATCCGAGCCACACAACTTTCGCGCACCCCAAAAACCTCCTTTCCCCACGCGATTTCCCACTTTTTCGGAACTTTGCGCTGGGAATTGGGCACCCTGCCCGGTAAACTCCCACTAACGTGAACAAATGTCTCTGGGGAGAGAGCAGAGGTCGGAGGCCAGAGGTCGGGGGGGCCGACTGGGGCTTTCTCCGGTGGGGAGTTTGTACGCGCTTCGAGGTCCGGTTCGGCGAACCTGGACCTACTTGATCCTTGGCAATTCATCCCCCCAAACATTTGCTCGGGCAAACGAGCCCGAGCTACGAGCCCCGACCCCTGGCCCCCGACCCCTCTCCCCTTCGCCCCGCCCCCGCGATTTGGTAGAATCCCCGGCCTTGAGCCACCACCCCGCTGGCGGGTGAACTTCTCGCGCTGAACTTCTCGCGCTGGGGAGTGGTCCTGACTGGCAGGGTGGCTGGCCCTGCGGCTTTGCGCACCCGTAGCTCAACTGGATAGAGCATCGGACTACGAATCCGAAGGTTAGAGGTTCGAATCCTCTCGGGTGTACTTGATTTCTGGGAGGTTGGGTTTCTGGGGGCCGACTTTCGGGGGGGTAGCGGAATCTGGTTTGGGGCAGGGGGCCCCTGGTTTGCTTGTGTGAAGGGGTTTTTCACCGATGGATGCTGCCGCGAAAGAGTTTTTTGTTCGGATTCTCGAGACCCCCAGCCCCTCGGGTTATGAGGTCCCGGTCCAAGACATTGTGCGGGAGTATGCTGGCAAGTTTGCCGACGACATCAAGACCGACCTCCATGGCAACGTGATGGCGGTGGTCAACCCGAACGCCGATTTGCGGGTGATGTTTGCCGGGCATTGCGACCAGATTGGGTTGATCGTCACCTTCATCGACGAGAATGGGTTCATCTATACGGCTCCCATCGGGGGATGGGATCCGCAGCAGCTCATTGGGCAGCGGATGACGATCCACACGGCTGGGGGGCCGGTGCCGGGAGTGATTGCTCGCAAGGCGATTCACCTGCTCACCGAGGAAGAGCGGAAGCAGGTGGTGCAACAGAAACAGTTGTGGATCGACATCGGGGCGAAGACGCAGGCCGAGGCCCGCGAGGTGGTGGCGATTGGCGACCCGGTGACCTTGCGGCTCGGTTATCAGGAGATGCGCAACAACCTGGCGAACTCCCCCGGCATGGACGACAAGACGGGGCTTTGGGTCTGTATGGAAGGGGCGCGGCGAGCGAAGGAGCGAGGGAAGCTCAACGTGGCCGTGCATGCCGTGTCGACCGTCCAGGAGGAAGTGGGGCTTCGCGGGGCGTTCACGAGCACCTATGGGGTCCACCCCCAGGTGGGGATTGCCGTCGACGTGACCCACGCGACCGATTGCCCGACGATCGAGAAGAATCAGGAAGGGGATGTGAAGCTCGGCGGGGGACCAGTGGTCTATCGTGGGCCAAACATGAATCCCGTAGTCGCCGACCGGCTCAAGCAAGCGGGCGAGAAGGCCGAGATCCCGCTGCAGTGGTGTGGGGCCGGTCGTCCGCCCGGGACCGATGCCAATGCGATGCAGCTAGTGCGCGGTGGTGTGGCGACGGGATTGGTGAGCGTGCCGAATCGCTACATGCATAGCGCGGTCGAGATGATCTCGCTCGACGACCTCGACATGTGCGCCGACCTCTTGGCCGAATTCTTGCTGGGGATCGAAGCGGGGGCGAATTTCGTTCCGCGCTAGAGAGTCGCGAACGCGGCTAATGTGTGTGAACCCCTGGTCGGAGAGAGTTTACGCCTCGTCGCCCGCGTGGATTTGCGTGTAGCTCTCGTAGCGGCGGGTGTCGATGTGGCCGTCGGCGACGGCGTCCTTCACCGCGCAGTAGTCTTCGTGGGTGTGCGTGCAGTCGGGGAACCGGCACTGAGACACGTAGGGGCGGAATTCGCGGAAGTAGCTGGCGACCTCTGCGGGGATGACATCCCAAAGCTGAAACTGCCGGATGCCAGGGGTGTCGATCACATGCCCGCCACTGGCGAGGGGATAGAGTTCCGCCGTGGTCGTGGTGTGGCGTCCTTTTTGCGATTCGGCACTCACCGTTTGGACGCGCAGGCCGAGACCTGGCTCGATGGCGTTGAGCAGCGACGATTTGCCAACGCCGCTTTGGCCGGTGAGGACGCTATCCTTGCCCGCGACCAGCGCGCGCAGTTGGTCGACATTGAGCCCCACCGCGGCGGAAACCATCAGCACCCGGTAGCCAAGCTGGGCGTAAACTCCCACCAGCGGCATCAGGTGGGCGGGGTCGATGAGGTCGAGCTTGTTGATGCAGATCACCGGCTCGATTTCCGCTCGCTCGGCGGTGATCAGGTAGCGATCGATCAGGTTCGGTTTGATCCGCGGCTCGGCGGCGCTGGCGACGATGATGATCCGGTCGACGTTGGCGACGATCACATGCTGCCGCCCCTTGCTGGTGCGGACGAGGACACCACGCCGTGGCTCGACCCGTTCGATGATTCCTTCCGCTTCCCCCTCGGTGCGGAACCAGATGCGATCGCCGGCGGCGACGACGTGCCGCTGGTCGGTGGAGAGGGACTTGAGGAGTCGGCGCGTGGCACAGGAAAAGATTTTTCCCTCGGAGTCGCGAACCAGGCTGATGAGCCCTTGCACGCGCAAGACTCGGCCTTCTTGCCAGCGCTCGCGATCGATCTCCGGGAGGATGAGTTGGCCGGTGACGTCCTCGGCGATCTCGGCCCCGGCGATCGTGCGGTGGCGGGTGAGGTCTCCCTTGCCGGAGATTCGTTCGCCTCGTATTGAGTCGTCCTGTTGAGAAGTCTCGGACGCGAATTGACGAGTGAGATCCCCCTCGCGAGTGCGGACTTCGCGATTCTTGCGAAACGAGGTGCGGAGTTTCTTTTTCTTTTTGCTCGCCATGGCTTTACGGCCTCCCCAACCAGATAGCCGAGGAGGCCGTTGCCATGAGAGCTGAATAGTCTAGCGCCGCGCGAAGCCCCCTTCTCACTGCCATCCGTGGTGCGAGGTGGCCCATCAGACCGGCTTCTCGGGGAGCTTGATTTGCCCCGCCCCGTCGTTGGTGGGGTCGTACCGCCGCGGCATCGACGAGTCCTTGACCTTGGTCGTCTCGAGCCCGGCACGGGAAAGGAGCGACTCGCCCATGATCTCGCGCGACAGGTTGTCGGAGGGAGGTGGTCCCACCGCACCGAGGTCGGCAGGGGAGTAGCGAATCTCGTAGCGGTGCTTCGCCACGGCGAGAACGTCGCCCGGGTCGAGACGCTTTTCCTGCACGCGAACGTTGTTGACCTTGATGCCGTTGCGGCTCCCTAGATCGCGAATGTAGAAGTACCCCCCGTCGACCGAGATCTGGCAGTGGTGGGCCGAGACGTTGGCGAAGCGGAGGATGATGTCGCAGCTTTCGCGCCTCCCGACCAGCAGTTGGGGCTTGCGAAGTTGGATGGTGTCGCCTCCCCCAAGGGGAATCAGTTCACCGAGCACGGTGGAGTTGTCGGCTGAGTTGCCGTACATGGCGGGCCTCACAAAGATAACGAAGAAGATAAAAGAGAGAATATAAGATGAATAAACACTTGATCTTCCCAAGCGGCTCGCGGACGTGGCCCGTTTTCAGGGGAGTCGCCTGTCGGTTATGATTTGCCCCGGAGAGGGGGACTTGCCCTCGAATTCACTCTATTCCGGACCCCAATTGTCGTCAACCAAACCCATTGCGGCAACCGGCCAAACCCCCTCCTGGCGCGAGGCGGGCCTCAATTACCATGCCTATCGGTACCACTTGCAGCGGAAATTCGGCTTTCGCGTCCAAAAGGTGAGCCTCGACGCCGGGTTCACCTGCCCCAATGTCGACGGGACCGTGGCCAAGGGGGGATGCACTTTTTGCGACAATCGCAGCTTCAGCCCGAGCCGCCGCTTGCCCCGGGCCGACATCCGGGGGCAGATCGACCAGAGCCTCGCCCGGATGAGCCGGCGATATGCGGACTGTCAGCATTTTATTGCCTACTTCCAGCCCGCCACCAACACCTACGCCCCGGTCGAACGGCTGCGGAGTCTCTATCGCCAGGCCCTGGAGCACCCCCAAGTGGTGGGACTCGCCATCGGCACCCGTCCCGACTGCGTGGGGGACGACGTCCTGGAACTCCTCGACGAACTTGCCGGTGAGACCTACGTCTCGGTCGAGTATGGCATGCAGACGATCCACGACCGGTCGCTCGACTGGATGAACCGGGGCTGCCACCACGACGCGATGATCGACGCGATGGAGCGGAGCCGGCGGCGGCGATTCGAGATTTCGACCCACGTCATCTTGGGGCTCCCGGGTGAGTCGCACGGCGATATGCTGGCCACGGCCGTCGAGCTCAACCGGTTGGGGGTCGACGCGGTGAAGCTCCACAATCTCTACTGTGTGAAGAACACAAAGCTGGCCGACCAGGTCGCGTCGGGCGAGGTCGAACTGATGGGGCGAGACGACTTCGTGAAGACGGTGGTCGACTTTGTCGAGCTTCTCTCCCCTTCCATCGTCGTCGAGCGGCTCACCGGGGATGCGCCGCCGCAATTCTTCATCGGCCCCGAGTGGTGCCTCGACAAAGGGGGCGTCAAACAGCAGATCGACGCCGAGTTTGTCCGGCGGGGGACCTGGCAGGGGGCTCGATACACCGCCGGTCCGACACTCTAGCGGCTCCCCAACGGGTGGCCTTTCGGGCGCCCGCTGAGTACGATCGTGGTACACCTTTGGGAGTCGACCAGGCGATCGCTGCCCCATGAAAGTGGGGGAGAGGAAAGTCCGGGCGCCGCAGGACAGGATGGTGGGTAACGCCCACCGGCCGCGAGGTCAGGGAAAGTGCCACAGAAAAGATACCGCCTGGGTGGTAAAGCCACCTCGGTAAGGGTGAAATGGTGCGGTAAGAGCGCACCGCGGGCGGGGTGACTCGCCTGGCAGGGTAAACCCCATCCGGCGCAAGGCCAAACAGAGGGGAGAGTCGGTCCGGCTCGTTACCACTCTCGGGTAGGCCGCTTGAGGTGCGAGGCAACTCGTGCCCTAGAGGAATGGTCGCCCTCCCCGCGCGAGCGGGGAGACAGAACCCGGCTTACAGGTCGACTCCCAAGGGTTTCTTTTCGTCGGAGGTCAGGGGGCAGGGAAAGGTAGCATGGGCACATTTGCCCGTGCGGGGGACCGGCGGGG
>CAZYQQ010000187.1:0-5147 GCA_964650265.1 uncultured Planctomycetaceae bacterium
TGTTTGTTGAACACCACCTGGACGAACTGAACGAGAGTTATTGGCAGCAGCATTTCGGAAATTCTCGTCCCAATCCAGAGCGCGTATTGGATCTGCTCGAGTTGCAATCCCATTGGGGAGATGAAGACGACGAGGGGATCGACACTTTCGATTTCACGCTTCCAGGCGAAGTCACCGATTATGTCATTTCTGTCCGATTCGATGAGTCGGGTGCGATCGAGGGGATCGACATGGAAAGTTAGCGTCCCGTTTGAGCTCCTCGGCGCGGCAGGCTACCTTGGTTAATGGAACAAAATGGAACAAGACACGCACCGCACCGCCAATAACATCTCCGTGTCTCCGCGTCTCTGTGTTCTTGACCCACTTCAGCCAACTTCAGTCCCCAGCCCCCATCAACTCCTCCAAATCCGCCCACAACGCCGTCGACACATCCGCCGCCACCCCCGCCGTCACAAGCTCCAGGGCATCGCTCATTCGACCGCCGGTGAGGCGTGCGATGGCGGCGGCGGCGATCGCTGGGGTGCGGCTCAGGCCCGCGCCGCAGATGATGAGCGTGCGGACATCGTTCTCCAGCAGCGTCGCCGTCAACTCCACCGCGCTGCGCAGCCGCCAAGGGGGATTGCCCGCCCCATCGACCAGCGGGATCCGGCAGTAAGCCATCTCGCGAGGGAGAATTGCGGGGGGTTCGTTGACCGCCAGGTCGACAACCGCTGTGATGCCCCGCTTGTGCAGCACGGAAAGATCGCGGATATCTCCCGCATGGCCGAGCCAGAGCCGGTAGCCTGCGACCTGGTGCATGGCAGTCTGCTCCTCACTTTACTGGTGGCTGGCGGCTGGGGGGACGGCATCCCCCGAAAGTCCTTGCGTTCATTATAGGGGCGAAACGACGGGTGGAGAGGGATAGCCTTTTCGCACCTCCCCCTCGTCCCTTACACTACAGGCTCCGGGCCCCATCCCTCCCCCCCCGAACGTGGGGAAGTCCCGTCGTTTCACCGCCCCGTCGTTTCACCGCCCCCCCCGTTTCACCGCCCCCTGTTTCACCGCACTGTCGAGGAGTGTTCAACGTGGCCGAAGTCGGACCATCGGTTTTCGCGCGGCACGAGTTTCTCATCCGCCGGCTCCATTCCCTCACGGGGCTCATGTTCGGTGGGTACATGGTCGTTCATTTGACGGTCAATGCCAGCGTGCTGGGGGGAGCCGCCATGTTCCAAAAGAACGTGATGACGATTCATAGCTTCGGCCCGTTGCTGCCGCTGCTCGAATGGGGGCTGATTTTCCTGCCGATCCTGTTCCATGCGGGTGTGGGAATCTTCCTGCTCTTGGAAATGATCCCCAATGTCCGTCATTACCCCTACGAGGGAAATCTGCGCTACACAATCCAGCGAACGACGGCGTGGATTCTGTTGCTGTTTGTCCTCGGGCATGTGTTCCACATGCATGGCTGGTTCCACTGGGAGTGGTGGCTCGCGATCATCGAGCCACTAGGGGGGCATCAGTTCCGCCCCTTCAATGCGGCCTCGTCGGCAGGGCTCGCGCTGCAGAATGGCCTGATTGCGGTGCTGTACGGCATCGGCGTCGCTGCCGGCGTGTTTCACTTTGCCAACGGCATTTGGACCGCCGGCATCACTTGGGGGATTTGGACCCGGCCGGCGGCACAACGTCGCGCGCGGGGGGTCTGCGCCCTGGTTGGCTTGCTGCTGCTGGCGACCGGCCTGGGGGCCCTGGTGGGGATGCGCAAGTATGGCGCGGAGGAAGAATACGCCCAAGCGGTCGCGACCGAGGACCGCATGTACGAAGCCGCGGTCGAAGCGGGAACGATCGTCCCCAATGAACATAAACGGACTCATCGCGACGGCGACACAAGTCGGCCCGTCGCTCAGGGAGAGACAGATTAAATGGCACAGCCGCGTGTGTTGATGGTGGGTGGCGGGCTCGCCGGTTTGGCCGCCACCATGAAGCTGGCCGAGCTCGGGATTTCGGTCGACCTGATGAGTCTCACCCCGGTGAAGCGGTCGCACAGTGTCTGCGCCCAGGGGGGAATCAACAGCGTCAACGACACCACCCGGCAGCAGGGAGACAGCGAGTACGAACACCTGGTCGACACCGTCTATGGTGGCGACTTCCTGCAGCACCAGCCCCCGGTCAAGGAGATGACCGACTGGGCCCCGCGAATTATCGACTTGATGGACCGGTTGGGGGTCCCCTTCAACCGCACCCCCGAGGGCTTTCGCGATCAGCGGCGTTTCGGCGGCACGTTGTATAAACGAACCGCGTTCGCCGGGGCGACCACCGGCCAGCAACTCCTCTACGCCCTCGACGAGCAGGTCCGCCGCTGGAAAGTCGCTGGCAAGGTGGCAATGTGGGAGAGCTGGGACTACCTCGGCCCGATACTCGACGACGAAGGACGCTGCCGCGGGGCAACGGCCCAGAACATCGTGACGATGGAGATCAAGGCGTTTCCCGCCGACGCGGTCGCGATCGCCTCCGGGGGGTGCGGACTCCTCTTTGGCCGTAGCACGATGAGCATGGCCTGCACCGGCGGCGCCGCCAGCCGTACCGCCCAGGCAGGTGCCAAGTATGGCAACGGAGAGTTCATCCAGGTCCACCCCACCGCGATCCCGGGTGCCGACAAGCTCCGCCTGATGAGCGAAAGTGCCCGCGGCGAAGGGGGCCGGGTGTGGGTACCGCGGACTCCGCAGGATCCCCGCCCGCCGCGCGACATCCCCGAGTCGGAGCGGTACTACTTCCTCGAAGAGCGCTATCCGAAATATGGCAACCTGGTGCCGCGCGACATCGCGACGCGGGAAATCTTCGACATCTGTGTCAACGAAGGACTGAGTGTCGAGAAGGAGACGCAGTGCGTCTATCTCGACCTGACGCACATCCCGCGCGAGGAACTCAACCGCAAGCTCGAGGGAATCTTGAGCATCTACGAGAAGTTCCAAGGGGTCGACCCACGCGACGAGCCGATGAAAATTTTCCCAGCGGTCCACTACTCGATGGGAGGCCTGTGGGCCGACTACGAGCGCAGTGCAACCGGCGGCCTCGTCTTGGGTTCGCCGCGCAACCAGCAGACCAGCATCCCAGGGCTCTACGCCATTGGCGAAGTCGACTACGGCTACCATGGGGCGAACCGGCTCGGGGCCAACTCGCTCCTCTCCTGCATCTTCAGCGGGCTGATGGTCGCCCCCACGATCGAAACGGTGCTCGGTTCGCTCAGCCGCTCGGCAAGCGACGAGAGTTTCGACCAGTTGATGCGCGGCGAGCGAACGCGCAAGGAACAGGAGCATGCGGCGCTGGTGAATCGCCCCGAGGGAGGGGCCAACCCCTACCTGCTCCATCAGCAGTTGGGCCGCGAAATGACCGCTGCAGCGACAGTGGTGCGTCGGAACGATCAATTGCGCGCCGCCTACGACAAGGTCTGCGAGCTCCACGAGCAGGTGCTCACTTGCTCCCTCTCCGACACGGGCAACTGGACCAACCAGAATGTCATGTTCACCAAGGCGCTCGTCGACATGTTCCCGCTCGCCAAAGTGATCCTCAAAGGGGCCCTCCAGCGCGACGAATGCCGCGGAGCCCACTACAAACCGGAATTCGAAATGCCAGGTGTCGAGTCGACCGACCCGGTCGAACGCCGCCACCAGGCAGAAAAGTGGTGTGACCAGTTTGAGGAGAAAAACCGCAAGTGGCTCAAGAGCACGATCGCCGAGGTGCGGAGCACCGACGACCCCGTCATTACCTATGAGGAGGTCGATACCTCGCTCGTCCCGCCACGGCCGCGTTTGTACGGGATCGTCGGGGGGGATATCATAGAGGAAGTCTGGAAGGAGCGCCAGGCGGCACGCGACCAGGCACGCGATTCCGCAACTGGTGCTGTCGCCGGAGAGAAAGAGTCCGTGGGGGCAAGCTAATCCACTTTTCTCGGAGGCCGTACGATGCCCGCCGGCAAATCCTATGGCGAGTATGTCGCCAGCGCCTTGACGACGTTTGCCTACAACAAGCACCTGATCGACGGCTCGTTGGTGCAACTGACGGACGACCAGTTGCACATCCCGCTGGCGAGCGAGACCAACAGCATCGCCGTCATCCTCAAACACCTCTCCGGCAATGTCCTGTCGCGGTTCAGCGACTTCATGATGAGCGACGGGGAGAAGCCGTGGCGCGACCGGGACGACGAGTTCATCGACACGTTCCGCAGCCGCGACGAGATGGTGGCCTACTGGGACAGCGCCTGGACCTGCCTCACGGTGGCCCTCGGCCAACTCTCGGACGACGATCTCCTTCGTATCGTCACCATTCGGGGCGAGCCCCACACGGTCCATCAGGCGATCACCCGGTCGCTGGCCCACTTTGCCTATCACGCGGGGCAGATCGTGATGATCGCCCGCATTCTGGTGGGGGACAATTGGCAGGTCCTCACCATCCCTCGCGACGGCTCGCGGCAATACAACGCCCAGACGTGGGGGAGCGGCGAGTTCAGCTCCTTTGCGCCCGAGTAGGCTCTATCCACCGGCACGAGCCTTCGCGTGTGTGCCAAATGGTTTCTACTGGTTGCGTCCTCACTATCGTCGCCGGTATGCTGAAGTGCTCCCGGCCATCGGTGTGGCGGGAGAGACACTCTTTGGCGTCTACGCTCGCTCGTTCTGGTTGAGGCAACAATCTTATGAGGGGATGGTTCGATGTGCGGCCTCCGGGTGGGGGCCTCGCTTTCTATGTCGGCTTCATGGTTGTCATTGCGACCTGTCTGCTAGTCGCCAGCATCCTCGGCAAGTTCGACGACCCCTTTATGGAATGGGTCGCAACCGGGATGTTCGTGGTGGGGGTCGGACTCTGGCTCAAGCACTCCTGGGCCCGCTGGGTGGCGTTCACGTTTTTCTCCCTGGTCGCGCTCCTGTCAGTCATCTACCTGGTCAATCACGGCATCTCGGTCAAAGGGGTCATCCGGCTGCTGATCGTCCTCAGCACCCTCCACGCGCTGTGGGTATGGGACGTCTGGCCCGCCGAGGCGATCAACACCACACCCGCAGCCGACTACGACCTCGAAGAGGACGATGTGGATAGTGAAGCTGTCGATGAGGAATTCGATGAGGAGGAAGACGACGATGCCGGCGACATGAGTCCCGCCGAACGTCCATCGTTCTGGAGCA
>CAZYQQ010000188.1:0-4884 GCA_964650265.1 uncultured Planctomycetaceae bacterium
CACCCGCACAAAAAGGCCTGGCGGACGGTGCGGGTCCAGACGTGGTAAATCCCCGACTCTCCCTTGCGGACGATTTCGCGACGCGGGCAGGCGGCCATGGCGTTTTCCCCTCGAAAACATGGTGGACATCAGTGCTAGCATCCAAATGTACACATATTCGGGAGGGTGTCAAGCGGGTTTTTGGGAAAAAAGTGGGGGGGAAATGTTGAGTGTCTTGTTTAGCTTTCCCGATAAATGCTTGTTCAAGAGAATCGCCCGTCATCAACACCAGCAGCTTTGCTCCATGATTTCCCGCAACTGAAAGTTGGTGCGGAAGACCAGCTGGAGCCAACGCGAGGTCGCCTGCGTTCAGTTGATACGCTTTGTCTGCGATGTGAACCTGAATTTCACCGCTAATGACGTAGAATATTTCATCTTCACGTGTATGGACGTGTGGCGGATTGGTGAAGCCAGGAGGAAGGTCGCTTAGTTGCGCCGAAATCCGCCCACCAGTGTCGCTCTCACGAATTGGAAAGCGAATTCGCTGGCCCAACCAATCGGTCGCGAATCCGCTTTGTGGAGTGTCGAGTCGGATTGCCATGTGTCCTCCTTATCCGCTGAATGTCCCTGCACGTGAAAATGCCGCGTTGCGATCGACATGAAACATCACCAGATTGCACTGCTCAATGGCAAGAATTCCGGGGAGTTCCTCGCCCGCACCGGCCGTGATTGCATCGCCAGCAAAGAGATCCTCTTGGCCTGCAATGCGTATTGCTCCCGAGAAAACATACAAGAACTGATCGAGATTCGATTCAACAGGAATGTCAATTCGGCCTGAAACAACTTCCCTGTCATAGACCCAGACCTGATTGCGAACGGAAAGCGGTGGGAACGATTCTGCAGGTCCAGCGATCAATCGCCATTCATCCCTGCTGACAGCAGATTGGAATTGGTGTGATTGAAAGTTTGGCGCAAGATCCGCTTCGAAGGGGCGAATAAAGATCTGCAGCATCTCGACGGGCTCGCCGTCTGCCGGGATACTCTCCTCGTGCGAAATGCCACTTCCCGCATTCATCACCACAAGCTGATTCGCCGACATCGGAAGCTGTCCGCCATGTGTGTCCTTGTGCCACACAATGCCGGACCGCAAGTATGACAGGATTTCGTCGTTGCGATGTTCGTGCATCGGAACGAGCAACCCTGCCCCGAGTTTCGCATGGTCGATCATTCCGAGTGGGCCGAAACCGAGGTCATCAGGATTTCCCAACTTGATCCCAGGACGAACTCGCCGAATCTTGAACGTTCCGTGCCCCATTGTCTGGTGCTCATTGGCTCGAATGACTTTCATGTGCGTCCCTTCGGCAGTTAGCCCATGTGAGGCAATAGTTCAGAGAGGATGCCTTTCAGTTTCTCTCCACTAGGGCTGCTCCAGTCCTGCGCCAACTCGGCCAGCAATGTATTCGTCGCCGTCAGCACGACGCCTTCGTTTTCCATTCGTCGACGCGACATGTCTTCGGAAATGTCGAATGGTGATCCGCTGGCATCCATCACCGCCTGAACATTGAACCCTTCTCGGACGGCGCTGATAGATGGGTAGACGAGGCAGACGTCTGTTGTCACGCCCGCCATGATGAGGTTCTTTCTCCCAGTCTTTTTCACGGCTGCAGCGAAATTCTGGTCATTCCAGGCATTGACTATCCCGGCACGACTGATTCGGGCCGCGAAGGCTTCGGGCAGGAGTTGCTCCAATTCGGGGAGCAGCGGCCCCTGCTGCATCTGTTCCTGAGAACTCGTCAGAATGACGGGGATATCCAGGATTTTAGCCGCCTTCGCCAAAGCAACGGTGTTTCTTTTCGCGACATCCAGGGGGATATTCTTGATCAGCTGCATCGTTCCGACCTGATGATCGATTAACAGCAAGGCGCAGTCTGCGGCAGTAAATGTAGGGATCTTGAAGTCCATGCTCCGTTCCT
Source organism: uncultured Planctomycetaceae bacterium (assembly GCA_964650265.1). Lineage (GTDB taxonomy): Bacteria > Planctomycetota > Planctomycetia > Pirellulales > Lacipirellulaceae > CAZYQQ01. Next base: position 1,953 of record CAZYQQ010000188.1, read on the forward strand.
CTGGTTATGTATCCGTCAACAAGGGGGTTCCTTTCGAAGAACTCATTGACCTAAAGACAGTATCGCGGCTAGGAGAGATATTGTCAATTGTTGTGGACAGTGGAATTGAATTAGGCGGCGTCTTGGTCGAGGGGTAGTCCGTCTTTGAAGGCAACCCCGCGGATGACATCGGGGAGTAGTTTGTGTCCGTTGAGGAGTCGCCAGCCCTGGGCGGCGGACTCCGCGAGTTTGAACATCATGGTGAGTGAGGCAATGCGACTGCCGTTGCCTTTGGTGCGACGGTGCCGCAAGCGAATCGTGGCAGAAAAACCCAGCCACTCAACTTTCCCATCCTATCGTTCACACCCCACCCCAGTCAACAAAATCAGCCCTGCCACCGCGACGAAGATCGCTCCCACCGTCAAGAACAAGCGTGGAGAGCGCCAAAGCGGGGCGCCAGCGCGCTAGAGGTGCGCAAGAAGTTGAACTTGGTCACCACGTTGGTAAACAGCCGGCAACACTCACTTTCGTGCTTTCGAACTTTCGTCCTTTCGTGATCCTGAATGACCATCCTACCGCTTCGCCGTCCGAGGGGTCGCACTTTGATGGGGATCACGAAAGCGCGAAAGGACGAAAGCCGGAGAGTCGTGGGAATCCCAACCCGACCGCGTTAGCGAGGAGCGTGGGGGGACGGTTCGCTGCCGATTTGGAAAATCGTCCCACACTGCTCCGGGCACTCACGTCCACGGGTCGGTTTAGATTCGCATTGTGCCTCGAAGTAGGTCCGTGGCCGCTGGCCCGGACCTTGCGCGCGTGGAGAGCTTGCACTCACTTCAAGGTTCCATCCGGCAGATGGAACCTACCTGGTCTTTGGCATACCTGGTCTTTGACAATTCATCCCCCCCTCAAGTTGCCCGGGCAAACGAGCACGGGCTATGTTCCCTGATCCGTGGCCCCCGGCCCCTGACCACCGGCCCCTACACCCAGCAGGACTTTGATCGCCTCCACCAGCATCAGCCCTGCCAGGCCCAGCAGCACCAGGCCGATCCAGGGGACCGGGTCGCTCGGCGTTTGCCAGCTTCCCTCGTTGGTGCGAAACGCCGGTAGGGTCATCGAGAGGAGTGCCCAGGTGCTCATCACGTACATCACCACCGTCGGCAGACCCGTCACCAACCAGACCCACCATGCGCGCCGGGTGCGCCACAACCAGACCGTCACCCCAAGCAGCGTGAGGGCGGCGAGGAGCTGGTTGCTTGCGCCGAACAGGTTCCAAAAGAGTTGCCACACGGGGGTCTTTGCGTCGGACGGGTGGCGCAACATGAAGAAGAGGGGCACCCCGGCGGTCAAGGTTGTGCCCCACAGGCGTCCCCAGCGGCCGCGCCAGCCGGTGAGTTCCTGCAGGATGAATCGGCCTAGCCGCGTGCAGACGTCGAGCGTGTCGTAGACGAACGTGGTGAAGGCCATCAGTGCGAAGGTGATGCCGATCTGCCGCGGGACGTGGGCCACGTCGAGAAAGGCCCCGATGCCGGCGGCGTAGATCTGGTTCGGTTTGCCCGACAGCTCGGGTGCTCCTTCGGCGAACATCATCACGCAGCAGAGGGACACGACGGCGACCATCGCCTCGAGGACCATCGCCCCGTAGGCGACCGGTTTGGCGGCACATTCGCTCTTAAGTTGTTTCGAAGTCGTGCCGCTGGCGATCAGCGCGTGAAAACCCGAGCAGGCCCCGCAGGCGATCATGATGAACAACATCGGCGCGAGCGCCATCGTCCCCCCGGGGGTCGCGACCTCCCAACCGCGAAACGCCGGGTACTTCACATCGAGCCCCCCCAGCGCGAGCCCCACGGCTCCCGCCCCCAGCGCCGCGTAGAGAAAATAGCCCCCCAGTTGTCCCCGCGGCTGCAACAGCAGCCACACCGGCAGCACTCCGGCCACCAAGCAGTAGGCAAGCAGGATCACGCTCCATCCCTTGATGGCCACCCCGTCGCTCCACCCGGTGGCGGCGGCGAGGTCGAGCGGCAGATAGGGCCCGACCACGATCGCCCCCACCACCAGTGGCAAGAAGACGCAGAGCGCGAGCCACCCGGGCATCCGCCCGTAGCGGACGGCGAGTCCCATGATGAGGGTAATCGCCAGATAGATGGTCGACGACGAGGCGATCGCCCCTCCCCCGACGCCACCGTTCTCCGCCTGTGGCGCGCCGACGAACGCGGCCGCCGTCACCCCGGTGAACGCCACGATGATGTAGACCAGCGCGATCCAGATGAACGCGAGGAACATCAGATACGATCGCCGGGTCATGTAGATCCGCACCACCTCGGCGATCGACATCGCCCGATGCCGCAGCGACGCGACAAGTGCCGTGATGTCGTGGACTCCGCCGATGAGGATCGACCCGATGACGATCCACAGCAGCGCCGGCAACCACCCGAACGTCACCCCGGCGAGGATCGGGCCCACGATTGGCCCGGCGGCGGCGATGGCCGAAAAGTGTTGCGGGAAGAGGGCCCCGGTGGAAAGGGGTTCGAAATCGATCCCATCCCGCTGCTCGTACGCCGGCACGGGTGCGTTTCGGTCGAGACGCAAGAGCCACGCGAGCAGCCTCCCGTAGGTGAGATAGGCCACGCCGAGCACGAGCGCCGAGAGGAGAACAATCCAAAGCAAATTCATGGAAGGTGTGCCGCAGCCGTGCGGGGAGTGGAGGGGTGGAGGGAGTACCCAGTGGAGTCAGTATCCTCAAAACGGGCCGGTTTTGCGAGATGGAAAGCAGCGGGATAGATTGTGCTGCTAGCGAACCTGCCCGGCAACACAAGGGGGCTGCGGATGGCGGGGGCAATTTCTAAAGAGACAATCCCATTGCTTTCCCGTTGTGCTTGACTTCTGCGATGGTGCCCCTAGTTCGACTGTCTGATTTCCATTTACGTATCGCAAGTATTTTGGTATTAACGACTTC
>CAZYQQ010000189.1:0-4789 GCA_964650265.1 uncultured Planctomycetaceae bacterium
CCCCGCTAATCACATCTCCGTGTCTCTGTGTCTCCGTGTTTTTTATCCACTTCAGTCAACTTCTGTTGGCTGAAGTGTTACAAGATATTTAGTCTACTCTCTGTGCCTTCTGCGCTCTCCGTGGTGAGTTTTCCAACTCAGACCGCATCGATCCAAAAGTCCACGATCTTTCTGCATTAAAAAGGCTATTCTCCGTTTTAAATATCCACTTTTTATGCTGCTTTTCTGCATCCCATCCCCACATCCCCAGTTCATCCCCCCATCTCCCTTTAAAAACCTCTCTTCCAACTTCCAACTCCCAACTTCCAACCCTACAATACCCCCATGGCCAATCGCCACAACCATTACGAAGCCGCCTTTGCCGATCTCCTGCGTCGGGAGCGGATTCCTTATGTCGCGGTCAACGAGTCGCGGCGGAGTCTCGACGACGCGGGGTCGCTCAAGAGCGCCGACTTCTTGGTCTCGCCCCCTGGGCAGGGGCAGTGGATCATCGACATCAAGGGGCGCCGCTTCCCCGCCGGTGGGCGGCAGAAGCAATACTGGCGCAACTGGTCGACCCGCGACGACCTGCGGAGCCTGGCCGAGTGGTGCCGCCACTTTGGCGACGGGGCGGAGGCCTTCCTGGTGTTTGCCTACGACGTGGTGGGGGATCGCTCGCCGGTCCCCCCCGAGGAGCTGCACCCCTACCAGGATCGCTGGTACGCCTTCATCGCCCTGCGGCTGGCCGACTACATGCTCGGTGCCCGGGCGCTCTCGAGTCGCTGGGACACGATCGCCATGCCCGCGGCACTCTTTCGCCAGCAGGGAATTTCGTGGCACCGGCTCATGGCTAGCCCGGAGCTGGAGCGTGTGACGAATTGAGCATCGATATTCGGGATGTTTAGGATAGTTGAGCGGGGGGGACTTTGTAAAAACCAGAGATCTCAATGGGTTTTACGGGCATTTTCGTGAGGTGATTGCTAGTACTTCAGCCGGACCAGAGGAGGGAAGAGACCCAGACTCAGCCCCTTCAGCCCAGCACATCCTAAACATCCTGAATATCGATGCTGATTTCTCCGAGTTTGGCAAACCGCTAGCGGCGGATTACACTGAGGGGGAGAATGTCTGCCGGTGGGGAGCGTCTGCGATGCCCCCGCCTGAATTTCCTGCCTGCTGCTAGCCTTGTGGAGTTTTCGATGCCCTGGTTGATTGAAAATGTGACGCGCGGCTGGCGGCTGGGGCGGGTGCTGGTGGCCTCGGGCTGCTACTGGGTGGCGATGATGTCTCCGGTTCTGGCCCAGGAAGGGGAAAACCGCCTCAAACAGAGCATGGCGTGGGGGCTGGTCGTCCTGATGGTCGTCTTAGGCATGATGGTCACTTTGCTGCCTCCCAAGCGGGATGCCGAGGTGAAGGGACGCAAGGAGTAACCCCCGCGGTTGCCCTCTCTGGCAGCGACCGGCTGCCGCATTCAGCACGCAAGTCGTTAGTAGCTAACGATTTGAGCGCTGGTTTCTCCCCCTGAACGCGCCTTGACCCTGGAGTCCGAGGGCCCCTATACTCCGCCCCCCGGGCTCCCGGAATGCGCTCGCGGAACGTCCCCCCGCCCTGGGGTGGGTGCTCCCCTGCCGCGCGGGAGAGTGGGAAACGCACGCGACACAACTCCTCATGGCAAGGATGCCCTCAGCATTGTAAGCCCTGTGTACCACTCGACTTATCAGCGCAGGTCGGTTGCCCTGGTGGCGGCCCTCGGGCACGCTGCGCTCGTGTGGTTGGCGCTCGCGCTAGGGATTCCGCCTGCGCGTGGCGAAGTGTTGCTTCCCCGTCCGTTGGGGGATCCCCCGATCACCGCCTCGGCCACCACGGCCCAAAAGTGGCAGGAAGGGGGCTACACCATCTGGCATCTCGCCGGCGATTGCCGCCTGACGCAGGACGCCAATCAACTGGTCGCGGGTGAGATCGTTCTCATGGTGCCGCTCGCCCCCAGCGAGGTGAGCCAAATCCTGATCTACGCCGAACCGCTTCCCGGGCGCCAAGTCGAACTTATCCACCAAGGGAGCGAAGGGAGCAGCGGCCGGCAGCTCCTTCCCGAGTGGTTCGGCTCCTGGTCGACGCGGGCGCCGATCGATTGGCGCGTGGGACAAGTCGCGGAACCAGGCCCTCGGGGTCCCTCCCCCATTTACGATCGGGCACGCAGCCGCTTTGGCCCCGCAATTCCTCCACCGACGTTGTTCGTGAAAAATGGGACCGCCGTGGGAGGGGGCGGACCTGTCGAGCTGGTCCAGTTCCAGCAGCTTGCACCGGTCCCCGGCCCGGTCGCCCCCAACTCGCGCGGCGTCCGCCGGGTGCAGGTCTTCTCGCAAACCGACCTGGGGGCCAACTTCGACGCCCGGGTGCTCCCCAATGGCGAAAGCGTGATGACCGTGAGTGGCGGGGTGAACGTCATCATCGAAGGGCTCGAGTCGCAGGACGTGGCCGAAGTGCTCGGCCCCTTGGGCAAGCTCGACATTCAAACCGACCGGGCGGTGATCTGGTCGACCAACCCGCTCAGTACCAGCGACTTTCAGCAGCAGAACGACGTGCCGCTGGAGATCTACATGGAGGGGAACATTATCTTCCGCCAGGGAGACCGCACGATCTTCGCCGACCGGATGTATTACGACGTCCGCCGACGGATCGGCACCGTGATCAATGCCGAACTGTTGACGCCGCTACCGCGGACCGAGAACTTCGACTACCAGGGGCTTGTGCGGCTCAAGGCGGGGGTGATCCAGCAGCTCGATCCGGTGCGGTTCATGGCCTACGACGCCATGCTGACGACCAGCCGCCTCGAAGTCCCCAGCTATCATCTCGGCTCGCAGGCGATTGCCTTCCAGGACGTCCCCCAGCCGCTAATCGACCCGGCGACTGGGGCTCAAGTGGTCGACCCCTTCACGGGGGAGCCGGAGTTCAAGCACCAGCACCTCGCCCAGAGCCAGGCCAACACGCTCTACTTTAGCAGCGTGCCGATCTTCTATTGGCCCACCATCGCCACCAACCTCGAGGAGCCGACCTACTACATCGACAACATCCGCATCCGCAACGACAGCATCTTCGGTTTTCAGACGCTGCTCGACTTCGACATGTTTCAACTGCTCGGGATGACCGAGCCCCCGCGAGGAACCGACTGGGACTTGAGCGTCGACTACCTCAGTCGGCGCGGGCTCGGCGGCGGCACGACCGTCGAATACAACCGCGATGCCTTTTTCGACATCCTTGGGCCGACGAGCGGGCTCTTCGATCTCTGGGTCATCAAGGACGATGGGCTCGATAACCTCGGCTTCGGCAGGCGGACGATCGAGCCGGAGAAGGATTTCCGCGGCCGGGCGCTCTGGAATCACCGCCAGAAGTTCGCCGATGGCCTGTTCGACGGCTGGACCGCCCAGGCCGAAATCGGCTGGATCAGCGACCGGACGTTCCTCGAGCAATACTACGAACAGGAGTGGGACGAGCGCAAGGACCAAACCACCGGTCTAAGATTGCGACGCGTGGTCGATAATCGCAGCTTCCTGATCGAGGCCAACGGGCGGATCAACGATTTCTTCACCCAGACGCAGTGGCTCCCACGGCTCGACCACTACATCATCGGCCAGGAACTGGCCGACGACGCCCTCACCTGGCATGCCCACACGAGCATCGGCTACGCCAATCAGCAAATCGCCAGCACTCCCACCAATGCCCAACTGGCTAACGAATTCAACCTCTTGCCGCACGAGAACGACGCGCTCGGCAATCGCATCGACGCCGAAGGGGAGCGGATCATCACCCGGCACGAGCTCGATCTGCCGCTCGACGTCTCGCCATTCAAGGTCGTTCCCTACGTGCTGGGCGAGGCGGGGCATTGGGGGGCCGACATCGAGGGGAACGACATCCAGCGGCTCTACTATCAGGCGGGCCTGCGGGCGAGCATCCCCTTCTGGACGGTCAATCCCCACATTCAGGATCCCGTGTTCAATCTCAACGGCCTCGCCCACAAGGTGGTGTTCGACGCCGAGTTGAGCCATGCCGACGCGAATCAAAACTACGACGAGTTCCCCCTCTACGACGAGATCGACGACGACGTGTTCGAGGAGATCCGCCGCCGGCTGTTCGACCCGGCGTTCGGTGGCCGGCTCGCCGATCTCTACTACGACAATACCGGCCCCAACACGATCGATCCCAAGTTCGACCCACGCTATTATCTCATTCGCACCGGTACGCAGGGCTGGGTCACCAGCCCGGCGATGGAAATGGTCGAGGATCTGACCGTCATGCGGATGGGCATGCGCCATCGCCTGCAGACGAAGCGCGGGCTCGGCCCCCGGCAACATATCGTCGACTGGATCACCTTCGATTCGAACATCACCTATTTCCCGCGGAGCGACCGCGACAACTTTGGCAACGAGCTGGGGCTGGCCGATTACGACTTGCGGTGGCATCTGGGAGACCGCTTTTCGATCCTCTCCGATGGGGCGGCCGACATGTTTGGCGATGGTCTCCGCACGGTCTCGGGAGGGCTGTTGGTGAACCGCCCGGGCCGTGGCAATCTTTACCTCGGTTATCGCACGATCCGTGGTCCCTTCACCGCCGACGTCCTCTCGGCAACGATCAATTATCGCCTGAGCGACAAGTGGCTTAGCTCGGCGACCGCCGTGGTCGACTTCAGCGAGGCGGGCAACATCGGCCAGTCGATCACGTTCAGTCGCATCGGCGAGTCGATGATCTTCTCGCTGGGGGCCAATGTCGACGAATCGAAGAACAACGTCGGCTTCAATTTTCTGGTCGAACCGCGGTT
>CAZYQQ010000190.1:0-4668 GCA_964650265.1 uncultured Planctomycetaceae bacterium
TGCCGGCGCTTGAGAAGCTCGACCTGCACGAGGTTCAGGGGATCGACGTAGCGATTGCGGACCTGAATCGAACGCTGGAGCCACGGGGTCGAGTCGAGCAGCTTCTCGGTCTGCGTAATGGCCAGGATGGTCTCGCTGGCGCGGCCAAACTCGTCGATCATCATTTGACCCACTTCCCGCATCGCGGGGTCGTCTCCCGCCACCGCCATGTAGCGACGGAAGACGGGCATGTTCGACTTGGCCAGCGCGAGCAGCGAGTTGTCGATCGTCGCGCTAAAGAAGAGCCAGCTTTTGTACATGTGTTGGAGCAATTCCTCTCCTTGCGGCTGATCGAGAAGCCGCTTGAGTCCCGCCCCGACTCCGTACCACGCCGGGATCAGGCAGCGCGATTGGGTCCAGGCGAAGACCCAGGGAATGGCCCGTAGGTTCTCGATGCGGTCGTCTCCCTTGCGCCGGGCAGGGCGCGAACCGATGGGGAGTCGTTCGATCTCGCCAATGGGTGTGACGCGGCGGAAGAATTCGACGAACCCGGGATGGTCGACCAGCTTGCGATATGCCTCGAGCGACACGGCCGCCATTTCGTCCATGGCGTCGAACCATTCCTCCGGCACGTGGGAGGCCCGATGGGTCGCCGCCATCATCACGCTCCACACCACCTGTTCCAAATGGCGATGAGCGATGTCGGGATCGTCATAGCGCTCGGCGAGCACTTCTCCCTGCTCGGTTAGCCGGAGACTGCCATGAAACGTGTTGGAAGGGAGAGAGAGAATCGCCCGGGCGGCCGGTCCTCCTCCGCGACCAAGCGACCCGCCCCGGCCGTGAAAGAAGGTCAGCTCGACGTCCCGTTTGGCGGCGGCTTCGTAGAGTTCGATTTGAGCGCGGTAGAGGGCCCAGCCGGCGGAGAGATAGCCGCCGTCCTTGGTGCTGTCGCTGTAACCGATCATCACCATCTGAGTGTCGCCGAGCCGCGTGAGATAGTGGCGATAAGCGGGAGTGTCGAGCGCCGTGGTGATGATGTCGACGGCACCGGTCAGGTCGTCGATTGTTTCGAGTAGTGGGACGATCGGCAGGCGCAGGTCGTCGTCGCGATCGTTCCCGCCATCGACCCGTTCCGACCACTTCCAAAGCCAGAGGACGGTCAGTAGATCGCTCGCCTCGGTGGTCATCGAAATGACGTGCCCACCGAGACACGACATGCCGAATCGCCGCGCGAGCCGACGCAGGTTGGAGAACAACTGTAGCGTTTCGCGGCTCGTGCCGTTGAGGTGGATCGGGTCGATGTTGGGGGCCATCTCGAGCGTGTCGATCAGCAATTGCCGTCGAGAATCCTCCTGGAGTTGCGTGCCAGGGGGAATCAGCCGCGCTGCCTCCCACATGTCGTCCATCACCTCGCGGTAGACCCCTGCGTGCTGGCGGATGTCGAGCCGGGCGGTGTGGAACCCGAAGATGCGAATCTGGTCGAGCCAGGTTCTTAGCTCGGCATCGGCAATCTCCTTGTTTCCCGAGGCCTCGAGCGCCGACTGGGCCAGTTCGACGTCGCGCGTCAGTTCGAGCGGGGCGGAGTAGGCTCCCTCGGGCCATGGTCCCTCGAGGTCCACGGCCAAAGTCTGCTCGAGTCGCCAGCGGATGATCCAGAGCCAGCGGCGAAAGGTCTCGCGAGGAGGAATCCAGTCGACATGGTCGTCGATCTCGGGCCACCGCGCGCAGGCCGCATGAATGGCCTGCTGGAGTTCGGCCGCGTGGGGCGCTTGCTGTTGCGAGATGCTGAGCGATTCGCCCAGTCGCGTGCAGATGTCGATATGGCTTTTGAGGGCGGCGTCGCGGAGCCACTTGCAGGTTTGATCGGTGACGGCGGGGGTGACGTAGGGATGCCCGTCGCGATCGCCCCCCATCCACGATCCGAACTTCAAGATTTGCGGCAAGCTCGTCGCGCGGGCCCCAGGGAATAGCTTTCCGACCGCCTGGCGGAGCTCACCTACGATACGCGGGGCCATCTCCCACAGGACCGGCTGGAACGAAAGTCCGCGCTGAACCTCTTCGAATACCGTGGGGCGTCGGGCTCGCACCATATCGGTCTGCCACAGTTTGACGATCTCTCCCCGCAGTTGCGTTTCGAATGTTTTTTGCTCGCGTGGCAGCAGGTCGGAGCGATCGAGCAAGGTCAGCAAGCGGCGAATCTCGCGAAGCTTGGATCGCAGCGACTTGCGTTTCGCCTCGGTCGGATGGGCGGTGAACACGAGTTCGATGTCGATCCGCGACAGGATGGCCGCGGTTTCGTCCCAGGTGAGCCCTCGTTCGTGCAACTCGCTGATGGCGGCCGCCACCGACTCCTTGCGAGGCGCAGGGTGCATCTTGTGCTCCCGGGTCCGCAAGGCTCTGACGCGCTGACGGTCTTCCGCCAGATTGGCAAGTTCGAGAAACAGGCTGAACGCCCGGACCACGTGGCGCAACTGCCCCTCGCCGAGCGAGGCCAAAAGCGCGTCGAGTTCGTCCGCCGCGCCAGGTTCTCCCTCGCAAAACCGCCGCGCCCCACGGCGGACCTCCTCCACCAGTTCGAACAGCTCATCTCCCGCGAACTGGCGGATCACATCCCCGAACAGTCGCCCCAGGGAATCGATCTCGCGGCGCAACAATTCGTCGGAAGCCATGCCAGCAGATGCCTAAGTAAGAGGAAAAACGAGCCTGTTTGCCTTGCGACGACCCATTAGACACCCCCCAATCGCTACCGACTAGCGGAGGCGCGGCCTGGCAAGTGGGAGAAATGACCGTGGGGCCCGGGCGATTGCTTGGGAATAATTTGCCCGGCGGGGTAGAATGGTGACTCGACTAGTTCCTTCACGAGCCACCCGATGTCGTCCACGCTTCGCCACCCCAAGTCCGACAGTCGGCCCGAGCTCGAAAGCGGGATCGACGCGTGCGCTTGCCCGGAGTGTGGCATGCCGATGTCGATTCGACTGTGGCTGCGCACGGCCGATTGCCTGCGGTGTGGCACCTCGATTGCCCTCGACTTTCTACAATCCGCACCGCGCCGCAAGCGGGTGGTGGTCGATCTCTCGAAACTCCCGTTTGCGGCCCCCACGTTCGAGGAGCCGCTCGACGAGATTGCCATCGACCTGTCGGTCGTGCCACCCCCCGTGCTCACACCGGCCGAGAAGATGTTTCGGAGCCTCAATCGGTTGCTCGCCATGTTGGCAAGTGTGATTGCTCACCTGGTGCTGCTGCTATTGCTAGCGATCCTGACGGGCAGCACCGGTCTGGGACCGATCGACGACCAAATCGACCTCAGCATGGAGTTCTCGGAGCACGACCGCGGGGGAGGGAGGCATCTCATCGACGAACAGGTCGAGCAGGTCGGTTTCGAGTTGCCCATCGAATCGCGAGACCGGGCACGTGTCGAGGCGGAGCAGTGGGCCGAACGACTGACCATCGCCACCCCCACGGCCGCCCCCAACCTCCCCCCCATCGGCCGCATCACCCAGAATCTCGCTTCGGACGATCGCTACCGGCAGATGCTGTCGGCCCGCGACCCGCGGATTCGCCGCGAGGTGCTCAAGCAGGAAGGGGGGACCAACCTGACCGAGGCGGCCGTGGCCAAGGCGCTCCACTGGATGGCCCTCCATCAACATCCGGCGGGAAATTGGTCGCTCGATCGCTTCCACAAGTCGGGCCATTGCGATGGCGAGTGCCGCGATCGTGCCAATTTGCATAGCGACGAAGGGGCCACGGCCCTCGTGCTCCAGGCGATGCTTGGGGCGGGGCAGACTCATCGCACGGGCATCTATCAGGAATCGGTGAGCCATGGCCTGCAATACCTGATTAGCGTCCAGCGTCCCAATGGTGACCTCACCGGCGACAGCCACCGGACGGCCGGCATGTATACGCATGCCTTGGCGACGATTGCGTTGTGCGATGCCTACGCTCTCACCGGCGACGAGCGGCTTCGCGAGCCCGCCGAATTGGCGATCGACTACCTTTGCGATGCCCAGCATCCGGCCGGCGGTTGGCGCTACACCAGTGGCGAGCGGGGCGATCTGAGCGTGACCGGGTGGCAGTTGATGGCCCTCCACTCGGCCCGGGCCGCCGGGCTGGAAGTCGATGGGACCGTGCTAGGGCGGGCGAGCCGGTTTCTCGACTCGGTGGCCACCGATCAGGCAGGTTCGCAATACTCCTACATGCCGGGACAAGGTGCCTCGCCGGCGATGACGGCCGAGGGGCTCTTGTCGCGGATGTACCTCGGCTGGAAGCGCGACCAACCGGGCCTTGCGGCGGGCGTGCGCGAACTGGCGCGGCGACATCCCCCGAATCCGCGGGACGTGAACATCTATTACTTGTATTACGCCACGCAGGTTTTTCATCACTGGGGTGATACCGAGTGGCGTGAGTGGAATGAGAAAGTGGCCGACACCCTGGTGGCCTCGCAGATTCAGGCAGGACACGCGATGGGAAGCTGGGACCCCAAGACTCCCCATGGAGATCAGGGAGGGCGGCTCTACATGACCGTATTGGCGACCTGCACACTCGAGGTCTATTACCGCCACGCGCCGCTGTTCCGCAAAATTCGCCTCGAACACCAGTAGGTCCGCGTCCGCTGGACCGGACCTTGAGTGAGTGGCGAGTTTGAACCGAGCGCAAGGTTCCGTCCGGCAGACGGAACCTACTTTAGACGGA
>CAZYQQ010000191.1:0-4577 GCA_964650265.1 uncultured Planctomycetaceae bacterium
ATCACCACAGATCAGAAAGAACCGGACGCCGCGCTCTTTCTGGCCTCGAACCGAGACATACACCTTTTCGGCCCCTTTCGCAAAACAAACAGGACAAATCGAGACACACTCTATTTGGGCGTCCCTCCCATTGGCCACCAATGGCATTTCACAGTTGTTGGTCGCCGGTGCCACCAGCCCAGCCGCGGCAGATGGTCCATGGCACTCGCCGCTCGTCATTGCCTTATTCACGATCAATTATTACTGGAGGTACCGCTCGCGTCTCGGGTGGCACAACTTGCTGAAGTTGTCGCGCGTCAACCGTAGTGATTGGTCCGTTTGCGACTCCCACTTGTGGTGCTCCCTCGACAATCACGGGAGCTATGGCTCGAATGAGCCACTTCCCGCGGTGGCAGGTGAAAGTGATTTTGTTCAGATCGCGACGTCTTTGATGCACGATGCGTTCCACGCCATTTTCGTCTCGATGGATAGGTGAGAAAGTACTATTCTCGTACGCGGTCCCTTCGGCTGAATCGCCATTGACAGTGATACTTATCAGTGCCTCGAAAGGGGAAGTCGCCGGTTTAGGCTCAGCCGTTGGCTTGTTGGCGTTTTTGCCAGACATCAGATCTTTGTAAAACCCGGCTTTGTCGACGACAGCTTCGCTGACCACTTGCGTCATAAGTTCATAATCACTAGGAAGGTTAGGCTCCCAGTCCGCTCCGTGCTTTTCTCGGTACTTCTTTAAATAGAAAGCTTCGATACTCTCGGAGTTGATCCCATGGGCCTTGAGAATGCGAGCAATCTCGGGATCATTTGGTTGCATTAGGCATTCAAAGTACAGTTCAAAGCACTCCTCAACCTGAAGTTCAGGTGAATAGCAATTCCAGATGCGTTCGGCGTCCTGATCGGCCACTGCCTGGCGGAATGTGTTGTAGGTCTCCTCGATACTGGCAAACACTCGCGGGTTCTCCGCCGGCACGGCGACTTCCTGACTCTCCGCACGCTGGACCGAGTACAACGTAGCAGCGATCAAAAAGATCAGGAGCCGCAGTTTGCAATAAACAAGTGCCCCGGTCGGGCATTCTATATTGCAATGCTTGTGAAACCTACCACGTTGCACACACGAGCCAGGCATCTGCGGGGAGTGAAGTAAGCGAGAGCAAGTTCGAGACATGACGACATTCCTTTGGTTAGTTTTCACAAGACAAATGGAAACACACTCTATTTGGGCGCTCCTCCCATTGGCCACCAATGGCATTTCACAGTTGTTGGTCGCCGGTGCCACCAGTCCAGCAGCGGCAGATGGTCCATGGCACTCGCCGCTCGTCATTGCCTTATTCACGATCAATTATTACTGGAGGTACCGCTCGCGTCTCGGGTGGCACAACTTGCTGAAGTTGTCGCGCGTCAACCGTAGTGATTGGTCCGTTTGCCACTCCCACTTGTGGTGCTCCCGCGACAATCACGGGAGCTATGGCTCGAATGAGCCACTTGCCGTCGTGGCAGGTGAAAGTGATTGTTTGCAAAGTGCGAAATCTTTGGTGCACGATGCGTTCCACGCCATTCTCATCACCATGGATAGGTGACAAGGTACTATTCTTGAATGCGGTCCCTTCGGCCGAATCGCCATTGACAGTGATACTTTTCAGTGCCTCGAAAGGGGAAATCGCCGGTTTAGGCTCAGCCGTTGGCTTGTTGGCGTTTTTGCGAGACGCCAAGTCTTTGTAAAACCCGACCTTATCGACGATGACCTCGCTAACCGCCTGCGCCATCAGTGTATAATCACTAGGAAGGTTAGGCTCCCAGTCCGCTCCGTGCTTTTCTCGGTACTTCTTCAAAAAACTTGCTTCGATGCTCTCGGAGTTGATCCCATGGGCCTTGAGAATGCGAGCAACCTCGGGATCATTTGGTCGCATTTGGCATTCAAAGTATAATTCAAAGCAAATTTCCGCATGGCGCTCAGGCGAAAAGCAATTCCAGATGCGTTCGGCGTCCTGATCGGCCACTGCCTGGCGGAATGTGTTGTAGGTCTCCTCGATACTGGCAAACACTCGCGGGTTCTCCGCCGGCACGGCGACTTCCTGACTCTCCGCACGCTGGACCGAGTACAACGTAGCAGCGATCAAAAAGATCAGGAGCCGCAGTTTGCAATAAACAAGTGCCCCGGTCGGGCATTCTATATTGCAATGCTTGTGAAACCTACCACGTTGCACACACGAGCCAGGCATCTGCGGGGAGTGAAGTAAGCGAGAGCAAGTTCGAGACATGACGACATTCCTTTGGTTGGTTTTCAGACCGTCTCCCACAATTTCCGTTCGCAACTCAATAACACCCGGCACAGGACCATCCTATCCCAGGGCGATTGCGCCATGATAGGCAATCTGGCATAACTAGGCAATCGCGATTTCCTAAGCCCGCTGATGGTAAGCGGGTAGGAAGCTGCGCGAGCAAAGGAGTCATGCCATGTTGAAGTCGAATCGGATTCAAGATCACTTCGAGGAGTTGAATGATCCCCGCCGGCGGGAGGGGCAAATGGAGACACACTCAGTTTGGGTGTCCCTCGCACAAGTCGTGTTCGGGGAATGACTTATGGTGCAATCGCCCTGAGGATCTGGCGATTGAGGTGACTCCAATCATCGATTTGATGTGTGGACACATGCCCACTTACGCCCTCTGTGAAAGATCGCTGGACTAGTGCAGCGAAGCATACCAACGATTACGAGGCATCTTTGGAGTGAAACGCGTGGAGGACTTGCTTTCTAGCGGCGTCATCCGGTAACTCATAAGCCAGATCTATTGCTTTCTTGCCAAGATGGTTTTGCACCGACGTGTCGGCACCGATTTCGATCAAGCAGCGTACTGAAGCTGACTGGTGCGAACGGACAGCTTCGTGTAACGCTGTTTCCCGAAGAACCGCGTCTTGGAAATCGATATTTGCGCCCGCTTCTGCTAGGTAACGAATAACCTCCAAATGACTACCCACTGCGGCAGCTGCAAGTGGAGTTCTTTCACAGTCGTCAACGATGTTCAAATCATTCGGTCGTCCAACTTCTACTAATGTACGCACTACCTCAATGTTACCGGACTCAGCGGCTATGTGCAGCGGGTGTTCATCGATTCGGCATTGAGAGATGACAGCACCTGCTCGCAGGAGCATCGAAACGAGCTCCGAGGATCCCAATCTCGTCGCACAGACGATCGGTAATGTGCCTGACTCTCGCCGATTCGGATCGAGTCCCAACGCCAAGGCTTCGGCGAGAGTCGCCGATCCTATTTGCATTGCTACAATCAAACTTGCTTCATTCATCACTCACCTATATTTCGGTGGTAATGGTACCAAGTCGACGTAGGAAAGCAACTGTGGGGCCCTTTCGCAACTCGAACCAAGACAACTCGAACCAAGACATACACCCTTTCGGCACCCAACTGGAATGGGCAAATGGAGACACACTCAGTTTGGGCGTCCTCCGTTTGAGCGTCTACCGGTACCACGCCCAACCTCTGGCTCCTGGCCCCTCGGAACAAGACACACACCCTTTCGGGGGACCGGCCTTCGGCTCCCCCCGATTCCGAAACTTTTTCCTGCTTTTGTCTTGACGCCCCACGCGGAATGTGTACATATGTATCCACGCACATAAACACCGCCTGGCGGCTCGCCTTCAGCAAGGATGGCAAGACCTACCGCGAGGTGACCGACGAGGAAATCGCCATCGACCTGGCCAAACCGGGCCGGGTTGAAGAATTGCGGCTCCGACTTTCGTAACACTTCAGCCAACTGAAGTGAAATAGCCCCGTCCCAAGGAGTTCAACACGGAGGCACAGCGTCGCGGAGATCAACGAGCGGGTTTTTGCATCGAATCCTATCTCTTGGTCGTTTGAAATAACTCCACATCAAGGCAGACGCCACCCCGCTAATCACATCTCCGTGCCTCTGCGTCTCTGTGTTTTTTTATCCACTTCAGCCACCTTCAGATGGCTGAAGTGTTACCGACTTTCGAGCGTCTCCTCCTTCATGCAGATGCTCTGCCTTTACATCTCCCTGAGCCTGCTCGACTGGAGCGGCCGAGAGCTCAAGGAAGGAAAGCGGGGGGCGATTCCAGGGCACCTGGCCCCGATCCTCGAGCGGCTGAAGATCAACGGCGCGAGTTGGCTCACACTGGTGTCTCAACTCGACACCCTGTTTACGAATGTGATCGGCCGGGCCGAGTCGATCGCCGAACGGGCAGCCAAAACGGGCCGCCAGTGGTACCGCGGCCAACGGACCTGCGGCGAAGTGTTCGGGTGAGTGGGCTCACTGCGACGCGAGTGACCTCTTCAAGACTTCTTGCGCTCCTCTAGCGCGCCGGCGCGATCTCTTGCGCCTCAAAATGGCCGGTTCTTGGCGGCAAGCATGGCAACGTGGCGGAGTCAGCCAGCAGATCGGGTGAGTTCGCGTTGAATCAGCAGGCAGCGAGGGTTAGAATGGGCGCGAAGACTCGAAAGGTGTCTGTCTCCTTTGTCCCGGACTCGAAAGGTGTATGTCTCCTTTGTCCCCAAGGCCAACAAATACCGCGCTCTCCGTGGTATTATGGACGTGGGGGCGGAGGCTGTCCCGG
>CAZYQQ010000192.1:0-4385 GCA_964650265.1 uncultured Planctomycetaceae bacterium
TGAGCGCGACAAATGTCACACTCGTGGCACGACCCCCCCCTCGAAAACGAGAAAACGGTGCCACCAAGGAACAGGTCGAAGGTCGGAAACTTCCAACTCCCAACTGGCCATTGCAGCCCCCCCGAGTTACGGTCATGCTCGCACGGGTGGGATGTGCCCACAAGCTACGAGTCATCAGAAGTCGAGCAAGAAGCAGACAACAAGACACCCGACGTTTGTGGCTCGCCTGGGGGAGCGTTCAGCTCAGATACCGGGCATGAAGCGCTGCCAGGCTTTCCAGGGCGGGTTTCGGGTGGTCTTGCTCGTCGAACAGGCCCGCTTGGGGGAACTCGGCTTCGGTGTCGGCGAGTTGGTTCCAGACGACGACTTGGACGCAGTTCTTCGCAAGAATCACCGGCAGGTAGCGCTCGATCCAGGCCGACTTCTCCAGCATGTCGGAGCCACTTCCCTGGTCTCCTGTTAGCCGGTCCGACTTCGTCCCGGCCGTCAGCAGGATGACCATCGGAAGCTCGAACAGGCTCCACTGGTCGATGAGGCGGCTGAAGGCGAGCGGAGTTCTTGGGCAGGTGGCCCGGGGCTGATTGCCGAGATTGAGTTCGAGGCCCAAGCCGGCGACCCCCAGATCGGCGCGGACCAGGGCATCGGCGAAGTGGAGCGGCGCGAGCTCGGTTTGGCGCGTCGCCATGTACTCGGCGAAGGGCTGGTCGAAGCTGACGACCACTGGCGTGCGATGGTCGAGTTGGCGGATGGTTCGAATGGCCGTGGCGACGATTTGCAGCCGCTCTTCGTCCTCGAGCGACAGCACCTTCGCCCGGTTCATCCGCGACGAAACGTGCCACAGGTGGACCTTCCCCTTATAGCGGGTGACGGCACTGCGAACGTGGGCGATCATGAAGGTCGAAAGGGTGTCGAAGTCCCCTTCCCACAGGTAGGTCCAATCGGGGACGCGGCGCTCGTCGAACTCCAACAGCGGACCCCCCATGACCTTGAGGCCGGCTGACTGGGCCCACTTGAGCTGGGCATCGGTCGCCTGCCAATGGCGCTGGCCTTCGCTCGCCTCGACCTCGCGCCAGCGCATGGGGAGGGAGACGAAGTTGAACGCCCGGGCGACATGCGAGCGGACCTCCTCGCTGGGGAGCTTCGACCCCAGGTCGACACCCCACAAGGTATTGAGATGTCCCTGGGGGCCGATGCGGATTTGCATCGCCTGCTCGGCATAGACCGAGGCGAGGCGTTCGGCGGCCGCGACTCCCAAGTCGATCGCGGCGGTGGCGAGCTCGCCCGCTTCCCGTGGGGCCGACAGCCGCGCGAGAGCACGCGTGAGCTGCGAAGTGGCCGATTGAATCTCGCCGCGGAGGTCGTCGGGAACGACCAGCCCCAGGAGTTCCCACCCGGCCAATTGGTTTCTCAGGCGGTTGATCATCCCGCGTGCGAGTTCGACCTCGAGCAGGTAGGGTTGGTCGCGTTCCATGAGGGTGGCGGTCGAAAGCAAGAGTTCCCCACGGCCGGCGACCTCCCAGGGGACGCAGACCGCCCCGGAGTCGTGCTCGGCTCGTTCGACAACCACCTGGTCGCCCGAAATGAAGACGTGGCCAAACCAGGGGAGCTCCTCGAAGCCCATCATGAAGATACGCGAGGGATCGAGCCTGGCGAGGCGCTGGCTGTCGTGTACACACAGTCGCAGGAGGCCCATCGGCGAATTCGACCCTATGGAGAGGGCCCTTTGAAGGGAATGAGCGGAATGTTGCCCCCGATCGCAAGCAGGGGCGGATCTCGCGAGAAACCAGGGGATGCCAAAAGAGGGCCGAAAGCGAGCCGATGCCCTATTTTTCCAAGCTTTCAGTGTAATGAACGAGTGGGGGGGCAACAAGCACTCCGCTCGACGCGGGGCAAGCGTTATACTCTCCAGTCGCCATGGCCCCGCGAACGGCTTCGCTCCAGGGCCGATTGGCTGGGGAGATGCACGTTCCCCCCTATTTCCAGCAAGGCCCACCGTCGATGTCCCCCACGCCCCTGCTCACGACCGATCTCCCAGGCATTCCGGTGAAGCGAGGCAAGGTCCGCGACGTCTACGACCTGGGGGACCAATTGCTGCTGGTGGCCACCGATCGCCTTAGCGCATTTGACTGGGTGTTGCCGACGGGGATTCCCGACAAGGGGCGAATCCTGACGCAGATCAGCCTATTTTGGTTCCGGTGGCTCGACGTACCCCACCATGTTTTGAGTGACGACGTCGACGAGATGCCGTTGCCGCCAACCGCCGACCGCGACTTGCTACGGGGGCGCGCCGTGCTCGTGCGCAAGGCCAAGGTCGTCCCCATCGAGTGCGTGGTTCGTGGTTATCTGGCCGGGTCGGGGTGGCAGGAATACCAGCAGAACCGCGCGGTTTGCGGGATTCCCTTGGCGCCGGGGCTGGTCGAATGTTCCCGGTTGCCCGAGCCCATCTTTACCCCAGCGACAAAGGCGGAGATGGGAGCGCACGATGAGAACATCGGGTTCGACCGGATGGTCGCCGAAGTGGGCGAAGAGGTGGCCGAGGAACTTCGCCGCCGGAGCCTCGACATCTATCGCCGCGGTGCCGAATACGCCCAGTCGCGTGGAATTCTGCTGGCCGACACCAAGTTCGAGTTTGGCCACGCGGGTGAAGAACTGTTGCTGGTGGATGAAGTGCTAACGCCAGACAGCTCGCGATTCTGGCCCGCCGACACGTATGCTCCAGGAAAGTCGCAAGTTTCCTACGACAAGCAGTTTGTGCGCGACTGGCTGCTCGCCAGCGACTGGGACCGCCAGAGCCCCCCTCCCGAGTTGCCCGACGACATCGTATGGAAGACGCGCGACAAATATATCGAAGCGCTCGAGCGGCTGACTGGCGAGTCATTTGCGTGGAAGTAGCTTACCGAGCTGCCGCGAAGCCCAGATGACACCCTCGCCAGCGACGGGTGATGGGGAGGCACTCCAGGTGCTCCCAACGGTGATAAGACGCTATTTAATCAAATTGAGAAATAAGCCCTTGGCGTTGCCGAAACGCCTGAATATTGCCGATTCGCGGGAGAATAGTCCTGAAGCAGGGGAAGGGGTGGGAGGAACTTTGCGTGATGCTAGCATTTTTGAATGGCAAGCATTGACATCTGCCGCAACGCAGGCTATCATACGCAAAGTTTCGGAAAGCTAAGGCGACGGCTAGATGCAATTGCCCTTTTGCCCCGATGGGAATTTTCCTGTGGGGGGCAGCAGGTCAACTCTTCTTTACTGAGCCCGGCGACAGAGATAGGTGGCTCGCATTGTTAGCCTGCCAAGTTCCCTTTGTTCGACGTTTTCTCCCCAATTGGGAGTGTTGGCGGGAGTCTTGGCTGCTCCAAATCACCGCTTGGCGAATGCTCGGCGGTCGTTACTTCAATTGGCCTGCTCGGCGCGGCATGCTGATTGCAAATTTACTAGTGTTTTACGCGCCAGGAGTGTTTTGCTGTGTCGCAAGGTACGATTAAGAAGTTGACGGACAAGGGTTTTGGTTTCATCGAGGGGGAACGCGGAGATATTTTCTTCCACAGTTCCGCCGTCGAGGGAGACATTAATTTCGACAGCCTGCGCGAAGGGCAGCACGTCGAATACACCGAAGGTCGTGGTCCCAAGGGACCTCGCGCCGAGAACGTCCGGGTTGTGTCGTAAGACCGAACCCCGACCCCAGTAACAGTCATAGATCGCCCGGACGCTTGCGTCCGGGCGATCTTTTTTGACTGCACTCCCTTGCTGCCTGAGCACCTCAGGGGAGCATGAAGGGGCGTGAGAGATAGTTACGCACTGGCTGCCGATTAGGGACTGACGGCTTCGATTTTTGCAGTCGCGCGAGCAGTCGGGAGTCGGCGGGAAGGCGTCCCTGTCGCTCCAACTCACGAACGAGCGCATTCATATTTCGCCGGTTCGCCCGCCAGGCGACGTCGAACAGATCCCCCACCAGTGGGACAGCTCCCGCGACGAAGTCGAGCGCGATGTTTCCCGTCATCGCGATCAGCACGCGCTTGCGAGCCCCCAGGCGATTGGCTTCCCAAATATAGTAGGTCGAGATGGCCGTCGTCGCCCCATCACCCAGCACGGGAATGAGCCCCAGTACGGCATCCCAACCGACACGAATCGATGTCCCGGGAATCGTGATCGCCTCGTCGAGGACGCGGCTGAGCCACTCCAGTCGCACGAGTGTACGCTGGAGATCAGCCTCCGAGGGAACACTTCGCGTCGGGGCTTTCTCGCTGTCGATCACAACCGGAGGGACACGAAGCGATCCCACGGATATCGATGGTGAGGGGTGAAGCGACTTCATCTGGGAGTCCTGACATCGCGCGCGGCGCACCCCGCGCGAAATGGGGTTCAACTGCCGGGAAGATTGCGTC
>CAZYQQ010000193.1:0-4335 GCA_964650265.1 uncultured Planctomycetaceae bacterium
AGCGCAAGGTTCCGTCCGGCAGACGGAACCTACTTTAGACGGATCCTACCTTGGGCGACCAGGTAGTAGGTCCCATCCCGCCGGGTGGGACCTTGAAGTGAATGGCGAGTTTGAACCTGGTTCAAGGTACGGTCCAGCGGACCGTACCTACTAGGTAGCCGAATACTGTTCGGCGTAGTCGAGCACCCAGCGTTCGATGAGTTGGCGGAAGTCGTCGAGGTCGATTTCGTCGAGCTTTTTGAAGTGACGGCGGCTGAAGTTCTCCTTGTTCTTCACCATCCCCTTCGCGCTGATTTCGAGCACGTGGTAGGTGTTGTAGGGAGAGACCATCATCTGCAGGCGGCTGAACTGATTCTGCCGCTGGCCTTTGTCGAGCAGCAGGTCGTCGCGACTGACGGCTCCACCGCGGCCATGTTCGTCCAGGAGCGGGCTATAACGAAAACCGGGGAAGTTGTCGGCCAGTTGACGCAGGCAGTGCTCGATATGCTCGGTCAGTTCGAGCCTGACCGAGGAGTGGAGCCGGCGACATTCCTCTTCCGAGAGGGCCGCTGCGGCGGCTTGCTCCTCGCGCTCGCTCCGCGCCCGCCGGCCGCGGTCGGCTGCCATCTGCAAACGCTGGCGAAAATCCATGAGGTCGGTTCAGGGGGCTCGAGTGGTGACAACCGTCCCTGGGCGAGGGGGAACAACTGATATTTTACGGAGAGACTTCGTTGCGGCCTAGAGCTTCAAAACTGTTCCATCCTCCCGAGCGCCCCGCACACTGCGGTGGCCTACTGGCCACCTTGCTGCGTGTCGCCATCACCCTGCTCACGTTCTTGCTTCTTTTGGTGGAATTGCAACAAATCGCCGAATGTCCGCATCGCCTCTTTTCCTTCTTCCATGGCTTTGGTGATGGGGACCAGGGGCTTTTTGGCTTTGCGTTCGAAGGGGCGCTGTTCCTGTCGCCCCTTGGCCGCAGGATGGGCTTCACGGGAGGGTTTGCCGCGGCGGGGGCGAGGAGGTCGGCGCCCTTCTCCGCGCGAACGTTCCTGACCGGCGGGAGTTGCCGTGGCCTCGGTCGTCGCACCAACCGGAGCGGGGGCCCCTGTCGGCTTGGCCGGGCGACGAGGACGCCGCCGTTTCTCGCCCCGTTTTCCATCACCCTGTCTCCCCTCCCCACGGGGCTGCCGGGTTCGTTCGGTGCCGGGTTCGATCATTGTCAGCGAGACCCGGCGCGACTGCTGATCGACCGCGGTGACCCAGCAGTTCACCTGATCTCCCACCGCCACCACCGTGTGAGGGTCGCGGACGAAGTCGCGGTGAATCTGGCTGACATGCACCAGGCCACTGTCGCTCAGGCCGACGTCGACGAACGCGCCGAAGTCGACCACGTTGAGCACCGTGCCGCGGAGTTGCATGCCGACCTCGAGGTCGTCGAGCTTCACCACGTCGCGGCGGAAGACGGGTGGGGGAAGATCGGCACGGAGATCGCGTCCGGGCCGCTCCAGGGCCTCGACCAATTGATGGAGGCTATGTTCTCCGAGTTCGAGCTCCTGGGCGAGTGCCGCGCGGTCGGCATGCTCGGCTAGCGCCTTGGTAAATCGCTCGCTCCAGCCTTCCGTACCGACATCGGAGAGAGGAATGCCGAGTCGCGCGAGCAGACGCTCGGCCGCGGCATAGCTTTCGGGATGGACCCAGGTCGCATCGAGCGGGTTTTGGCCCCCGTCGATCTTCAGGAAGCCGGCGGCCTGGACGAACGTTTGTTCGCCCAGCCCCTTCACTTCGCGGAGCGCTTGGCGCGAAGCGAAGGGGCCATGTTCGGTGCGATACTCGAGAATCCGCCGCGCGACGAGTTGATTCAGCCCGGCGACATTGCGTAAGAGCGGAGCACTCGCCGTGTTGACGTCGACTCCCACAAAGCTGACGCAGAGCCGCACGGTTTCGTCGAGCGTGTCGCGCAAGTGGGCCGGCTTGGCGTCGTGCTGGTAGAGTCCGACCCCGATACTCGCCGGATCGATCTTCACCAATTCGCTCAAGGGGTCCTGCAACCGGCGACCGATCGAGATCGCGCTGCGGTCGATCGCCTCGCAGTCGGGAAACTCCTCGCGGCCGATGGGGCTGGTCGAGTAGACGCTGGCCCCCGCTTCGTTGACGATCGTGTAGCGAACGTCGGAGTCGGCCAGTTCGGTGGCCAGCAGCTCACTCACCATTTGCTCGGTGGGGCGGCAGGCGGAGCCGTTGCCGATGGCGATCACATGGGGGGCATGCTCGCGGATCCACGCCAGCAGTTGCTCGCGGGCTTGGGCTTGCTGTTCCTCGGAGCCGACGATGTGGAGCAGGCCGAGGGCTATCTTGCCTCCATGCTCGTCGAGCATCGCCAGCTTGCAGCCATTCTTGTAGCCGGGATCGATCGCCAGCACGCGGCGATTCGGGACTGGCGGTTGCAAGAGCAGGTTGCGAAGATTCCGCGCAAAGACCTCGACCGCGTGCCCTTCGGCCTTGTCGGTCATTTCGCGCCGTAGCTCGCGCTCCAGGCTCGGCAGAATGAGCCGGTCGATGGCGTCGTGGAGGCAACCCTTGAGGAACGCGAAATGGGGATGGTCGGGCTGGAGGGCCGCCTCTTCGGCCGCTTTGACAATCTCTTCGCGATCGCTCTCGACTCCGACTCGCAACACCTTGGCCCGCTCGCCTCGGTTGATGGCGAGCACACGATGAGGGGGAATCTTCGAGGCAAGTTCGCTATAGGCGAAATAATCCTTGAACAGGGGATTTTTCTTGTGAGTCTCGCTGACCTTGGCGGCGGTGAGTTTGCCCACCTTGCGGTAGAGCTTGCGAATGAGCTGCCGCAGGTCGGCTTGCTCGCTGAATCGCTCGGCCAGAATGTGCCCAGCTCCCACCAGGGCGAGTGCCGCGTCGGTGACCTTTTTGTCTTCGTTGATAAAGTCGGCGGCGCGACGGTCGAGGTCGTCGGCCGAGACGATTGCCTGTTCGATCTCGTTGGCCAGCGGTTCGAGCCCCTGCTCGCGTGCTTTGGCCGCCAGCGACTGCTTCTTGGGCTTGAAGGGGAGGTAGAGGTCCTCGAGCCGACGAAGCAGCCGCGCCTCGAGCACCTGCTTGCGAAGTTCGTCGGTGAGCTTCCCTTGGGATTCGAGCGAGCGAAGGATCGTCCCTTTGCGCTGCTCGAGTTGGCGCAGTTCGAGGATCGCCGAGCGAATGCGCTCGATGGCCTGCTCGTCGAGCCCCCCGGTCTGATCGCCGCGATAGCGCGTGATGAAAGGGACGGTGTTGCCCGCGTCGAGCAGCTCGACCGTGCGGCGCACGCAGTCGACCGGCAACTGCACCTGGCGTGCAATTTGATTGAAATCAATCTCTGGGAGCGAATCCATCGGTTTCAAGGTACCCGGAACAAGGGTCCATGACGGAGGAAGGCGAGCACTTGGTGTAATGATTACGGACTTCGCATCCGTCACGAAGGAAGGTGGCTCGTCGTGGTAGAAGAGTTTTCCCGTTTGAGGAAGTGGTTATAGGGTATCGGCCCGAATATGCGAAAGGTGGAATGGCGAACGCGAAAGGTAGCGCTCGTCACTCGGAGCTTGTAGCCAAGAGACCTGGGGAGATCTCCCCTGTCCCCCTTTGCACGCCAACCACAACCACCTCCCCATGGTCCATGCGCTTACGGCCGTTGGGCCTATTGTCACAAGGAGGGCATGCTGCTGTCAAGAAACGTTGCTAGCCCTGCAAGCGTTCTGGAACGAGTTTTCCGAAATTTCGGCAATCCTCCTCAACTTTGCTCATCCCACCCGTTACGTCGAGTCGATGAGAGACGAGCCGCGAGGACGTGGCACCGCGTTTCCCCCTAAATGCCGGTCGTGAAGGATTCACTCTCCGATGCCAAGCGCCTATCTGCGTGTCTACCGTGGCCCTGAGCGGCTACCTCAAGAAAGAACTCCCGCTGGTACTGTCGAGCAGATCACACTGCCCGCCAGCGAGATTCTTCCTCTCCTGGCCGACGCCTATGCCAGTCGGCGGACCTGGCTGCGGGACTTCGCCGACGACGAGATCACCTTGTCGAGCGACCTGTACGAAGTGCTGGTGGCCTACCAATTCTTCCGGCGCCCCTCAGCCTGAGCCGGGCGACGCGAGCCCCGCCGAAGTGCGAGCGTAACAAAATAGGCCACGGATCGGCACGGGTCTGATCCGTGGTGATCCAGCTAGACCAGTGGGCATCCGTGTCCCATCGTCACGCAAAAATTCTGGAGCCAGCTCCTAACTACCCGCAAAAGCCGAACTAGTCCCGGTGAAATTCCCTCTCGCCTTGAGAGCGGCGTTCTCATTTTGACGGCGCATTTGCTCGGG
>CAZYQQ010000194.1:0-4330 GCA_964650265.1 uncultured Planctomycetaceae bacterium
TCGAGGGGGGGATGACGATCGCCCGGGAGGTGGGACTGGCCTACCTCTCCGGGGGCACGAGCGTGCTGGGCCGTGTGGGGAGTACCGTGCTGCGGGTGGGGCTGTTTGGCCGGGAGGCGTGGGAGGGGGCGACCAACGCCTACGCGGGCACGCAGGCCATGATGGATGGCAGGCCGCTGACAGGCGCGTATCATTATGGCCTGATGGCGCTCAACCTGATCGGCATGAAAACCGCCAAGGGTGGGCTTGACGATGCGGCGAAGATGCTTTCGAGCGCTCGGTTTGTGAAACCGAGAGCTGCAACGATCGCAAGTTCATTCACGGGCAAACCTGCTGCAATTATTCATGGTTATGATGATCTAAGCCGCCGACAACAAGAACCTTTGGTTCCTCGCCAAAAACTGTGGGTCACTCCCCCGAGCGGTGCTCGTTGTACTGCCGCGCAAACTCGGTTGCCGCGCGTTGCCACGGCATGTCTTCAACGCAATCCGACGTGCCGGGCAGAAACCAGTCGCGATTCTCATCGTAGCGAATCTTCGCATCCACCCCCGGGAGAACGATCATATCCTCGCCAACAGCCAAGTAGCCGCTCTCCTCGCAGGCCGCAAGTTCAGCGGGGTTCACTCTTTTGAGCTGGGCGATTGCTCCCCGGTAGTCTCTCGCCTCGATGAGAAATTCGACATCCGCGCGAAATGTGGCGGGATCGGCAGGCCGAGCCGAATCGGAACGCGAGCATCCAAGCATCGTGGCGAGACCGACTGCCACGAAGAGTAGAGCGTGCCCGGGACTATCGGCGCACCTCGATGAATGGTTTTTCACAGCGTCTTCGCCGAAGGGAGTAAGTGCGTCGCTGCCAAGCCACAACATAGCACAGTCAATCGCCAGCCTGCTTTTCCGTTTTAATTTTCGAGGAGGGTTCGGGCTTCTTCTTCGCATCGGATTGCGGTTCCGCTGCCCCTTTTTCCTCTGATTCATCTTCATCCGCCGGGATGAACTTCAGCGATACCGAGTTGATGCAGTACCTCTGCCCGGTGGGGGTCTGGGGGGCGTCGTCGAAGATGTGGCCAAGGTGCCCATCGCACTTCGCGCAGGTCACCTCGGTGCGGACCATGCCTAACGAGTAGTCGGGAGTGAGGTTCACCCGGTCCCCTGCCTCGGCGGCGTAGAAAGCGGGCCAGCCACAGCCCGAGTTGAACTTGGTGTCGGAGGTGAACAAGATTTGCCCACACCCGGCGCAGGCATAGGCCCCTGGTTCGAAATGGTGGTCGTACTTGTTGACATGGGGCCGCTCGGTCCCCTTCTGGCGGAGGATCCGGTACTCCTCGCGCGAAAGCCGACGGCGCCATTCGCGGTCGGTGCGGACGACTTTGCCGTCCTCCTGGATGTCGTCGGTCTGGTCGTCGCCCACTTTGTTGCCCTTGTTGGTCCGCTTCCCTTGGGACGGCTTGTCGTTGGCCGCTTCTTTGCTCGTCCGCTGGTCATTGGCGGCTTTGTCTTTGCCGTCGGTAGCACTGTCGTCGGTCGCACTGCCGTCGTCTTGCGCTGACTCGGCTCCCTTGTCACTTGGGTTCGACATGTCGCTCGCTCCGTAGGCAATCCTCAGGTCTCCACGGCTGGCGAGAACCACCAGGGCGACCAGCGGAATCAACAACCAGCCGAGGGACCGTACTTTCCAAAGGGGAGAACTATTGTTCATCGTGCCCTGCTCCCGGGTTCAGGTGAGATTGGCATGACATCAAGTCGACCAGCTTGGCGCCGGCTCATTCATTTTCCCCCATGCGGCGGCTGGGGTCAATCGCATCTGGCGGGATGCCGCCGCAAAGGGCCGTCGAGGTCAGTCGGGATCGAACATGCCCCCCAGTTCGCGGAGGTAGTCGAGGGCTTCGTCGAGCGAGGGGGCGACGACCCCTGGCTGACGCCCAGCGCGGTCGCATTCCCCCAGGGTGACGAGGTCCTCGTACCACTCGCACTGCTGCAAGCGCTTTCGCGCGCGGGACCCGAGCGAACCGTCGGCGAGCCCGTGGGCCAGCATGTGGTGTTCGATGAGCCAGGTGGTGCGATCCGTAATGAAGCCCTCCAAGGCCTCGAGGCCGGCGGTCACGTGGTCGTGGGGATCGATCCCCTTGCCGACGTCGTGAAGCAATGCCGCCGTGAGGAACTCCTCGTCGTAAGGCATCGCATCGCGGGCGTGGTCGAAGACTTGCAGGCTATGGTAGAGGACGTCTCCCTCGGGGTGGTACTTGAGGTGCTGCTTCACGTCCTCGAGAGGCAACAGCAACGACTCGAACAGCCGGTAGGCATCGACCCCATCGGCCGCCGCGGCGAGTTCTTCGTTCGGGTCGATGCCGGGATATTCCCGCGCGAGGAACTGCTCGAGCTGGGGGATGGTCGCCCGCTCGATCGGCTTGCCGGTGATCGAGCTCTTGAAGACAACTCGGTGCTGTTCGGGTGCGTACATGGTGAGCTCGAAAGGGTAGTCGCTCCGGACGTGAATATGGGTGTAGATCTGCTCCTCGCCCGCCTTGCGAACTCGTTTGCGCGTGACCTGATAGCTGAGGCCGTCGTGGTCGAGCAAATGGGTGATCGCCTCGGCCGATTCGCTGAAGACGTGCAGGTCGATGTCGGAACCGTGGCGGATGTGCCCCGTCAGGACACTGCCGATCAGTCGCGGGCGAAACGGGGCCAAACGGCGCATCATCCGCAGCGCCGCGAGCCGCATCTGGCGGAGTTCACCAAATCGCGAAGCCCCTTCGAGCTGCCGGGCGAGGGCCTGGATTTCGTCGCGGACCTCGGCATTGCTCGGCAGGTCGGCCGGCTTGAGCCAGCCCTGACCGAGTCGCTCGGCCGCCTTGAGCTTCGCGCGGTAGTACTCCGATTCCTGCCGGTCGTACATCAGACGGGCGGCCTGCCAGGCGATTTGCCGCCGCAGCTTCGACTGCTTCATTCCATGGCGCGCCGATTAACCCCCGTGGGCGCGATTTGGGGGAGGAGGGGGTCGTCGCGGAGCCCTCACTCGAATTCGTGGGCTCCAAAAAAGCATTTTACCCGGCGGACTGGCGAATGGCTATTGCTAGCAGCGGACTTTTTTGGCGCTTGCTTGCGGGTCTGAAGCGGCCATGCCCAGGTCCCTATTGCGAAGGTCTCACAGTTGATTGGGAGCTGAAAGTCTCCTGCTGGGCTCGTAGTCAAAGTGAGCGGGTAGCGAGAGGTTGACTGTCTGCGTGAGGACTCTATATCGGTCGCTGCCAACATTCTTCGTTGTTCAAGACCTTCAACACAGAGGCGTCTGCGAAAGTGCATGATATATTCTCCTAGCTTTCGATTAGTCGGATTCGCCTTGCTGAATATGCTACAAAGAAGCAGATGACGAGCAGCATTACGACCGCTACACTGGCTGGCTCAGGCACAGTTGCACGATAAAGTGCCAGTGCTACGGTATCCTGGGGAAATGCCTGTGTGCGATACCTATCATGTTTTGGCGCGA
Organism: uncultured Planctomycetaceae bacterium; assembly: GCA_964650265.1. GTDB lineage: Bacteria > Planctomycetota > Planctomycetia > Pirellulales > Lacipirellulaceae > CAZYQQ01. The sequence continues at coordinate 3,485 of CAZYQQ010000194.1, forward strand.
AGGCCAAGCTTGCAATTCCTTGAGGTCTGCTCTGATTGGCAGGCGACACGGCCAAGATGGTCGCCACATTGTCATTCGCTGAGAGAGGCAAAGGTGGTGGGGCCATAAGTTCATCAATCACTGCGATAATTTCGGCCCCTTGGGCTGGTTGACCTCCATTCCTTTCGTCGCCCAACAAACGGACTAAGGCTCGCATCTGGTCCGCCGTTTGCTCTGCTTGGTCTATTGTGGACACATCAACCCCAGGGCGATTGCGCCACGATAGGCAATCTGGCATAACTAGGCAAACGCGATTTCCTTAAGCCCGCTGATGGTAAGCGGGTAGGAAGTTGCGCGAGCAAAGGAGTCATGCCATGTTGAAGTCGAATCGGATGCAGGACCACTTCGAGGAATTGACGGATCCCCGCCGGCGGGAGGTAACGTATCCGCTGATTAACGTCGTGGTCATCGCCATCTGCGCGGTGATTTGCGGGGCCGACGATTTTGTGGCGATCGCCAAGTACGGTCGGACGAAGCGGGACTGGTTCGCCAAGTTTCTCGACTTGGAATCGGGGATTCCCTCGCACGATCGGTTCAATGCGATTTTCGCCGCGCTCAACCCGGCGGAGTTCGAGAAATGCTTGTTGAGTTGGATTTTGGCACTACACGAACTCACCGACGGCCAGGTGATTGCGATTGACGGCAAGACGCTGCGTCGCAGTTATGACGCGCGCAGCAGCAAGGCAGCCATCCATATGGTCAGTGCTTGGGCGACGAAGAATCATATCAGCCTGGGTCAGGTCGTCGTCGACGCGAAGAGCAACGAGATCACGGCGATCCCCAAATTACTCGAATTGATCGATATTT
>CAZYQQ010000195.1:0-4264 GCA_964650265.1 uncultured Planctomycetaceae bacterium
AAGTCCCGAATTGTTTGGCAGAAATCGAGTTCGGCAAAATGCCAAAAAACTCGCCACGACGGTTCCCCGCACGGGCAAATGTGCCCATGCTACCTTTCCCTGGTCCCTGACCTCCGACCTCTGGCCCCCGTCACACTGATGGCGTCACACCCCCGGTTTTGCGATTTGTGTGCCAATGTGGTCTTTTACTCCTCACGACGGAGACCGTCGTGCTACTGTGCTCACGACGGAGACCGTCGTGCTACTATGGGTTTCCCAAATTGACCAAGCCCCCCGCACGGGCCAATGTGGCCATGCTACGGGATCCCCCTGATGAACCGTGGCTCGTCTTGACCCTTTGGGGCGTGGTAGCTACTCTCCCCCCCGCGTGTTCCCACCCGGCAGGTTTTCTCCGCGAGGGTGCGCGCCGATTATTTTGACTCGAAACCCTTTCACTCCGCGCCGCGGCGGGTTGGCATGAGGCCACCCCAGGAGCTTCCCAGCATGATGCATCCCTCGAAGGATTTGCGATGGTGCGTGACCCTCTTGATGGCGCTCGCCTTAGGGGTTAACAGCGGATGCATGACTTTCCTCGGCTATGGAGAGGGCAAAAAGAAATCGCTCGACGATCTCACGGCCGACTCCAAGGGCCCAGTGACCAATCTCGTCGGTAAATTCACCCACCCGTTTGGCATGGATTACGTGAAAGTCGAGTCGGTCGCCCTGGTGACCGGGCTCGCCGGCACGGGGGAAGACCCTCCCGCCACGCCGCAACGGGCCGCCCTGCTGGCCGAAATGAAGCAGCGTCAAGTGGAGAATCCCAACGAGATCCTCGCTTCGCTCAACACGGCGATCGTGCTGGCCCGCGTCTACATTCGCCCTGGAGCCCGCGAAGGGGATAAAGTCGATGTCGAAGTCCGTGTTCCCACGCGCAGCGAAACGACCAGCCTCCGCGGTGGTTGGATGCTATCGACTCGGATGACGCCATTAGCCGTGCTGGGAGGCGAGGTCCGCAACGGGCACGTGATGGCCGTGGCCGAAGGGCCCATCCTGATCGATCCCCAGGCGACCGGTAAGGGGGGCGACGCCAAAGCGGTCCATGGCCGCATCCTTGGTGGTGGTCGGGTCACGCAGGCGCGCGATCTGGGCCTCGCGATCGACGAGCGCTACACGTCGTTCAATCTGTCGATTCAAATCGCCAATGCCATCAACCAGCGGTTCTTCACCCGCGTCAACGGTCGCAAGTCGGGTGTCGCCACTCCCAAGACCAACGAGTTCATCAAGGTGATGCTCGCCGACCGCTATAAGGACAACGTCGGGCGCTACATGCAGCTTCTCCGCAACGTGGCGGTGGGCGAGACAAGCGTCGAACGTCAGCAGCGGTTGCTCAAGCTCGGGCGGCAACTGTTGGAACCGGTCACGGCGGCCACGGCAGCCCTGCAACTCGAAGCCATCGGCACCGACGAAGCGGCCGAGATGCTGGCCAAGGGGCTCCAATCGCCCCACGCCGAGGTCCGGTTCTACGCCTCCGAAGCCCTCGCCTATCTCGACAAGACCGTGGGAGTCGAGGAACTGGCCGCCATGGCCCGCAACGAACCGGCCTTCCGGGTCAACGCCCTGGTGGCCCTTAGTGCGATGGACGACCTGGTGGCGTACGAGGCCCTTCGCGAAATGCTCGCAGGGTCGAGCGCCGAAACGCGCTACGGTGCCTTCCGCGCCTTGTGGCGGATGAACCCCAACGATCCTTTTATCGCCGGCGAAGACATGTCGGGATTCACGCTCCACATGCTGCCGGTCGAGGGATCCTCGATGATCCACGTCACCAACAGCTTCCGCCCCGAGATCGTGATCTTCGGCAAGTTGCCCCCCCTCAAGACACCGCTGATGCTGGAGGCGGGAGGCACGGTGCTGGTCAACGGGCTGCATGGAGAGAAACTCACCGTCAGCCGCTTCGACCACGGACGGACCGAGCAACGCGAGATCGCCCCCAACGTGGAGCAACTCATTCGCACAATCGTCGAACTGGGGGGAACCTATCCCGACGTGGTCCAGGCCCTGCAGCTCGCACGCGATCAGGGTTCGCTCACGGCGCGGCTCTGCGTCGATACCCTTCCCGAGACCGGGCGTTCCTACGTTCGTGGGGAATCGGATGGCGAAGGGTCGGAGCTCGATGGCCAACCGGAGCCGTTCGACCTGGCAACGCCCCTGCCCGATCTGTTCAAGCGCGGTAAATAGCATTTCCCGCTGGCACCGCTCCAGCGGGCGCGAGTCCAATATTTCGCCGGCCAGTCTTCCCCATGCTCAAAGCCCTCGAACTCGCCGGCTTCAAGAGCTTTGCCGATAAGACTCGGTTCGAATTCCACCGTGGCATCACCGTCGTCGTGGGGCCCAACGGATCGGGCAAGTCGAACGTTGTCGACGCCATCAAGTGGGTCCTGGGATCACAGAGCCCCAAGTCGCTGCGTGGCAGCGAAATGACCGACGTCATCTTCAACGGGTCGGGCTCTCGCGACGGGCTCAACACGGCCGAAGTGTCGCTCATCCTCGACAACCGCGACAAGCAGTACCCGAGCGAAGCCCAGGAGGTCGTCCTCACCCGGCGCGTCTACCGCAGCGGCGAGGGGGAGTACCTCATCAACGGCGCCGCCTGTCGCCTGAAGGACATCCGCGAACTCCTCGCCGGCACCGGCATCGGTACAGAGGCCTACAGCATCATCGAACAGGGCAAAGTCGACGCCCTGCTGCAAGCCTCGCCGCGCGATCGCCGGGCGATCTTCGAAGAAGCGGCGGGCATCAGCCGCTTCCGCGCCAAGCGGCAAGAAGCGGCCCGACGTCTCACCCGGGTCGAGCAGAATCTCCTCCGCCTTTCCGACATCGTCGACGAGGTCGAAAGCCGCCTCCGCAGCGTCCGCCAGCAGGCCGGCAAGGCACAGCGCTATCGCGATGCTACCCGGCGACTCAAGGAGCTGCGGACCGAACTCGGCGTGGCCGACTGGTGGCAACTCGCCGATCGCCTGGCGGCCCTCGAAGCCGAGCAGCAGCAATTCAGCCAGGAAGACGACACTCAGCGAGCCCGCGCCGAAGAGGCCGAAGCCGAACTGCCGCGGCTCGACACTCAAATCGACGAGGGTGAACTCGCCTTAAGGAAGATCGATGGCGACCTCGCCGAGCATCGCCAGCGGCAGGCGGCCATCCGGGCAACCGCCGAAGGACTCGCCCAGCGCCGCAAGGACCTCGAGACCACGCTCGAGCAGCTCGAACAGCAGTGGCAGGAGTCTACAGCGCCGGCCGACGACTCCGATCGACTGGCCGCCGACGCGCGGGCCCAGCTTAGCGCGCTGGAAGGGGACCTGCAAACAGCGGTTCTCAACCAACTCGCGGCAACCGACCGCGAGCGAGAGCTTGCCGAGCATCTCGAGCGTTCGCGGCAACGGCTCGCCGAACTGCACCAACAGTTCGTCGCGCTCGGGCACGAACTCGACCTACGTGCCCAGCGCGCGACGCTCGCCGAGGAGCAACTCGCCACCGAACAGGCCAGAGCCACCGAGCTTGCCTCGCAGCGGAGCGCGATCCAGGCCACCCTCGACGTCAGTCGTTCCACCGAGGACCAACTCACCGCCGACGTCGAACAAGCCGGCAAGGCCGCCCGTCATGCGGCCGACGAGCTCCGTCAGGCGCAACAAGATTTGTCGCGGACTCAGCAGCGCTTCGCCCAGGCGATCCGCGAATGCCAGGCTCAAGAACGCGAGCTCTCGTCGCTGGAGCACCGCCGCGAAATGGGGAGCGAACTCGACCGTCAGCGGCAAGAGCAACAGGCCCGTACCGCGGAGTTCGTCGCCCAGTTGTTCGGCAACGCTCCGACCTTGGCCGAACTGCTGCATGTCGATGTCGACACGGCCAGCCTGGTCGAGGCCGCCTTGGGGGGACTCGCCGAGCACTTCGTCGTCTCGTCGCTCCGCCCGATGATGGCGAGCGATCTTTCGGTCGACGATCCTCCCGCCGGGACACTCCTGCTCGACGCGAGCTTTCCCCAGTCGTTCACAGCGCTCGATCACATCGACCTCTCGCGCCTGCCGGGTGTGTGGGGCCGCGCCGACCAGTTTGTCGAAACAGCCCCCGCTTACGCCTCGCTCGTCAGGCGACTCCTCGGACGGACCTGGATTGTCGACACGCTCGACACGGCCCATCGCCTGGCGACCTCGCAAGGGCAAGGGCTCCACTTCGTTACCGCCGATGGCCAGCTTCTCACGGCCGACGGTGCCCTGCGCTTCCCCGCGCGGCAAGG
>CAZYQQ010000196.1:0-4150 GCA_964650265.1 uncultured Planctomycetaceae bacterium
AGTCGACGGGGGGCCAGTCGACGGGGGGCCAGTCGACGGGGGGCCAGTCGACGGGGGGCCAGTCGACGGGCCATGCGACTAGCGGTTCTGTCGCGTGTGCCTATCCCGTCGGACGCAACCGTTAAGATAATCGAGTTGGCGATCGGACGCCAGCGACAGGCCACGGCCAGCCGTCACGCCGCCCGCGATTCGGTTGCCGGGGGCCCCCCCATGTCGCGGTTCCAGCCGATCCGCTCGTCGATCGCCCGTTTCAGGGCCGGTATCGCTTGCTCCGCCGCTTGGCGCCCGGCGTCCACCAATCCCTCGCACTGGGAGAAATCGTCGAAAGGAAAGGGAGCTGTGTTGGGGGCGATCAAGAAATCGCACTGGGCCCCATGCAGTGCCGCCAGGTTCTTGAGTTCGACGTCGGTCACGCGAAGCAGCGTGCTGATGTACCCCGGCTGCCGCATCCGCACGGTGGGGGTCTCTGGCGTATTCCCCCCAAAGTTGGCCGCCAGTTGCTTGCTGACGTCGACCGCGACGCTGAAATTCACATTCGCCTCCCGCAGGGCCGTCACCGGCAGATTCATCAGCACCCCGCCATCGACCAGCGCCTCGCCGTTCCGAAGAATCGGCCGACCGAAGACGGGATGGTTGATGCTTTCCAGCACCGCGGAGACCACGTCCCCCTGCTTGCGCATCCGCGGCTCGCCACTGATGAGATCGACCGTGACCAACTGCGTCGGAACGAGCAATTGCTCGAAGGTGTAGTCGAGCAGATACTTGCGCAACTTCCCCTCGGCAAGCCCCAGGCGAAAGACCCCCAGCATGTACCACTGCGGGCATTTCGGCAGCCACCGAATCGCGCGCGGCGGAGTCAACTCGCGCGAGAAAACTTCGCGCACCCGTGCCAAGGGGATGCCCGCGGCATAGGCCGCCGCCACAATCGCCCCGGCGCTGGTGCCGGCGACATGGTCGAAATAGATTCCCTCGCGCTCACACACTTCGAGGACCCCAATGTGGGCCATGCCGCGCGCTCCGCCCCCTCCCAAGGCAAGGCCCAATTGAATTCCACGCATCAGGCGCACCAGCCGGGCAACGTCGCGTGGCACCACCCGATGCTCTCCCCGGTCCGCGCTCGCTTGCCGGTCGCTCGCTTGCCGATCACTGGTTTGCCAGTCGCTAGTTTGCCAGTCGCTGGTTTGAATGCGCAAAGTCGGCTGAACCAACTGAACGGGCCCATTGATGGGGGGCGGGAGCCGGTCGGCCAGCGGCGCGATCTGAACCACCTGAACGCGGCTCACAAGCTGCGGCGCCGCCGCCACGAGCTGGCGAATCTGCCCCATCGCCTCCGCCATCGCCTCGCGGTCCGCCTCGACAAACCACCACACAAGCTCGTTTTGCATCAGCAGTCGCGGAGTCGCGCGGACCCGATCGATGTCGACAACCACGCGGGCTGGCCGGGTGGCGATCCGCGCCTGCTCTCGCAGCACTGTTTGCTGAAACATCGCGTCCGGAACAATGGTCTGCCACGCGGCGCGGGGGACGTGCGGCTCCCGGTCGGTAAGAACCTGGTCGCTAAGGACATGGAGTTCGCCCCCTTGGGCGTGGATGGCCGCGGCGAGCTGCGCTGCGATTCCCCGGGCCCCACGCGCCCCACGCACGAAGGCAATCTGCATCGGCTCGCAGCGATGCTTTCCCGAAATCTGACCTTGCAGCCATTCGCCGAGCGAGCGGCTCAAATTGGCCCCGAAACGGGGGACCCGGGTCACCAGCCGTTCGAAGCTCTGCCGCCGGAGTTCGAGCACCTCGGTTTCGACGACCGCCGTGACGCTAGCAGCACGCGTCCCCCCCACCAGCAGCGACATCTCCCCAAAGTGGTCCCCCGGCCCCAGATAGTTGAGCAGTCGCCGCGCTTGTGTCCCATCCGCCACATCGATCCGCACCCGCCCGCGCAGCAAGATGTACATGCTATCGCCAGGCTCTCCCTGGCGGCAGATGACCTGCCCCCCCGCAACCCGCTGAGGCCGGCAGGCGGCAAGGATTTGATCGACTTCGTCATCTCCCAGCGATCCCAGGAGATTGCTGTGGCGGATATGGATGGGGATGACAGACATTGGGCGACGGCAATCCGCGAGGGGGGGCAATTGGAGGGGGGGTGCTAGAGTAGCGACAGTCTGTCCCCCGGCAAAGAGGAATCGTCCCCCGCTGCATGGCAGGAAAGGATGAAGTAGGAAGGATGAAGGATGTCTGCCCCCCAGCAAAGAGGAATCGTCCCCCGCTACCCCCCCGCTATCATCGGCCATCGCATGCCTTGGAGCCTTGCAGCCGGAGGGGAAGAATGAGAGATGGGGGGATTTGGGGATCGGGGATGAGTGAATGAGGTAGGTCGCAGGCACGGACGGTGACGAGCGTCGGCCGCGGATCGAACCTCGTCCCCAATGGCCACGTCCCGCGCCGGGTGCCAAACCCCGCGTGCTGGTCGCCGGACAACCTGGCGCGCGGTTCGACTTGCACGTCAAGTTTCTTGGCGGCCGCAGGCATCCGTCGGTCGTGACGCTTCACCGCGCGGCGTGAATCTGGCGAAACTGCTTTTAGTAGGGTGCGCTCAACGTCTGAGATCGTGTGACGGAATTTTTTTACCGCGCGATCTGTGCCGGGGGGCTGTCGGCAAGGGCGGCCCCTACCGCGTTCGCACTCCACGTCCCTTTTACTTTAATTCTACGCGCAGAGGCACTACCACATGTGATTCGCTGATCTCATAAACATAGACGACTCGGCGCCCCGATCTGTACACAATTGTCAAGTTGGCGCGAACAGGGAACTTGTGAATCGGTTCACTCAGCTCGAGACTCACAGTACGCCAGTCTGAACTTTGTCCCCAACGCTTTAACTCAGCGTTCAACTCCTCGACGTGATTGGTGGAGTTTCCGCTCGTTGGCAATAGCGAAAACATCGACTTGCTGAAGACTTGTTCGGTGTCGTCAATATACATAGTGAAGTCATCATCTTTTAACTCCGAAATACTCGCGATTGCCGCTCTCTTTACAAGGTGTTCGCGGCCCGTACTGTCTATCATTGAGTCGTGAGTCGGGAATACAAGTACGTAAAACCTGGCCTCGTCTATTTGAGTGGACACGCTTGGATTGAACGGCCCTGCGCGATTCCCGCAACCAAGCACAAAGGCGAGTGTCAAGACCATCCCAAGTCGCGACAGCTCGTCGGCAAAGCGGTGTCCACTCCTACCATCACCTATTTTAAGCATTTTATAACACCCGCTCGAGGTTTTTTGCCGATTCCAAAAACCCAGCTCCAAAAACCCAGCCACTCAACTTTCCCATCCTATCGTTCACTCACCCCACCGGTCAACAAATACAGCCCTGCCACCGCCACGAAGACCACTCTCGTCATCAAGAATCAGCGTGGAGAGCGCCAAAGAGAGGCGCGGGCGCGCTAGAGGAGCGCAAGAAGTTGAACTTCGCCCTCAGTGGCCTCGGCCAGCGCCCTGCGCCAAGCCCCGCGTGCTGGTGGCCGGACAACCGGGTGCGCGGTTCGACTTGCATGTCGATTATCTTGCTGGGCGCAAACATCTGCCGGTGGTCACGCTTCGGCGCGCGGCGTGAGTTCAGCGAAACCGTTTTTTAGCGCGGTGGCGCTCAACGTCTGCGCGGAGCGCGCGATTTCGACTCTTTCGATTGATTCGCAAGGACGTTGAATGGGAATCGGCGCTTGAGGCGACCTCAATCCGTGCTCGATTGTATGGCCATCCGTTCACTGGAATCCTCTGTAAAAGATCGGTGGACCAGCACACCGTCATCTGATTGCGGTGATCCCACTCGTAGCGTTCCAGTCCGTCGACCTGGGAGACGGAGTAGTTGGAACCCGCCAGGAAATGCGGCACCATTTCCAGTTCCGAATCATCAAGTGCCAGTCGTATCCACGACAGGTCGTAGTCCTCGCAACGCTCTTTTATGACAACGTTCGTCATAATATCAGTTGAGTATCAGAAAACTCGGAGCTTTCCTTCTGGCCAAACACCGATCCAGCCACACGGAAAGTGACCACTTTGATAAATAGTAACTAATTGGACAGCGCCACTTCGACGTTGAGTGTGGGTGTAAGTCGTTTAGTTGAAACGTCCTATGTCATGGTCCTGCTCGATCCGTTAGGC
>CAZYQQ010000197.1:0-4121 GCA_964650265.1 uncultured Planctomycetaceae bacterium
CGCCCCTCTTTGGCGCTCTCCACGCCTGATTCTTGACGGCGAGAGTGGTCTTCGTGGCGGTGGCAGGGCTGATTTTGTTGACTGGGGTGGGGTGTGAGCGATAGGATGGGAAAGTTGAGTGGCTGGGTTTTTGTGCAGCGCCGCGTCCTTACGAAGTCGGCCCACGACGACCACCCCTTCCAGCCGCAGGACGCGACGCAGAAACGATGTCTTCGTGTACCCGCCATCGACCACGATCCAGAAGAGTTTCCCCGCTTTTTTCAGCAGCGGAACGATCCACTCGACGAGCCTTGCCGCCAGCTCGAGTTTGGTGGCAAACGGAGGCCAACCACGTTGCTTGGGAATGGTCGCCATCGTCTGCTGGCGAACGTACAGCATCGCCCGCAGCGGCAACGCCAACGCGCCCCACAACTCGTGTCGCACGACCAACGACAGGGTGACCCACACATGCCCGTACAAGAACGGCTGGCCGGCCGGACCGGGGGTCGGATTGTGATGGACATCCGCCCCTTCGACCTGGGGGCCGTAGCGCTTGGTGGGCGAGTCGTCGATCACCAACAACAGCCGCTCGAGCAGCGGAATGGTCTTGAGCACCAGCAGGACCAATTGGGTGGCGATCGGTTGGCACTTGCGTCCCACACACCCGAGGAAGTAATAATAGTCCTGGTAGTCGTTGCTGACCCCGGCCGCTCGCAACCAGGTGGTCACGGTCCGCCGGCCGCCGGCAAACAGCATGCCGGTCAGCAACACACCCAGTCGCCAACGATTGCGGGCATGCAAGCCGGCTGCCAGCCACTCACTCCATTCCGACCATTCTTGGGGCGGGTCCCAACGACATTTGCTTTCCGCCATGCTTGGCTCCTCCATTGTGCGGCTGATTTTGCAACCGCAGCATGATGGAGGAGCCTTTTTTGTTCGAGATCAGTTTGGGGGCGGTTTTCTCGGAAAGTGCAGAACTATAAATACAAAACGAAAAAACTCTTGTTGGTTGCGGAGTTTCCTAATCCCAATTACACAGAAAAACCGAGAAGAGCTGACGAATGCAGAGGAGGTGGGGGCATGCACTATGACCTCTACGACTACAAGCGACGCCCAGGAGATAAATTGGTTGGTACTTTCATTTGCTGCCCTTGCTGCGAGGATACAAAGGACGGACCTGTGCTGAGCAGTGGCTGCAATGTGTCAAAAAACTGGAGTGGGGGACCAAAGAAGTGATCCGGGGATCATCGAGTTCGATGATACTTGGCTTTTAAATATCGCTTAGCAGAACAGTCCATTTTCCGTATTCACATCGAGCTAGTCATACACAGGAAGCCGTCAGCAAGAATTAAAATACGCTGTGATCGCAGCTTTGAATCCCCATCTGATTGCAGAGCACAACTTCCTCTCTTTGCGGAATTCCAGCAATGATCCAACATCCCTATTCCAAATCAGCTATTGACGCATTTAATCGTGATGGCCTTTCGTGGCAGGACATGTTGATCCTAGGATCTGTATCGCGGCTTCCGTACGGACAGCGAGATTGGCTTCAGGACTTGATTGCCTCAGAGCAAAGACGTTGGTTGAGCGATAGTGAACTCAATGCAACTACCAGCGCGCTGTTAGATCGCTCCTTCATTCAGATAGCATCCACGCAGACTGAACGAGTGGCGCGACAATTCATCGCACACTATCCACTTCGCGTCGACATCGGTCCTATTGATGGATTTCCTGTCGCGGGACAGGTAGATTTAACTGTGAGAGGAGCCGAAACATATCGCGCAGCGTGTTTGAGGGCTTGGCCAGACTATGAAGCTCAAGCGTTTACTCTGGGTCGCGATGAGGTATCGGATCAAATAACAACCTACTACTACATTGCTGGTAGTATAGAGGCATTGCAAAGTGGAATTAAAGATGCGATGGAAGGTGGATTTGTTTTTCAATCGAATATTGGAAGCGTTGTTGACACAAAGCGAATCCGAGAAGTCGACGGTTGGTGCAATAAGTGGTGGGAGATTTTTCGGAAGGGCTATATGATCGAATGGACACAAGAAGAGCTCAAGTGATGGCCTCAGGGCACGAGCGGCAGCCATCCGAATCGCGTGAAGGGATAAGGAGGATAAAGGAAGACACTCAACATTCACGCCGTATCCAGATTGTCGCAAGCTGTTTCGTGGTCTGATGTTACGACGAGTGGCCTCAATTCGCGACGCCGCAGCCAGGCGATTCAGAGCATCGCCGCCGCCAACTACGGCACGAACAACGACGCGGGTCCGCCGACGTGGCCGACGACGGTTCCCAGTTCGAGCGGAACGCTGCTGGTTAGTGTGTTGGTCCACCGATCTTTTAACGACCATTAAAGTGAACATGCGACCATTAAGTCAAGCGGGGATTCGCCGCAACGGACGCGACGAATTTCTGCTCAACGTCGTTGCGAACAGTTAGGGAGACGTCACAACAGCCAAGACTCCACCCACTGCGCAGACGTTGAGCGTGTCCCGTGCGGAATACGGTTTCACCAGATTCACGCCGCGCGGCGAAGCGTAACCACCGGCAGATGCTTGCGGCCCGCAAGATAATCGACGCGCAGGTCAAACCGCGCGCCGGGCTGTCCGGCCACGAGCACCTGCGGCCGCGCACACGGCGCTGGACGCGGCCATTGGGGGCGAGGTTCGATCCGTGGCCGACGGGCGCGGGCAGATCGGTTGAAGTAGACTTCATCGGGAGTTCGGCCGCCGAGCGTCGTGTGCGGGCGATGCGTGTTGTACCACTCCAGGAACAACGACAGCTCGTGACGTGCTGGACGATGCACGAGCGGCAGGAGCAGTGTCCGCATCCCCTCGAACTTCAGCGTCTTGATAAACCGCTCCACGACCGTGATGCTTCCTTGTTTTCCTACAGCACCGTAGCGAAGTTTAATTCCGCGCCGTTGGCACCAGTCCCGGAACCCGGCGCAGTCGAATTGCGTCCCGCGATCGCAGATCAGGTGTTGGGGCGTGTTGCCAGCGCTCGTTATCGTCCGTGCCAGAAACGCACGGACCATTTGGGAAGTCGGTTGTTGCCGAAAGAGAGCGACTCCCATGGCGCGACGCGAATGGTGATCGAGGACAACCCCCACCCACCAACAGAAGGGCCAGCATTGCGGCAGCGCGAACGGCAGCCACGGCGTCCAGAAGCCGCCGTGAGTTATCGGCACCACGGTCAGATCGACATGCCAAACATGATTGGGATGCTTAGCCGTCACGGTTCGACCGGGTGTCGTGGCGCGAACCGGCGTGGGTTCCGGCTGGGGTTGCTCCTTGAGGATGCGTCCGACGGTCGTGGTTCCCAGGTGCAACCCAGCCCGGCAGAGGATCTCGGCAATCTTGACCTTCCCCAACGTTGGACAGAGGACCTTCAGCCGCTGCACCGTGTAGCGCACGAAATCGGGAAACTTGTTCACGGGCTCTTGGAGGGCCAGCAGACCATCGGGGCTATCGAGCCTCCGCTGCCATGAGGCAACGGTGACCTGAGTCACCAGAAACTGCCTGGCAACATCCGCCAGTGTCCAGCCGCGCGCAGCGCGGATTTCCAGAATGGCCATCCGTTCGACGGACGTCGCGAAACCAGCCACTCAAACTTCACGCCCCTCATAGTTCTCTAATTGATCTCTTCGCGGCCGCTCAGAAATCACAGAATAACCCTTGCAAGGCGCGATTTCCCACTTTCTCCCCACTTCGTTGTCGAAATCGGGCACCACCCGGCATAGACTCGAACTCGCACGAAGTCGCCATCCGCTCCGGCCGCGGCGTGGGCTTCGCGCGCTTCGGTTCTTTGACAATTCAACCCCCTCTTCTGATCCGTGGTGATCCGGCGAGATCAATGGCGATCCGTGTCCCATCGATTACTAGGAGGTCGGAGACCAGAATCCCTGACCTCTGGCCTCCTCCCACCGACGGCACGCTTACGAGACAAAAACTTACCAAACGGTGCCACGTGGCACACTCGTCCGACAAAACATCCCCTGATTCGTAGAGTCTGAGCCCGACGCATGTCACACTCGTGGCACGACCCCCCCCTCGGAATTCGGAAAGTGGTGCCAGGTGGGAGAGGTCAGAGCCTGTGAATTTTTTGTTCCGCCACAGTGTCCTGAGAAGCGGCCG
>CAZYQQ010000198.1:0-4087 GCA_964650265.1 uncultured Planctomycetaceae bacterium
CTCATGTCAAAGCGGCTTGCAAAAGCCTGAAGGCCTATCGGGACAAGTTCTGAGATAGACCGGCCCATCCATCTCCGAAATGTCGAGTTGCCAGAGGAGTTTCGGAGGCTCGGATCGCGTGTAGACTCCCGACTGAGGGTAAGTGGCCCGGATCGCGCGGCATCGCTCCGCATCGACGCGACTATCGGCAAGTTCCTCAGCGAGCGGCACGCTGGCAATGTAGACGACGCGGCAATCCTGTTGCGGGAATTCCTCAACCCAAGAAGGGGCAAAGCTGCGCAATTTGGCCGAGGCGGTGCCGGCAGTGATGACTGCAAGCAGGAGCCCTATCAGCCCAGCGTTGATGAGGCGGCAATCAATCGGTTTGTAGAAGTGACGCGGCATGTGAGGCTTTCAATTCGGGCGGCCAGTAGCTCCATCTTATCTTCCGGGGGTGATTGCTGCTACGAAATGAGGACAACTCTCGCCGTCTATTGCCTCTTCCTCCAATGAAGCATCACGGATAATGGCCTTGTGCCGCCTGTTGCAAGATAAGCCATTTTGGCGCGAAGCGAGGGGGCGTGGGATTCTAGCAGGGAGACGATTGAGGGATGACTTTCCGTGTGCCACCGCTCGGTTTATGCTGAGTGACGGTTGCGAAGCGGTACATGTGGAGTGTCCTTGCGATCTTGCTCACTGTGGAGTCTTCGACCGATGAAAGTCACTCAAATCATCGCGGGAATCGTCGCAGGAATCGCAGGGGCGGCCGCGTGGGCGGCGATCGCGTTTTTTGCTGGCGTCAACTCGGGCATTGTCGCGTGGGGGATTGGGGCTCTGGTCGGTTTCGCGATTGCGGCCACGGGGCGAAGCGGGAAGCTCCCTGGTGTCGCGGCTGTGGTCATCACGATCGTCGCGATTCTGGCCGGCAAATACGGATCGAGCGAATTGGCGATGCTACGAGTTCATCGCATTAACCAGGAAGCCATGACGGACCTCGATGAAGACATCGATAAGGCTGTGATCACAGCGCGAGCCCATCGACTTGCCGAGCAACGGATGAAGGAGGGCGAAGAACTCATCTGGCCCGAGGGGATGGCACTCGAAGACGCCGAGGAGCCGGAAGACTTTCCCCACGAGTTGTGGAGCGAGGTGCGGCAAGAGTGGGAGGCGAAGAGCGAAACGGAGCGGGATGCCTTGCGGAAAGAGCACATTGAGAATGTCAAGGAAGCGTTCGCGATGCTACACGGAGTCTTTAAGGGAATGAACAACGCGTTCTTCTGGGCCTCGTTTGGATGGCGCGACATGCTTTATTTCGGCGTGGCGATTTTCACGGTCTGGTGGATCGCCGGTCGGAGCGACGACGAAGCGGGCGACGAGTGACGCCGGCAGGCCTTCCCCCCTCATCCCCGACGATCCCCACCTCTCCGTTCCCCAACGCGTCTCCCTACGCGAACCTCGGTGGTGGCATTGTTGTCTCACGTGGGGGGATTTTTGCCTGCGATTGCCGGGATCGCCCTGCTTCTCTATACTGAACAGTTTGCCATACTCCGGCACCCGTGGGTGCTGTTTTTGCATTTCGTGGAGGATTGAGCGGTGTTCGATTCGATTGCCATTGTCGGGGCGACCGGCGCGGTGGGGCGGATTATTCGCCAGTTGCTTGCCGAGCGGGAGTTTCCTTACCAGCGGATCACCTTTTTGGCTTCCGCCCGGTCGGCGGGTTCGACGATCGACTTTCGCGGCGAGTCGCATACGGTGAAGGAGCTGAAGCCCGAGGCGTTCGACGATCTCGACCTCGCGATCGGCAGCACACCCGACCCGGTGGCGAAGGAGTTCGTCCCGTGGGCGATCGAGCGGAACTGCGTGGTGGTCGATGAGAGTGGTTATTGGCGGATGGACCCGACGGTGCCGCTGGTGATTCCCGAGGTGAATCCCGAGGCGGCGCTCGCCCATCGTGGGGTGATCGCCAGCCCCAACTGTTCGACGACGCAAATGGTGCAGGCCCTCAAGCCGCTGCACGACGCGGGCCGGGTGCGGCGGGTGATTGTCAGCACCTATCAGGCGACCAGCGGCGCCGGGGTCGAGGGGCAGCGCGAACTGGTCGAGGGGACCAAGGCCTTCTTGGACGGGAGCGACTACGCCTATACCGCGTTCAAGCACTCGGTGGCGTTCAATCTGATCCCGCAGATCGGCGGGCCGAAGCACGAGGGCTACACTTCGGAAGAGATGAAGATGGTGTACGAGACGCGAAAGATTCTGGGGGACGAGTCGATTCAGGTCTGTCCCACCTGCGTTCGCGTCCCGGTGAGCAACTGCCACAGCGAGAGCATTCTGGTGGAGACCGAGCGGAAGATCACCGCCGAGGAGGCCCGCAAGCTGTTCGCGGCGACGCCGGGACTCAAGGTGGTCGACGACCTGGAAGCGGGGGCCTACCCGATGCCCCACACCTGTAACGGCGACGACGCGACCTACATCGGCCGCATCCGCGAGGACCTGTCGTGCGAGAACGGCTTGGCGTTCTGGTGCGTGAGCGACAATCTCCGCAAGGGGGCGGCGACCAACGCGGTGCAGATCGCGGAGTTGTTGGTGCGGTCGGCGGCGGGGATTGCCTGAGTCGTATGCACAGCCTCGCTTTAGCAGGAGATGGTAAACGTGGAGTTGCTCATTCGCGACCCGGAGACGGCACAGCAACTGATCGCCGATCGAAGTATCAGCGGTGCCGACCGCTTCGATGAGGTCTGGAACGGAATTTACGTAATAGCTCCGACGCGCACCGACGAGCATCAGCGGATCGTGGGATGCTTCTGTCATTTCCTGGTTGACATGCTTATGTTGCCGGGTTTGGGAGAAGTGCGCATGTGTGCCCACCTGGTCGCCGATCCGGCTGATTGTCAGTATGACTTTCGCGTCCCCGATATCGTGGTTTTCCGTTCCGATACTTCCGCGGTTTGTCACGACATGTTTTGGACCGGCCCTCCTGATTTTGTTGTGGAAATCACAACTCCACATGATGCGACCTATCAGAAGCTTCCATTCTATGAAGTACTTGGAGTCCGCGAACTGCTCATTGTCGATCGCGAACGATGGAGGCTCGATTTCTATCGCCATCGAGAGGGAAAATTGAGTCTCGTCGAGTCGGCTGCTCCCGGTGAGCAAGGGGTTGAATGCGAAATGGTGCCATTTAAATTGGCGCTTGTCGAGAGTGACGAGACTGTCCTATTCGTGGTGGAACATCTTTCCACGAAGCGTACCTGGGAATTCTGAATTGCTCATTTGCGGCAGGCTTGAATTGTGAACGAACCCCCGCGGCGCTGGCTCAAACTCACCGTCGCCTACGACGGCACCGATTACGCCGGGTACCAGATTCAGCCCAACCAGCCGACCATCCAAGGGGCGCTCCAGCAGGCGTGGGGCGACATCACGGGGGAAACCCCGAGGCTCACCGCCAGCGGGCGGACCGACGCGGGGGTCCATGCCCTGGGGCAGGTCGTGGGGGTCGATACGGCGAGCCAGTTGCCACCCGAGCGGCTGCTGCGCGGGCTGAACGCGCGGCTGCCGGCCGATATTGTGATTATCGACGTGGCCGATGCGCCCGCGGGTTTTCATGCAACGCACGATGCGCTGCGGAAGCTCTATCGGTATCAGATCTATTGCCATCGGGTGCGGCCGGTGTTCGAACGCCGCACCACGTGGCACTTCCCCCAGCCGCTCGACGTAGCGGCAATGCAAGCGGCGGCGCAAATGCTTGTCGGGCGGCATGATTTCGCCAGCTTCGAAACGGCCGGCTCCGAGCGGAGTACCACCGTGCGAACCTTGAGCCGCGTCGATCTGATCGCGCACTCCGACGCGCCGTGGCGGATCGATATCGAAGTCGAGGGAGATGGGTTTCTCTACAACATGGTTCGGGGGATTGTGGGGACGTTGGTCGAGATCGGTCGCGGCGCCCGCCCCGTGAGTTGGATGAACGAGGTGCTCGCCGCCTGCGATCGCCGCGCGGCAGGGCCGAATGCGCCGCCACAGGGGTTGGTGCTGGTTCGCGTGGATTATGGATTTGATTAACCACAGAGATCACGGAGCGGCACAGAGGAAAAGAAAAGAGGAGAAGAGATAA
>CAZYQQ010000199.1:0-3917 GCA_964650265.1 uncultured Planctomycetaceae bacterium
CTCACTGACGTGTCGGGTTGGGATTGTCTAGGAGATGAGGGGATGCGAGGGGGGGCTGTGGAGGCTGATTGTCTGGTTGCGTCCTCAGGGCCACATCCTGAGGCTATTTGCAGTTTTGGGTAAAAGGGGAAGTCCGCGACCTGGCTCTTGCTGTTGGGATGTGGAGCAGTGCTGCTGTTGATTTCCCCCCGCTCAACCTCTCCTGCGTGACTTTTTTTGCCTACCGTAGTGCGCAAATCCGCGAATTGCGGTTATACTGAAAGGCTCATTCGCGGTCGGCCGTTGGGGGCCGGCGATCGCCGAGGTGGATGCTCCCCAGAACCGCCCCATCAAATTTGCCGAGGCCCCGCATGCCCCGCCGCAAGAAGCCGAGACGTTCCCCCGCATTCCACCCTCAAAAGCGCCGGCTCCGAATCGAGCCGCTCGAAGAACGCCGCGTGCTGGCGACCTACGTGGTCGACTCGCTGGAGGACAACACGCTCGACGATGGGAAGACGACGCTGCGCGAGGCGATTGCGTTGGCGAACGGGACGGTGGAGGCGGATGTGATTGAGTTTGCGGCGGAGCTGTTTGCGGAGGGGCCGCGGACGTTGGCTCTGCTGGAGGTGGGGGATGCGGCGCTGGGGGGATCGGCGCTGGCGATAACCCGAGCGCTATCGATTGTAGGGCCGGGGGCGGAGTTGCTGACGATTGATGCGTCGGCGCTCGATGCGACGCCAGAACAACGGGATGGAAGTGGCGCTCGGATATTTCGCCTCTCTTCGCTCAGTGGCGAGACGCGTCCGGTTGTTGAACTTAGCGGAATGACATTGACCGGAGGCGAAGGGTTCATAGGTGGCGGTGCAATTTACTCGGCCGCGGACTTAGAACTCACTGACGTCACACTTTCCGATAACTATGCACCATCGTGGGGAGGCGCACTCTATCAGACGGGTGGGACACTCACCGTACAACAATCGCGATTTGAACGGAACTCCTCCGTGAGCGGCGGTGGCGCCCTTCGAACAGAGTCGGCATCGGTAAGCATCCGCGATAGCATTTTCTACGCGAATGCAGGCATGACCTACGGTGGCGCGGCTTACTTCAGGGGTGGCACGGCGGATGTCCGAGGGTCGGAGTTCACGGGAAATAGTGTCGCCGCCGGCGAAACGGCCGAACAGGGAGGAGGCGCGGTCCACGCGGCTTCCGTTAGCAACTTTCAATTGCACGATTCCATTTTTTTCAACAACACAGCCGCGGAAAATGGGGGTGCGCTGCACATTCGCGGTGGATCGA
Source organism: uncultured Planctomycetaceae bacterium (assembly GCA_964650265.1). Taxonomy (GTDB): domain Bacteria; phylum Planctomycetota; class Planctomycetia; order Pirellulales; family Lacipirellulaceae; genus CAZYQQ01. The sequence continues at coordinate 1,276 of CAZYQQ010000199.1, forward strand.
CGAATTCGCATTTCGTTTACGGCAGTTCATTCGAGGGAAACACGGCCGGGGGCGACGGAGGCGCCATTTATGCCAACGCTGCCGGGCAGGGCGCCCTGGTGCTGGATACCAATTCGATTGTCGACAACACGGCGAATATCGGCGGGGGACTCGCACTGGTTGGAACTTCTTCTTCGCCCCAAATGCGTGTTACTAATAGCACAATATCGGGTAACAAGGCCGACGGAAGCGGTGGCGGGATTCACATTTCCGTGTACCTCGGTACCGTAAATATAAGCCACACCACGATTGCGAATAATCGCGCGGACGCCGATGTCTCGCGCAGTGGAGTTGGAGACGGTATTAATCTTGAGCAAGGCCATCTCATACTCCAAGGCAGTATCATTGCCGCGACTCCCCTCTCCAATATAGCTGCACCTGCTTTAGCGGTTCTTCACGGCGCGACATTAGAAGCCACCTACTCACTCATCGGATCAAACAAGGGAAATCCCCTCGCGGAAGCACCCATTGGATCTCCCGACATGCAGGGCAATCTGGTTGGTGGTTCCCCCCAGATTAATCCACGACTGGCGCCTCTCGACTACTATGGCGGACGATTGAAGGTACAACCTTTGTTGGCGGACAGCCCCGCCATCGATGCGGCCGACCCGGCAGCGATTCCGGGCGAAGCGGGAGTTCCCGAGTTCGATCAGCGCGGCGAGCCCTTCCTGCGCGGCTATGACGGCGACGACGATGGGGTTGCCCGAGTCGACATGGGAAGCATCGAGTTCCAGGTTTACCCAACTGGCCCGGTGCTGGTAGTCGATACGCTGCTTGATGAATGGGACGGCGATTTCTCGGCTGGCGACTTCTCGTTGCGAGAAGCACTTGCGATCGCCAGCGTTAGCGCTGGAGAGCAAGTCATCGAATTCGCGCCCGAGTTGCATGGCGAGGTGATAGAACTCGCCGAACATCTCTCGATCATGGGATCGATTGAGATTCGTGGGCCGGGACGCGAGTTATTGACGATCAAAGGCATTGATGTAGCTCAAGTATCACCCGATCCATTCGGCAACGCCTATAGCCTGATGAACATCGATGATGGCAATGCAGGTCATCACTCTATTGTTCGTATCAGCGACCTTGAATTGGTCGGTGGCAACTTCTCGTACCAACCGCCAGGTAATCCCCCAATAGTCCCAGGTACTGCATTGCACACTTTGCTATCGAGGGAGCACCTCACATTATCCAATGTGGACCTCAAGCTAAACGCGCAAGGAACGGGAGTTGGCATTGAGTCGTTTTCTAGCTCTCTCACAATCGAACACTCGAGCATCACCAGGCCGCGTAGCGCCGCTCCTCCCGATTTTCCGAGGGCAGGTCCTGCCGTGTATGTGTACAGGGGCTCTTTACTTGTAGCGAACTCCAAGTTCCGCAACAATCACTCCGGAGACAACGGTGGTGCAATCGCCGTGGAGGGATTCGCGGCGAGCGAAGGCCACATCGTGTCAATTGTTGATTCCGAGTTTTATGGTAATTCGACTTTAGGCAGCGGTGGGGCAATTTTCACGAATAGGGTGAATATGTACGTCCGCGATTCGCACTTCAGCGACAATGTCGCGTTCGCCACATATGGCGTCCAAGGGCTCAGGGGGGGAGGCGCGATTGCCGCGCAAAGGACCAATCTGACTATCGAACGGAGCGTTATCCGCGATAACGGCCCCGTTGGCCCCGCCTCGCACGGGAATATCTATGGTGGGGGGGTTTTGATACAGGACTTTGGCGGAGTTGAATACACGCGAAGCCTTGTTGTGACCGACAGCATCATCGAGGGAAACCGTACGTCGTGGCAGGAAGGTTCGCAGGGGCAACGCGACGGTGGTGGGATCGCCGCCATTACAATTCGTGACGCACAAATCACCGGTTCGACCATCCGCAATAACAGTGGCCGTAGGGGAGGAGGCGCCTATATCGAAGTATTGAATTCGCTTCTAGAAGGCACGATTGTCGAGGGGAACGAAGCGCACGGTAACGGAGGGGGGATTTATCTTGCCTTTCCGCCTGCAAGTCAACAGTACACTCAGACGCATCGGATTGAGAACTCGCTGATCAGTCGGAATCAGGCCGAGAACGGTGGAGGCGCGTTAATTTCGACGGCAGGTGTTTCGATCGCTAGTTCAACGGTTTCCGGCAATGCCGCAACAACGGGCAGAGGAGGTGGACTGTATATGTCCACCGGTGCGACATTGTTCAATAGTACAGTCGTCGACAATCGGGCCGCTGAATGGGCAGGCATCTATGGCGCTGACCTTCCGGAGGTGTCGCACACGGTCTTGGCAAACAACCTGAATCACGACGGATTGTCTGGCGATTGGCCGAACGTTAGATTCGGAAGCCTTGCGTTCAGCTTCATTGGCGACAAAGGTGATGTTACTGAAAGTAGATACCCCGAAACCGGCCTCACTCCCGACGCAAACGGCAACACCATCGGCGGCCCCCTGGGCGGCCCCATCGACCCCATGCTCGGCCCCCTCCAATACAACGGCGGCCCCACCCCCACCCATCGCCCCCTTCCCGGCAGCCCGCTGATCGACGCGGGCGCCCCGGACTTCGATTCCAACGCCATCCCCTACGACCAGCGCGGCGAGCCCTTCGCCCGGGTG
>CAZYQQ010000200.1:0-3914 GCA_964650265.1 uncultured Planctomycetaceae bacterium
GTCTTTGACACCCGCGACCGACGCGAGATACTCGCCGGGGTCGGAACAGAGAAGAACACGGGGTCGGTAGACGAAGAGGCAACCGCAACGCGTTTTGGACTGGAACTCGAGGTTTTCTTAACACTCAGCGACTTGCTCCCTCCCCCCCAACGGGCAATCGCGACCAAACTGACAGTTCCAATTCTTGGGCGGGCTAGAGCGATCGGAACAATCCGCTCTAGCCCGCCTGTTGCGTTTCTGGTGTTTCAAAATTGAACATGTGTTGAATTACGATGCAGCACATGCCCCCTCAGGAGGCCTCGCGACGGTCCCTGTCTCAAAATGATCTCGCTCTCGCGAGTTTTTTTGGCATTTTTTTTTTTGCGGTCGCCTTACCTGCGGCTTGCACCTGCGTGGGTGGGGTTTCTTGGTTTGGCCTGGTTTGCTGGTGATGGTTTGGGCTTTGCACCGAGAGAACCGAGGGAGGTGAATAGCCGCGGGCCCAGGGAGCGAAACTCATGGCGTCGCACGGGCGTATCCCACTGGATCGCACGAGTTGGGGTAAAATATTGCTAGGCGATTGTGACCTGGGTGGGTTAAGATAAATGTCGCGGTACCGCGCCAAGGGAGGGGCCAGGCGAGAGGGTAAGGGGCGGCACGTGTTTTCGGACACTCCTTGTGCTAGCAGAGGTAGGCGAGTTATGGATCGACGGCCACATGATAACGGGATGACAGCGAGCCGCGGTGGCCTCGTGGCGGGGCTGCTCGTTGCCTTCGTTGCGGCAGGCTGGGGAGGAGCCGGTCTCCAAGCCGCCGACGATGCCTCGACCGATGTCCCCGCGAGTTCGGCGCGGAACGACGCGAAAGGGGCCGACGACTTTGGCATCGTCCCCACGGGGGAGATCAATCGCCAGATTCGCGAGGCATGGCAGGCCCATGGCGTATCGCCTTCGCCCGCGGCGACCGATGCCGAGTGGTGTCGCCGGGTTTATCTCGATCTCATCGGACGAATCCCGACTGTCGACGAACTGAAGGCCTACGTCACCAATCGCGCTCCGGATAAGCGTAAACAACTGGTCGACCGATTGTTGGGAGACGAGTATCTCGAGGAGTACGCGCGGCATTGGACCACCAAGTGGACCAACTTGCTGATTGGCCGCACGGGAGGTGTCGACAACAATTCGCTGGCCGACCGGCGCGGCATGCAGCAGTATCTGCGGCGTGCGTTCCAGAAGAACAAGCCGATGGACCAGTTGATGGTCGAATTGGTGACCGCCGAGGGGAGCTGCCGCCCGGGGGATGCGAACTTCAACGGGGCGGCGAACTTCCTGGCCGACAAGATGGAGGAGGATGGGATTCAGGCCTCGGCCAAGACGGCGGAGATCTTTCTGGGGATGGCCGTCCAATGCACGCAGTGTCACAACCATCCCTTCAACGAGTACAAGCAGAATCAATTCTGGGAGTTCAACGCGTTCTTCCGACAGACCCGGGTCGATCGCCGTCAAAGCGACGACCAGATGCAGCGTCGCTACGCCGTGGTGGTCGATCGCGACTTCGCCGGCGAGGGGAGAAACCCCACTAAGGCGGACCTCTACTACGAACTGCGGAATGGCAAACTCAAGGTGGCCTATCCCGTGTTCGTCGACGGGACGGCCCTGGCGACCAAATATGCCGACAAGGGGGAGGACTTCGGCGACAGCGGCTACCTGGAGGACATCAACCGCCGTCGGGAACTGGCCGACTTGATGCTGGCGTCGCAGGAGTTTCCCCAGGCGATCGCGAATCGCATGTGGAGCGAGTTCATGGGCTACGGCTTCACCAAGCCGATCATCGACATGGGCCCGCACAACCCGCCAACCCATCCCGAGTTGCTTACCTATCTGGCGGGTCAGTTCCGCGAGTCGTACTTCAACGTCAAGGAATTGATGCGGTGGATCGTGCTCAGCGAGGCCTACTCGCTCTCGAGCCGGATGACTCGGGGCAATCAGAGCGACGACCCCAACCTCGGGGCGCGGCCGCTGTTCAGCCACTTCTATCTGCGGCAGATGGAGGCGGAGCAACTTTACGAGTCGCTGTTGGTGGCAACCGCGGCGGACGAGGCGCTCTCGTTCGACGAGCGCGAGCGGACCAAGGCGCAGTGGCTGGCACAGTTCAACTCGGCCTTTGGCACCGACGACAACGCCGAGGCGACCACGTTCAACGGCTCGATTCCCCAGGCGCTGATGATGATGAATGGCGAGCTGGTGAAGAAGGCGACCAACTGCGAGCCAGGGAGTTTCCTCCACAAGGTGGCGACCAGCAAGGAACTGAACAACGCGGCGCGGATCAACCACCTCTATCTGGCCGCGCTCGGGCGCGAGCCCTCGACGCGCGAGGTGCAGATTTCCAACCAACTGTTGGCGGCTCGCCAGGGGAATGTCCCCGAGGCGCTCAAGGATATCTGGTGGGCGCTGCTCAACAGTAATGAATTCATTTTAAACCACTAAACCGATCGCACGACTTCACGCAGTCGCGTTTTCCCTTCCACTTGCGGAGAAACGTTATGGCACTCTGGTCGACCCCTCACGGCATGTCCCGGCGGCACTTCATGACGCACCTGGCCGGCGCCAGCGCTCTCACCTTGCCGGCGCTGGCTCTCACTCAATCGGTGCGGGCCAATGCCGAGACGCTCCGCAAGAATCAAAAGTCGGCGATTCTCCTCTGGATGGGAGGTGGCCCGCCGACCATCGACATCTGGGACATCAAGGCCGGCGCCCCGACCGGCGGGCCTTCGCGGCCGATGGCGACGGTTGGCGACGTCCAAATCAGCGACAAGCTGCCGACGATCGCCAAGCACATGGACAAGCTATCGATCGTCCGCTCGATGAGCACCCGCGAGGCCGATCACGACCGGGGTCGTTACTACATGCACACGGGGTATGTCCCCAATCCCAACATCATTCACCCCAGCTACGGAGCGGTGATCGCCCACGAACTGGAGGATGACAACCCCGGGCTCGAGATCCCTCCGTTCGTGTCGGTTGGTGGCGGAAGCGAAGGGCCGGGCTTCTTGGGGATGGCCTACGCGCCGTTCCAAGTCGATTCGAATGGCCGGATTCGCGATCTCGACATGAAACTCGAAGCCCAACGGCTCGCCCAGCGATTCGCGCTACTCGAGGCGGTCGAGGGACGCTTCATCCAGGAGCGTCGCGGCCTGGCAGCGACCGACCATGCCAAGGTGATGGCCAAAACGCGGTCGCTCATCACAAGCGACCAGATGAAGGCCTTCCGTGTCGACAGCGAACCAAAGGAAATGAAGGACCTCTACGGCGACACCGGCTTCGGTCGCGGGTGCATGCTCGCCCGGCGGCTGGTCGAGGCGGGGGTCCCCTTCATCGAGGTCAACCTGGGGGGCTGGGACCTCCACCAGAACTGCTTCACGGCACTCGACACCAAACTCCCCGAGATGGACAAGGCAATGGGAGGCCTGATGGAAGACCTCTACCAGCGCGGCCTCCTCTCGAACACGGTCGTCATCTGGATGGGCGAATTCGGCCGCACCCCACGCATCAACGGCAACACCGGCCGCGACCACTACGCCCGGGCGTGGAGTGCCGTGGTCGGCGGCGGCCCGATCCAAGGGGGCCTGGCGATCGGCGAGACAAACGCCGACGGCACCATGGTCGAATCGGAGCCCTACTCGTCGGAAGACCTGATGGCGACCGTCTGCCACGCGATGGGCATCTCACTTCAGACGACCTTCACCAGCAATAACGGGCGGCCGATGAAGATCGCGAATGGTGGGCGGGTGATTGAGGGGTTGTTTAGTTAATTGCGGTTTCTGAAGGGAGATGAGGGGGGATGGACTGGGGTGGGGGGATAGGATGCGATTTGAAACCCTGTCGAGTGGTGTCCTCGTCCAGACGATAGAATTGTGCAACAAAGGAACTTCAGGG
>CAZYQQ010000201.1:0-3853 GCA_964650265.1 uncultured Planctomycetaceae bacterium
GTAAATGAGAAAATGACTCTTGCAGAGTCTTCTTCATGTACTCCGCTACCGACTCCGGTGGCTTGGCGTCGCCACGTGTGATCTCCGTGGATGTGGCCATTTGATATTCCATCGGACACTCCCAAAAACCTTCGGCGGGTGTTCTCCCGGTCCTCGAGTTAATTATATAATCTTATATAGGCTTAAATGTAAACTGCGGATTTTACGAGTTTTCAGGTGTCCTGCGACTACTAAACATGGCAGCGTCCGCAAACAGGGCATTTTCTAGCAAAAATCCACCATGCCCGCTAATTCGCAAGCCTTCGGCCCCCTGCATGGGGGTCTGCGGGGACAGTACCGAAAATTCGGATCCAAGCACCGATTTTGCGCGCATCGCCGCCTGCGGAGCCCCGAGATTACCAAGATTTCCTCGCTTGCCAGCACTCCCTCGCAAGTCATTGGGAGTTTGCCCTTTAGCGGCGTTGGCATGGGTGAAATTGCGGGACATCGTATTCCAGCGGGTAAGTTTTGGGCGGTGGCACTCCCCAGGTCCTGCCGATTAGAATCGTCGGTTTGCCCAGCCAAGCAAAGTTTCGCTCCCTCCCCCCAACGACTGCACGAAACACGGTCCCCCCCTCCCAGCGCCCCTGAGCCAATACCTTGGCAGGGCATTTATCCGGCGCTTCCCCCCTTCGGCCGTCAGCAATCGAACCTTAGCGACGACACCCCCCCTTATTTGGATGGCACCCGTGGTGACTGCGGAATCCCAGCGTAGTGCGATGCGTGCGCGCCTCGACGCGGCTCGGCCGGCGATTGCGCCCTCGGTGCTGCTATGCGACTACATGCGGCTCGGCGAGGAGATTGCGGCTCTAGAGCAAGCTGGCGCGCGGCTCCTGCACCTCGACGTGATGGATGGGCACTTTGTGCCGAATTTCACGTTCGGGATGACGATTGTCGAAGCGGCACGCCGGTCGACCACGCTGCCGCTCGACGTCCATCTGATGATGGAACAACCGGGCCGCTACCTGCGTCAATTTCGCGAGGCCGGGGCCGACGTGATCACCGTCCACGAGGAAGTCTGTCGCGATCAGCGGGAACTGGCCGACCTGGTGGCTCAAATTCGCGAATTAGGCGCACTTGCCGGCATCGCGATCAACCCACCGACCCCGCTCGTGCGTATTGACCAGGTGGCGAGCGATTGCGATTTGATCCTGGTGATGAGCGTGATGCCCGGTTTCGGGGGGCAGTCGTTCGATCGGGTGGCGCTCGAAAAGCTTGCGGCGCTGCGCGATCGGCCCGATGTCGATGCCTTGTTGGAAGTCGACGGGGGAGTCAATGCCGACACGATTGCCGCCTGCGCCACCGCGGGGGCCGATCTGTTGGTGGTCGGTTCGGCCATCTCCAGCGGCGACGATTATCGCGAGCGGATCGAAACCTTAAACCATCTGGTCGCCACGCGATGAGTGGCGATCAGTTTTTCCTGCGGGGGAGGCCTTCGATGTTGCGTCTAGTTTTGGTTCGTCCCGGTGCGACCGAGTACGATCAGCAGCACCGTATCCAAGGAACGCTCGATATTCCGTTAAGCGAAGAGGGGCGCCATCAGGTGGTCGATCAAATCGAATCGCTCCGCGCGCTCGCACCGAAACTGCTGCTCACGTCGCCGAGCATGGCCTCGCAGCAAACGGCCGAAATCCTGGGCCAGGCCCTCCAACTCAAGCCGCGCGTGATCGACCGACTCGCCAACATCGATCTCGGGCTGTGGCAAGGTTCTTCCGTCGAGGAAGTCAAGGCGAAGCAGCCGAAGGTCTTTCGGCAGTGGCAGGAGTTTCCCGAGACGGTCCGCCCACCCGACGGCGAAACGATCGCCCACGCCGAGGAGCGCGTCGTCGAAATGCTCGACAAGCTTCGGAGGAAATACCGGGGGAAGGAAACCGCCCTGATGGTCGCCCCCGAACCGCTGGCGACCCTCGTGGCCCACGTGAGCACCGGTCAAAGCCTCGGCAATCTCTGGCTCACGTTCGCCAATCCCGCCAAGTACGAGATTCTCGAGCCGGCGGCGTCGCAGTCGGCACCGGCGGTTGGGTGAGTTGGAAGTTGGAAGTTGGAAGTTGGAAGTTGGAAGTTGGAAGTTGGAAGTTGGAAGGGGCTCGTTGGGCGGGAGCGTATTCTGTACCGATTGTCTTACGCAGAGTTGTTTGCGAATAGAGGACTCCTGATTAAGCGGACGGCGTGAAAAGTCCACTCGTTGGCCGTCCCCTCCTATTACCTCTCCATTCCAATAGATTCCACCCCGAAACCTCTTCCAACTTCCAACTTCCAACTTCCAACTTCCAACTCACACCAACAACTCACTCACCACGTGAGCTTCCTCCACCCCCGTCAGCCCCACGTCGAGTCCGCGGAAGCGGTATTTGAATCGCTCGTGGTCGAAGCCGAGGATCCGCAAGACCGTGGCGTGCAGGTCGCGGACGTGGACCGGCTTGTCGACGATGTTGTAGCAGAAGTCGTCGGTGGTGCCGTACTCGATCCCCGGTTTGACTCCGCCACCCGCCATCCAGATGGTAAAGCAACGGCCGTGATGGTCGCGACCGGCCGAGGGGCTGCCGAGGTGGCCCTGGGTGTAAGTGGTCCGGCCGAACTCGGTGACGAACAGCACGAGCGTGTCGTCGAGCAGGCCGCGCTGGTCGAGGTCGTGGACAAGGGCGGTCGTCGGCTGATCGACATCCTGGCACTGTCGCGGTAATTGCTGGGCGAGGGCGATGTGCTGGTCCCAGCCGCGATGGAAAAGCTGGACGAACCGCACTCCGCGCTCGATCATCCGCCGCGCGAGCAGGCAGTTGGCCGCGTAACTCCCCGGCGTGTGGACTTGGGGGCCGTACGAGTCGATCACGGCGGGGGACTCGCTGGCCATGTTCGTCAGGTCGGGGACCGACGTCTGCATGCGAAACGCCATCTCGTAGGCATTGAGCCGCGTGATCGTCTCGGGGTCTCCCGACCGGGCCGCGTGCAGCCGGTTGAGTTCCCCCAAGTGATCGAGCACGTCGCGCCGCGCGTCGGCCGTCACTCCCTCGGGATTCTGCAGATAGAGGACGGGGCTCCCCCCCGGCCGCAACCCCACCCCTTGATGCGACGAGGGGAGGAAGCCGCTCCCCCACAGCCGCGAGAAGATCGGCTGGCCAGGGTTCTTGCCCGAACCTTGCGACACCATGGTGATGAACGTGGGGAGGTTGTGATTCATGCTCCCCAGCCCATAACTGGCCCACGCCCCCATGCTGGGGTAACCGGGCTGCTGGTTGCCCGTGTTGAACATGGTGATCGCCGGGTCGTGGTTGATCGCCTCGGTGTGCATCGATTTGACGAAGCAGAGCTTGTCGGCGATGGTCTGCATGTGGGGCAACAGGTCGCTGATCCAGCGGCCACTCTCGCCACAAGACTTACCTCCCACGAGAGGTTTGGCCACGGTGAAGGCGCTCTGGCCGGCCGTCATGCCGGTGACACGCTGCGTGCCCCGCACCGAGGCGGGGATTTCCTTGCCATGGAATTTTTCGAGGGTCGGCTTTTGATCGAAGAGGTCGATGTGGGAGACCCCCTCGGACTGAAACAGGCAGACCACGCGCTTGGCCCGCGGCGCAAAGTGGGTGACGGCGTCGGCCGCGTGGGCCGATTCCCCCAGTAGCGCGCCGAGCGCCATCCCCCCCAGTCCGGCCGCATTGGCCTTGAGAAACGCCCGCCGCGCCATGTCGCGAGCGAATAAGGGATCAGAACGATTTTTGTCTATTGAACTTTGCATGAATACGGTTTCTGATCGGCAATCGAGGGTGAATTGGGAACTTGCTTTACGCAAAAATCGTTCTGACCCCTTTTCTCCTGTTTC
>CAZYQQ010000202.1:0-3834 GCA_964650265.1 uncultured Planctomycetaceae bacterium
CAAAGCCGTTGGGACACGAACCTTTCCCAAAAATCGGTTCCGGAACCTTGTGGACCGGTGCTTCAAACCGCTTTTCAACACTCAACCCGAGTCGCCGCCGCGCGGAATAGCGACCAAAGTTTCGTGCCAGAAATCAATTCTTACACCAGCCCGTTTGGGAATCTCTCGCGTCAGACACCAAGTGTTCAGTCACTGACGACTGCCAACTGGCGACCGACGACTTTTCCTCCTGAGAGCTCGGAAGGGATACTTCGACACATGAGGCAACTCTCGGGCACCCTCGCACAGGTGCGCCACCCGAGCGGATGAGAACATCCGTTCAGGCATTTTCGAATTTACCGGGCTGGGTGCCCAATTTCTACAAGAAAGTTTGAAAAAGGCGAAAATCGCGTAAAACAAGGGGATTTTGTGCGGCAGGCTTCCAGCCTGCCTCGCTCGGGCGTTAAAGAAGTCCAGAATCCATTTAACCCCGCGGCGGGTGGATCGTTGTATCATTGTGCCAAGCGAGTTGAGGTCATCCAGTAGTGAACGTAGGCCGTGTCCCGGATTGAAGCAGACCAAGACGATCGAGCGCACGTGTACCGATTCGCCTTGAGCCTATGTCGCGACCCCTGGCTGGCCGACGACCTGGCTCAAGAGGCGATCTTTCGAGCTGTAAGGGCCGAACATCGGTTTGCGGACAGGATCGAATTGAGAAAGTGGCTATTTCGCGTAACGCACAACGTCTGGATCGATACGAGACGGAAGTCCTCGGCACGCACAAACCGTCCCTTGGAATTGCAAGACCTGGTTGACCTTAGTGAAAGCCCACATCGAAGAGCAGAATTGACTGAGCAACTGGCCGCTACTTTCGCTGAAATGCAACGACTCCCATTAAAGCAACGTGAAGTGCTCCACCTTCGAGTGGTGGAAGGAATGAGCGTCGATGACGTCGCCGAGACGCTCGACATAACTCACGGCGCAGTGAAGACAAATCTGTCGCTGGCCCGGAAGCGGCTACGCGAGTTAATGCATCCCGCAAATAGGCATCTCAATCCCAGACAACAAGAAAATGCGTAACTGCTGTTCGCGTATCGACGACTTTCTCGATGGTGATTTAACCGCGGAGGATCGAGCTGCGTGGCTTGCCTTGGCCAAGGATTGCGCGCGCTGCGAAGAGATTCTGAAGCAACAGCAGCAAATCGACAATGAACTACGTTCCGCGTGGGCGCTGGTGGGGCCCCCTCGCCAATGCGTTTCCAAGCCGGATCGCAATACTGGTGCGAGCCAGATCTCCTACAGCATCGCGGGGGGGCTAGCGGTTGCCGCCACCATTGCCATCACGGCCTTCTACTTGAATCACGGCGTCGACCGCCGCGACCGGGATTTGCCAGCCAACGACGGGGTTGTCGCAGCCCCCGCACCGCAGCCGTCATTTGATAGGCAAGACACAGGTCAGAGTAGTGAAGTCGTGACGGTTGTCTCCTCATCGAGAGGATTAGTCATTCCGATTACAAGCGAGCCTGAATTCACCCTCGTTCGCTATGTGCCCGCCATCATTTCCGTGCGTACGCTGGTGTCCGACGAGACATCCGATTCCAACAGAGGAGAAAATCCATGAAACGTCTGTTGCTGGCATTCTTACTGGTTGTCGCCGCGACTTGTCCGGCCTTGGCTCAAAAAACATCAGACCAAGTTCAAGAGGACACGAGCGAAATCAAGGTGTTCAGTCTGATGCATGTGCCCGCCGCCGAGGCCCGCAAGCTGTTGACGGACGTTTTGGGGGAGCAAGCGGGAGAGGGCATCGCGATCGATGCGCGTCGGAACGCCGTGATCGCCAAATCGACCCCCGCCCGACTTGAAGTGATGGAAGCCCTCTTGCTCAAGCTCGAGAGCAGTCCCGCCGAACCCGATGAACAATTGGCGGTCTATCCGCTCCAGCACGCGCGGGCCGACGCGGTGATTAAAATCGTCGAGGCGGTACTGGGGACATTGAAGTTCGAGCGGAATTTCCGCCTGGGAATTGATGAGCGAACCAATTCGATCGTCGCCATGGCCTCGCCACATGCGCATGGGCTTATCAAGTCGGTCATCGAAAAACTGGATCGAAAGGGAAATGAAGAAGGAGGCGCGATCGCCCAGTCGATTCGCTTCGAGGTCTATTGGGTCGCCGAGGGCGAAGGAACGGGTCAACTCCCCAAGGAGCTTGAACGGATTTTTAGCGAACAGGCAGATGTCCTTGGCATTCCGAAGCCCACACTGTTGGCAAGCGCGTCGGTCGTCGCGTACATCGATTCCAATTCGCCGGGAGGCCTGATCTCACTCCACGGTATAAAGGCTTCCGATGGTTCACAGCTAGACTGTACCGCGCTGATAACACCGCTGGAGGATCAGTCGTTCAAGTTCGATCTCCGCCTGAACGTGGGTGACAAGTCGAAAACATCCATCCAGACCACCATTCGAACCAATGCGGGGCATCCTGTGTTTGTTGCTTCGACCACGACCAGTAATGAGTCAAACAAACCGACCGTCTTTGTCCTGAGAATAACGGAACAACCGTGAATCGTGGGACAAGCCCAGGTTTGTCGATTATCGAGGTGGGGCGATACGCATTGACCAAGCGGGAATATCAGCTCGCAAGCCGGATCGCCACGGCGCACGCCTTGTAAGCAGGTTGGTGCGAGTAAGGATCGAACGTGGAATTCGTCAGCAGATTGACCGTGGCGTAGTGCATCGGAATGAAGACCTCGCCCGGTTGGACGGCGGGGGTCACGACGGCTCGGCCACGCAGCTCGCCGCGCTGCGAGGAAACCGTGAGGCGGTCGCCGGGGCGGATGCCGAGACGCTGCGCATCTTGCGGGCTGATTTCCACATAGAGGTCGCTCGGGTAGAGCTTGCGGAGCACGGCGGACTTGGCCGTGCGGGTTTGGGTGTGCCATTGGGCCGCCGAACCCCGTCCGGTAAGCAGCACGAAAGGATACTGGGCAGTCGGTTGCTCGGGAAAGGGACGCGGCGACTCGCTAAGGAAACGCGCGCGGCCATCCTCGTGGTAGAACTCCCCATCTTCAAAGAGGCGGCGCTCGGTGCGGGGGGCTGTTGGGATGTCCATTGGCTCACCGCCGCGGGCCGGGTAGGGCCATTGAATGCCACCCGCGCGATCGAGCATCTCGTAGTCCTCGATGCCGGTGAAATCACACGGCTGGCCGGCCGATAGCTGCTTGAGCATTTGAAAGGTCGCTTCGGGGGAGGTCCAATCGCGAAACATCGGGCCGCAGCCCCAGTAGTCGGCCACCAGTTTGAAGATGTGGAAGTCGGCGAGCGCCTGACCCGGCGCGCGGGTGACCTTCCGGGTGACGCCGATTCGCCGCTCGGAGTTGATGAACGTCCCTTCCTTTTCGCCCCACCCGGCCGCCGGCAGGACGAGGTGGGCAAGTTGGGCCGTCTCGGTGTTGTGGTACATATCCTGGACGACGAGAAAATCGAGCCGCGAGAGGACATCGCGGGCCATGCCTTGGTTGATCCACGAATGGGCCGGGTTCGTGGCGATGACCCACAGTCCACGGATTTCGCCGCGCAGAATCCCTTCGAGAATGCGGTGATAGGGCCAGCCAGGTTCGCGCGGAATGGTGGCTTCATCGAGGTCAAGAATGCCCGCCACTTTTTGCCGATCAGCGGCATCGGCGAAGTCGTGGCCGCCGAGCAGGTTCGTCGTGTTGCTAAACAAGCGCGAGCCCATGGCGTTGCACTGGCCGGTGATCGAATTGGCGCCGGTCCCAGGGCGGCCGATGTTGCCCGTCATCAGCGCCAGGTTGATGATCGCCTGGGCGGTGCGGACGGCTTGATGGCTTTGGTTGG
>CAZYQQ010000203.1:0-3830 GCA_964650265.1 uncultured Planctomycetaceae bacterium
GAATTAAAGCCGAAACTCTACTGTCTGGATACATGCCTAGGAACATACAAGGGCAACAGGTCGAATGATGTCGCTTCGAGATTAATGCCATCTCCATGGGCCCTTCCCGGCATCCACCAACCTTCGAGGACGATTGTCGCCAGCTTTACCTCGTACATACCGAAGGGTGTGTTGACTGTGCTCCTGGCAAGCCCTGAAAACGGGTTGGCAGCCGTCTCCGCATCGTAAAGATGTTCACCGAGGAACTCGGGGAGCTCGTACCGGATCGTTCCTCCCAGGCTGGGCGCGGAGACGAGCATGACCAGGAGCAACAGAAAATATTTCATTGAACCAGCACCTCGGAAATCCAGTTTTGCCCCTGGCATCAGTCAATCATCCCCTAGTGGGACGCGCCCCGCAAGGTAAATACCCCCTTCCAGGAGGCGCACGCGAGTGTCGATCAGCCCCAGCGCCTCACCCATCTCGGCCAGGCCCAATCCCCCCAGTGGCGAGAGTGCCGCGGCCCCTCCCACCAGCTTCGGCGCAATAAACGTGTGAACCTCGTCGATCTCCCCGAGATCAAAAAGGTGCCCCAGCACGCGGCTCCCTCCCTCGACCAAGAGGTTGGTCACCCGGCGGCGGCCCAGCTCGTCGAGTAGCTTGCTCACTTGCGACTGAGGATCGGCGGAGGCGAGCGAGAGGACCTCGGCGCCCAGTGACTCGAGTTCCCCGCGGCGGTGTTCGGCCACACCATGGTGGAGCGCGACGACCAGCGGGACCTCGCGTGCCGTGCGGGCGAGCTTGCCATTTGTGGGAATGTCCCCCAGCACGTAGCGCGCGGCCGTTCGCGCGCCCGGGGGGCGTGCCGTGAGCAGCGGGTCGTCGGCCTTCGCCGTGCCACTGCCGATGAGGATGGCATCGACCCGGCCACGCAGCTCGTGGACGACCGCGCGGGACGCCTCGCCCGAAATCCACTGGCTCGACCCGGTGGTGGTCGCCAGTTTGCCGTCGAGGGTCATCGCCCACTTGGCGATCACCCAAGGGTGGCCGGTACGAAGGAGTTTGAGATAGGGGGCGAGCAACTGGCGGGCCTCGCCGGCCAGGAGGCCGACTTCGCACGCGATGCCCTGATCGCGGAGTTGGCGGAGCCCCCCGCCGGCGACTCGAGGGAAGGGGTCCTCCATGGCGACGACAACCCGGGCGATGCCGGCGGCGAGGATCGCCTCGGTGCAGGGGGGAGTCTTGCCGGTGTGGCAACAAGGTTCGAGCGAGACATAGAGGGTGGCGCCCCGGGCGCGCTCACCTGCTTCGTCCAGAGCGTGGACCTCGGCATGGGGGCCGCCAAAACTCTGATGCCACCCCTGACCGGCGACTTCACCCGCGGGGGTGACGACAACCGCCCCGACCATCGGATTCGGCTCGACGTGCCCCTCGCCACGTGAGGCAAGCTGGAGCGCGAGCTGCATGAAGCGTTGGTCGGGGCTCATTGGCGTGGGTCAGTCGGGAGTCCAAAGCTTCGACCCGCCCGAGGCCGACGAGGAATCGCCATCAGGGGTCCAGATTTGGCCGGTGGGCTCGCCGGCGGGGAGGAGTTCGTCGTGATGGGAGTGATCGTGATCGTGTTCATGATGGGCCTGGGAGTAGGCCCCCATCATCATCAAGAATTCTTGAAGGGTCTTCACGACCTGGGGCTCGTGCGGATACTCCTGATGGAGGTATTGGAGCAACTCGTAAGTTCTTGGCAGATTGCCATGGAGGATGTTGAGCCGGAACTCGAGCAAATCCCAGGCGACAATCGGCTCGCCAGCCGCGCTCGCCTCGGTGCGGAGCTGGTCGAGCCGGATCATCGACTGTTCGAGGGTTTCTTCGGCAAAGATCAGCTCAGTTTGCAGGGCGTTCTTCGTCGGTTTATCGACGTCGCCGCGGGTCAGCAGTTCGTTGGCGATGGATCGCATCGCGGGGACATGCTGCGCCACGATGGCCCGACGATGGAAACGGAGTAGCTGGTCGGTGCGGAGGATTGCAAGATCGAGGCGCGGGAGGCTTGCCAGTGGCAAGGTGTCCACATCGGACTGGGCGCCATCGATCGGTTCGAAGGGAGGCCACTGGAGCTCCTGCTGGGCGGCGGTCAACTCCTCGACAAACCAATCGGTATCGAAGTTTTGCGACATGACGAGCAGGCAGGCCATGGCCGGCAGTCGCAAGTCGGTCTCCTGCATCGCCTCGCGCGGCGTCTTTCCTCCTAACAGCGGATGTGCCGTGTCGGGCCATTCGCGAATGAGTTCGCGGCGAGCGTCTCCCAACAGACGTTTGTACTCGTCGCGTGGAATGTGTCTCGGATAGTAAAAATCGTCCGTGGGATCGTCGACGAACTGCCCCCCCATCGTGTCGGTGTTGCGCGACAATTCCTCGCCGAGCGAATCGCCGAGAATCGATTCCAAGAGTGCCATCCTCTGGGATAAATCCCGCTCGGGCACACCGAAGATGGCGATACGCTCGGGAATGTCGGTTTGCCGTCCATAGAGAAAGAGCGTCAGCACGTGACGCGGAATCTGGTCGATGGTGAGCGACTCGACCTCTTGCGGCAGGGGACGGTCGAGCAGGGTGTAAGCTCTTTGGGGGGGCGGGCCGTCATCGCCGGGACTTCGCGGTGGAAGGGGGATTTCGATGACATGGGGATGGTCTGCCAGACGCTGGTGGAACGCCTCTTCATTGAGCACCTGCCGGACGATGCCCACTCGGACCGCGGCCGTTGCCGGATCGAGCATCAGGGCGAGGGCCTCGGCAACCACGGCATCGCCCAAGGGGATCTGCTGGCGGGCGTAGAGCCGTAGCCCGGCGACGCAGTTTTTGGTGTCGCCGAGATATCCCGAGAGGAGGGCGCGGTTGTAGATGAAGAGGGGCTCGTCGAGATGGTCGGGAAGAATCTCGTCGCACAGATCGGCGGCGGCGCGCCAGCGGCCATTGTCGCTGAGCCGATTGATGCGATCGATTTCGGAGGCCGCGGGATGTTCCTTGGGAAGGCCGCGCAAGAAGTAGCGGTCGCGTAGCAGTTGGGGGATGTCGAGGCTCTTGTCGAGCTGCTTGATCGCTTCGACGGCGCGATCGTCGTCAACGGCCGTGAGGTCGTCGAGCAGCCAGAGTAGATTTCGCGAAGCAAAGGAATCGCGCGCCTCGAGCAGCGCACCGGCGACATTGGTCATCGCATCGGCCACGCGGCGCGGCACGAGCTCCTCGCAACGATCGAGGGCAGTCTGCAGGGCATCGATCGCTCCGGGGACGTCTCCCGAATCGGCCTTCACCATGGTGTCGAAAGCATGTGCGATGGGACTCTTCGAGTCGCTGGCCAGAAACTCCTGGACGGTCTGCTTCGCTTCTTCATCCTGACCGAGAGAAATTTGCAGCGTGACCTTGAGGTCGAGCAGCGACGAGCGAGCCGGAAATTTGGCGAGGGTTTGCTCCACGTGGCGAAGGGCCGCGCGCGGCTGGTCTCCCTCGATCATGCGATAGATTTTTTCCATCTCGCCGATGAGATCGTGGCAGCAAAACTTGATTTTCTTTCCGCTCCCGCAGGGGCAGGGTTGGTAGGGATCGACGGCCATGGAATGATGGGTTCGCGAATGAGGGATAGGGATGTCCGCCGAGATGCGAGGTCCGCCAGCCCGGCAGCCACTATTCTACCGCCCATGGCGAAACCCACCACCCACGGTGGATGATCGAGAGGCCGCGTTTTATTGCGATCGCGCGCGGCACCCACGAAAAAAGCGGGCACCGCTCGCTCCGAAGAGTCGAACGATGCCCGCTGAGGAGAGCTTGAACATCCGCCGGTATCACCCGGCCAGGGGCTGGGC
>CAZYQQ010000204.1:0-3798 GCA_964650265.1 uncultured Planctomycetaceae bacterium
CATTTTATTCAATCGCGCTAGAATCGTCCATCCATCGCCCGTCAACACTGAGGATACACTGGAGCAGACGATCAGCCGCATGGGAAAATGAGTTACTCTTCCTTGAAAAATTCCTCGAGCGAGAGATCGCCGTCGGCGGTCCAATCAATCGTATTGAACGGATCCCATTCGAGCGTGGCCGTGGGGGACTGGCCGCCATCGTCATCCTGATCGTACCCACGGGAGTAGAGCATGTAGCCCTCTTCGGTTTTGCGATAGACGACTCGCTCGCCCTCGGCACTGCAAGGATCGACGGGTATGTGGGGAAGGTAGTTGGGAACCAGACTTTCGAGCGACTCGGGATAGGTCGCGTGGTCGAGGTGATAGGCGCGGAGGGCGAGTTCGGTGGCGAGCAGCGACGATGTGGTTGCCGCGCCAAGGCCGGTAGACCAACCCGCGCCGGGAGAGGTGTTTTCACTGGATTTGGTCCAGCCCTTTAACATGAAGTACCAATGTCCACGCCACCCTCTAAAGTGTTCGTACTGGATTCGCTCACACCGAGCAATCTCCTCCCACGGCGTGCGATTGGCATTGATGCGGGCAATCTGCCGAGCAAGGGTCACACAGTCGTCTCGCCGCAGCATGCCGAGTGATTTGTACGTCTCCACACTGACCATCCCCTCTGCCGCCGAGTTGATGATTCGATCGGTCACCGCACCTGGCCGTTCAATCTGCTCGACGAATTCCCATAACCAGAAACAACTATCAGCCGTTTTCTGGGGATCGCCAGCCGTCCGATAAACCATGATGCGAGATGCCCAGACTCGCAACAGACTGACACGAGCGCCTGCCTCGTCTCTTAGCCACTGATTGAGATCGAGCCCGGGTTCGATCGGTGATTCCATCAGGGCCCAAGCATCCTGGTAAGCAGGTTCCGCGTCGCGGATGAGCAAGGGGATATCTTCCTTGTTGACGGATCGACTCCAAACACGATTTTCGATAGCAGCAAAGGGTGGGCTATTGGCAAGAACCATGAGCCGAGTATAGGCCGTCGAAGCGGGGCGCACCGCCGGCATGGGGAGCGGCGTTGACAAGGAGCACACGAGATAGATGGGCAGCGCGGCCAACAACAACGCCAGGGGAAGTGCCACCCGCGGCCGTCGCCACGCGACTGCTGTTAGCGTGAGGATGACAACGGCCAGCACAAGGGAGCAAAGCCACGGCATCGTCGGTATCGCCAAGCTCGTTCCGCCGAGGCTCCATGGAAGAAAAATGCCACCATCCCCATCGTACTCAACAAATTGATGGGCGAGTTGATCGCTGAGGCCCCAACCGTATCCGAGAACCACCACGGCGAATGCGCCAACGAGGAGCCGCCACCTCCACCGACGCTTGGTCGCCATCAGCCATGCCCCCAGCAGCGAGAGACTTCCCCCAACTGCTCCAAAACCGACACCCATTAGCCCACTCTGCCAGGTAAACTCCTTCTCCGGCTCCCGCAACAAACTCGCCAGCACCACCGCCATGATCACGGTCAGCATCAACAGCCCCGCAATCGAAAACCGCCATGTCGGCCATCGACGCCGATAAATGGCCACTCCCACCCCAATCGTCGCCACCTGCGTCAGTAAGGTTAGATAAAGCTCATACAACGGCCGCCACTGCACCAGTGCGAGCAAACAGACCACCACCATCGCCCGGGCGAACCAGTGCCATCGCGACGTGGCGGCCCATAGCCCGAGCAGCCCACCGGCCAGTAGGAAGGAGACGATGGAGGTGAAGGCGAGGAGTTCGAAGCTGAGGTCGGGGGACAACGGAAAGTTCCTTCACAATCGACAGTGCTGAGTCCTACTCCGCGAATTTGTTCGTGAGTGAATAATCGTCCTCTCCCCCGCCGTCGTCAATCGTGTCGAGGTCTCGGGAGTAAAGCGTGTAGCCTTCTCCCGTCTTGCGGTAGACGAGTCGCTCGCCCGAAGGGCTACAGGGATCAGCGGGGGTTTCGGGTAGATAGGCCGGAATGAGACCCTCCAACTGATCGGGGTAGGAGCCGTGGTCGAGGTGATGGGCGCGGAGGGCGAGTTCGACGATTAGCAGCGAGGCAATCGTCGCCTGTCGACGTTGGCTCCCTCCATCAGCGTACCCAAACGACATGCCGTCCGCCCCCGACCAGTGTTCCAACATTCGCAACCAATGCACCTGCCATCCAAAGGCGTGTTCACTGAAAACTCGTTCGTGGTGAATGATCGTGTTCCAGTCGGCTCGCCGTTCGTTACGATCGGCGATCCGCCGGCTCAACGACAGGCAGTCCTCGCGGCTGAACAGCCGCATCGACTTATACGTCAATTCGGCAGTCACACCTTCAATCGCCGCCAACGTGAATGCGTCGGAAAGCATAGCGGGCTGGTCGAGTTGCTCACAGTATTGCCACATCCAATGGCAAGTTCGGACGGCTTCCGTTCCGTTTCCCGCCAGCCGATTGACTTCACCTCGCCAGAATAGTCTGTGGGCTAAATCGCGACGCGACTGTAGATGGTCGATGTCCTGGCTCAGCAAGTCGATTCCGAGGTCCATCTCCTGATCGAGCAGTTCGGCCAACCGCGCATAGACCGGTTCGGCAGCCGCCACGGCGACCCCCATCGCCTCGTAATCGATGACATCTGGGGCTTCGAGCTTTTGAATCTCGACAAAGAGGGGATCTTCGGCAAGTGCCATGAATTCGACATAAGTCGCCGACGGTGCTTGTGGCGTTGGCACGGGTAGTGGATTCGAAAGACGATAAATCAGACAGCCGGGAAACAAAGAGAGCAGTATCCCTGGCAGAAGCACGGCCCACTTGGATCGCCGCTTGAGGAATGCCAACAACAGTATCACAACTGTCAGCAATAGAGCGGCGCTCCACGCGAGAAGTTGTTGAGGAAAATAACCACTCAGATTGGCACGACTATGAAGGCCGAACATGTCGATCGTCCGGCGGTAGTCAATCAAAAAGGACAGTAGTGAATCGCACAGATACCACCCCACACCCAGTACTCCGAGCAGCGCCCCGCCCACGATCAGCCGCCACCTCCAACGCCACTCGCTCACTGTCAGCCACGCCCCCAGCAGCGTCAGCGATCCTCCCACGATCCCGAGACCAATCCCTTTCAGTCCCCCCGTCCACTCAAACCACTCCCCCGGCTCCCGCATCACGCTCGCCAACACAATCGCTGTCACGGCCATCAGCTTGAGCAGCCCCGCAATCGAAAACCGCCACGCCGGCCAACGACGCCGATAAACCGCTACCCCCACGCCAATCACCGTCACCTGCGTCAGCAAGGTCAGATAAAGCTCATACAACGGCCGCCACTGCACCAGCGCCAGTAGGCACACCACCACCAGCGCCCGGGCGAACCAATGCCACCGCGAGGTCGCGGCCCATAGCCCCAGGAGGCCCCCCATCAGCAGGAAGGAGACGATGGAGGTGAGGGCGAGGAGTTCGAAGCGGAGGTCGGGGGACATACGGGAAGATTCGCGGTTGGGTGGATGAATATTGCCCCAATGTACCTCCATGTTGAAATTTGGGCTCACGGTCGTAGCACCGATATTGCGTGGGTTCTGTGATCCGAGGTGCTCTCTATGCTATAATGTGGAGATGCAGAGTGTCTACCTTGAAACTACCGTTGTTGGGCACATCGCGGGACGATTGCATCCGAATGCGACCGTTTTGACACGCCAACAGGTCACGCGCGAATGGTGGCTTACAGCTCACCAGCGATATCGATTGTTCGTACATTCCGCACTTCTCCAGCTGAATATCTCCGAATATTCTGGCGGCTTGTG
>CAZYQQ010000205.1:0-3778 GCA_964650265.1 uncultured Planctomycetaceae bacterium
AGGACGTGCCGCACGCCGGGGGCATCGACGGCCACTGGCTTCTCGACGAACGTGTGCTTTCCTTGTTCGACGGCGTAGCGGAAATGCTGCGGACGGAAGTGAGGTGGCGTGGCGAGCAGCACGACATCGGAGGCGTCGACGACATGCTTATAGTTGTCGAAATCGCTGAAAATGTGCTCCGGGTCGACGGCAACGCGGTCGGCAATGGCTTTTTTCGCCTTGAGTTCCCCCACGGAGTACTCGGCACGATCCTTGAACGCGTCCCCCACCGCCACGAGCCGGGCGTTGGGATCGGCACGCAGGGCCTGCTCGGCCGCCTGGGTTCCGCGCCCGCCGCAGCCAATCAGCCCGACGCGAAGGGTCTCGTCGGTCCCGGCCGCATGAACCCACTGGGGAATCGACATTGTGGCCGCCGCGGTCACGGCTGCCGTGGCCGAAGTCTTGGTGAGAAACTGGCGTCGAGTCTCTTTGCTGGAAGATTCCATCGTGTTCAGTCCTTTTCAGCAGGCAGGGAATGGAAGGCGGGAGTTAAAAGGTGGGAATTAAAAGGCGGGAAATGTCAAAGGGCGAGGACTCGGTTCATGCGGTCGGCTATGTCGGCGAGGCGATCGCGCTTACCTCCTTCGACTTCCGCGGTACACCAGCCGGTGAATTCGATCTCGGCAAGCGCATCGCGAACGGCACTCCAATCGACATCGCCGTCGCCGATTTTGCAAAATCCATTGGACTCGCCCCAGTCCTTGACGTCGAGCTTGACAATCCGGTGGCCGAGCGTGCGGATCCAATCCTCGCTAGGGCCGAACTTGCGGACGTTGCCAATATCGAAGTAGGCGCCCACCCAGGGGCTATTGATCTCATCGAGATAATCGCGCATCTGTTCTGGCTTTTCGCAGAACCCGTTCCAGACATTCTCGATGAGCACGCGGACCCCCAGTTTACTGGCTGTTGGGATCACGCGTCGGATTTGCTCGATCGAACGCTTCCAGACGTCGTCGTGGGTTTCGTTCTCCCCCGACACCCGCCCGGGAACAAGTAGCACCGTATCGCCACCAAAGGACTTGCAATCCTTCAAAGCCTGTTCGAGGTCGCCCCGGGCTGCATCGCGAGTTGCCTCGCTGGGATCCGACAGGCGAACTTGCCAATGCTTCATGTCGACCAGCCCATGGACCGGCATGCCGGTTTTTTGCGACGCTTCGAGCACCTCGTTCGATTTCAGATTGCTGGGGCTGATAAGCTCCATGCCGTCGTAGCCAAGATCGCGGCAAAGCTGAAATTTGTCGAGGACCGACTCCCCCTCGCCAATCATGCCCCATTTCACCGACTTGAAGATCCGGCCTCGGTTGGCTGGTGGCGTCTCGGCTGCCTGAGCCAAGGCGGGGGCAGCTCCAATCAAGGCGGCGCCGACGGCACCCCCGGTTGCCACTAGGAAGTCGCGGCGCCCGTATCGCCAGTCTGTTGGTTCGTGCATTTGGATGCTCCGCCTGGAAGTCGAGGGAAAGGGGCCACACCGGGGCCAATCACTTCGCGGCCCGCGTCATTGCCCCGAGCCTTCTATTGTCGCCGGAAAACGGGGCAAATGCAAAGGCAGAGAGCGGAAAATCGGCCCATCCGGATAAAGGTCTCGTCCAAAGTCGGTGTCGATTTCAAGGTCGGAGAAAAACTTGCGTGAAACGGAGACTTGTTCGCTCACCGGGCCCCCGGCCCCCTACCACTCCTCCCCGGCATGGGCACCCGCACTGACGCGATACGCGATTTTTTCTCCCTGGAGATCGAATGCTTCGGACAACATTTCTTCTTCGCCACGGAATAAGTCCCTGGCCGGCAGGCCGAGATGATCGAGCAATCGCGATTCGGCCTCGGCCTGAGTCTCGAGAGTCGTCTCATCGATGATGTGCAGGATAGCGCATTCCTCGCGAAGCTGCCGACAAACGAGGATCGTGCGGTGGCAAGTGAGCGGGTCCTTTTCGGCACACATGAGCGCTACCGGCTGTTCCGCCATGGTCTGCCGCAATTGGTCGAGTCCCGCTTGAAACGCAAATGCCTTGGCGATGAGCGGGTACTTGGCCTGCCCTGCTTCGTAGCATTCTTCCTCCTGCCGCCGTGCCCCCAACTCCTCCCCCATGAAAATGTAACGGATTCCTTCGTCGGCCAGCCGTGAACTCAACGGATCCCCATTGAAATAAGGAAACCGCCCACTCACGGGTTGAGATCGTACATCGACGAGGGCCCGCACTTCGTATTGGTGCAGGAGAGCGACAAACTCGTCGAGCGAACGGTTGGAGTGGCCAATCGTGTAGAGGGGAAGATGTTCCATTGATTTCCTTTCCTTCAAGCAAATATGGTCGCGACCACTTTGTAATGATAGCCATTGAACTCCCGGGCCAGGCTGACGCAAATGGTGGTATCCCGTTGGTCATTGACCGCAAACGGGACGGCAGGTTGTTCGGGAGGGAGCAACATTCCCTGGTGCCGCGCAATGAATCGGGGGTCAGTGATATTGAGCTCATAGTTCGCGCCGTGATAGGAAAACATCGCTCGATAACGCTCGCGATAGAATCCTTCGCGGTCGCTCCAGTCGAACTTCGCGTGAAGGTTTTGCACCTGGAGCAGATAGAGAGATTGCTCTGGGGGGCAAGCCTCCAAATATTCACAACTCACGCGATCGCAGCGCTCTCCCTGCTCGCACCAAATGTCGGCCGGCCGTTCGATCAGCAGGTCGAGCGGTGGACGGCGATATTGTTTGCCGGCCATCCGCCAGGCAACCCGCGGCCGGACCCACCAGTTTTCCGGCTGGCTGGCATCTTCGGCATGTCCCTGGAGCGGAACCTCCACGATATCGAGTACCCGCGGGCGCCCACCGCCAGCGAGGGCGACTTCCGCCGGCAACAGTTCGCCGTGCGGGTGGTGGCTGATCGGGCGCGTCCATGGCCCGAGAAAACACCTCCCGTCGCGGGCACGGATTTGCCGCCCCGCAATGCAAAAACCCGAATATTTGTTGGAGTTTGCCAAAACTAGCAAATGTTGCGAGCCAGTCATCGCGCTTACCCTCGACCCCAGCGCTAGTGAACATGCGCTAAGTTACCGCAAAAGTTCCTCGGCGCCAACCGGCATTTTGGGAAAACTGGCGAATTTGAGACACCCAGGGAGGGGAGGGGCGATTTCGAGTGAATTCCCCTGATGGGGAACACGCAAAAACCCCGCTGAGCTGAGCTCAGCGGGGTTTTGAAAAAAACCTGGCGATACCTACTTTCGCACTGGTAGGCACTATCATCGGCACCGAAAGCTTAACTACTGTGTTCGGAATGGGAACAGGTGTTTCCTTTCGGTTATGGTCGCCAGAAGGAGTGCGAGGGGCGGTAAAACCCGCTCGCACTAGATCTTTGGATCATTGGTGACTCGAAGCAAGAGTGACTGGCGGAGTCATGCACTCCACCCTCTTTGACCTCATCTCGCACTGCCGGGCTCCGAAGAGCCGACAAGAGCGCAGGATTAATGTGGCCAAGCATTCGTCCGTTAGTATCGGTTAGCTGAATGCATTACTGCACTTACACATCCGACCTATCAACCTGGTCGTCTTCCAGGGGACTTTCGGCTATTAGCCTACGAGACCTCATCTTGGAGCGGGCTTCACGCTTAGATGCCTTCAGCGTTTATCCGTTCCGACCATAGCTACCCTGCCGTGCCGCTAGCGCGACAACAGGAACACCAGAGGGCCGTCCTTCTAAATCCTCTCGTACTAAAGAAGAACCTCCTCAAGTTTCGTGCGCCCACAGTAGAT
>CAZYQQ010000206.1:0-3725 GCA_964650265.1 uncultured Planctomycetaceae bacterium
ATTGCGGCCTCAGGCGTATCCGTCACTTCACAAAGTGTAGCGAGCCGGTCGCTGGGTAGTGGGTCAGTTTGAATCTCCGGGCGGCGCAGGGCGTAGCAGAAAAACGCGTTGACCCATTTGGCGTCCGCCCCTGATGCAAATCTCCCCTTTGTTCACGCCTCCTTCCTTCTGCGGGAAGGCTTTGGACGAAGGGCTGCCGAGGGTGTCGGCGGCCTTTCGTCGTTCTAGGCGTCCGCACTGCGCTGTATAGGTACAGGCGTGAAAGAAACCTAGTCAGCCGATCCCGGCTCTGAGCCGGAACCGACTGCGAAACGGCGTGAACAACCAATCGCAGACACCCAGTCCTTTTCGGGACCCCTGGGTTTGGGGCGAGTTCACGCTGCCTGAGACTTCGCCGGGCTTCTCCGGAGCTTGGCGTAGACGCACCAGCGAGACCCGACGGCCCCAAACCGTCGCCCAACTCGCGGTGAAGACGTGGCCCGGGGCATCCGGAGTGCCCCGGGCTGCGCGCGCTTACTGCAACTTGCAGGTACTTCGTACCCGCAGGTGCCGTTCCTGCACCTTGCCCTAGTCAAGCAAAGTCGCAATCTCTTCCAGCGACCAGACGTGATCGGCCACCCCGGCCGCCATCGCAGGGGTGCGCGGGTACTTCTCCTTCACCGCCGAATGAGGCCGGGCGAAGTTGTAGTGCATGAAGTGCAGGGAGACGGCATGGGCCAGGTTCTCGACTTTGCGGCTGAAGCCGTTGGTCAGCCGGGTGAACCGCCGCATCCCCATCCGCATCGTGAGGTTCTGCCGCTCGACGTAGCTGGTCGAGATCCGGGCGGGATCGGGATCGCCCTTGATCGGGATGCGTTTGGTGCCCGTGCAGACGGCCGGGCTGTATTTGCCGCCCCGTTCCGGGTCGCTCGCGTAGGTCTTGTGGATCTGCGCCCAGTCGACCTGGCCGCCGAACGCCGGACCCACCGTCGATTCGTACATCCGGTGCCCGTCGGTCGATAGCTGGATGCGACCGGCCATCCGACTTGCGAGGTCGCGCAGGAAGAAGTCCGCGTCGTAGCTGGTGCGCTCCCCGACCAGCCAAGACGGGACCAGCTTGGTGTCGGCACAGATCGCCGTGAAGGTCCAAACGTCGCCGTAGCCCGGCGTCCCTTTGAACTCCTCCGGGACGTTCTTCTGCTTGGCGTAGCAGTAGCTCCAGATCTCGTCTGCCTCGACCACCTTGCAGGGGAGGTCTTGGAAGACGCCGTCCTGGTACTCGGCGCAGGCTTCGCCGAGATCGACCAGCAGTTTGGTGATCGTGTTCTTGGCGGCGCCGGTCATTCGCACGGTCGCCCGGATGCTGTTGCCCTCGACCAGGCAGCCGATGATCCGGGCGCGCCTCTCGGTGCTCAGCCTGTTCATACTGACCATTCTGCTTGACCGCTCGGACGGAAAAGCTCACAGCTGCGTACAGCTGGCGACGCGCTACTTGCACTTCTCTGCCCTCTACTGTAACTTCGTCGGCGCTGACGATGGCCAAGCGACCTGAACCCACGGACAAGCTCCGCAAGATCGCGCAGGTCGGCTCGGTCTTCACGCCGGGCGCGCCCATCGATGACTACTCGTTCTTTGGCGGGCGGATGGATCAGGTGCTGGACGTGATCAACACGGTCGGCCAGAAGGGCCGCCACGTGATCCTCTATGGAGAGCGCGGGGTGGGCAAGACCTCCCTTGCCAACATCTTGGCCGAGGTCTTCGAGGGATTCGACAACTTCAAGCTCAAGTCGGTCGGTGTGAACTGCCAAACCGGAGATGACTTCGCGACCCTTTGGAGCAACATTTTCCGCGAGCTTGAATGGGATGGAAATGGCGAGTGGGAGGACCGTACACCCGACGAACCGGAGCAGATTCGGTATGCCCTTGAGCGCCTAGATTCTCAGGCCCTCATCGTCATTGACGAGCTTGATCGGTTTGAGGACAATCCCGGCCTTTCGCTGCTCGCGGACACGGTGAAGACCCTCTCCGACCATGCGGTCGCGGTGACCCTGGTCCTGGTCGGGGTCGCCGATTCGGTAGACGATCTACTGGGCGACCACTATTCCGTCGGGAGAGCGCTCAATCAAGTTCACCTACCCCGCATGTCGGCTGCAGAGCTAGAAGAGATCGTGGACAAGGGACTCACCGAGCTTCTGCTGGAAATCAAGCCTGAAGCCCGAAAACGAATCGCACGATTGTCTGAGGGCCTGCCGTTCTACACCCATTCGCTGGCCCTGCACGCGGGGCAAAGGGCCGTGTCGGATGACCGAGATGTGATCGAAGACGTTGACGTGAGCCGCGCTGTCAAGTTGGTCGTGAGCAAAACGCAGCACTCGATCCAGACTGCCTACGAGAAGGCCATTCGCAGCCCTCGAAAAGACACCCTTTTTGAGCAGGTCATGCTTGCCTGTGCGCTAGCGCCGAAGGGTCCGCTGGGTCACTTCACGGCCGGGGCGGTGCGAGAGCCAATGTCGCGAATCATGGGCGAAGACGTTGATATCTCCAAGTTCAATCGACACATGAACGCCTTTGCGGGCGAAAAGCGGGGGCGAGCATTGGAGAAATCAGGAGAGGAACGTGGCTGGTTCTACCGTTTCCGAGATCCGCTGCTACAGCCGTTCGTGATCCTGCAAGGACTCGCGAGCGGCCAAATAGACGAGAAGCTAGTGGCAGAGATGCAGTCCCAGGAAGAGGACGCTACTGCCACCGCGCCCGAGCGGCTTTTTTAGCTATCTCGGACCGTCTCTCGGCTGGTAGGGCCTCAGCCCGTGCCCTCCCGCCCTTTTGCCCGCCCTTTCGCCCTGCGCGCACTTCGGCGCTCTCCGGCTCCGGCGGCGTCTCGTCGGTCGCATCACCAACGATGGCGGCGGCCAGCCGGTTCAGGTCCGCAGGCTTCTTGGACTGCTTAGCCATCACCGACAGCGTAGCGGCCATAGGTTCGGACAAAGAGGGGCTCCCAGGTGATCCCGTCGAGCAGGACTTCGGGGGTGCAGCCGATGCCTGCGGCCAGCTTGACGAGGGTGTCGACTCGCGGCAGGCGCGTAGCGCGCTCCATCATCCCTATCTCGGTTCGGTGGAGACCGGCCCGGAAGGCAAGCTCTTCTTGGGAGATCCCCGCCCGTTTGCGCTCGCGCTTCAGGTTGGCTCCGAATCGCTCCCTGACCGTCATGGCAGCTTCAACCGCTCGACGTAGGCAACGGGCTTGGTGGGCCGCACGGCGCTCCCGTGGCTTTCCAGCACCCCGAGCGTGACCAGCTCCAAGATCGCTCGCGTCAGGGCGCCGAAGCCGCCGATCTCCCGCGCCAGCTCCGGGATCGTTCGCCATTGCGGGTAGCTGGCCAGCGCCAGCGCCATTACCGCTCTTTGGAGCGGGATGCGGTCGGCAGGCCAGTGCCGCCGCGTACGATTCGCCTGCATCGGAAGGTGACCGCCTTTCGGTGCCAGGCGCCCGGGCGTTCCACCGCCGCGGGCGCCATTTCGATTGTCTGCTCGCGCCCCCGCCCCGCCCGAGCCCGCCCGCAGACGGACCCGGGGGGAGCGGAAGCGTTGACCCTGATCCTGATCGTGCTGTTGCTCTTGCTTTTGCGAGAGCCGGGCGAACCTAGGCCAGGTCAGAGGGCGGAGTCAATGGGAGATTCAAACTGACCCACTACCGGTCGCTGGAAGAGATCGCGGCGCTGCTGGACTGAGCGCTGCTTAGGGAGTCG
>CAZYQQ010000207.1:0-3676 GCA_964650265.1 uncultured Planctomycetaceae bacterium
ACCATGAAGAAGATAATCAGCAGGAACACGACGTCGATCATCGGCGTCAGGTTCAAGGTGAGTTCTTCGTTGTGGCGGGTTTTGAGTGGCATTGTTGTCTGTTTGACTCATCAGCCGTACGTTTCGTCAGCCGTTTGGGCGCTAGCCCCGGTTCATCCCCCCAACCGGGGCTAGCGCCCAAGCGGCTAATCGATTAACTGCTAGTTTTTCATCGCCTCTCTCAGGCGGCGGCCTTCTTCTTTTCGTTGCGGCGGTCGTTGAGGGCCTCGGTCGAAATCAGGTGGACAAGCTGCTGACCGTAGTCGTCGATCTCCATCACAAGGCCATCGACACGGCCGACGAAGTAGAGATAGAGGCAGAGGGCCGGAATCGCGACGATCAGACCCGCGGCGGTCGTAATCAGGGCCTCGCTGATCCCCGCGGCAAGTAGCTCCGGGCGCCCCATGGCGGCCGCGCTGGCGATGGCGTTGAAGGCCTGCATCATCCCCCACACGGTGCCAAACAGCCCCATCAGCGGCGAGACGGTCGCCACGCCATTGATGACACGTAGATACTTTCGCAGGACATTGGCAGTCCGTTCCCCTTCGTCGAGGATCGCCTGTTCGACCTCCACGGCCGGCTTGCCCCATTTGCGCACCCCGGCGGCAAACACGCGGGCCATATGGCTCGACTCGCTTTCGCACATTTCCAGGGCGTCGTGGCGGTCGATCGTGCCATCGGCCACTTGCGACAAGAAGCAATGAATGAAGGGCTCGGACAGGACGCGACTGCGGCGGAGGCTCACCAGCCGCTCGAAGACGATCACCAACATCAAGAACGACGCGATGCCGATCGGAATCATCGTCACCCCGCCAGCGAGCGCCATTTGGAGCAGGCTCTGGGTGGGGATCTCGGCGCTAGCTGCTTGGGCCAGTGCCTCGCCAGGGAAGACGATTCCCCAGGCCGTGGCAACAGTCGCCAGTGCGATGCCGCGCCAGGCGACTCGGCGTGTCGAGTGTGCGGCCCGAAGAGTCAACATGGCGTTCGAAGGTCCTGAGAAGGAGGCGACATGCCGACACCTCGGCTCATGCGAGCCGAGGTGTGCGGGCTTGATCGGATTGACTCGTTGGCTAACGTTCGGGTTAGAACCCGGGGCCTCCGTCGTCGACATTCCCCACCATGTGAAGGTGGTTGTGATCGATGTAGACCACCTCGCGGGCATCCTCGTCGACCAGCGTGTGGGGCACGGGCCAGCCGATGCGGCGGACATCCTCGTAGTAGATGGTACACTTGTAGTGGGCGTGATGTTGCTGGGCCGGACCGACCATCGGGTAGTGCCGTGGTGGGTCGATGTAGTCGGCGATCTTCTCCTTGACGATCCGCACATTGTTGCGGTTGCGCTCGTAGAGCAGTGGCCAGTTGCCTTGGTTCGGCTGAGCCTTCTCCATGGCCCACATCACCTCGTCGTCGCTAGGCGGATCGAGGGCGACCGGCTCGGCGCCCGAGGTAACCGGCCCCAGGATTGGCACACGGTCGTAGCGCTCCTTGCGCCAGAACTCGTCTTCCTTCTTCTTTTGATGATAGGGGCTGATGGGGATCGGAATGCCGGCGATTCCCAAGCTGGGGCCGAGCGATTGCAGACCCCAGAAGCAACCCGTGGTCGACAGCGACGACAACGCGATCGCAAAGCCGACGGCCAATGTGATACCGCGCGACAGGGGGGTGGTCCGTTTCATGGATCAGCCTTTTGGCAATTCTCGATAAGTGGTTGGCGATAAGCTCAGCGTCTCGGAGCGGGCGTGCCTGTGGCACCAGCACCTCTGCTGTTGTTTATCGAGTGAATCTGGCGCGATCTTGCGGATTGTTCCGATTTTGACGGAAAAAAGTCGGCGGCTGCCAGCACTCGCGCGATAGCACTTCTTGCGGTCGGGGGGGAGTGGTCCCCGAGCTTGCCCCGATACGAAAAAAACCCGGCTTCTCGCGAGCGAGAAGCCGGGCTCAGGTATCGTAATTCCGACGGACTTCAGCCGGGGCTTATTGCATCTTGCTGTGGCTGAAATCGAGCATCCACCAGCCGTCGTCCCATTCCATGGTCACCTTCCGCCATCCGAGCGGAACCTGGGGATAGGGATAGAACGGGCCAATGTAGGGCCAGGCGGTCGGCGAGTACTGCTTGGGATAAGTCAGTGCCGCGTAGTTGGGGTAGGCCGCGTAGCTGGGCCAGGCGTAGCCAGGGAGCTGAGCGTTGTCGTAGTTGACCCCCGCTCCGCCACTGGAAACGTGTCCCATGGCCTGCGGGCCACCCATGCCACCCCCCATCATGCCACCCCCCATGCCGGGTCCATAGCAACCGGCCTGCGCCACTTGCTGCTGGTAGGAGGCACTGCGGACGGCGCTGGCCTGAGCTTGCGACATCGGCATCGGCTGGCCGCCACGTTGGGCCATCCGCTGTGGAGCCGGACGCATCGGGCGCTGAGGCGCCGCCTGGCTCATCGCCGGAGTGACCTGCGGGTCGCGCCCAGCTTGGCTAGCAGTCTCCTCGAGCCGTGCCATGGCAATCGTCGATTGCGATTCCCGGGGCTGAGTCATCGCGGGCCGGGCGATCGTCTGATCGATTTCCAGCTTGCAAATGACATGGTCGACCCCTTCGACCTGCTCTGCCAGCATGATGGCGGCGTCCATCTGCTCCTGGCAGGTGACGGTGCCCAGGAGCCAAGCGACTCCATCCTGGTATTTCACCCCCAGACGATAGTTCGAGAGCTGGCCGCTCTCCTTGATTGTACTGGCCACTTGCTGGGCCACGGCCGAGTCTTGGGCCGTTTGTCCGTACGCTCCCGCTGCCGAGATCGACACGAGAGCGCAGGCGCATACCAATCGCATGCAACTCCTACGCATTTTCCCCCCTCCTAAAGTTCAATGCATCGCAACCCGCCGCGGGGCGGGTGAACCGACCACTGGCGAGCTCGCGGCGGCCGGATGTCCGTCAGGTAATTCGATACCTGCATGTCGTCGCCTGCCCCAACAGGGAGCAGACGAGGTGACGTAACAGATTTCGGCAATCGGTGGTAGCGAAGGGGAGTCTTTTTCCGGTTTTAGCGATCCTTCCAGAGGATTCGTCGCGCGGTGTGCTAGCAGACAAGCCGCGCACCGACAGAATACCGCCACCAAGAGTGGGGCTCTTGCGCCGATTCGCGGCCCCTGCGAAGTCAATCGGTGGGTTACTCGGCGACCGCCACATCGGCAAACATCAAGGCGTTTTCCGATCGCCGGGTCTCGAACACCATGGCGATGGCCATCGCCCCGAGCGTGCAACCCGACACCGCCCAAAAGGGGCGCTCGGCAATGTACCCCACCACGGCAACACCGGCCACGGTGAGCGTGGCGGCAACAAGCAGCGAATAGGTGCAAACCGCGCAGCGTGGACCAAGACTCCCTCGGCTAGCGATGGCGAGCAGCAGGCCAAGGACATGGATGATGGCCCAGACGTAGGTAGGAATCGAGACAAGTGTGTCCAAGGAGGGCTCCAGGCAGGGGGAAGGGGGAGCGTGGGAGGGTGGCCGAATGTCTGTTCAGCCAGGGAAGGAACAGTATTGAGTTACGGCGGGAGAGTCAACGTCGTTTTTCGAGGGGTCAGGGACCAGGGAACGTAGCTTGGGCACATTTGCCCGGGCAACTTGAGGGGGGTTGAATTGCCAAA
>CAZYQQ010000208.1:0-3608 GCA_964650265.1 uncultured Planctomycetaceae bacterium
CCTGATTTGAGCAGGCTTAACTATTGACAACTAACACAGTCGCTCTGTGGTTATTCCTCCTTGGCGAAGTTGAGTTTGTTTTGATGGCGAGAGAAGTTGAGGTGACGTCATGGTGACGCTGCAAGAAAAGGCCAAGCTCGCCTGTCTGCTTCCTTTCCTTATCCCCGTTTACCACTTGGGCCAACGTCGCCCCACTGGTTGGTCTCCGCGCCTTTGCGTCTCCGCGTTTTTTCTAACCCACTCGTAAAAGTGCCAGCAGTGGCACACAAAGAAGGCCGTTTAGCAATGCCATCGAGCCGCTAGGGAGTAATCGGAAATCATGGTAGAATAGAGCGGTGAGGACGGACGCTGGCTGCCTGTTCTCTCCAGTACATCTATGGTGATCCCATGCCCGCTCTCATTCCGACATCCGAAGCTGCCCCTCCAAGCATTCGTCACCTATCCGTGGCGAAGCGCGTCGAACTGTGGTACGAACTCGTCGATGAAGCCGAGGCACTAGTGAAGTCGGGTCTCCGCCATCGGATCGGTCCCAGTGGCGATCTCACTCAAGCCTATCGAGAGTGGTACGCTCGTAAGATGCAACAGCATGACGAGGAGCAGATTTCGATGCTCAAGCGCTTGGCGGAACGCGAGGCAGGTCATGGCGGGTGAAGTCGTACGCAACGTTCTCAATTTCCTGGTGAACACTCTGTCGCCTCTCCCTTCCCCCTTTGCACTGGCGGGAGGAATGGCGCTCGCCGTGTGGGGCTATCCCAGGGCAACTCGCGACGTCGATTTGGTAGTAGGGGTGGAATCGGATGATTTCGACGCTGTGTACGACACACTTACAGCACACGGTTGTCGCCCAAAACACAAGCAACCTCTCGTCCAAGTGGATTCCTACCACATTGCACAATTCCTCTACACTCCTCCCGATGAATTCTACGATGTGCAGTTTGACTTGCTGCTAGCCGAAAGCGATCTCTTGAAGTCTTCGCTTCGACGTGCGGAGTCGCGTGAACTTCCAGGCCTGGATCAACCTATCCGCGTCTTATCGTGTGAAGACCTTATCTTGCTCAAACTCATGGCAGGCCGACTACTCGATCTGTCGGATGTTGCAATGCTCGTGCGCGAGAACGACTCCATCCTCGACTCGAAATACATCGACTCTTGGCTTGCGAAGCTAGGTCTGGGGGAGTCTTACCAAGAAGCTCGTCGCTCGGCATTTCCTGACAGCAACTAGCTCAGGTGTCGTTTCGCCGGGCGGCGAGCGCACGATCTCCTCGCCTCAGCGTTTTGTTACTCTTCGTATTCCGTGATCACGGCCCGCTCCGTCACCGGATACCAATTGGCGATCTTCTCGACTAACCTAGCCACGATCTCCGGCCGTTCCCCCGCGACGTTGCTCTTCTCCCACGGGTCGGTCTCCAAGTTGAACAGTTGCGGGCGGCGTTCGATGTTGGCGTGAGGTTCTGCGTAGGCACCAAGCTCGCCGTCGTAGCTGAGGATCAGCTTCCATTTATCCTCGATCACCCAGCGGTAGAGGAGCGATGCCTCGGGGTTTTCGATGTCGGCCACGTCGTGGGCGAACTGTTCGCCGAAGAGTGTGTCGCGGGCGATCGGGGTCTTCTCCATCAGGTGAGGCAAGAGGTTAAGACCTGGCAGGCCCTCGGGCACCCGGGCGCCGGTGGCGGCGCAGATCGTCGGCAGAATGTCGAGGTTGGTGCAAAGCTCCGGGCGGTCGGCTGGTGGGATCTTGCCGGGCCAGTTGAAGAGGATCGGCGAGCGGACTCCTCCCTCGTAAGGGGTTTGCTTCGAGCGGGGGGCGTGTTGCGGCGAATCGGGGTCCTGGATCCAGCCGTTGTCGGTGACATAGATAATGAGCGTGTTCTCGCGGAGTCCCCGCTCGTCGAGGTACCCGACCAGTTCGCCACACGTCTCGTCGAACCATTCGCACATCGCATAGTACCGGGCGACATGCTCCGAGCGACCCGCGACCTGGTATTTTTCCAGCAGCCGCTCGGGGGGATTGTGGGGCAAATGGGGGAGCATGGGGGCGTACCACAGGAAGAACGGTTTCTCTGCTTCGATCGCCATGTCGATAAACTCGCGAAGAGGCGTGAGACCCTGACGGCCGATCTTGAGCCCATCGTCGCCATGCCGACCCCCCTGCTCGGGAAAGCCCCGCGTCATGCCATGAGTGAACCCACCACGCGAGAAGTTCCCCTCCCACCACTTGCCCGACTGGAAACCGAGGTAACCCCGCTCGGCCAGCAGCTTGGGCACTGTGTCGAAGCGATCGATCCGGGCGATCAGCCTGCGGCGGAGTTGGCGATAAGGGGGTGTCCCCTGCTTGGCCTCCTTCTGCGAGGGATCGTTGCCGGTGATGCGGTGGGTGTGGGCGTAATGCCCGGTGACGAGCGTGGCGAGCGACGGCCGGCAGAGGGCGGTGGGGGCATACCCGCGACGGAACGTGGCCCCCTCGCGCGCGAGCTTGTCGATATGGGGAGTTTGGATCGCCTCGTGATCCATGAAGCTGTAGTCGGACCAAGCCTGGTCGTCGGAGAGGATGAGGAGGATGTTGGGGGTGTCGGCGGCGTGGGCCGAGGAGGTGATTAGGAAGAGTACGGACAGGATGACGGGGAGGTGTTTCATGGAAATTTGCCTTTTTCAACACGGAGGCGCGGAGATGTTTTTCCGCGGGAGGCGGAGGTGCGACGGTTCGAGTGCGGGCAAGTTGCTTGTTTTCATTGTAAACGGTTGACGCTGAAACTACACATCCGGCTGGGATGAAATGGATGAGCGACTCGCCAGTGGCAAGACCGTCGGTGATAGGTAATAATCCAGTCTTCCGGCTCTATCGCATGGTTTGTGCTTATTCGCCTACAAGGCTCGACCCGATGAACATGAAATGGTGCATCGCAGCCCTCGCCGTTCTCGCCCTTTCTACATCCATCGCGAGCGGCGCGGTGATTTCGCGGGATTGGAAGACCCCAGGGGATGGGCTGCTGACTTACGACACGGTGAGCGGTCGGGAGTGGCTGGATCTGTCGGAAACACAACTAACACTGTTTCCTGGCGAAACGCGGAATGACCGGTACTTGGCAGTGGTTGCTGAAACGGGAGCTGGCGGGCTGTTCGATGGATTTTGGCCGGCGAGTAAGGAGGACGTATTTGGTCTTGCCGCCTCGGCGGGGATCGACACCAGCGCTAGCCGGCGTGGGGCCAATAACGAGGCAGCGGGTGTGCTGGCCGAATTGGCTTCGCTCACGAAAGAGTCACAGCGCGGCCGATGGACATCAGGACTCGTCCACGATCTCGACAGGAATCGAACCGTCGTGCTGATCGGATTCAACAATCAGGATCGAGAGTTTTCGGGAGTGATCGAGCGGAATGTGATTGGCATGAGCCACGGTGTATGGATGTACCGAACTGTTCCAGAACCGCCAGCGATTGTCCTCGCCTTACTCCTGTCATCCTTGGGATTGCTGGCCGCTTGGCGAAGAGTCCGAGTCCCTGGGGCTGCCTAGCGCATCGGAATGGATCACGAAAGGCGAAAGCAGACGTACACGAGGTGTGGGGCGCGTGTCGCCCTGCTTGTGGAGTCTGCTGGACTATTATTTCGTGTT
>CAZYQQ010000209.1:0-3500 GCA_964650265.1 uncultured Planctomycetaceae bacterium
TCCTTCATCCTTCATCCTTCATCCTTCATCCTTCATCCTTCATCCTTCATCCTTCCGTCTCTCTCTGATCCGTGGTGATCCGTCCAGTCCGTGCCGATCCGTGTCCCATCCCCTCGCGCAGCCGATCTGGCCGGATATCGACCACCAGGGTTCATCGAGCTACGGTTTTGATAGCACTTGTAGCACTGGTTTGCTGCTAGCACAGAAATATCTCCGCAAGATTCCCTCGATCGCGCCAGCATCGACAAGAATTGAACTTGACTCGCCGCGAAGTCCCAATTTTACAATCCCCGCGTGTCGCCAACTTGCGGAGCGATCGCCTGAAAACGGAGCGAATCGCCCTGAAAATCAACCCTAAGCGCGATCGGGAGAGGAAAAATTTCGCTGCTAGCACCAACAATGGCGCGCCGAGTGCGTATAGACTACGGCGACTGCCAGACAAGGGGGCGAATTAGGAACGCCGACTGGTAGCACGCCGCCCGGCCACGGATCACCACGACCCCCAAGCCGAGCGAACTTTTCTACCAACCAAGGGAGTGACACATGTTGGTTCTAACTCGCAAGCCGCAAGAAACCATCCGCATCGGCAACGACATCGTCGTCACCGTGATCCGCACCAAGGGAAAGGCGGTCCGGTTGGGGATCGAAGCCCCGAGCACCGTCGCCGTCCTCCGCGGCGAGATCAACCTCGACGAGGCACGGCATCAGGGGGACGAGGACGACGATCAGGCCCCGACCGAGGTGCTCCACACTCGCATCCCGCGTAATCGCGTGGCACAAGTCCTGCCCCAAATCACAATGGGCGCTGGTCCCCTGGCCGCGATGATGCACCAGTCCCGCTAAACGCCGCTTTCAAAATTTGGGCGAGCCCGAGTAGGTTCCGCCTGCCGGGCGGGACCTCACCCCCTGAGCCGGGCGGCGTCAGCCCCCGGAGCGCGAGCCTTTCGAAATAGGCCACGGATTGCAGCGGATCGTCCGGATCACCACGGATCAGATCAGAAAGTAGCGGTTCACGATCGGCACCCTTCCGATCCGTGGTGATCCGATCAGACCGTGCCGATCCGTGTCCCATCGTCATGCGAAAACCGCAGAGCAACCTCTAACACCTACTTTTGGGTGTGCAAGCGCTGGAGCTCACCCGCCATGATCTTGATCCCTTCCTCCACCGTCGCGTCCGATTGGGAGAAGGTCATTCGCAGGCACTCGTGGCGATGGGGCCATGCTTCAGCTTCCGGCTCTAGTCCAAAGAAGAAGTACTCACCCGGCACCACCAGGACGCCGAGGTCCTTGAGACGCTGGTAAAGCTCGCGGCTGGTGATCGGCAGTTCGGGGAACCAGAGCCAGAGGAAGAATGCCCCCTCGCTCCGGTGGACGCGGTAGGGGAAGTGATTGCCAAAGTACTCGGCAATGTATTGCTGGGCCCGCTCCGACTTCTCGAGGTAGAAGGGCCGAATCACCTCGCGGCTGAGACGCAGGATCTCGCCGCTGGCGACAAGTGGTTCGACAATCGCCTGCCCCACATTATTATTCGCCAGGCCGACGATCCCCGTCATCGTTGTCAGTCGCTCGACGATCGGTGCGTCAGCCAGCACAATCCCAGTCCGGGTCCCTGGCAATCCGAGCTTCGAAAGGCTGAAGGTCATCACTCGGCCCCGATCCCAACCTGGCCGGATCGGCGTGAAGACCGCACCGGGGAAGGGCTCGCCGTAGGCGTTGTCAATGAGCAGCGGAGTGTCGCGGGCGGCGGCGAGCGCTGCCAGCCGATCGATCTCCTCGTCGGTCAGCACATTCCCCGTCGGATTGGTGGGCCGACTAACGCAAATCGCGCCGATCGCGTGCTCCTCGAGCGCCTGTTCAACCGCTTCGAAGTCGATGCGGTATTTGAACTCGTGCCCCTCCCCCAACTCGATCACGGGGCGCAAACCGACGAAGGTACTTTCGGTCAGTCCCTGATCGGCGTAGCCAATGTACTCGGGTACCAACGGCAACAGCACCTTCCGCCGCGACCCATCGGGCATCACGCCGGCCAGCAGCGTGAACAAAAAGAAAAACGCCGTTTGCCCCCCATTCGTGACGGCGATGTTCTCGGATCCAACGTCCCATCCATAATGATCGCGGAGGCACTGGGCCAACGCCATGCGAAACGAGGGGCTCCCCGCCGGCCCATCGTAATTCGCCAGCATCCGGTCGAACGCCGGCTCGTCGTCCAACAACTCCCGCATCCGCGCCCGCCACACGGCCTGCATCGCCGGCACGTGGGCCGGGTTGCCCCCCCCCAGCATGTGCATCGGCCGCCCGGCGGTCCCCGTGAGCGCCGCGCCAAGATCGGCCATCAACTCGGCGATCCCGCTAGGACCGGAGAGGGCGGCACCGATTTTGGTGGGGAGGATGTTCATGAGTTGGAAGTTGGGAGTTGGAAGTTGGAAGTTGGAAGGAGTTGGGCGGGTCGGGTTATATTATCGAGTGATTATCCCAAGGCTCCGCATCGGAGAACAAGGGGCAAGCTGGCGCTGGCACCGCTGCTGAAAGCTGCCACTCTACGACTAGCCCAGTCAGACTAGCCCAGTCACCCCCTCTCCATTCTAATCGACTCCACCCCAAAGTTCTTCCAACTTCCAACTCCCAACTTCCAACTCCAATGCAACTCATCGCCGCCCACTCCCAAAACCGCGTCATCGGCCGTGGCGACTGGATGCCGTGGGACGTGCCCGACGAGTATGCCCACTACCTGGAGTTGATCCGCGACAAGACGGTCCTCATGGGGCGGCGGAGTTACGAAATTTTTGGGGACGACCTCACTTCGCGGCACGCGGTCGTCGTCAGCCGTTCGGTGAGCGAGCTACCCGGCGCGACCGTTTGCCCCGACCTCGAGAGCGCGATCGCCGCAGCCAAAGCGACTGGACTCACGGTCTGCGTCTGTGGTGGGGAGTCGATCTACGAGCAAACGATCCCGCGAGTGGACGAGATGCTGCTATCGACTATTTTCGGCGAGTTCGAAGGGGACACCTATTTCCCAGAGTTCGACGAGTCACAGTGGGAGGTGCAGCGGCGGGAGGAGCATGAAGGATGGGAGTTTGTGCATTGGGTACGGCAAAAGTAAACCAGTACGGAACTTGCTAAAACCACGGAGCGGCACAGAGGGCACGGAGAGATGTGGAAACTAAACGCGGAGGCGCAGAGACGCGGAGATGTTGATGGCGGTCCATCGCGACATAAATGACAGATGATAAATATCTATTTAATTACTCGCCATGCAGGGCGGTTTTACCCCACTAAGGATCGTTCGATCAATAAATGTCGGAATAAGTGGCGGGAACCGCTGGCTGGGACAAGTTCCCAGTCTTCGTATTGGACACTAATTGACCGAACGGTCCTAACCATCTCTCCGCGTCTCTGCGCCTCCGCGTTTTATCTCTTGACTTCTCCGTGCCCTCCGTGCCGCTTCGTGGTTTTTCCCTACCCAGCGCTAGTCGCCTTCAGTCCCACGATCGCCACGACTA
>CAZYQQ010000210.1:0-3317 GCA_964650265.1 uncultured Planctomycetaceae bacterium
GCTGAACCGGACCTTGAACCCTGAGGAGACTTTCCATTGACACGAGGTCCGGGCCGGCGGCCGCGGACCTACTGGGCTAGCGCCCGCAACGGTTTTGGCAGCGGGAACGACACGTGCTCCTCGCGGATCATCCGCGGTTCGACCGTTGCACCGAAGCGGCTCGACAGAAAATCGAGACACTCCTCCACCACCGCCTCCGGTGCGCTGGCTCCCGCGGTCACGAGCACCACTTCGACTCCCTCGAGCCACGCCGGGTCGATCTCCTGGGCGCCATCAATCAGATAGGCGGGAATTCCTCGTTCGCGGGCGAGTTCCGCCAGCCGCTGGCTGTTGCTGCTGTTCTGGCTTCCCAGCACGAGCACCACCTCGGCTTCGGTGGAGAGGAGTGCGACCGCCTCCTGGCGATTCTGGGTGGCGTAGCAGATGTCGTCCTTCGGAGGGCTCGCGATCAGCGGGAAACGGGCCTTGAGTCGATCGATGATCCGATTAGCATCGTCGACGCTGAGCGTGGTTTGCGTGAGGTAGGCGAGCTTCGTCTCGTCGGCCACGGCGATCGTGTCGACATCGTCCGGCGTTTCGACCAGGATGATTGCCTCGGGGGCCTCTCCCATGGTGCCGACCACCTCGTCGTGCCCCTCGTGGCCGATCAGGAAAATGGTAAAGCCCTGTTTCGCGTACTTGATCGCCTCGAGGTGGACCTTGGTCACCAGCGGGCAGGTCGCGTCGATCGCCTGCAAGTCGCGCTCCTTGGCCGCCTGGCGAATGGCCGGCGACACACCATGGGCCGAGAACAACAAGGTCGCCCCGTGGGGGACCTCTTCCAATTCGTTCACAAAGGTCACTCCGCGATCGCGAAATTGCTCGACCACGTACTTGTTGTGGACGATCTCGTGGTAGACATAGATCGGTGGTCCAAAAGCCCGCAGCGCGAGCTCCAGCGAATCGATCGCCATGTGGACGCCGGCACAGAATCCGCGAGGGCTGGCGAGGAGGACTTTCATGGCGGAGGAGGGCAAGGGAGGGGGGAAGGGTGAGGCCTCCTCTAAGGATAGCCCAGTCTCGCCGGGAGGTGTAGTCGACGGC
Source organism: uncultured Planctomycetaceae bacterium (assembly GCA_964650265.1). Lineage (GTDB taxonomy): Bacteria > Planctomycetota > Planctomycetia > Pirellulales > Lacipirellulaceae > CAZYQQ01. Next base: position 1,084 of record CAZYQQ010000210.1, read on the forward strand.
GCGGAAACGCCCGATTGGGCTGCGCCTGCACCGGCGGTGCCCCTAAATCGCCCGCTCCCCCGCCGCGAGGCCTGTCACATTAGCCCGCGGCAGGGTGATGATCTTCCCCCGCGTGATGGGCCAAAAGCGAACCATTTCGACTGCTTCAACTCCGGCGGGTTCGTTGCCATGGATGCCGCTCGGGCTTCCAACGCAATCTTGAAGAATGGGACACGGATTGAAGCGGATCGTACTGATCACCACGGATCAGACTTTGCCACAAGGTGCCCTCTGATCCGTGGTGATCCGATTAACCCGTGTCGATCCGTGTCCCATTTAACCGCACGGGCTGCGACTCTGTGCTACGGGGGCTACTCATCTGTCACACACCCTTCACTCGCACTCTTCACCGTCTTAATATACTTGTACAAGGTCCCCCGTGTCGCTTTGTAGGCTGGCGCGGTCCATGCCGCGCGGCGGCGCGCGAACTCGTCCTCTGTCACGTCGACATCGACGGTGTTCCCCTCGGCGTCGATCGTGATCTTGTCTCCATCCTTGACCAGGGCGATCGGCCCGCCGACTTGGGCCTCGGGGGTGACGTGGCCGACGATGAAGCCGTGCGAGCCGCCGCTGAATCGGCCGTCGGTCATCAGCGCGACGTCGCTGCCGAGTCCCGCCCCCATGATGGCGCTCGTGGGGGTGAGCATCTCCGGCATCCCCGGTCCCCCTTGGGGACCTTCGTAGCGGATGATGATCACGTCTCCCTTTTGAATCTTGTTCTCTTCGAGGGCGTGGAGCATCTCCTCCTCGCTGTCGAAGCAGCGGGCCGGGCCCTCGAATCGCAGCCCTTCCTTGCCGGTGATCTTGGCCACCGCGCCCTCGGGGCAGAAATTTCCACGCAGAATGCGGATATGCCCCGTCTCCTTGATCGGGTCCGACAGCGGCCGGACGATCTTCTGCCCTTCCTTGAGACCGGGCAGGTCGGCGAGGTTTTCGGCGATCGTCCTCCCCGTCACCGTGAGGCAGCTTCCGTCGAGGAGGCCATTCTCCAGCAGCAGCTTCATCACGGCGGGGGTTCCCCCCACTTCATGCAACTCTTCCTGGACGAACTTGCCCGAGGGCTTGAGGTCGGCCAGCAGCGGCACCCGGTCGCTTGCCGCTTGGAAGTCGTCGATGGTGAGCGGCACATCGACGCTCCGCGCCATGGCGATCAGGTGGAGCACCGCGTTGGTCGAACCTCCGACGGCGATAATCAGGTTCATCGCGTTCTCAAATGCCGAGCGGGTCATGATGTCGGTCGGCTTGATATCCCGTTCCAACAGATGGAGCAGCGCCGGCCCCACCGCCAGGCACTCGGCCAGCTTGTCGGGATGCTCGGCCGGAATGCTCGACGAGTAGGGCAAGGTCATCCCCATCGCCTCGATCGCGCTGGCCATCGTGTTGGCCGTGTACATGCCGCCGCACGCCCCCGCGCCAGGGCAACTCTTACGGACGGTCTCCTGCCGCTCCTCCTCGCTCATCCGGCCGGTGAGGAACTCGCCATAGCACTGGAACGCACTCACCACGTCGAGTTTCACGTCCTCTCCCGACGCATCGCGGCGGAAGCCCGGCTTGATCGTCCCGCCGTAGACCATGATCGCCGGGCGGTCGAGCCGACCCATCGCCATCAGGCACCCGGGCATGTTCTTGTCGCACCCGGGCAGGGCGACCAGGGCGTCGTACCACTGGGCCCCCATCACCGTCTCGATGCTATCGGCGATCAGGTCGCGCGACTGGAGCGAGTAGCTCATCCCGTCGGTCCCCATCGAGATGCCGTCGGAGACGCCAATCGTGTTGAACCGCATGCCGACCAACCCGGCGGCGACCACCCCCTCGCGGACCTTGGCCGCCAGGTCGAGCAGGTGCATGTTGCAGGTGTTCCCCTCGTACCACATGCTGGCAATGCCGACCTGCGGCTTCTGCATGTCGTCGTCGGTCAGCCCGGTGCCATAGAGCATCGCCTGGCTGGCACCTTGGCTTTTGGGTTGGGTGATTTGGCTGGAGTATTTGTTGAGCATGGAGTTGGAAGTTGGAAAGTTGGGAGATAGTAGCACGACGGTCCCCGTCGTGACGTTTATTGTGGCACGACGGTCTCCGTCGTGGCAGCAAAGGGGAGTAGCAAATGGGGACTTTCTACTTTTCCGGTGAGGAAGGTCGACCGTTCTATGTCACGCTGATCCGGAAAAGTTGAATGTCCCCATTTGCGGCCCCAAGGG
>CAZYQQ010000211.1:0-3201 GCA_964650265.1 uncultured Planctomycetaceae bacterium
GGGGAGTTTGTACGCGCTTCGAGGTCCGGTTCGGCGAACCTGGACCTACTTGATCTTTGGCAATTCATCCCCCCAACATTGCTCGGGCAAATGTGCCCAAGCTACGGCCCCTGATCCCTGGCCCCCGACCCCTGCCCCCTTCCAACTCACTCATCCCACGGCGCTAGCTTCTTCAGCTTTCGTTGCAAGGTCCGGCGCGGGATGCCCAGCAGGTTCGATGCCCGGGTGAGGTTTCCGCCGCAGTCGGCCAGGACTTGCTGGATGTGGTTCCACTCCGCTTCGGCGAGCGACGGGGGCTGGAACTCGCTCACGGGTGTGGTGGCGGTGACCGGTTGGCCATCGAAGGCGGCGAGGACCTGGTCGGCGTCGGCTGGCTTGGTGACGTAACCGACCGCCCCTTCGCGCATCGCCTCGACCGCGTTGGCGATACTGCCGTAGCCGGTGAGCATCACCACCTGGGTATCGGGGGAGAGCTGGCGGATCGCCTTCAGCAGTTCGAGCCCCGACTTGCCGGGCATCTTCAGGTCGAGCACCGCCCGTTCGGGGCGGAGGGTTTCGAGCTGGGCGATCGCCTCGTCGTAGCCGGTCGCTTCGACGACGTCGAACTCCCGGGCGCGGAATGCCCGTCCCATCCGCTGGCGGAGCATTTCGTCGTCGTCGACAAGCAAGATCGTGGGCATTGTAGGGAGAGGGAGCAAGGAAATCGGTGGGGTGAACCTTCGCACCGCGAGGTTGACTCTTCCTTCTTATTATCGCCTGCCCTATGGGCCGCAGGCAACCGTGGCCGCTGTGCCCTTTCGCTCTGGTATAACAGCCTCGCCTCGCACCATAATATCGCCACTTTTGCCTTGTTCGGAGGTTTCCCGATGCCCCACAATCCCATGGTCGGCCGCTTTCGCCACTGGTTCGAACAGGAGTGTGATGCGATTGACAAGACGATCGCCGCACTCCAGTCAGTCCCGGAACAGGGACGCAACTCCGAGGAGTATCGCAAGGCGCTGAGCATTCTGGCCCATATTGTGGTCGCCCGAGGGATTTGGTTGGAGCGGTGCCGGGGTGCCGCGGTATCGGCCGGCACGTTGTTTCCGGTCGATCAGAGCCTCGAGGAGATTGCGACAGACTGGAACGGGGCCCGCGGCGTATGGCAGAGCTATTTGGAAGGCCTTTCGGACGAGGAACTCGCCATGGAGCTGACCTACGAGAGTTCCGATGGCGGACGCTGGCACAATTCGATCGAGGACACGCTCGTGCAGCTTTTTACCCATTCGGCCTACCACCGCGGGCAAATCGCCATGCTGGTGAAGCGAGCCGGTGGCACCCCTCCCAGCACCGACTATATCCGTTGGTGCCGCCAAGGGGCTTAGTAACCAGTCGATCCCCTCACCACCCCACAGCGAACAAAGGACTCTCGCTTGTCCCCCTATCTGAAAACCATTCTGCTGCTCACGGCGAGCAACGTCTTCATGACGTTCGCCTGGTATTCTCACCTCAAGGAACTGGCCCATCGCCCCTGGCTGATTGCCGCCTTCGCGAGTTGGGGGATCGCGCTGTTCGAGTATTTGTTGCAGGTTCCCGCCAACCGGACGGGGCATGCCGTGATGAGCGTGGGGCAACTCAAGCTCTTGCAGGAGGTGATTACGCTGTCGGTTTTCGTGCCATTTGCCCTGTTCTACCTGAAGGAGCGGCTCTCGCTCGACTTCCTGTGGGCTGGTTTTTGCCTGTTGGGAGCGGTGTTTTTCGTCTTCCGGCGACAGCTTACCGGGGGTGCCTGAGACGTGGCGTCGAGGAAGAAATCACCGTTTTCTGCAAATCTTTTCGCTTTCCGTGGGCAATTCCCTCCCCCAGAGCCCGTTACGCATTGGTGGGGGGAAGATCCCACTGGCGGCTTCGGGCACGACAGCATCCCGCCCTCATTTGATATTCACCATTGGATTCAGCCGGGAGTTGACTCATGAAGCGGAAAAAGTGGCTTCTTTTCTTACTTGCGCTGGGGATCAGCCTCGGCGGAGCAAGCCTGTCGCAGGGAGCGCTCCTTGCCTACGAGGGATTCGACTACCCCAACGACGGACCGCAGCTCGGCGGTCGGGACGGCGGCTTCGGTTGGGCGACCGCTTGGGACGAAGGGACCATCATCGATTTCGAACACCTCACCCAGGACGATACGAGCCTCGATTCCAACGCCTTTCCCTTCACTCCGACCGGCGACCATCTCTCCGGCAAGGGAGGCACCGTCATCCGGCGGTTCAATGACAACATCAACATGACCACCGAGGGTTCGGTGCTCTACACGAGCCTGTTGATCCGCAAGGACCTCGACGGGGGAACGGCCACCGACAACGTGGAGTTCAGCTTGGGCTCGCAAGCCACGACCAACCTGATTCGCGTGGGAAGCACCTCCGACGAGCGGTGGTTCATCAACTTCAATGGCACAGCCGTCAATGGCGCCCCCTTCAATCTCGACGAGAATTATTTTGTCGTCCTCAAATTGGTATCGAGGGCAGACGCCGCCGCGGAGGACGAAGCCTACGTGGCCTTCTTCGGCGAAAACGACATCGTTCCCACTCAGGAGCCCGCCGTGTGGGATTTGGCCGCGAACCGAATCAGTGGAGCCACTGTCAACGTATTTCGGTTGGCCCTGGGGGCGAATGCCACGGGGGGCTTCGACGAAATCCGCATCGGACAAACCTGGTCGGACGTGACCCGCGTTCCCGAGCCCGCCACGTGGGGAATGATCGCGATAAGTGCGATCGCAGCGTGTGGCCTGCGGAGGCGCCTGACACGTTAGAAATTTGGTAACACTTCAGCCATTTGAAGTTGGCTGAAGTGGATAAAAAAACACGGAGGCACAGAGGCACGGAGATGTTATTAGCGGGGTGGCGTGTGCGTTGATGTTGAGTTATTTCAAAAAACCAAGAGATAGGATTCAATGCAAAACCCGCTCGTTGATCTCCGTGTCTCTGTGTCTCCGTGTTGAAATCCTTGGGACGGGGCTATTTCGCTTCAGTTGGCTGAAGAGTTGCGAAATTTGCAGTTTCGACCGGCCGTGGGCCGGCTTCCAGGGGGCGACTTGGCAGGGCAGCGCCAAGCCGCCCCTTTTATTTGTAGGGCTGAAGAGTTGGTCGCTACAGCACATGCAGACTTTAATCGTAACCGTTCACGCCTTTATGCGAGAAGCAGGCTGGGTGCTGGTTGACGGTTCTG
>CAZYQQ010000212.1:0-3185 GCA_964650265.1 uncultured Planctomycetaceae bacterium
CTTGAGCATCTTGCCGATGTCGTGGAAGTAGGCTCCCACCCGCACCAACAGCCCGCGAGCCCCAATCGCCTCGGCGGCCGACTCGGCGAGCGAGGCGACGTTGATCGAGTGGTTGTAGGTGCCGGGGGCACGACGGATGAGTTCCTGCAGCAACTGATGGGCCGGGTCGCCCAGCTCCAGCAGGCTGAGGTCGGTTTGGACATTGTAGAGCCGCTCCACGAGCGGCAGGATGACCGTCATCACCGCCCCGGCGATCACCGCCCAGAGCGCCAGCCGCAGCGCGACCTGGAGCGTCGGATAGAAAGGGTCTCCTTGCAGCGTGCCGACTCCCAAGTTGGTGAGCAGCGCCACGGCCCCGGCCGCCAGCCCCACCCCGGCCAGCTTGCTGCGCGTCCGCACCGAGTCGAGCACAATGATGGCCCCCGCCGCGGTGGCCATCAGCACGATCGCTTCGTGCAGGTCCATCCCCAGCGACGTGACGCCGATCAGCGTAACGACGGTCGACATCAGGAGCGCGAAGGCCTGCGAGTAGGCGATGGCGATCGTCATCGCAAACATCAGGAGCGGAATCACCTCGGCCTGGCGGCTGTAGGTCACCAGCATGAGGACCACGGCGAGCACCATGGTCGCCAAGAGGCCGAGAAAGCGGGGCCATTCGCGCAGGATACGAGGTTCGTGATTGAACAGATAGAATCCGCACAACGTGTAGATCGCCGCGTACATGCCAAACACGGCCAGCGAGCGAAACACCTTGTCCTGCCAACTTCGCTGGGCAAGCATCGCCTGGTGGGAATGCTCGACGCGCTCCATGCGAGGCTCGTCGATCGGCACGTCGGGTTCCACCAGAATGGTCCCCTTGGGGATCCGAAGGGGGACATCGTCGATGGCTCCCGCCGCCTGCTCGCGGGCCTCTTGAGTTGCCGACTGATTGAGCGCAAGTGTCGAGGGAAGGTCGCTACGCAAGCGGGCGAACAAGTGCCGTGCAAGCTCCGGCGCCGGCATTTCCTGCTCGAGCCGCCGTTGCATCTGATCGATTACGCTTGCCTTGAGTACCGTTTTGACTTCGATCTGGCGATCGAATTCCTGACCCGGCAAATTGATCTCAACCACGGTGGCTGAAAAACCTTGCTCGGCTGGTAAATCCATCACTCCGTTTTCGATGAGCGGCGCGAACAGGCTCTCGAGCGTCTGGCGGACCTTCGCCTCCACCCCTTCGGCCGAGAGCGCCTTTTGGAACAGCTCGAACTCGGTTTGCCGCTCAGCTTCGGTCGGCTCGAGGATCCCTTCGGCCAATTCTGGGAGATACTGCTCCCAAACCTTGAGGTCGGTATCGCCATAGCGCTTGGCAGCCGCAAGCTGCGTCAGCTCGTTGAGGATTCGCGCCTGATAATCGACCAGGGGAGTCGGATTCTGATCGAATACGGCAATCGCCTGTTGCCGCGCCTCTTCCCGCCGCCGTTCCGTCTCCTTGACGTCGACCTCCTCGAAATCGACCCAGGCGATGATCGGCCGATGGAGAATCTCCCCGTGGCGGAATTCCAGCGGGGGATTCCAGCCTTGCGTGGCAGCCCACAGCACCACCGCCACCAGCGCGCACAGCGCCAGCCGCAGGAGGACCGGTCCCCGGTGGGCCTGTTGCACGAGCGACCACCATTTCCCTGGCGGAAGCTCGAGGGAGGCCACCCTGTCGCCGCGCGATCGTTTTGGAGAGCCGCTAGCCATGCAATGTGTTCACTTAAATTCGGCGACCAATCACCTTGGTCGTCCGAGGTCAGCGACCCGTTCCTTCCTCATAGGCCTGAACGATGGCCTCGACGAGACGATGCCGCACAATGTCGGCCTTGGTTAGTGTGACGTAGGCACATCCCTCGATATGCTTGAGCCGAAAAATCGCGTCGGTCAGCCCGCTCCGCGTATGCGAAGGGAGGTCGACCTGCGAGGTATCTCCCGATACCACCACCTTGGAGTTTGCCCCCATCCGCGTCAAGAACATTTTCATCTGGGCGACGGTCGTGTTCTGCGCCTCGTCCATGATGATAAAGGCATTGTTGAGCGTGCGGCCACGCATGTAGGCCAGCGGGACCACTTCGATCACGTCGTCGGCCATGTGCCGCTTGACCTGGTCGTAGTCGATCATCTCCCCCAGCGCGTCGAGCAACGGACGGAGGTAGGGATTGATCTTCGACAGCAGGTCCCCCGGCAAATACCCCAGGCTTTCCCCCGCCTCGACCGCCGGCCGCACGAGCACGATCTTGCGAATCTGGTTCGCCTTCAGCGCTTCGACCGCCGTGGCCACCGCGAGATAGGTCTTCCCGGTCCCCGCGGGTCCAATGCAAAACACGAGGTCGTGGTTGCGAATCGCCTCGATATAGTCGGCCTGCCCCGCGGTCCGCGCCCTGACGGCGTTCCCCCCCTGGCGGATTTCGACCGGCTTCTGCTGCCGCTGGCCAGACCCTCCGGCCACCGAGTCGATGATGTCCCCCACTTGCTCGGCGGAGAGCGATCCATCGCGGCCCATCGCGGTTCGCATCTGTTCGAAAATCGCCGTCGCACGCAGCACCGACTGCTCCGAACCGCTGACGTGGATCTTTCCACCCCGGGTGGTGATCTTGGCGTCAGTCGAATCGCGAATGCGTCGGAGATGCTGGTCCGAGGTGCCAAACAGAAGAATGAGCTGCTCGGGGCTACCAACCGGAATCGAGGCTTCTATCATTCACCAGCACGGTCGCATTCTAGCGAGCCGCAGCATTTGAAAAGTTCGTTCAACACCTGTCCAACTATACCGAAACCTGAAAACAGGGCTACTGCCCAATCGCCTCCACCCCCAGGTTTGTCGTGACCGCGGGGGGAAGAATCCAATTATACCAGTTTCTCGCCAGGAAGACCCGCAGGTCAGACCGCTTCCGGAAAAAGCGCACCACCCATGCGGGGGGTGGCCTTAAGTCGCCTGGCGGTGCTGGAGAGGTCGGGGACCAGGTGTCAGGGGGCAGGGATGACGATGGCACACAAAGTGCAAAACCGGGGGTGTGACGCCAAGAGTGTGACATGACCGGTTGCTCGACTCTACAAAACAAGAGGTTTTTGGCTGCCGGGATGTCACACGTGGCACTTTTTGGTCGTGCCCGGTTCTTAACGTGTGACGGCAGGGGGGAGGGATCGGGTTTCAGGGGCTAGGGATGAAGGAT
>CAZYQQ010000213.1:0-3089 GCA_964650265.1 uncultured Planctomycetaceae bacterium
CCTAGGAGGGATTGGCGAAACTCGCACGGCCAGTAGCCATGCGGGTTCGCAGGGTCGGTGATTTCACGGGTACCTCGCTTTCGGGCGAGGTTACCCCTCGCTCTGTGGTGGGGCATCGCCGACATCCCGGATTTGAATCTCATGCGGGTTGCTGAGGTGCCAGCGATTGCCAATTTTCTGAAGAGTTCCTTTGGCCCAAATCTGTGAAGTTCCGGGCCGGGCGCGCTCGAAGAACTCGGACGGCAACTCGATGAGGACGTTGCGTTTCGCCCCCTCCGTTCTAGATTCAACGATGACCAGGCCAGTCGGATGACCAGCTTTCGCAAGCTCGTCAGCAGATGCGGTTTTTACCCAGCCGGTCACCATCCGGTGCTCCTCGGGGTCGCGCTCTCGAAGCTGCGTTGCGAGTTTCGGAACTCGATGAAGCTGGTCCCGACGTAGCTCAACTCCCCGCTCGGGCGCGTCTACGGGGGGCAGGCTCGGGTCCCATTGAACCTTGAACTCAAGAGTCATCCCGAGGGCTTTCTTTGAAATCTCCTCAAGCCCACCCAGGAGCGTTGCCGACATGCCCTCGTTGATTGCGGGGGCAAGACGGTTCAGATCGTCGGTGGGTGTCTGTTGAGTTACGTTTGCTGCGGCATGGAGACCTCGGACCGTTGCGGCCAGCGCTCGGCGCGTGTTATCCGGCGTTGCGGTAGCAGGGTCCATCGGCATCTGCGTTTCGGACGCGGCTACTGCAATCAGGCGGAAGCTGCCTTTGGCGGGTGCGAGAAGGTCGAGGCCCCCGAGGGCCTCTTTGACGACCTCCGTGTCGTTGCCTTGGTAGGCCGCTTGAGTTCCAAGAAACTCGGCACGAGCCCCAGCACGCAGCACTTGCAGAAAGCCGTGAACGACTGCCGGGGCACGAACGACCGGGAGACGCCCGCCTCGGGTTGAGGCATCGGCAATCCGCAACTCGAATCTGTCGCCCTGCCCCATCAGGCGTTCGACGGCCTCCGAGGTCGAAACCTCCATCGCCCACGCAATGCGTTCGACGGCCGACTCAAGAAGGCTCCGGTAGCCCCGTAGGTCTTCTTGGTAGGCATGCGGGACGAGCACGGCGGGGCGGTCGGGGCTATTGGGATCAACCCAGGTCGAGCCGCTCGGCCCCTCCGAGTCAATCTCGACATAACCGATCCGGGCGAGTTGACCTCGCAACAGCGCCGGGGTGATGTCGTCCCAGGAGTTCATTCTGCGTCGAGCATCTCGCCAAGGGCAGCCGCGTTAAACCGCTGCCCCACCGGCAGGTGGACGGTGATGGTCTCTTGGTCGGTCGGCTGGCCCTGGACCCGCACCCACCAGGCGCCGGCACTGAGCGCCACCATGCTTGGTCTCTGTCTGACCCAGCACTCGTTGAGGTCGGGAAGGCCGACCACGACCAAGAAGGTCGGCATGTTGCTGGGAAGCAGAAGCGTGTTGTAGTCCGCCCCGTCGAGACGGAACGCGAGCTTTTGGTTCTCTGGCGGCCCGACGAATTTGGGCGAGGACGTGGCCTTGAGTTGAAGGGCAATCGTGCGAAGGCGGCCATTCAACGGCCCCCAGGTCGAAACCTGAACATCGACCTTGTTGGCGTCGATCTGAGGGACCTGGCAGACGAGGCCAGCCGCCGAGGTCGTGGCTGCAACCACTGACCAGGAGAACCACTCTTTGTAGCGATTGGCGGGCGCGACTCCTTCCCAAAAATCGCCGGGCCGGACGGTCGCGCGGTAGTCGGAAAGGGGGTACGGGCCTGCGATCGGAGGAGCCTATAGCTGGACCAGACGAGAACAGTGGGGTTTTTCTCTCAAACACCGACTAATTCCACCTTCTCTACCCGATTATTCGCTTTCTAGAGCGGTTTAGCGTCCGATAGGACACATATCGTTGACACCTTCAGAGCACGTAAGAGACCCCCGCGACGTTGGCGCGTCCGGGGGTCTGACCAACCGAGATAAGGACTCGTTTGGCATCACCCAAAGTAGCACCGGAACGGGCCAGTTCCGCAGTCAAAACCCTCCTCGATTCGCCGGAGATTGCGGCCTTGATCGCCGAGCTTCAAGAGTCCCGCTGGACGGGTCGGCCTGGCTACCCGATCCGCACGATGGTCGGCCTTGCGCTGGCCAAGTCCCTCTACGCGATCCCCACCTGGACGAAGGTGGTCGAGTTGGTCGCCGAGCACTGGAAGCTGCAACGGGTGCTCGGCTGCGAGGGCAACCCGCCGAGCAAGTGGGCCGTCTACCGCTTCGCGAAGAAGCTGCGCGAGAACGGCGAGGCGGTCGAGCGCTGCATCGACTCCGTGATCGAAGGACTGAAGGCGAAGCTCCCGACCTACGGGACCGACCTTGCCATCGACGCCAGCGACATGCCCGCCTACGCGAACGGCCAGCGCTACGTCTCCAAGAACAGCGAGGTCGAACGCAACTGGCACACCGACCCCGATGCATCGTGGGGTCACCGCTCGGCGGTCTCGACGCGGCGCGGCGGTGGATTCTTCGGCTATCGCCTGCACGCCGCCGTCTGCGTCTCCACCGGGCTGCCGGTCGCGTGGACGGTGGAGACGGCGAAGGCCAACGAAACCCGCTTCGCTGCCGACCTAATCGACACCGTGCAGGGACGTGGCCTCATGGCGGCGAGCGCGGCGATGGACAAGGGCTATGACCAGCGCCCGGTCTACGAGCAGTGCGCCGAGCGCGACTGCCTGCCTCTGATCCCCTTGCGACAGACGCCCGACGTGAAGCGCGGCGAGGACGCGCCGCCGTCCTGCGCTCACGGCGTCTGGACCTTCGCGGGCGCCGACCGCAAGCGCGGGGCGAGCAAGTGGCGCTGCCCCACGGGCGAGTGCGACCCTGCTTCGACCTGGATCAAGGCCAGTCGCCTGCACCCGCTGATTCCCCGTGAGTCCAAGCGCTTCAAGGCTGCCTACCGCAAGCGGGCGGCAGTCGAGCGCGAGTTCGGCCGCCTGAAGAACGAATGGGGGTTGAAGCCCCTGCGCGTCCGTGGCCTTGATCGCGTTCGCCTGCACGCCGACCTGACGGTGTTGACCAAGCTGGCCTGCACGCTCTCGCGTGCGC
>CAZYQQ010000214.1:0-3039 GCA_964650265.1 uncultured Planctomycetaceae bacterium
CCCCGTTATTTCGTCTGCGGATCCGACCCCGCCTTATGAAGTTGCATCATAAAGTGCCGCCCCTCGAGCTTGTGCGGCTCTCGACCCATTTGGCGCAAGCGGACCCAGGCGAGGACGCGGGGCCACGTGTCGAGCTGCGGTTCCCTGGCCAGTTCCTCGAGAAGCAGTGTCTGCTCCTCCCCCTCGGCATGCAGCCGGTTGTACTCGCCCGCCACGAAGTACATGCCGCTGAGCCAACGGAGCTGATCGTTTCGGCCCTTGAGGACCCCTGCCATGTCGTCGAGCGCAATGGCCCGATTTTCGGCGAGTGCTTTCTGCAGGATGGGGGCCATATGGGGATAGCTGCTCCACTCCTCGGGTGTGGCCGGCTTCCAGGCGGCCAGCTTTTCGAGCGCGCGATCGCGAAACTCGGTGTCTCCCACGGCGTCGGCGAGCAAGGCCTGATAGGTGCCGTGCGAAGGGCGATAGCCCTCGTCGGCGAGCGTGGTGACATGCGCTAGCGCTTCGGCATCTTGCCCGCTCGCCATGAGGTACCAGATCTTATAGAAGGGGATATTGATGTGGGCCAACTGGTCGAACCTGCGCATCCGCTGCTCTTCTGCCTCCCATGCCGCGTCCAAGTCCCCTTGGCCGGTGGCCGCGCACCAATAGAACCACAGGGGCGTGCGGTAGCGCATGGTGTCGGCCTGCGCGAGGGACTCGGCCTCGGCCCACTTGCCTTGGGCCGTCAGGCATTCGATCAGGACGCGAAACGCCCAGCTTGCCCCCGACCGGGCGCTCTGTTGGGCGTAAGGTAGGGCTTCGTCGTACTCCCCCTCGCTCATCAAGGTGCCGGCGATCAGGGCATTCGCCCGGGCGTGGTCCAGGCCATAGTCTTCGCGTGCGAGAATCAACTCGAGTGTCGCGCGCCAGCGGTCGTCGTCCTGCTTGTAGTAGGCCTCCGCCAGCGACTGGAGCACGTCGGAGTCGGCAATCTGCCGGGCCGCGATTGTGAGGTGCTCGGCCGCCTCCTTATACTTGCCCTGCTTGATGTAGACCCTACCCAGGGCGCGGTGGAAGGAGGGATAGTGCCCATACTTTTCCTGCCACTCGTCGAGCTTGTCCTTCACGCCGTCGAAGTGCAATTCCACCTCGTAGCTGACCCGCAGGGGGGACTCCTTGGCGACGACCTTCAGTTCACGGAGCATGGCGTCCTGCAATTGACGGGAGCGAAAGACTTCGGCGACGATGAACTCCTCGTCCTTCATATGGGCAAACCAGCAAACGTCGCGGGCATCGGCGGCGGAGGTGTTCTGGAGCTTGAGATTCGCCGGGAGCGTGGCGTAGAGCTCATAGCCGAACAAGGGATTCCCCTCCTTGAAGGCAAAGTCCTTGACGTGCGGCTCGAGCGTCTCGGGCAGGGCGCTTTTCGTGGTGCGGAAGGTCTTGAGTAGCGGAGAGAGTGGATGGGCCTTGACCACCGGCACCATCTCGTCGACGTAGTCGCTCGCCTCACTCCCCAGGGGGCCTTTCCAAAGCCATGCGATCCGGAAGATGTGGAGCATGTTGAAGGCCTCGGCATTTCGCCCGAGCACCTCGAGCGACGGCTCCTGGCGGTCGTCGGTGCCGGCCGCGACGATGTCGGTGGCCAAACTCGCGATCTCGCTCTGATCGAGCGGTTCCGCGTCGGCGAGCCGCTCGGCGACCGCGGGGGGAAGCCCCTCGACGTAGGGCAACTGCTCGATCAAGTGGGCGCTCAAAAGCTGCGGACCCATCCCGCTGAGCATCCGTTGGTAACCGATCCCCGCGGCCTGATACATCTGGTCCTGTAGCCAGAGGCAGTGGGGGAGATGTTCGATCGCTTGCTTGCTCGCTTCGAGCAGGGCGATCGGGCTGTTGAGTTGCTGAACGGCCCGCACCCAGAGGACCGTGGCGAGTTCGGCGTGGGGATCGTTGCCTTGGAAGGCGAGCGCGGCCATTTCTTCATAACGGTAGTGACAATAGTGGTCGAGCAGCTTCGCCCAGTCGGGCCACGCCTCCTTCGACTCGGCGACCCCTTCGAGGTTCGATCTGGCGGCCGACGGTTGCCCGGCCATCACCTGGGCGTAGGCCAGGCACCACTTGGAGAGAGACGATTCGGGGGCTTTCTCGCCAAGTCGCACGGCATAGAGCCACGCCCGGCAGCGGAAGGCGAATCCACGGCAGTCGATTCCGCGAATGGTGAGTTGACCGAGATTCGCATAGCCTCGGACCAACCCGGCAAGGCGTTCGGGCGATTCACCCGACTCGCGGATCGCCTGGTGGATGGCCCGCAGCGCGCGGTACTGGGAAATGTCGTTCATTTCGAGCAGGAGCGACTCGACCCCCTCGGGGAGTTCGGCCGAGTCGTTCCACTCGTGGGGCCGCCGCGCGAAACCGGCCTTGTCGAGCATGTCGGCGTATTCGCCGCGCGACTGCTTTTCGACCGCCTGGGCGATCTTCTGATAGGCGAGCGGGTTGTCGAACATGTCGCGGATGTAGAGCTTCAGCAACTCTTCCCCGTCGCGCGAGACGACAAAGTCGATGCCGTGGTACTGCTTGGGGGTGATGACGACGTCGAACGTCGCGGGGGAATCGCGATCGACCGTTTCTCTCAAGGTCTCGTCGCGGGTCGCCAGCCCAAACTCGTCGCGGGCCGAGATCAACAGGCCCTGACGGACTAACTCGCGGAGTCCAAGGTCCGCCAGCCGCGGATGCTGGGCGGGGTCGATCCGATCCTCGTACAGACGATTCGAGGTGAGCGCGAAGAGCCCGACCTCGTCGGCGATTGCCCAGGGAGTCGCCCAAAAAAGGCAAAGGGATACGACCGCGATCCACCGGCAGGAGACAATGAACATGGCTGCCCTCGGCATGTGGTGTAGGAGAGGAGGGAAGGGAACCCGCCCATTATAAGTGTCGCGAAATGTGGCAACAAGCAGCAAGCGACAGATATTTTTGACTGGTTTTTCAATTGACGTGGTTCGTGCGAAGAATGGGACGCGGATCTTCAGGATTTTGCAGGATCGACAGATGTAGGATGTG
>CAZYQQ010000215.1:0-2994 GCA_964650265.1 uncultured Planctomycetaceae bacterium
CGGTACACGAACGACACATCGGCCGCGTCAAATGCCCGCATCAGCGCCGACAGGTTGCCCTGTCCCAGCTTGCGTTCTTCTGGATAGAGCGGGGTCATTCTGTAGAGTCGCACCGTCTCCCCGTCGTTGCTCTGGAATTCGCGTTCCGCCAGCAGCAACATGCCATCAAACCGAACGCCCGGCGCGATCGGCTGGGGACGTTTCTGACGTGTCACGATCATCGCGGGGCCGAGGGCCGTGTCGTGTTGGTGGGGGGCCTTCGCCATCCACCGTAGCCAATGGATCGGCCAACCGTGCTCAGGGGAGTCGATTTGCTGGTACGGCCAATCGCCGGGCAGTTCGATGAATATTTCTCCGAGCGCGAAGCTCTCGTCCCCAGAGGCGACGTTCATCGGCTCGCTGCTCATGCCGGTGGTGAACAGCGTCACCCGGTCGCGATCCTTGGAGGAAGGGATCACGTGGACGGCGATCGCCGGTTCGGTGGGGACGATTTCCACGAGCGATTGCTTGCGGACCGGGCCAAAGTGGTTCTGGAAAAACTCGACCACTTCGTCGTCGAGCGATTGCGGCGCGGCAGGCTTCGCTGTTTGCGGCGGCTGGCCTGGCATCACACAACCACGCGACCTGAGGTACTCCACCACGTCCTCCTTGCCCCAGTCCACGGCTGTGCTCAGGGCATTTATCATCTCGCCCGTGTGCTCGTTGACGAACTCCTCGTGAATGTCGGCGCCGTATTCCTCGAGTAGTTGGACCAGTTCGAGGGAATGCTTGTTGCCGACTATTGCACCAATAATATGACGGTCGGAAGTTGGATTCGCTCCATGCTTCAGGAGAACTCTTGTGATTTCTAAGTTTTCGACATCCAACGCGGTATTAAGGGCACTTGATGAGATGTTGCTCGTAAGTTGATTCTCTTGGTTTACATCGATACCGAGATCTATCAGAGCTTTTACCTTTTCAATGTCCTGACTGTAGACAGCTTTGCTCAACCAACCACGTCCATTTCGTTTGTAGTTCACTAAATCCGGATGTTGTGCAAACACGCTCCTCAACATGGCGGCAGAACCCGATTCAACAACAGTTTGAATTTCGTCAAGCGTCTTGCCATCCATTTTCTCTATACTCCGGGTTGCCCTAAAATAGCGTTTTACCTTGCATCAGTGTCCTTCCGAATCGTAAGAGAATCTCTTCCACGTCAGCCCGTGACGTCGCCGTCGAGAGAGCTTCCCACACCGCTTTAGCGGAGGCAGTGGAGTGCGTACCGTTGCCATTGAAAGCCCAAGTTAGATTGTGCAGGGTTTCGCGGTTGGCCGCCCGTCTAGCCGCATCGTGGATGTCATCCAGCAGCGGTACGCCGAACTTCTTCAGGATATCTTGCGACTGTCCGATATACCATGACTGCTGCAGGTACTTGGGCCAACTTACGTGAACGTTCAGGTCCTTCACTAAAGCATAGAGCAGTTTCTTCGGAAGCGTTTGCTGCACGATGTGATGGGCATGAATTCTGAGCCCCAATTCCTGAGCCTTCTTGATCAATTCCGGTGGCTTCATCACCATGGCTGTCTTTTCGAGGATGTCACACCAACCCCTGTTATGCACCAAGATGCCGCATTCGCCAACCGCAAACGTGTGGTTGGATTCCACCGTAAGGTTCGCTACCGGTACTCCCTGGACTTGTCGGAGGGTGATCTGCTCCACTACGCGGCGCCGACCATCGAGGCACTGGATCACGTCTCCTGGCAGCAAATCGTGAGAGTCTACCCACCTTCCGGGGAGGGCCTGGCCAGCATCTTCACCCACCGCGAGTTGCTTGGGCTGTGGGCGACTCTGAAGGTCTTGCCCGTCGACGACCCAGAACGGGTGGCCCGCGGTCGCCACAATCTCATCGGCGTCGACCACTACATGGACCAATGCAATTGACGTCACTCTCTCTTGTGGCCAAAATGCGGAGGTCTTGTCAGATTCGTCATTTCGTCAGAGGGGAAGTGCCAATGGATTCCGGATTGCGTCGCAGTCCGTTCGGGTGGGTGCTGATGATTCTCCTGTTCAGCGTCAGTGTCCAAGTTTGGGCGCAGGAAGCGATCGTCAACCAGGATCCTGCCTTCACGCTCAAACTTCCCGATGGCTTCGTCCCCCACATGGAACTCGTGAGTGCCGCCCCGAACATCCTCCATGGATTCTGTTTGGGGGATTTCGACGACGACCAACCCGACATTCTCCTGTTCGTCGAGAAGATGCGGGGGACGATCGGACGAGAAAAACTCCGGCCAGAAGACATGCCACCAGGTTTTACCGGGCGCCATTTCCAGACAAAGTGGAAGGGCTTCGAGGTCGATGCTTTCGAAGTCCCCGAGCAATTGGAAGGCCTCGAGGTCCTGACTTATAATGTGCAGATTCCACTCAAGCGTACCGCGATCCAGGTCAAACTATTCGGCCCCGCCGATCGTCGCCAGGAAATGGAGGATTTACTCCCGCAGATTCTTGGTGGACTTGATGGTCCGACCAACTGGATTGGTTCAGGCATAGAAGGCTCACAGCTCGCTAGCTCTCCCTACTACCGGTATGTCCTGTTAGGCATCGGCCTCACGATCCTTATCGGTGGGTTCGTTGCCCTATTCCTGCTGTCGCGGCGCAGCCCGAAAGGGACCGTACTCGTAGTGGCGATTATGATCTGGGCTTTCGGAGCCTCTGTCGCCGCTATACGTGAGCGAGAAATGCTCATGATTGGCGGAAGCTTGAAGTTACTTGGGTTCACCGGCACGATTCTGGGAATTGTCGATCTAGTGAGGAGGCGGAGAAGACCAGAGCCGCCCTTGTCGGCTAGGTCACGGGGCTCCGAGAGTGACACTGCCCAGGGGATTCAGAACGAGGTCTGAATGCGGTTGGAGTAGGGCGAACCCACGAACCCAGCCACACAACCTTCGCGCACCCAAAAACCCCCTTCCCCCACGCGATTTCCCACTTTTTCGGAACTTTGCGCTGGGAATTGGGCAC
>CAZYQQ010000216.1:0-2903 GCA_964650265.1 uncultured Planctomycetaceae bacterium
GGATCGGAAGTTGCCTCGCTCCGAAAGCAGCCCCCCAGCGGCATTTGCTGATCCAGACAATCCTGCCAGATCCTGAAAGTCCGCGTCCTATTCCTTGTGCCCCGTGGGTGGCACGCCTGGTCATTCTCCGATCGCGATTTAAGGTATAATGCACTGTCGTCCGCGAGTGCGGCGGGCGATGGAGCGAACCGTTTGTTTGAGAGGATTTTGCGATGCAGTGGCAAGAGCGTATCACCGTCGATCCCCACGTCTGTCATGGCAAGGCGTGCATCAAAAGGACGCGCGTGATGGTGTCGGTGGTGCTCGACAATTTGGCCGCGGGTCTTGATCGCACGGAGATACTTTCGAGTTATCCTTCCCTTGGAAGTGCCGACATCGATGCGGCGATTGCGTACGCCGCGGAAAAATGAACAAGTTCAGGTACTCACTAAAATCGTTCTTCCTTTTCGTCGCCTGCCTTTCGCTCGTCCTTGTTGTCACCTTGGCGGTCGCGGATCGCGATGGGCTTCACTTCGAATGGACAATCACAGGGAACGGAGATCAAGAGGTCCACGTGCTGGCGGGGCGCTTCGTCGACCGATGGGGAATCCGAGACGATCGACTGGCATTTGTTATCCTCACGTTTCAACCGGACACTGGTTCGTTACCGGGGATTGCCGATAGCCGTCCCGTTCTAGCGATGCCTGGTGGCGACGAGGTTGATCTCTTGGAACGAGGGCGTCTCCTGGAGATTCATGGCAGCACCATTCAACCATTCGAAGGCCGCGTAACCTGGTTTCAATGGAAGGAGTTCGAAACTAAACAACACGGTTCGTTTCGGATGATGGATTTACTAAAGGCTGTCGAGTCGGACGAGCATTGAAAGCGCAACGCGGTTAGATTGAGAAGAACGGTGGTTGGTGGGAAGAATAGGACGCGGATTCCCAGGATCTGGCAGGATCGACAGGATGTCGTCTTATTGTGGCTCGACGGTCTCCGTCGAGGATGCCTGGTAGTCCGGGGTCGCAGCCCGGACGAATGGCGAGTTATTCAAGAGCGTGCCTTAACGATGGGACACGGATGAACACAGGTCTGGTGGATCACCACGGATCGGAATTTGCCTCGCTCCGAAAGCAGCCCCCCAGCGGCATTTGTTGATCCAAATAATCCCGCCAGATCCTGAGAATCCGCGTCCTATTCATGGCGCTCCGCAGGCGGCCTGCTTGGCCATTTTTCGCTCACGTTTTACGGTATTGTGACTGGAACAACGCGGATCCCTTCCGCGTTCGATGCAAGGCTTGACATTTATGTCACACTAGGCTATTGTGTCTATATGGAACGGAAGCAACTTCCAGGGTTTACGGTCGACGGCCTATTGCCGCCGGGCGACTACGTGCTGACGCTCGCTGAACTGGCCGAGTCGCTGTTGGTGCGGGGCCCGGAAGGTTCTGCACGTTCCGACCAGTGGGCTGTCCCATGGCGACGGCAACTCGTTGACAACTTGGAAGTGATGGTACGGCAACTCAGGCAGGTTGGAGTCACGGAGATTTTTGTCGACGGCTCCTTCGCCGAGGATAAAGACCATCCGAACGACATCGATGGCTATTTTGAGTGCGACCTCAAGCAACTGGCGTCCGGTGAATTGCAACGCGACCTCAACCGGCTTGATCCGCACAAAGTTTGGACCTGGGACCCGGAGAGCCGTCGCCCCTACCGAGGCTATCCCAAGAAGCAACTTCCGATGTGGCATGTCTATCGCGTCGAGCTTTACCCGCACGTCGGCCAGCTCAGCGGCATTCGCGACCGATTTGGAAACGAACTCGACTTTCCCTCGGCCTTTCGCTTGTCGCGCCGCAGTGGCCAGCCGCGGGGGATCATCAAGATAGGAGGACCGGACGCATGATTCGCAATGAAGTGGAATATCAGGAAGCGGTTGATCGGATCGTCGAGGAGCAGAAGCGGCTAAAAGATCAGCGAAAGAGACTCAAAGAGCTCAATTTGACTCAAGAGGAGATCAAGCGCGTGCTTGATCCCATGAGGTCATTCCACGAGCAACTCAAAGAAGAGGTGGCAAGCTACGAACGCTTGCGACGTGGAGAGTTTGAGGAGTTGCAGAACTTTGAAGGCCTCGGTCGGCTATTGATTGCCCTGCGGATTTCGCAAGGGCTAAGTCAGCGCGAGCTGGCCGCGCGGCTTGATGTTCATGAATCGCAGGTCTCGCGGGACGAGCGGAATGAGTATCATGGGGTCACTGTCGACCGGGCGAACCGGATTCTCGAGGCCTTGGGAGTTGAGGTAACGTCTCGTGTCTCCTCGCGGGGCGATTCGCCACCTGCTAGTAAGCAGGTTCCCGTTCCTGCCTAAGGATAAAAATGTGTTCGGTACAACACAGGGTAGCCGGGAAGCACCAAGGGGCCTGATTTCCAGACCGCGGCAGCAACCCCAAAGCTTCGTTCCGATTGTTGCACCGTTAAGCTTGAGTTGAACTTTCCATTCGGCTATGTACATTCGCTTTGCCACAGACCGATTGGATGAAGATACCGGCAAGCCTCTTGGTGTTTTTTCCGTCGCGTATCAATTGATCGAAAGTGAATCTCTCCAGGACTACCAGTACGCCGAGATTCGCGCAACGCTCGATTGGTTTAAGAAAAACCTGCCAATCCCGACGCGATTTACCCGCTCGCGCCGTCCGCATCGTGAGGACAAAGGGATTTGCTGGTTCAAAGTTGAGGCCGCCGACTGCATGAAGCACGTCCGTTACCTTGTTCATTTAGTGGCTGAACACGATGTTGTGGTGCGCGAAATAGTAACAGATAGCCCAGGCTACTTGATCTATGAAGACCAACATCAAGTTGTTGCCGAGCCATTTGCTGAAACCGAAATATAAGCCAAAAGATATCGGATTAAAATGATGGATTTACTAA
>CAZYQQ010000217.1:0-2817 GCA_964650265.1 uncultured Planctomycetaceae bacterium
GCGAAACTGCGCAGCAATATCCGCTTGATCCCGAAAAACTGTTGCGGCTCGAGCACATCATCGTCTCGCATCAGCGGCTGGCCGAATGGGGTTCGCCGAAACCGCCGATGACGATCGAAGCTTTCATCGTGCATCATGCCGACGACCTCGACGCCAAGCTGCACATGATGGTGTGCGCGATTGAAGAAGACGCCGAAGGGCCGTTCACGACCACGCGCAATCCGCTGCGGCAAAAGATCTACCGCGGCGGCGGCGAGCCGTCAGCGTCAGCGCCCGGAGCGTAGCGCGTACGTGAATATCTCCGGGCGCTAACGCTGACGGCTCGCCAGAAAAGTACTTGACATGCGTACACTAAACGTATATCTTGCCAACCATGCGTCACTGGCTCTTCACCAACACGACCTACGGCACCTGGCTGCCCGGCAACGAACGCGGCTCGGTCACATCGGTGCGTGATCGACGTTTCGGCGAACCACTCCCCGGTGTACGACTGGAGCACGACCGACCCGGGCACGCCCTGGGAGGGTCATATCCCGGGGATTCACCAGAGCGCATCGTCACTTCTGAAATGCCCTCCGATTTTTCTCACCTTACGCCATGCTGAAATCCTGTTGGCCCAGTTTCAGGAAACGGCGGAATATCGCGAACGTACGCTACACGCCATTTCGATCATGGCGAATCATTGGCACATGGTGGTCACGGTCCCCGGCGATCCCGACCCTGATAGCGCCCTGGCGGATTTCAAAGCTTACGCCAGCCGCGCTCTCAATCGACAGTTTGGCAGACAGCCATCCGGTACCTGGTGGACCATGCGCGGCTCGAAACGCAAACTAGCGAACGGAGTCGCACTCGCAAGCGCCGTCAATTACACCCTCTATAAGCAACCCAATCCGCTGGTTGTATGGTCACCAGAGCTTGGTCGCATCGTCTAAGGCGAGCCGTAAGCGTCAGCGCCCGGAGTCTGAACGCGAGCCGTCAGCGTCAGCGCCCGGAGATATTCGTGTACGCTTCGCGCTCCGGGCGCTAACGCTTACGGCTCGCCTCGTTCAATCAGCTTCCAACCTTGCTTCTTGGGATCGAACCCCTCGGGGAACTTCGTCGCCGAGTTGTACTCTGGGGGTGTCCCTTCATGGAACTTACACGACTTCAGTGCCTCAGCGTCGATCGTGCTTAGATCGACATTTATGAATTCGGTACTGTTGAGACTAACTCCTTGAAATGCGACGGGACTATTACTGACCAGAGCCACATTCGAGAGTGACGCGTAGCTAAAGTTTGCTCCTTGAAACGCAGAGACACCACCCTCGATAGTAGTATCTGAAATTACTGCCGACGCAAACGAGGCCAACTGAAACGAGGCGACACCACCACGCAACTGGCTACTTGAGATATCTGTTCGAGAGAAGTCGCACTGCTGAAATCCCGCATCACCGCCATCTAAGTTTGCCTTCACAAGTTTCGATCCGCCAAAGTTCGTTTTCTGAAATCCTGCTCGACTGGATAGCTCTACTTCGTTCAAATCGGAACTGGAAAAGTCAACTGCATAGAAAGACTTAACTCCAGCATGCAACGAGATCTTTTCCAAAGTAGTGTCACTTAATTCGGCATGGTCGAATAAACGGTCAGTTCGCTCCCTGATTGTTTGCCCAACAAACGTTCTACCCCGCAGATCGACTCCTTCATAGGCATATCCTTCTTCAAACACAACTGCGTTGGGACGAGCTGGGTCATATTTGTTGGTCGATCTCTGCTTGGCATTGTCATCAAAACTTGTCGCTTCATCCGTCTCCCCCCGCTCCACTGGCAGGTCATTGATCTCTGGCCACGAAGCACCAGACCGGACATTCTCATTAATCCTTCCAGTTTCTTCTGTGGCTTCCTTGGCGGTGGCCAGCAACATCTTAATTCTTGCGCGTTCGGCCTTCGCCTCCGACAGGTCTCCGAGGGTCGCCGTCCCCGCGGCGTACATGTGTTCCAACGCCTGAACGGCCTCCTCTACCGCTACGAGGGCGATGCTCAACTGCTCGAGGCGCTCCTCGGGATTATCCTCGGCTTCCGCCAAATCAGCGCGTGCCAGCGCCAGTCGAACCTGGGCTTGGGCCTTTGTCGCTGGCTCGCCACCTGCAACACCCGACCTGAATAATGCCTCGACCCGCTCATAATCCGTCTCGTATGCTTCGACAAGTTCCTTGAGCGCTTCAATCTTCGCGGAGTCGACCGGTGTTTGTGACTCAGGACTCTGAGGCTTATTGCCAATCTTCGCGGCCCTCTCTCCCGGCTCCACCGGCAAATCCTTGATCTCGGTCCACTCGTAAAGCCGGGTCTGGAACTCAAAGTGGTCCACTTCCTCTGGCTTCAGGTCTTTGAAAAACCAATGCGACTGATTTAATCCGCCTGTGGCACTTACTTGGCGCAGGCTCTGGGACACATGTTGCTTTCCTGTTTTATCGATTGCTATGACTCGCACATTCACGTCCGACAAATTGTGCGATACCACAACGACGCAACCATCATCCTTGGCAAATGCGCCGGAGAATATGATCCCCGTTCCCAATATCCCGTTTGCTTGAAGCCCTTCTCCCTTCACGCTTGTTACCCAAGGGCCGCTAGCAATACCGACACGCAGTCCCAGAGTCTCACTTTTCCCACGTAAACCAACGTAGCGTGCAAAGTAGGCTTGATTTTTCTCAGGCGTAAGAGGCGTGGCCGTTGCATCTCCCCAGGACCCTCCACCAAGAACATTCCAAGCGACCTCGGCATCTTTGGGAAAATCATTGATGATTACCGCATACAAAAAGCACTACCAACAATTCGAGC
>CAZYQQ010000218.1:0-2747 GCA_964650265.1 uncultured Planctomycetaceae bacterium
CCGTCATCGAAACAAACACGCCCAACCGTGGGCAGAGCGATTCCTACAGGAGCAAACACAATGAAATTCGAAACTGAAAATTCGATGTTACTTGAAGCGCAGATGGAAGCGACAGCCATTAAGTGGCGCAACGTCATCAGCACAGCCAAGGCCGAAGGACGCGAGCTAAACCGAATGGAGAAGCTCGAATTGCAATGGGCAGCGGAAGATGCACCGCTCCGCCGGGTACAGTGGGGCTATGCGTTGCAGTCGGAAGGGAAGCCCGTTCCGACGATCGCTCGGTACGATTGGCAACAGCGACGTAACGCCCCCGGTTTGCGAGTCAGCAACGATACCGGCAAGTACACGTTGTGGCTGTATGGTGAAGTTGGCCGAGACTTTGACGCGCCCGGTGTGCGAAATGCGCTGCTCAACGTGCCGGAACGCGAGACGCTAGACGTTCGGATTCACTCGCCCGGGGGATCGTACCCAGAGAGCATGGCCATTCTGGAAACGCTCGACGCGCGTAAGGGCACCGTCAACGTGTTTGTCGACGGGTGGGCATGTTCCGGCGGGTCGATCATCATGATGGCCGGCGACGTTATCACCGTGGCTGTCGGCGCGGAGATTATGATTCATGAAGTACGCGGCAGTCTTGAGGGCGCCACGGCTGACAAGATCGAGGAAAGTCTCAAGCGGATGCGCAACAGTAACGACTCCCTGACGGCGGTCTACATGCGCCGCTGGATTGGCACTGAGGATGAACTGCGTGAGGCACTTCGCAAGGAAAGTTGGTACACCCCGGCCGAGGCGGTTGCCGTGGGGCTTGCTGATCGGATCGGTTCCGAGAAGTCGATCCCACTAAACACTCGCGAAGTGGCGATGTACAAAAACGTCCCGCCGGTTCTCACCTGCAAGGCCCAGGATCAGGATTGTGTGGAGCGCAACCTGCGGGCGCTGTTCTTGCATCGGCTCCACTAGCGCATTCCTGGCCGGCGCCCGTGCTCACCTCGGTCCCCCCCAAAGAGTGAGCAGGGCGCCGGTTTTATACACTCCATTCCAAAGAGCACGCTACGAGCACGTGACCGCCACGTTACCCCACCGGAACGACCCTTCCCCCGAGGAGATTGCCGTAGCGTGCGAGGCGATTCAAGCGACTTGGAGCGACGGAGAGCGGGAACGACGGCAAGTGCGAGCTAACGACCCGCTGGTGGCTCAAGTCGTGACGTTCGCGGAACTGGTGGGCGCGCTGGCCGGGTAGCGTCAGGCGACGGAGATCAAGCTGCGAGCCGAGCGTCGGGCCGGGGAACTGCTGGGGAGCATGGGTGGCAGCGGTCGACGAAAGAAAGGTACCGACGCGGTACATTTACCCGACCTTGGAATTTCGCGGAACCAGTCATCCCGCTGGCAGGCCATCGCCGCCAGCCCCGGCAGGTGGGAAATTCCCCGTTTTCCCCTTCCACTGTCGACCCCCCGGAACCGGAGTTGACGGGGGGGAGTTGGGTGGGACAAAATACCGCTACTAAACGCCCCCACGGGGGAACCGATGAAAGCGGTACTAAACCCATGATGAAATCAGAACGCGGCCGCGTGCAGGTGTGGGGCATCCGTAAGGACCCCGGGCGGGTTCATCTCCGCCTAGTAGCGCCTCCACGCGGTCGCGCTCTTTTTAGCCCTGGCCACTCTGGCGGGGCGGAAAGGTGCCACTCATCATGGCTACCCGAATCTATCTCTGCCGACGATGCGCAATCGACCGGCTCCACTACTGTCCCAATTGCCGCTGGCTGAACGTCCTGGCGCGCGAAGCCGAGGAGCGGATCGAGCTGCTCCTCCGTGCGGCGACCGTCGCCCACGTGCCGGATGAGCCGGGTCCGCTGTTCTGGCTGCTGGCGGAACATCAATTCTGCGCCAAGTAATTCTTTCCCGCCAACGGTTCACGCGGGAAGGTGAGTTGTCCCGCTTGCGCCCTGGCAATCTCTCTCTACCAACAACAACGGGAGTTTGTCATGTTGCTCTTACTGAGTGTGTCGCTATCGAAACCGAAACCGCGACCCGTCTGTCACGGCGGATTGTTCCTCGCCAAAGCGTGGGAAAAGTACCGGCTGAATGACGACGTTAGTGCCGCCTGCTATCTCAGAGAGGCGATCACGCGATTCCTACTCGCCTGGTGCGAGCGGGACGGAGTCGCAGTCTCCGACCTCGACAAGCGGTCTGCCAACAAGGTCTACCGACTCTGGTGCAAGGCCCAAAAGAGAAAGCCGTGCTACCTGATGACCGACATCATCACGCAACTCAATCAGATGGTTCATCTTGAGCCTACGGAGTGCGAGTTCTACACGCTCTTCGACATCACGCGGGCGATGTTCGAAGACGAGATTGATGGCTTCACCAGCTTCCGGGAAGGGGGTGCGGTATGATTTCTGTTTTTTCGGATACGTTATTGGCCGACGCCGCCGCTCTGTTCTGCGAGGTGGACCCCAAGGTACAACGCGATTCCACCCGCGCAAGATACCGAGTGGTCTGTCGAGCGTTCGATAGGTATCTTGGTCGACCCTCAACCGTCGCAGACCTGACAGCCGACAATTACGTCGGATTCGTGAAGTATCAGCGCATGGTTCGTTTTTTGTCGGCCAGGAGTGTCGACGTTTATAGTCGTGCTTTACGGCGTGTATGGCGATGGATCGCGGAATTAGGAATTATCCCCCAGCCTAAGAACGTACATTCCGCACTTCTCCAGCTGAATATCTCCGAAATATTCTGGCGGCTTG
>CAZYQQ010000219.1:0-2719 GCA_964650265.1 uncultured Planctomycetaceae bacterium
CTTAGTATCTGGGGTTGTCTCGGACGGACACGAAGCCCGAGCTGAACTCAATCCTGACTGTTCCGCCAGCGAGTCAACGCTGCACTGATTTCCAGTTTGTCCGTTGGACCATCATATCCCCGTGACACTGGATGCTCTAAATAAGCCAGCAAGGTGTCATGCAACCGATCGACATCCTCGTCAAAGGCCTCGAAGGTTACCCAGTGTGTCTCTTCACAAGACAAATACCGCATGACCTTATCAATGACAAATCTCCAGCCATCGCGTTCCCAAGGTTGCTGGCTAGCAGTAAGCCACTCTTCCTCGTCGCCCACCAAATCGTCGAAGAACCCCTCACTAAAGTAAGTTTGCGTGGTCCGATCGTGACTCACTTCCTTCACCATCTTTTCGACCCATCGCCAGACGGCGCTCCGCAGGAGTGGGTCGCCTCCCAGCAGCGCCCTGATGGCCCATTCATGGACGCAGCAAAGATGGCACCAGTATTCGTGCTCATCAACCTCACTGCGCAAGGCACCATCTAAGTACGCTACAAAGCCTTGGCGAAGGGCTCGCCTTTCGGACGAAGGAATATCGGAGGTCGCCCCATCGAACAAACGACGGAGCCACTCATATACACGGTCACGGCTCGATACCTCCTTAAGCGTCATGATTTCTAGGCGCCCTTCCCATTGGTAATCACGCGTGCGGCTGCATTTGAGCAAAAACCCAGCCGCTCAACTTTCCCATCCTATCGTTCACTCTCCCCCCCAGTCAACAAAATCAGCCCTGCCACCGCGACGAAGACCGCTCCCACCGTCAAGAACGAGCGTGGAGAGCGCCAAAGCGGGGCGCGGGCGCGCTAGAGTTGCGCAAGAAGTTGAACTCGATCGCCAAGTTGGCCGCGACCGCTCAGCCGAATGCTTCGTGGCACGCGACCTGGCCGCGGTACCATCGCCGGCCCGACTTTGCGGCACGCGTTTTTTCTCCACAAAACAAGGTGAACATCGGCGCTAGCATC
Organism: uncultured Planctomycetaceae bacterium; assembly: GCA_964650265.1. Lineage (GTDB taxonomy): Bacteria > Planctomycetota > Planctomycetia > Pirellulales > Lacipirellulaceae > CAZYQQ01. The sequence continues at coordinate 998 of CAZYQQ010000219.1, forward strand.
CAAATGCACACATGCCCAGGAGGGTGTCAAGCGGGTTTCAGGAAAACAGCGAGGAGAAATGTTGCGTGTCTTGATTGGCGAACGAATCGAACTCCCGGTGCTCCTTGACCGTGTGGGGGGCGTCAGACGCAATGAGCTGCCGCACCGAGCCCAGATGATCATTGGCGGCCCAGAGAGTCTCATCCACGACGCCGGCGGAAAAGACTTCGTCGACGAGGAGGCTGTCGATGCCAACACCGTTGGTGTACCGACGCAGCGGCTTGCCGTTGGCGTCCAACGTGAGGACAAGCTGCGCTCCTTCGTAGACGTAGTGCTCTTCGAAGTCGTTGGCGGGGGTGATCCGGCCGTGTGGACATTCCCCGCCGGGTGGCCGGGATCCGGAAGTTCGTATCGGACGGCGGCCTGACGCTTTGCCATTTCGCCTTCCCAGTAGTTCGCTACGGTTCGGTGTTGCGCACTCTCGGTCGGATTCAAGGTTTTCGTGACCACTGGCAGTGCCGAACACCGGTTGTGTCGGAAACTTTGGTCCATAGCTACAGCTGGAAATCGGTATCAGCGGAACGAAAGGCTGGGCCAAAATCGTGTGACGGAGTTTTTTTACCGCGCGTTTGTTTTCAGGTTAGTGAGAAAGGGCTTTTTCGCAAGCCTGTCTACGATCCTGAACCCAATCAAAAGGTTCTCGACTGTGCTGGTCTACAACGACGGCGAAGTGCTCGTTTGCTTTTTCAGAAATGCCCAGAACCTTGTAAGCAAACCCAAGGTTGTAGTGTTTCCACCCTTCATCCATGCCGAAGTAGGAAAGTGGGTTGGTCGGAACATCCGGTGGAAGGGACGTGCCAGTAGAAGCAGATTCATACAATTCGACCATGCGTTTCAGGTCGCTAATGCTGTCCAGATAGGGTAGCCCTTTCTCACGCAGGATTGACGCAACTTGTTCGTATGATGAAGCAAGCTCGTCCCTGGTTTCGTGGCTGAACCATAGATCGGTCTCGCCCACCAAAAACCCTATCCGAACGCAATAGTCATACACCCCCTCGACTAGTTGCACGCCAGCAGTGATTTTCCAGCAAAGGTTGCAGGTAAACTTGCCTTCCAGCCATTCATGTCCTGGTTGTAGCTCAACGAACTGGTCGATGTGCTCAAGGCTTCGCTTGAGCCGGAAGGGACCATCTTGAACGAATCCTGCCGATTCAAGCTCATTTGCAAGATTCTTCACTTTGGTTTTGAGAGTTGCTTTAGACATTGCTTCATTGCGTCTTGAAAATTACATCTTGTGCTCGAATGCGTTCACCAGTTACCTGCTGAATGTTCGTCGGGATGCGTTGAAGGACAGCAGGGTCTATTGATTGGCCCCTAATAGAAAAACCCAGCCACTCAACTTCCCCATCCTATCGCTCACACCCCACCCCAGTCAACAAAAGCAGCCCTGCCACCGCCACGAAGACCACCCCCACTGTCAAGAACGAGCGTGGAGAGCGCCAAAGCGGGGCGCGGGCGCGCTAGAGGAGCGCAAGAAGCTCAATTCGATCGCCACGTTGGTAAACAGCCGGCACACTCTCTTTCGTGCTTTCGAGCTTTCGTGATCCTGAATGACCCTCCTACCGCTTCGTCGTCCGAGGGGTACCACTTTGGTGGGGATCACGAAAGCGCGAAAGGACGAAAGTCGAATGTGTGTGGGCAACGTCTCGTCGGTGGCGCCTCGCTGACGCTTCGGGTTACGAT
>CAZYQQ010000220.1:0-2704 GCA_964650265.1 uncultured Planctomycetaceae bacterium
TCAGAGCACGCCCATGGTGGAGCGACTTTCCAAGTCGCTTGAAGCGCGGACGCGGACCGCCCGCGATTCGACTGCACCCAAAGCTGGTGAGCACTTCAGACGATTCAGAGCACGCCCATGGTGGAGCGACTTTCCAAGTCGCCTGAAGCGCGGACGCGGCCTGCCCACGATTCGACTGCACCCAAAGCTGGTGAGCACTTCAGACGATTCAGAGAATCGTCCCACAATGGCGCGGAGTGCGCCTTGCCGTGACGACTGCGGACGATTACGATTTTTCCAAACCCATCTCCCAAGGAACACCACAGCATGTCAAAGCGAGCGCTACTACTGATCGACATCCAGAAAGACTATTTCCAGGGAGGCAAGTGGCCGCTGATCGGTCTCGAGTCGGCGACCGACAACGCAACCCGGCTCGTCGCGGCGGCTCGCGACCGGGGGGACCTGGTGATCCATGTCCGCCATGAGTTTCAGGCCCCCGATGCCCCCTTCTTCCAGCCAGGCAGCGAAGGGGCCGAACTCCACCCCATGGTTGATACCCGGCCGGGGGAACCGGTCGTGTTGAAACACCACGTCAATGCGTTCCGCGAGACCGACCTGCGGCAGCTTCTCGACCACCACGGCCATGACGGTCCCCCGTCGTCTGGAGGAGTGGCACGACGGTCCTCCGTCGTCTGGCGCTGCTAGTGAGGCCAGGGGCTAGGCTCATTGACCGGGCAAATGCTAGGGAGACAATCCAACCGCTCACGCGGACGACCATTTCCGCAACACACTCGCCATTCAGAACGTGTGAAAGTTGTCTGTTTGTTTCGTGATCGCGATTTTCGCCGCATTCATTGCGGTTCACCTGATAGCCTCGAGTGCAAGAATGACCTCACGACGCACATTTCTCAAAACCGCCGGTCTTGCTCTCGGCGCGGGTGCCTTACCTGCCGCCGCGAAGGCGTCCCAGCCTCGGAAAACCGTTCTGCTGCAGTGCGCCTGGGCGGTCAAGAACATCGGCGACATCGGCCACACCCCTGGCACGTTGCGTTTCCTCGAGCAATACCTACCCGAGGCGAAGGTGATCCTGTGGGCCACTAACACGAACCAGCAAGTGGATGCCATGCTGAAGAAGCGGTTTCCGAAGGTGGAGATCGTGAAGGGTTCGCTCTCGCGGCGGGACGGTGCCGTCCAGGAGGCGATCGAACGGTCCGATTTCTTCCTCCGTGGCCCCGGCATGGGGCAGTCGACCGATTTCATGAAATACTGCAACGAAGTCGGCAAACCGTGGGGGCTGCAGGGGCAGTCCTACTTTTCCGACATGGTCACGGGGCCTGGAGGGGAAGCACGCATCGCCCTACTCAACAGTGCCGCCTTCATCTATTGCCGCGACTCCAAGACGCTCAAGACCCTCCAGGATGCCGGGGTGAAACCGCCGGTGCTCGAGTTCGCGCCCGACGGTTGTTTCGGGATCGACGTTCGCGACGAAAAGAAGGCGCTGGCCCGGATGGAAAAGCACGGCCTGGAGGAGAAAAAATTCATCACCATGCAGCTTCGCACCCACTCGCCGACCAGCCCCGGCGTCGATGACAAGCGTCCGCGGAAACTCAACCCGCTGCATCCCACGCCAGAGAATATCGCCGACGATAGGCGCCGGGCGAAAGTCTATCAGGACCTCATCGCGATGTGGGTCAAGGAAACCGGCTGGAAAGTGGTCATCGCGCCGGAGGTCTACAAGGAAATGGAATACAACAAGAAGTTCGTCCACGACCCGCTGCCAGACGACCTCAAGCAGCACGTGGTCAACTTCGACGAATTCTGGAACGTGGACGAGGCCTGCTCCTTCTACGCGCGAGCCCATACGGTGATCTGCCACGAACCACACACACCGATCATGGCCCTCGCGGTGGGCACGCCGATGATGCACACCTTTTCCGAGTTCCACTCGCCGAAATGCTGGATGTTCAAGGATATCGGCCTCGAGGAGTGGGCGCCCGAGTTCGACGGCACTCCCACAGAAAAGATGTTCGAAATCCTGATGGGGATCCATAAGGACTATCCAGCCGCCGAAGCCAAAGTGAAAGAGTCCATGGCCTACGTCGAGGAGCGTGCCGCGTCCCAGATGAACGTGCTGAAGAGCGTCCTCAAGATCTGAACACGCTCGGGTGCGGGCAGGGCCGTCTCCGCCGCCTTCATGGCCGCCCTCGGCTTCGCCTACGCACGGGTGCTCTCGGCGGAAGAATATCTAGCGAGGAAATCAAACCAAGACACACACCCAAAATCCACTCCGGGGGCTCACGCCGCGCGGCTCGGAAGGGAGAGAAACGCCTTGTTTTACGCGATTTTCGCCTTTTTCAAACTTTCTTGTAGAAATTGGCCACCCACCCCGGTAAATTCGAAATTGCCTGAACGGATGTTCGCATTCGAGCAGGTGGCGCACCTGTGCGAGGGTGCCCGAGAGCTGGGCATGTGTCGAAGTATCCCTTCCGGGCTCTCAAGCGGAAAAGTCGTCGGTCGCCAGTTGGCAGTCGTCAGTGACTGAACGCTGGTATCGGCGCGAAAAATCCCAACTTGGGCTGATGCGAGAACTGGTTTTTGGCACGAAGCCTTGGTCGCTATTCCGCGCGGCGGCGACTCGGGTTGAGTGTTGAAATGCGGTTCGAAGCACCAGTCCACAAGGTTCCGGAACCGATTTTTGGGAAAGGTTCGTGTCCCAACGGCTTTG
>CAZYQQ010000221.1:0-2642 GCA_964650265.1 uncultured Planctomycetaceae bacterium
TGACCCACTAAAAAAAGACCTCGCCATCCGTAAGGGTGGCGAGGTTTTTTTGTTTTGGCCAAGGGGAAGGGGCTTTGCTCGGCTACGACAAATGGGGGGGAGTCTGGCGGCAGCGGCCGGATGCTTACGTGGAGTTACCTAACTAAAATAGCTTATTTGACAATCCGTTCAGGAATGTTATTTTAGTAAGGATGAAACCCCCTTCCGAAAAACAAGCGCTCCCCCGTATCGTGGAATCGCTGGCCGACCTCCTGGGCAGCGCGCCCGAGCGGGTGCGCTCGCAGGCGGCCGCCAGGGAAGTTGGTTACGACTACGCCATCTCGCTGCCAGGACATCGATTCCTTGTCGAGTACAAGTCCTCGGCCGCAGCCGGCCCGCTGGCAGGTGCCATCCAAAATCTGACACGAGTTCGTCCCGCCAAACGCGAGCAGCGGGTTCCTTTGGTTGTGGTTCCGTTTATGGGGTCGGTCGGACAAGAACTTTGCCACCGGTCGGAAGTTTCGTGGCTCGACCTCTCTGGCAATGCCAGTATCTCCGCCCCCGGTCTCAAGATTCATATTGAGGGTCGCCCCAACCGCTTCCGGGAACGGGGGCGTCCGCCGAACATCTTTGCTTCCAAGAGTTCCCGGGTATCGCGTCAGCTCTTGCTTCACCCGCGAATCTACCAATCGCAGGCCGAAATCGCTCGTCAAACCGGTCTGGGTGATGGTTACGTCAGCAAGATCGTACGCCGTCTTCGCGCAGAAGAGCTGCTTGATAGCAGCGACGAAGGGGCCGTGCGCCCACGTGATCCCGATCTCCTGCTCGATGACTGGCGTGATGCCTACGACTTCAGGCGCCACCGCGTCCTCAAGGGGCACGTTCCTGCTCGTTCAGGCGAGGAACTTGTCGATCGCGCCGTGGCAGCATTCAATGCGAAGAAGAGTCCTTATGCGGCGACCGGCCTCAGTGCCGCCTGGCTGTACACAACCTTTGCCAACTTTCGACTCGTCACCTTCTACCTGGCCACAATGCCTACTCGGTCGTTGCTCGAAAGCTTGGAATTTGTGGAAGAGCCAAAGGGAGCCAATCTGTGGCTCGCCCTGCCCGACGACGACGGGGTATTTCACGAAAGTCGGAAAGTGTCCGACATCCAGTGCGCCAGCCCGATCCAAGTCTACTTGGACTTGAAGCATCAGCCCGAGCGCGCAAACGAGGCGGCCGCCGAACTAAGACGCAAGTTACTCAACTGGGACGAGTATGGAAGGTAAACCCGCCAGCGCAGCAGGCTATTCGCCGACCACCGTCGAACTGGTGCAGGCCACGACTCTCTACATTGCCACCAAACTTGGCGATCTGCGCGATGATGTGGTCATTGTGGGAGGACTGGTTCCCAGCCTGATTATCCCTCAAGGTCAGATCCCCCCAGGCAAGTCAGCCCATATTGGCACGATGGATGTCGACTTGGGACTGGCGATCGCGATCCTTGAGGAAGAGCGATATCGAGAACTTTGCAAGCGGTTGCAAAGTGCGGGATTCGTGCCCGATTTCTCGGAAACTGGCCGCCCAACTCTCCAGCGGTGGAGAATCGAGGCCAATGGACGAACCGTGACGCTCGACTTCCTGATTCCTGCTACGCGCGAGACCGATCGAGGGGGAACACTGCGCCACTTTGAAGAAGGTTTCGCCGCGATCATCACGCCCGGCCTCGAACTCGCTTTCGAGGACAGGCGACTGGTGACCCTGGAGGGCAAGACCGTTCGAAACGAAAACGCATCACGCGACGTCTGGGTGTGCGAGGCGGGAGCATTCACCGTACTCAAGGCGCTCGCCTTCGAGGGTCGCGGCGAGAACAAGGATGCTTATGACTTGGTTTATATGCTCGAGCACTACGGAGATGATGTAGGCGATATTTTTCAACGACTAAAACCGCTGCTCGAGTCCCCTGCGACGCAGCAGGCTCTACGAATCCTCGGTCGGGACTTCGCGGAGTACGACTCGGTAGGCCCTAGAAGAGTGGCCGAGTTTCTTGGGGACGCAGAGAACGAGGTGACTCGCGCTGACGCGGCGGGAGCAGTACGATCGTTGCTAAAGCTTTGTCGAACGATATGATATAGGCCGGTAGGTAAGTTACACCAGACGACTCCGCAGCTGAAAAAGCCATGTCATTGCACAAATCAAAGCCGAAAGCGATGACAATCGACGGCAGGCGATTCTACTATCGTGTCAACGAGTTGCCGTTTGATGAGTCTGGCGCGGTGCCCTTGCAAGTCGGCATACGGGCCGACTTTGGCACCAAATCCTATTGCAAAGTGACTGGGTTGACGAACCGTGAATATTGGCACGATTTTCCGGATTGGGATCCAGATGCAATAATTCAGATCACGCCCAGGATCTTTCGCAAGCTAATTCTCTATGGTCTTAGTACAGGCTGGGATCCGGCTTCGAGTCACTCCAATTTCACTTTCGCCATCGATAATTCATTTGTAGCCGGCAAGTAGCTCACCAATGCCACACGATCATGACGAGATATTGCGTCGCACATTAACGGCTTTAAATGCCATCAAGAGTGCCTACGGCCAGCCCGGACATGAAGAGGATGTCACGTTGTTTGTTGAACACCACCTGGACGAACTGAACGAGAGTTATTGGCAGCAGCATTT
>CAZYQQ010000222.1:0-2637 GCA_964650265.1 uncultured Planctomycetaceae bacterium
CACACCCCCGAGAAATTCGCGGAAATTGAATTGGAGATGTGCGGAATGTACGATTAGCCGGTGGTTGAGCGAAAGCGATACCACCGGGAGCGACGCGAAATGATTATTGCACCCCGAAGGGGTGCCAGCGAGCGCGAATCAGACGCGCGCTCGGAGATCGGAATCATAACCCAATGCGTCAGCGAGGCGGAGAGGCTCCATACTACACGTACTCGCGTGGGCTATAATAATAGGCGGCGGATGGCACGTTGCCTGTTGGGGTGATGCCCGATGCTCTCCCGGGATGTTGGTAAATCGCTTTCCGATATGCCGATCCTTGAGTCTCCTTGATATCCGATGTGTACGGGTGAAGTAATGTCATGCACAAACTGAACTCTACCGAAGAGACCAACCAATGAAACACGAAACCGTCCTTACGCTTACCGATACCTTCGAAGCGCACGCCCAGGAAACCGAAGGGGGAGTCGAATTCTGGCTCGCCCGGGATTTACAGCACCTGTTGGGGTACGCTGAGTGGCGAAACTTCGTCGCCGTCGTCAACAAGGCCAAAACGGCCTGCGAAGTCTCCGGGCACCCCATTCCTGACCATTTTGTTGACGTCAACAAAATGGTCGACATCGGTTCAGGAGGTGTGCGGGAAATCGACGACATCATGCTCACCCGCTACGCCTGCTATCTGATCGCCCAAAACGGCGATCCCAAAAAGGAGCCGGTCGCCTTCGCCCAAACCTATTTTGCCCTGCAAACCCGTAAGGCGGAATTGATCGAACGGCGGCTGCTCGAAACGGAGCGGGTATCTGCCCGGCAGAAATTGACCTCTACCGAAAAGGAACTCTCATCGGTCATCTACCAGCAGACAGGGAGCAACAAGAATTTCGGACTGATTCGCAGCAAGGGAGATCAAGCGCTCTTTGGGAAATCGACCCAAGCAATGAAAACCGCCTGGCGGGTCCCCGGCAATCGGCCACTGGCCGACTTCGCCCCAACGATCATCCTCAAAGCCAAGGACTTCGCCACCGAAATCACCATTCACAACGCCCGCCAGCACCAGCTAACCTCGGAGCGGCAAATCTCCGAGGAACATGTTACCAACAATCAGGCGGTGCGGAGAACATTACTACAGCGAGACATACGGCCCGAGTCGCTCCCACCGGCCGAAGATGTCAAGAAAGTGGAACGCCGCCTGGCTTCCGAAGAGAAAAAGGCCCTAAAAAAACCACGCTCGCTCGGCACGGACGGGGAGACACCGTGAAACCAGCATACTAAGAGGGGTGGCTGATGGGTCTCGAACCCACGACCTTCGGAATCACAATCCGACGCTCTAACCAACTGAGCTACAGCCACCATAACTGGCCCACTCTGCTCGGCCAGCCACACGATATTACCCCCTACTGGGACCACTGGTCAACGAGCCATGCTGGCTCTAGGAGCCCCAGCAGCCTAGGAACCCCCAGCAGCCTAGGAACCCCCAGCAGCTTAGGAACGCTGCCGCCAGCGGAACAGCACCATGGCGGCGAAAGCGCCGGTGGCGATGCCCGCCCCGTAGGCGATGGCGAGTGCGGGAAACTCGAGGTCGGTCAAATGGGCGAGCAGCATCATCGGTCAGACCCTCAATCGGGGCGTTAGGTTCGTTGGGGGAAGGGCACGCACCACCCTCAGTAGCAATAAATACCTCAAACTCCCCTCCCAGGGTAGGGCGCGCGGCCATGCTACCACTTTGGCTTGGGGGGAGCGGGAGGGGGGCGTTTGGAAGGACGGGACGGGGTCCTGCGAGTTTGCTTGGGGCCGGGGATCGCCACGAACAAGGTCAGCAGCAGCCCCGCCACAAGCCCGCAGAGCAGGATGGAGACCAGCAGAATCGGTCCTTTTTCCTGCGACATCTCTTCGAGGCCACTATGGAGGTTCATGCCGAAGATGCCGGCCAGAGTCGCAATGGGAAAGAAGAACGCGACCAGCAGGTTGAGCCGGTAGCTCGCCACGGCCATCCGCTCGCTACTGGCGGCCTGCTGTTCGGCTCGCTGGGCGATCAGGAAGTCGAGGGCGTGCCGGGTGTCGGTGTAGAGGAGTTCGGCTCGCCGCGAGAGTTCGTAACCCGCGTCGCGCAGCACCAGCAGTTTGCGATCGTTGGGCACCGCCTCGCGGGCCTTTTGCAGGGTGGCCGCCAAATTGTTCACGCTGCGGACCAACGGGTTGAGATCGCGGAGCAGGTCGAAATATTCGTCGGCCTCATCGGCCTCGTCGGCACGCTGGTCGAGTTTGTCGAGCTCGGTGTCGTATTCCTCGAGCAACTGCTGGAGCGGATGATCCCCATGCCGTAGCCCCTTCGGCATCCAGTTGCCCACCGGGTCGCGCCAAAAGAACCGCCCCTGCCGCTCCTCGTCCTCCGAGTCAGGTGGAGCGTGGAGGATCACCAGCAAATGCCCCTCCTCATGCATGATCCGCTGCCGCCCTGGCGAGTCGCCCAGGCGGTCGCGGAATTGTTGGGGGACTTGCCAGGGGCCGGGGAGGAGTGAGGTGGACATGTTTGTTACAACAAAACCAGGATTACTGAGTCGAGACCTTCGTGCGTCCATCTCCCGAACGATCGCGCATCCGATGGTGACCGACGTGACGCCATGTGTCGAGAGTGGGGCCCAT
>CAZYQQ010000223.1:0-2490 GCA_964650265.1 uncultured Planctomycetaceae bacterium
TAGAGCAAAGTGGTGAGGCGGAAGGTCATCGGCTTGGGCCGCGATTACGAGGAGGTGGATGTGTCTATTCTACAGTTCGCATTTTTTGGCGGGTGTCGTTAATTGGTGGGAAGAATAGGACGCGGATGTTCGGGATTTGGCAGGATTGCCGGGATCATTGAATTGAGTTGGTACGCTGGCGATGGTGCTTGGGCGTCAGGTTATGGGCAGTGTCCCGGCAGCCTTCTGATCCGTGGTGACCCGTTCGATCCGTTTCAATCCGTGGCCGATTTCGTCCCGTCCAACTCCGCAGTTCTCGGTTATTGTGCGCAGTTCTGGTCCTGCAAATCCTGCCAAATCCTGACGATCCGCGTCCTATTCTACGTGCCAATTAACTGCGGAATAGCGCAGCCCGCAAGGGTGTCCGCAAGGGTGTGTGTCTTGTTTCACTTGTTTCATTCCTCTCCGCAAGAAATTGACATAACGATTATTATAATGTACACTATCAGTGGTATAGTCTATTATAGTGGTCGTAACCATGGGACGAAAAACCTCGCTAATGCCCCCGATTGCCGTCAAACGCACCCTGCGAAAGCTCGGTGGCGACTTGCGCGATGCGCGCCGTCGTCGTCGGATTCCCGTAGCGCTGATGGCCGAGCGAGTTGGAGTCACTCGGACCACTCTGGCGAAAGCTGAGAAGGGGGACAGCTCCGTATCGATCGGCGTCTATGCATCGATGCTGTTCGTGCTCGGACTCCTCGAGAATCTGAGCGAAGTCGCGGACCCTCGCCACGACGACATCGGGCTCGCGCTGGAAGAAGAGCGATTGCCGCAACGTATTCGAACGAAGCTTCCCAAAGACAAACCATGAGTTCGATCTTCGTTTACATCGAGCTTGAAGCAGGCCCCCTGCTCGTCGGGAGGCTATGGCCGCGCCTGCATCATGGCCGAGAGAGCGCGACCTTTGAGTACGACAAGGGGTGGCTGACTCATCCGCAGCGATTCTCTTTGGAACCGGCGCTCTATCTTGGTGCTGGCCCTCAGCACACATTCCAGGAACAACCCATCTTTGGATCACTGGGAGACTCCGCACCCGATCGCTGGGGCCGAACGCTGATGCGTTACGGCGAACGTCGCCGCGCCCAGCGCGAGGGCCGAACGCCCCGCACGCTGGGAGAGAGCGACTATCTGCTGCTCGTCGACGACGAATCGCGGCAGGGTGCGCTTCGATTTTCACGCCAGGAGGGAGGTCCGTTTCTCGCCGAAGCGGAGGGCACTCGCATACCACCAGTGATCGAGCTTCCCAAACTCTTGGCCGCCGCATCGCACTTCGAGTCGAAAACCGACACGGACGAGGAATTGCGACTACTGCTAGCCCCGGGGTCTTCGCTTGGTGGTGCTCGACCGAAGGCGACCGTACGTGAAATGGATGGCAGGCTTGCCATCGCCAAGTTTCCCCAGCGAAACGACGATTTTGACGTCGAATCGTGGGAGGCCGTGGCCCTGACTTTGGCACAGGAGGCCGGAATCAGCGTCCCTTCATGGCGCATGGAGCGCGTGTCGGGGAAGCCCGTGCTGTTGTTGGATCGCTTCGACCGCAGTGGTCAACGTCGCCTACCCTTCTTGTCGGCCATGAGCATGCTCGGTGCGCGCGACCACCAAACTCGCAGTTATCTGGAGATCGCCGATGCGATCCGGCAGCACGGCGCTAGCCCGGCCGCTGATTTGAGCGAGCTATGGAGACGCATGGTGCTGAATGTGCTCATCTCGAATACAGACGATCATCTGCGAAATCATGGATTTCTATACGGCGGTAACAACGGTTGGCGACTATCGCCCGCCTACGACCTGAATCCCATGCCTGCCGAAATACGGCCCCGAGTGCTGAGCACAACCATCACGTTCGATTCTCCTGAAGCTTCGTTGGAACTCGCCTTTGAGGTCGCCGAGGAGTTCGGCCTCAAGCTGGATGACGCGCGGCGAATTGCCCGGGAAGTGGGGGCCGCGACCGCACGGTGGCGGCTTGTTGCCAGGCAGCACGACATCGCCGAAAAAGGAATCGCCAGTATGGCGTCAGCTTTTGAACACAGCGACCACGATCTGGCGGTCCGGGCAGGTTGAGGTGACTGATGTTGCCAACATACCTCCCGTCCGGTTGGCGCCATCGGCCGGTCCAGACCGCCATGCTCGGAGCGAAGAGATAGAACAGGATGGCAAGGCGGAAGGCCATACGGGCTTGTGAGGAGGTGGATGCGTGTTCGCACCCTTCGCGGGTTGTCGTTCGTTGGTGGGAAGAATAGGACGCGGATGTTCAGGATTTGGCAGGATTTTCAGGATCCGGAAGCAGACGTAGACCGGGCTCTGTGGAGTTGGACGGGACGAATAGGCCACGGATTGAAGCGGATCGAACGGGTCACCACGGATCAGAAGGCAACTGATGCGGTTTACAACCATGGTTTGCAAACCATGTGTGTCTTGTTTCTTCTGTTGTTTCTTCTGTTTCATTCTTCG
>CAZYQQ010000224.1:0-2474 GCA_964650265.1 uncultured Planctomycetaceae bacterium
GCCCCCTCAATCACCCGAAACACAAAATCCTCGCACCCCGCCGTCTGTTCCGGGTGACAGCTAAAGGCCACCGCCACGCCGCGGCCGAACTCGCCCCGAATGAGTGCCGGGCTATCGACTTGCAGCCCCTCGGGGGTCCCGTTCTTGGCCACCTCGGTGCGATACCAGCCGAGGACTTCCGCGTCGGCCAGGTCGTCGCGGTCGGCTGGTTCCCAGACTGGGCCATTGGCGTAGAGAATCGGACACGACTTCTCCTTTTCGGCATCGAACGTCGCCACGCCCGCGGGTGACATCTCGACTTCCAAGTTGGCCCGGCCGCGCATCCAGAGCGGCGACCGGGTCTTCACGTCGAGCAGTTCGAGCCACGACTTGCTACCGCTACTCGCCAGGTAGGCCCCGGCGCAAATGCCAATGTAGGTCCCCCCCTCGTCGACAAACCGTTTTACCCGGTCGCGTCCCTCCTTGCCGAGCGCGCCGGACTGCCCCATCCCTGAGCCACCCGAAAAGATCAGCACGTCGAACTCGTCGCAGCTTCCCGCGCGGATGTCGTGCCCATCGAAGCGAACCGTCCGGAACCCCGGTCGCGGGTCGAGATCGCGCTCGATGTTCTCGCGCCCTTTGCCTCCCACCCCGGCATCGTCGAAGATGCCGACAACAATGGTCTCCTCGTCTTCGAGCGAGGTGATGAGCGTGCCCGGGTTGACCTCCGGGGCGAGCATGTCGAGGTGAGTCAGGGCGGCATGGATCATCTGCCGATGCTGCCGTGCCCGGATAGGGAGTCGCTGGTCCTTCGTCGAAGTCGCCAAGAGCAGACTCCGGGCTCCCAAGTGTTCCGACGCCGCGCGGACGAGACTTCCCGCGATGGCAGGCCCAGGGAGTTTGACGAACTCCCCTTCGGGGGCCTCGATCCCCGAGTTGACCTCGTCGCGGATCGCATCGACCAGGCCCGTCGTTTCTTCGTGGCCGTCGCCGATGATCGTGTTGCCGATGCTGTACTGGTTCGCGCGGTCGACCTTCAGCCCCTCATGGCAATCGAGCACCCAGTCGGGCTTGTGGGTGACGACCAGTTCCCAAATCGCCGTCGCCAGTGGATGAGACGAAACCTTGTCGGCCTCCTCACCAGGACGAGGAAACGCCCGGTTGAGCTGCGCCTGCTCTGGCGGCGCCCCTTGAATGGCCCGCTTCCCGGCCGCAAGGGCCGTTACATTTGCCCGCGGCAGGGTGATGATCTTCCCCCGCGTGATCGGCCAAAAGCGAACCACTTCGACCGCCTCGGCTCCAGCCGGCTCGTTGCCGTGGATGCCACCGATGACGAGCACCGTGGGGCCGGACTGGTCGGCGGTTTGGATGAAGTAGGGGGTGGCGTGGGGAGTGCCTGGGGCGAGAGTGTGTTGGTGGAGGTCGCCGGCGCGGGCATTTGAGATGAGCGAGATCAGAATCGCCACGTAGAGCGAGAGGGCCGAACGATGATTGAGAATCGACATCGAGATCTGCTCGCTACGTGTCCATTGACTTTAGGGTTGCCATCGATGCCAAGCAGCAATCGCTGGGCCCCTCTTTCTGCCTTCAAAACCCGCTGCAAAGGCCATGAAAAATGGGCTATGCCCTTTAAGCATAGCCCATGTGCGGTTTTGAGTGTAGTTGCCGCGTGAGACGGCTCCGTGGCCACTAGGCCGACGGTAGCTGACTCTCCCCCAGCGTTGCCTTCGGTATGACGACATCCTCGCGCACGAGCGGGGCGTTGTGCCCGGAGGCGAACTCTTGTTCCAGTTCCGCCAGGCAGGCGTCGAGCTGGTGAGCGTAGCGGCGGAAGCCGTCCTGGTCGTAGCTCACCGGCTGCAGCCAGGTGGGGGAACTGTCGGTCAGATAAGCATTTGCGCCAGACATGGTTGCCTCCCTCTGTTCTGTTCCTCTGGAAGTCTATTCGTCCGAGGAAGCGTTGGTATTGCCTGGAGCAATTTGCGTGCCCAGCGTGCCAGATTCGCCTTCTCTTACCAGAGACCCAATGAATTGTTACGGGTTCGCCTTGTCTGACCACATTTTTTCCCAAAAAGATGGCAATCCCCCCCTCGGATTGGCTGCGGGCGGCTGCTGAAAAATGTGCGAAATCGCAGCATGCCACGCTACAGACTTAGGCGATTGAGGCGTTTTCGCACAGCTTTGGTCCCAAATTTGCCACGCCATGGAGGACCGCAGGGGATGGTTCCGAGCGACCACACCGGGCTATTTCGGCGCGACACTCTTGTCCGCCGCGGCGCCGGGTTGGGGCAAGCTCAGCTTTTGCGAGGGAGCTGGGAGCCAGTGGCAAGGTTTTCGCGTGACGATGGGACACGAATCGGCACGGATTGTACGGATCACCACGGATCAGAAGATTCCAATCGAGAGCCGTCTTCCGCGCTGTGCTTTCCGATCCGTGGATTTCTGATCCGTGGTGATCCGGAAAGCGCCGGGATAAACCGGTTTGGAGTAGCGAA
>CAZYQQ010000225.1:0-2315 GCA_964650265.1 uncultured Planctomycetaceae bacterium
GCTTCCAGCAGGCGATCGAGGACTACATCCGTCGGCAGTAGCCCGGCTAAGGCAGCGGGAGTGGTGCGACCGTTGCGCGAGCGGCGAGTTCCCCCTCGAGCTGATCGAACGATCCGGTCCAGCCTTGGGTCATCCCGCCACGTTCCGCGAGGAAGGCTTCGAGTTCGTCGCGTGTGACTTCGCCAATCGGCTGGCTGGCGACTTTGACGCGCGTTTCGTCTGGGCCTTCCGATGTGAAGTCAATGGTATTGAGCATCACCGCGGGCCAGACGGGAAGCAGCGGGTGGTGACCCGGGCTCTCGTCGGCATTGCAGAACCGCTGCTCGTACTCGATTCGGGTGGGGGAGACTTCGCGGTAGTCCATCCGCACGTGCATCGCCATGTCGCCATTGGTGAGGTGCGCGAAGAGGCTGCCGCCGGGGCGGATGTCGGCACGGACAATGTCCATTGTGAACCCGGCGGGTGGGAGCCAACGAGCGAAGTGCTCGGGATCGGTCCACATGTTGAATACCATGTCGATTGGCGCGGCGAAGCTGCGATGGAGGACGAACCGCTCGGTACCCGACTCGGCACCGAGATACTCGTCCAGGCGGTCCCACGTGGCGTTGCCCCCCGCCTGTTTGATGAACCCGCGCATTTGCTCCGCTTCCTCCGGTGTGGGGAGGGTCATCGTCATGTCGAGCGTCGTTTGATTGTCACCGGTCGGAATGAAGAGGGCGGTTACGCGGAACAGCGGCGGACGGTCGTCGTAGCCGCCATGGTCGTAGACGAGCTTGCGCTCTGGCTCGATCTCGTGGTAGACCGTGTGGTTCGGGTAGTCGGTCCCGTCGGGGCCATGCATGGTGTAGCGCCAGTGGCCCCCCACGCGGAGGTCCTTGCTGTGGGTGGTGAGGGTGAACCCGCGGGGGCCCCACCACTTGGCGACTTCGTTCGGGTCGGTCCAGGCATTCCAGACCGCGGCGACGGGAAAATCGTAAACGCGGGTGATGCGGATTTCGTTGGGCTTACTGCTTTGGGCCACGTTTCTTTCCTTTCGCTTTGGGTTTGGCTTTGGTTCTAGCTTTAGTTTTATGGGGGAGTGCGGTTGACTTGAGGTACTCGTCGAGGCGATCGAGACTCTCCTCCCAGAATGCCCGGTACTCGTCCATCCACGCGGCGACATCCTTGAGAGCGTCGGGCTTGAGCTTGCACGGGCGTCGCTGGGCGTCGCGCGTCTTCTCGACCAACCCGGCGCGCTCGAGGACCTGGACATGCTTGGTCACGGCGGGGAGAGACATCTTCCCCAAAAAGGGCTTGGCCAACTCCGACACATTCGCCTCCCCCCGCGCGAGCCGGGCGACAATCGCCCGCCGGGTCGGGTCGGCGAGTGCGGCGAAGGTTTGGGTGAGGGTGTCGGGCATCGATGTAAACTGGGCGGTTAATTAACTATTTGGTTAAATATAGAGGCTTCAAGTTTATTGTGCAAGAAGCTTTTTTGAAGGGGGATGTGGGATGGGAGGTGGATGAGGGGATGGCCTGTCCTTCGAGCGATAGGCTGTGGAGGAAACGTATCGTCCTGCAGATGCGCTGCGAACTAGCAATAAAAAACGGCGGCCACACAGATGGGTGTGGCCGCCGCTTGTCGGTTGTCGCCGAAGTGGTGGGGTCTTGCCTTAAGCCTCGCTATTTCGCTCCCTCCTCCGGCGTGGCGTAGGTGGGCCGGAAAAGTGCAATTGTCAGTTGTTGCGGAAAGGGGGCCGTGGCTTCGATGTGGACTTCGATGGCCTTGCCCTTCGTGGGCCGTGACTGGAATTTGGCTTCCGCTAGCAGGCGTGTCCAGCACAGGTGGGCGTCGATCGCTGCGCGGTCACCGTTGGTGAGTTGGTCGCCTTGCTGTGGATCGTTTACAGATTGCGAATACATCGCTAGTTGGGCCTTGGCCAGGCTTTGCAGCGTGGCGAAGCCGCCATTCACTCGCTCAGCCTCCGCGACGCTGTTGCAGAGTGCCTTGATGCGCAACTTGATGTCGTTGGTGTCGGGATCGAGGTCGATACCAAACCCAAACGTCGTTATGTCGTTGCGTAGGCTCATGAGCACTTGATCGAAATCGATCGGCTGGTTCGAGGGGCCGCTTTCCAAAAAGTGCAGGCCGAACTCGGTGAATTGCCTATCACCGAAAGCCGTCGCGAGGCCGCCGTCGAGCGACTCCCAGAGCAAGCGTTTATCGTCTTCGGGCTGGACTCCTGTGTATTCGACCATCCGTTTCAGTCGCTCCATATTATCGGAGAGGACGAAGGTGCGGTCGTCGCGCTTGCCGACATACATCGTGCCGATGG
>CAZYQQ010000226.1:0-2139 GCA_964650265.1 uncultured Planctomycetaceae bacterium
CTCCTTTGTCTCCGAAGTTAAATCTGGGTCTGTAAAATTCAGGCACTAAGAATTATGGATCAATTAAACGAACATGAATGGGTCATCGGGTTGCATGATTATCGTGGGGTATCGGAGCCTCAGGAGTTATTCGCCGCGTTCCATGGGCTTGTCATGGACGAGCTGGTGCAACTTGGGCTCGAATTGACATATGTGGCAATTGAGGGAGATGGTTACAGTGAAAAGGCGGCGAAAGTCAAAGGCACCGCTTATAAGCGATTGAAGGAGGCCAAATTCACAGGCATCACGGGCCTCGATCTTAGCTGTAATCCGACAGAAAGCGATGAGCCAGCGTATGATAGGTTCTTCGGTGCGTCGCTGAGCATCACACCTCACAATGACAACCTTTTGGCATTCTGTCTCAACGACGGAATTCTCGCTTTTGGCAGTGACGGTTTTCGGCGGATCTTGAAACGTGTCGCAAACCTGCATGATTGGACAACTGGGTATGCATTGGTTGATTTGGCGTCTAAGCAACCAGAATTCCACGTAATGGGGCTAGATGATGGGACCCTAGCGGCTGATGAGTATGATCGATTAGTTAGGTGGTATACATCTCGGCGTGAAGATAAAATGGCCCGCATTCGATCGATTTACCCATTCAACTTGTTGAATTCTGATCAGCTTCAGCAGCGGCTACCAAGTGGACAGACGGTACGCGACTTTGCGGTGTCACATGATTGCTCGGAGTTGATTACCGACGGCTTTGGAAATCTCACGCTCTGGGTTGTCCCGGAGAGCGAACTTGCTGCGGTGCGAGCTATCTTCGATGGGTGTGACGCGGTGATCGCCTGACAGTGTAGTTAGACTACGTTGGGAGCTAACCGATGACCTTCAACGACACACAGCAAGCCGCAGACGCGGCGATGAGCGAAAACTCGAACCAAGACATACACCCTTTCGGCACCCAACTGGGAGGCACATGAGAAGGGGCAAATGGAGACACACTCCGTTTGGGCGTCTACCGGTACCACACCCAACCTCTGGCTCCTGGCCCCTCGGAACAAGACACACACCCTTCAGGGGCGTATCAAGACATACACCCTTCGGGGGGACCGGCCTTCGGCTCCCCCCGATTCCGAAACTTTTTCTTTGTTTTGTCTTGACACCCCACGCGGAATGTGTACATATGTATCTACAAACACGAACACTGCCTTCCGAGGGGAGAAACAAGCCATGCCAAGTTGTGCCCGTCAAGAAATCGTCCGACCCGGCCAACGAGGGATTTTCCACGTCTGGACCAGGGCCTGCCGTCATATCCACTTCTGGGGCCGCGACCGCCGCACGGGCAAGGACCTCCGCCACCGCCGCGAGTGGATTCGGGCCTTCCAAATGCAGCTCGCCTCATTATTCGCCATCGAAATCGCCTGCCGGGCCGAGATGGGGAACCACCTGCACCTGATCCTCCGCACCCTGCCAGAAATAGCGAAACAGTGGTCGGACGAAGAGGTCGTTCGGCGGTGGTACACCATCTGGCGGCTCGCCTTCAGCAAGGATGGCAAAACCTATCGCAAGGTGACCGACGAGGAAATCGCCATCGACCTGGCCAAACCGGGCCGGGTTGAAGAATTGCGGCTCCGACTTTCGAGCGTCTCCTCCTTCATGCAGATGCTCTGCCTTTACATCTCCCGGCGGATCAATCGGGAAGAAACTATCGATCGGCAAAAAACGATCGGTGGCCACTGTTTCGAGGGCCGGTTCAAGTGCCGGGAGGTGCTCGACAACTCGTCGATGCTGGCGACCATGATCTATGTGGAACTCAATCAGATCCGGGCGGGGGAGGCGTCCACCCCGGAAGACTCTCGGTACACCTCGGCGCACGACCGCATTCAAGCCCGACAAGCACGACTACAACGGCTGCTGGATCAAAATGAGGCCAAGTTGGAGGATCTCCAGATTGTGGCCGCCCAGGTCGACTCACCCGACGGCTGGATGAGCGAGCTGACCTTGGACGAGCGGAGCGAGGCGTACCAGCCGATCGTCCCCTCGAAGAGTGGTCGGCGGGCCTCCGACCGGGGCCTGTTGCCGATCGCGCTCGACGACTACCTGAGCCTGCTCGACTGGAGCGGCCGAGAGCTCAAGGAAGGAAAGCGGGGGGCG
>CAZYQQ010000227.1:0-2083 GCA_964650265.1 uncultured Planctomycetaceae bacterium
GCGTTGGCTCCCTCTGATCCACTTCAATCCTGACCAATCCTGAAAATCCGCGTTCTATTCTTCCTGCTCAAAAACTTAGCATCTGCTGATACTCGGCCATCCGCCGCTCAATATCATCCCGGGTGACGTCCTTGATTCGCTCGAGGCCGAAGCCTTCGACATTGAAACTCGCCGTCAGCACCCCGTAGGCCATCGCCTTCTTCAATGTCACCGGGTCGAACTCGTCCTGCTCCGACAGGTAGCCCATCATCCCGCCGGCGAAGCTATCCCCTGCCCCGGTCGGGTCGACGACGTTCGGCGTCGGATAGGCGGGCAGCACGTACGTCTCGTGCTCGCTGAAGAACATCGCCCCATGTTCTCCCTTCTTGATGATGACAAACTTGGGCCCCATCGCGCGGACCTGATGCCCCGCCTCCACCAGGTTCTGGGTATCGGTCATCAGCTTCGCTTCGCTGTCGTTGAGCACCAGGCCGTCGAGTTCGTGCATCAGCGCCTCCAGGTCGTCGCGCTGCGTTTGAATCCAGAGGTCCATCGTGTCGGCCACCGCCAGCCGCCGCCCCGGCACCTGCGCCAACACACTCCGCTGCACGCCGGGGACCCCGTTGGCCAGGAAGACGTACTTCGCCCGGCGATACTCCTCCGACAGCTCCGGGTTGAACTGGCCAAAGACGTTGAGCTCGACCTCCAGGGTCTCGCGGTCGTTCATGTTCGGCTCGTAACGGCCGGTCCAGGTGAAGGTCTTGCCGCCGCCAACGACCGACAGTCCCGAAACATCGATCCCGCGATCGGCGAGCATCCGGGTGTGCTCCTGTGGCCAGTCCTCGCCGACCACGCCCACCAGATGGACCTTGGTGAAGAAACTGGCGGCCCACGAAAAATGGGTCGCCGACCCGCCAAGCAAGTTGTCGCGACGATCCGTGGGGGTTTCGACGTTATCAATGGCAACCGAACCGACTACAACCAAGGACATGGGGGGAACTTCTCGCAGTTAGGGGTGAAGCAGTTAGGGGTGAAGCAGTTGGGGGTGAAATTGACTGGTTTTCGAGCCCAAAGTATGCCACGCGAGGGCCTCGGGGGCGAGGGGTCGGAGGCGAGAGATCTGAATCCCCGAACCCTGGTCTCAGACCTCTGGCCACTCGTTTGCCGCCACCACTTCGCGATTTTCGAGGGGGGGGTCGTGCCACGAGTGTGACGTTCATGGGGCTCAAACTCATTGAAAAAAGGGGTGAGCGGGTCGGTCAGTGTGCCACGTGGCACCGTTTCGTAAGTTTTTGTCTCGTAAGCGTGCCGCGGTCTCACATTGCCGTGCCCAAAAACGACAACGAAATGGTGAAAAAGTGAAAAATCGCGCCAAACAAGGCGTTTTTTATCGTGGCGCGACCGTCTCGGTCGCGGGCGGCTCACAACCAGGAGATGCGATGGGTGGCTGGGGTCAAGTTGCCAAAACCAACTCGGCTTCGCACATTGGCGTGACGGCAACTTGCCCCCAGCGGGAGCGCGAAGAAGCTGGCCGCATAGTCCAGCCCTTTGTAGCTAGCAGTCTTTCAGTCTGTAAAACAAGCTGTTTTCGAAAAGGATCACGACCGCGTCGTGGTCTCGTTAATAACGGCGATCCGAAAATCAACTAGTAGACGGATGTGTCAAGCGGGCGCGATGAACGTGACCTTTTCGCATGTCTCGACCGCCCGCGCCGACGCATCAATGGAGTCCAACCCGATGCGTCGGCGCGAGCGGTTAAAGTGAATGACGTGTCTGGCTGTTATGGCGCTCGCTTGACACATCCTACACCTATCCTTCTTGATGGTCCGCAAAAGGGGACATTCCCAAGTCGGTTCCGGAACCTTGTGGGCCAATGCAGCGAACCGATTTCAAGCACTCCTCGTTAGTCGCCACCGCACGCAAGCGTCTGTTCAGGTAAATCCGAATCTAAACCGGGCAGTGCCCGATTCCCACCAAGAAGTGCTAAAAAAGTCGAAAATCGCGCCGGGGAAGGGGTTTTAACGTATCTCGATCCTCCGGATCGTGGGGGGTGCTGACCAGCTTTCCCTGCGAGCACGAGTGAAGTGGCGAGCCACGTCCGCGC
>CAZYQQ010000228.1:0-2072 GCA_964650265.1 uncultured Planctomycetaceae bacterium
GCGAATCTATACCGGGCCGTGCCCGATTCCCACGACAAAGTTCACAAAAAGCCGAAAATCGCGCCAGACAAGGGGTTTTCGGCACCTTTCCGAGCCGTCGACGTGAGTCCACGGAGCCGTGGCTTAAAGTCGAGTCTCTCCTTCTGCCCGAGCGAACCGTGACGGCCAACTCTCCCAACCACGTCTGGCACGTCGATTTGACGGTGGTACCTATAACTCATGGTGGCTTCTGGATGCCGTGGCTGCCGTTTGCGCTGCCGCAGTGCTGGCCATTCTGTTGGTGGGTAGGTGTCGTTCTCGATCACCATTCGCGGCGCGCGATGGGAGTGGCACTCTTTCGGAAGCAGCCGACTTCCGCCATGGTCCGCGCGTTTCTGGCAAGGACGATAACGAGCGCTGGCAACACGCCCCAACACCTGATCTGCGATCGCGGGACGCAATTCGACTGCGCTGGGTTCCGGGACTGGTGCGAGCGGCGTGGGATCCAGCTTCGTTACGGCGCAGTGGGAAAGCAGGGAAGTATCGCGGTCGTGGAGCGGTTCATCAAGACATTGAAGTCCGAAGGGGTGCGGGGGCTGCTCCTGCCGCTCGTGCATCGTCCGGCGCGTCGCGAGCTGTTGTTGTTCTTGGAGTGGTACAATACGCATCGCCCGCATACGACACTCGGCGGCCGAACTCCCGATGAAGTCTACTTCAACCGATCTGCCCGCGCTCGTCGGCCACGGATCGAGCCTCGTCCTCAATGGCCGCGGCCCGCTCCCTGCGCCAAACCCCGCGTACTGGTAGCCGGACAACCGGGTGCGCGGTTCGACCTGCACGTCGATTATCTTGTGGGCCGCAAGCATCTGCCGGTGGTTACGCTTCGCCGCGCGGCGTGAAGCTGGCCAAACCGTTTTTTAACGCGGTGGCGCTGAATGTCTGCGAGGAGGGTGGGATTTCGGCTGTTGTGGCGCCTCCAACTCGGCTCACAGGGATGTGACAAGAGAGTTTGTCGCGTTCGTTGCGCTGAATCTCCCCTTGACTGAATGGCCATCCGTCCACTGAATCCGTCTTTAAAAGATCGGTGGACCAACTCAGTAATTGAAAGGTTGGCGGAACGGACACATTCTAGTGACCAAGCGACGATTCAAGATACGTGATCGCTATTGAAAAACGATGGGCAACTGCCGTTGGATCGCAATGTCACAAAGTTCAACGAGGCGATCCAAAAGGGGCTCACCGTCAACATCGATAAACGATTCATGCAGCGAAGTCGGCTTAAGCCCAAGTAAGTCGCCGACTTGTCGTTGCCATTCAGCCGGATACGGCTTCGCAGGCAACTGTGTGAACTCGTTTGCGATGGTTGTAAGTTCACGCTTGAGGGTGTCGCACTCCGAGTGCGACCATTCGCCATCTGAATCAAAATGCAAGATTAAGGTGGGGAACCGTGCACCCTTTATTCCTCCCTCCAGCATATCGCTCACGCTGTTACGGAAGGCTTGGAAGTCGGCGTAGTTGCCGATTTCCACCCCTTCTAGCTCCTCGTCATCGTCAAATACGCACAAGTACAAACCCATGTCGTTAATACCTCTCGATGCGGATGACTTTGGAATGTTGCTTCTGGAACTCGTGCAATGTGGAATGGACCTTTGATGCCTCAGGAATGCGAATGATCAACTTGCGGCGCGTGTCAAATGCACGAAATGTCAGCAGGCGAATCTGATACGTCAAACGCAGCATCGATACGTTCTTGATCAAGTATAAAAAGCTGTGGTCTTCGCCGTCGGCTCGTGCCCCGCGTGCCACTTGGTGCTTTGTATACTTAACTCTTAAGTTCATTGCATGTTCTCGACATTGCCGCCCCAACGCTGGAGCCAATCATGAAAACCTGGGAAAACCCAGCCACTCAACTTTCCCATCCTATCGTTCACTCACCCTCCTGGTCAACAAAAACAGCCCCTCCATCGCGACGAAGACCACCCCCACCGTCAAGAACAAGCGTGGAGAGCGCCAAAGCGGGGCGCCAGCGCGCTAGAGTTGCGCAAGAAGTTGAACTCGATCGCCAAGTTGGCCGCTACCACTCAGCCGAATGC
>CAZYQQ010000229.1:0-2000 GCA_964650265.1 uncultured Planctomycetaceae bacterium
CCGGAAACAGACTGCCGCTGTTCGCCGCGTAATCGTTGCGCCCCAGCACGGCGGGGCGATCGACATTGGCGTAGCCACTGCTATGGACGTAGGGGTAGATACCACCCCCTTTGCGGGTGGGGCAAATGAACAAATCGACGGTGGTTTCGACGCGCTGTTTCCCCAGCCGCTTCTGGTCCGGGGAAATCGTGCCGTAGTCGCCATCCTTGCCGATGTCCCGAATCTGCGCGTTCTCGGTAAACGCGAGAACATTGTAGTACCAGCCACCGGGCTGTTTGGAGTTGTAACCCGCGTCGGGATCGCCGGCCCACTGCCATCCCCAACCACCTGTGGGAAAGTGCTTGTGGACATCGTGGTGATTGATGGCCGCGAGGCCAAGTTGCTTGAGCCGGTTCTTGCACTCGGTACGCCGGGCCGCTTCGCGAGCTGCCTGGACCGCGGGGAGCAGAAGAGCGACCAGCACGCCAATGATCGCGATCACGACCAGCAACTCGACCAGCGTGAAACCGACGAAGTCGCGGCGACGTGAAGGTGCCAGACCGGGGGGAATGGTGTCGGAGTCTCGGCGGCTATTGCTGATCATCTTCGCGCGTCCTTTATCGATTTGGCGAATGCCGACTCTGCGGAAGGTCGCCCGTGGATACCCAACTGCCCAGCGGGCAGCCACGGGCTTCCGGAGGCGCCATCAAGTTGCTCGCCTCACGAGCAGCAGTGACACCGTGGCCAACAGCCCCAGCGCAATCGTTGCCGGCTCGGGAACGGTCGCCATCGCTAGCGCGCTCGACGTGATGTAACTCACGTCGCCAACCACGACTTCGCCATGAGAACGGTAGGTGAACGCCAGGTCCTGCACCCCTTCCGGGCCACCACCGTAGGCGGGGCCCAAGGAGATGGAGGTCCCCGTCAAGCTCGATTGGCCGACGAGCCGGTACTCGGCCACGCCAAACTGGCTAGGGTTGCCCCCTTCCTCCCAACCCTCACCGTTTCCATTGCCCTGCGGAAAGCCCACCACGGGTGTCCCTCGCTCCGCCAGGCTTTGCCACTGGTTGTTGCCTTGGTCCAGATTGCCATAGTTGGCCTTCCACAGTTCGTAGTCGGCCATGGTCACCGTGGCACCTCCCGTGCCGTTGCCTTGCAGCACCGCAGCATCCTCGCCCAGGTGATTGCGCCAAACAACATAGTCGGCCGCATCGACGACTCCATCGAGATTGAAGTCGCCCCGCGACGTTCCGGCCACCAGCGTGCCGGCATTGCTGCTGATGGAGTAGGCGCTGATGTCGACATTCGCCCCGGTGTTGTTTTGCAGCAGGATTTCCCCCGTGGTCTTGTTGACCAGTAGGTTGAGCCGGTCGGGCACGGGGGGCGTAAAGATGAGTGCTTCCTCGGCGCCGTCGGTAATCAGCAGGTTGTCGGCGAATTCGTGATTGCCACTGCTCTGGAAGCGAAGGGACTGCCATGGTGCGTTGATTGGCCCTTGGCCCGTGATCGTCATTGTCGCCGTCGGCGTGTTGATGTTGAAGTTGTCGACCCAAATGCTGTAGATCGTGTCCGGCCCTCGGGTGTCGATGGCGCCGATGATCGTGTGATAAGCGCTGTTGAAGGGGATCCCCGAATCGAGGTTTCCGGGGCCCTTCAGGTCGAAGGCATAGTTACTGGTCTCCCCCGGATTTGGGCCAGCAAAGAATGTCTCGCCTCCGGCGGCGTTGGGATCTCGGAAGAAAGCGAACCCTCCCCAGTCGTTGCCGGTTCCTTCCTCCTGGCGGTATTCGAAGCGAATGTACGTCAAGGCGTTGGTGGCATCGAGCGGAACCGCGAAATTGCGAGCACTGAATGTATTGCCACCCCCTTGAGGATGAGTCGCGATCACTCCCCCCGTGTGCAGGCCTTCCCAGATGTCGCCCCCCGCCCACCCGGTTCCGGAAGTGGGGCCGCTGAAGTCGTCGCTCGCGTGAATGATCGCTCGGGCCGGAGAATTCATGCCGACGAGCATTGCTCCTAGG
>CAZYQQ010000230.1:0-1996 GCA_964650265.1 uncultured Planctomycetaceae bacterium
CAATGTCTGCGCGGAGGGTGGGATTTCGGCTGCCGTGACGCCTTTCTGACTGTTCGCAGTGATGTCTGGAGGGAGTTCGTCGCGTCCGTTGCGGCGAATCACCGCTTGATCGCATGGCCATTTGTTCATTGAAGCTGTCTATAAAAGATCGGTGGACCAGCACACCCGATCGTCTTCGTTGTCGGTGCCGCCTCCGAAGCCGGACGGAGACAAGAGAGAACAGCAAATCAGGAGGACTGTCGCGCAAGAATTCATACGCGCTGTCGCAGTGATTGGGGAGTAGTGTGGGCTCAACACACTTGATGCCAGACTACTTGGTGGAGTTCGCAATTCGCTCCTCAATGAATTCGAAAACCCGAGCATATTTTCGCCGACTGGCCGGGCGACCAAACTTCGCTGCCAGTACTTCTTGAGCTTCTGTCAGCTTCCCGATTCGCACCATGGCGGCCACAACCCGCAGAATGTACCCCAAGTCGTTTGATGCTCGATCATCCTTGGCAAGATACATTTCCACTACGCTTGCAGCGGATGTATAGTCGTTTAGAAATGGAAGCACCCATTGTGTTGAGAAAGCCTCGAAGTTCTGAATCGCTGGTCCGACAGAGTCCGGTTGATACAGAAACCATCTTGCACCGATCCCTTTTGGAGCTACGAGTTCAATTGGCTGGTTCAAGGTAGTAGACATGTTCGATGCCAGCGACTCATCGCCGCCAGTGATCTCCAGAACTGTGGCATCGATCTCGGGAATTTCAAGCCTGAGAAATGGATAAATTGCTGCCGCGGCGTTGGGCATGTCCCTAGGCCCGTGTTCAATATGCACATCGACAAATTGTTTGCAGGTCGGGAGTGTCCTCTTGTAGGTTAGTGAGTCGGAACGCCTTCGGAACCCCGCGGAGCTATACGTTGCGTCCGCATGCCGTGATAAGGCATCACGTACTGCTTCCTTTATTTGCCGTCGTTGTTCACTCATGGCACCCGGCCGAAGGCACGCAATCACTTAGAGCCTATCCCAAAACCCAAGGATTTTGAGTGCTAGTTTTAGCCTGCTAGCACGATCTTTTTCGTAGAACCAATAGAGAGGAGTGGTCATGGGCTCTTATTATGGAGGGCTAAGCCATGAAAGTCACCGCAAGCTCCTACACGAAGATGCCGGACACGCTTTGGCAACGGCTCAACAAACTGATTCCTCAGCCTCCGCCGAGCTCCACGGGAGGGCGACCGCGACTCGATCCTCGACGAGTCGCCGATGGCATCTACTACATTATGAGAACCGGCTGCCAGTGGAAAGCCGTTCCCAACCAATTTCCGTCCGGCAGCAGCCTGCACCGTTACTTCCAGGAATGGTGCGAGAGTGGCGTCTTCCTCAAACTCTGGAAGCAGGCGCTAGAGGAATACGATCGGCGACGCGGGATCGCCTGGCGATGGATGTCGATTGACACGGCGACGACCAAGGCACCGCTGGGAGGCGAGAAAACAGGGCCAAACCCGACGGATCGCGGCAAGCTCGGCGCCAAGCGGTCGGTGCTTACCGATGGACGTGGAGTCGTACTGGGGATCGCGATCGGTCCGGCGAACCAACATGACGTTAAACTGGCGATACCGACGCTGGACAGCATTCCGGTGCGTCGGCCGCAACCTAGACCATGGCATCGGCAACACCTGTGCCTGGACAAGGCTTACATTTCGGACGAGCTTCGCCGGACGTTGAAGCGGCGACACTACCTGCCCCACGTCAAATCGCGGGGCGACGAGCGTTCGGCGTATCGCAAGCATCCACACGCGAAGGCGCGTCGGTGGGTCGTCGAGCGTACTCTTTCGTGGTTCCATCGCTTTCGTCGAGTGCAAATCCGTTGGGAAAAGAAGGCCATCAACTATTACAGCGAACTGATGTTCGTCGCTGCCTGGATCGCTTTCCGAGCAGCGCGGGTTTTGGGATAGGCTCTTAATCGCGACTAGCCGCAAATGCAGCCCGGAAGGAGGAACAACCGGAATTCCC
>CAZYQQ010000231.1:0-1995 GCA_964650265.1 uncultured Planctomycetaceae bacterium
CAAAACCCGCTCGTTGATCTCCGCGACGCTGTGCCTCCGTGTTGAAATCCTTGGGGCTATTTCGCTTCAGTTGGCTGAAGCGCTACAAAAAAGTAAACACGCTATCCCCCCGCTCGCGCCCACCCGCTACAATCGCAGGCGCCATGCGATTTCCCCGTCTCCACCTCCCGAAATTCTCCCTCGGCGACGTCCTGCTCGTCACCGCGGCCGCCGCGGTCGCGATGGCTGTCGTGACGACCAAGAAGTCCTCGTTTGACGGGCTCGGATTCTTCCTCGGGAACGAGGGGGAGCGGATGGGTCTCTTGTTCTTTGCCGCGCTGCTGCTCGCGCTGAGCCTCGGCCGGCAGGCCTGGCAACTGGGGCGAGCATTGCCATCCGTGCCCCTGGCGGCCCGAGCGCATGGAAAGCTCGCCCTGTGGTCCCATCTCATGATCACAGCCGGCATTATCGCCGCGGCGATCGTCGTCCTGCTAATCAACCGCGAACTGGTCGATGGCGAGATTCATGTCGAACGGGACTGGCAAGGGACCGCGCTCTGGAAAACCACGATTCCCATCATCTTGACCCTGCTGGCGGCCAGGCGGTTGGCGGATCCCCCCCGAGAAACGCGGTCCAAGGCAGGGTGGCTCCGAATCGTGCGGCGCATCCTTCTACCGGGCGTGGTGCTCGCCTACGGGGTGACGATGCTCGGCCAGATTCAGATGATTAACGTTTTCATCCATATCGCGACACAAGGGGTCGAGCTCGCCCATCCCGCGCGCTGGCATCGTCCTGGCACGTTCCCCAACCACATGCTCGAGGGCTACTTCACGGCGCGAATGGTCCTGGCGGCAACGTCCCTCTGGTTGATCGGTGTCGGGAGCTTGTGGGGAGCCTCGCGGCAGCAGTCAGGAGTCCGCCGGCTGAGTTTGTTCGCTATCGTCTTGCTCTCGAGTGCCGCGGTGGCGGCGTTCAATTGGTGGTACGCGGCAGTCGAATTTCCCCGCGTCTCACCCGATCTCGCCGCGGCCCCCAGCACTTTGGCTCCGTGGGGGATCGCCGGATACGCGCTCCTTTGCCTTGGCATTGCGCACGCTTGGGGGCTCACCGCGGCGCGCCGGTCGGCAATCGCATGGCAGAACCCTGAAGAATCGACACCGCTGGCGACGATTCCCTTGCGCCGCAACTGGCTCGTCACCCTCGGCGGACTGCTCGTGGCCTTGTTCTCTCTTTGGTCGCTCGTGGAACAGATGTTCATACTCGATTCTTTCATGTCAATCTTCAGTTCTTTCAGTCTGAGCGATTTTCTCGAAGTGTTCGCCTACATGTTCTGGATGCCCGAGGAGTTCCTCAAGCTGTTGTTGATCCCCTTCGGGCTCGCGCTTGCCTGGCAGTCGTTTCGCCGCGGCCAGCGTCCGCTCGAACTCGCGGCGGTACGATATCGCGACTACCTGGTCCATCTCGCGGGGGCGTTCGTGTTGCTCGCTGTCGGCCTCCCCTGCCTGCGCGCGTTCGGATTCGCATTGTGGCTATGTCCCGATTGGGCCTTTTTCTAGCTCTCCCCTCAGCTTGGGGAGCGTGCCCAAAAATCGCCCCAAGGCGTTTGGTATACTTTCTCGAAAAAGTGAGCGACGATCGCAAACACTCAATGGCGACTGACGGCTTCGACCAGCAATGCCTCCGCGATTACTGAAGTTGACTAAAAGTGGATAAGAACCACAGAGATCGCGGAGAATACCGAGAGACTGAGGAAATCAACGCGGAGGCGCAGAGGCACGGAGATCAACGAGCGGGTTTTGGATCGAATCGTAAGCTTCATTATTTCAAAAACTCAGGCGTCCGGACTTGCTCCGCCCCGCCAATCACATCTCCGTGCCTCTGCGTCTCCGTGTTTTTTTATCCACTTCAGCCAACCTCAGATGGCCAAACTGTTACAATATCTTCCTCCGTGTCCTCTGCGAGCTTGTATGTTCCTAGGCATGTATCCAGACAGTAGAGTTTCGGCTTTAATTCAGA
>CAZYQQ010000232.1:0-1969 GCA_964650265.1 uncultured Planctomycetaceae bacterium
ACTTGGCGACCAAGTTCAACTTCTTGCGCACCTCTAGCGCGCTGGCGCCCCGCTTTGGCGCTCTCCACGCTCGTTATTGACGGTGAGGGTGGTCTTCGTGGCGGTGGCAGAGCTGATTTTGTTGACTGGGGTGGGGTGTGAGCGATAAGATGTGGAAGTTGAGTGGCTGGGTTTTCCCACGAATCAGCAAGTTCTTTCGTTTGAGGAAAACCTGGAAAAAAGAGACAGCCAATGACAAATGAACGCCTAGACAGAAGTGGGGCGGCGATCGTGTGCCCATTTGTTGCTCAAGAAAGAATGCCTATTGTCTATGCATTCAGAAGTGAAACGACAGAACCTGCTGACAGTGGTTGGCAGTTCTTGTCAGAGATGGAAGTAAGCGTTGACGACTTGAAGGTATTGTCGGTTAGCGAGATTATAGAATATGAGCCTTCACTGAAGGATTACATAGACCTTCCTGAGGGAACGGAGCTGCGTCGAGCAAGTGGCGACGATGAGTGGCGTGTGACGGAGCCATGAGAAGCCGGCCGCAAAGACGACACCGCAGTTCGCTGAAGGATAATGACGCCAAACCTCGACAAGCTAGCATCCCAAAATCAATTACACCCAAACTTCACGATTCCCCATCATCATTCAGTACGTAGGGATGAGTTGTTGACAGGCGGCCGCTATCGGTCACCGCATCCACGTCCTAACGATTTACCCCCGCACCAGACACGCTAATTCAGATTCTACCGACAGTCTCTGCTAATCATGACCAACCCGTTTGCATCACCCCAATCGAAGGAATTTGCCAGCGGTACTTCGCTTTGGGCACGATTGCTGCTTGCTGGGAGTAAGCGTCGCGGTCTATTCTTCGGCGGCGTGGCAATCGGGTTGACATTGATCAGTTTCGTGCTGCTTGCAGTTACAGGGATTCTCATTACTGTAACGGACAATCCAACCGACGATCCAGCCGGCGAAAGGAGCTTCGCTCTCGAGTGCTTCCTGGGGCTGCTTCTTTGGTTAGGCGTGGGGATGTCGTTCGCAGCCGCTAGCGCAGCAATTTATGGCGCTTCCAAAGAACTGCGCCGGAGAGACAATACGCTAGCAGCTGGTATTGCGTTTCTAGGCGTTGTTATGTCAGTTCCATGGTGTGGGTGGCTCTTGCGTGGTCTGGTGATGGGATTATTGGTGTCCGTTCCGCCAACCCCATCTTAATTCTCCCCCCCACCGAGAAATGCAGTCACACAGCTTTCATAACGGCGAAAAACCCTAGTTTGGCGCGATTCCCCACTTTCTCAGAACTTTCCCCTAGAAATTGGCCACCCCCTCGGGTAGATTTTGGGGACGAGTGAACGTATGACCACATCGCAGGCCCCCCTGGGCCGATCGACGCGGACCGAAACGGACCTTGCACTGCGCGGAAGGTCCGCACTCACTTCAAGGTTCCATCCGGCAGATGGAACCTACCTGTTCCTTGGCAACTCGACCCCCCACGCTGCCCGGGCAAACGAGCCCGGGCTACGGTTGTGCGCGCTCGCACGGGCAAATGTGCCCATGCTACGTTCCCTGATCCCTGGCCCCTCCTCGTCAAAAAGGGCCCAAAAAGACCCAGAAAAGGGGTGAAAAGAGAGGGACTTTTTGCCATGACCCGTGCTAGGAAAGGTTTGATTTCCAGGAATTCGCGAACAGCAAGGGGCAAAGAAGTCCCGATTTGTTTGGCAGAAATCGAGTTTTGGCCAAAAAGTCAAAAAGGCTGGTTGAGACTCGGTTCGCGGGGCAAAGGTAGTGAGACACACTTAGACGAACCAACTGACGGCAGTAAAAAGAGACTCGACTTTTGAGCCACGGCTCGGAAAGGTGCCGAAAAACCCCTTGTCTGGCGCGATTTTCGACTTTTTGGGAAGTTCTTGGTGGGAATTGGGCACCACCCGGTATAGATTCGCGAAGTAGGTCCGTGGCCGCTGGCCCGGACCTTGCGCGCATG
>CAZYQQ010000233.1:0-1935 GCA_964650265.1 uncultured Planctomycetaceae bacterium
TCGTGTTTTATCGACCGTTCTGACGCTCGTGCTCGGGTCGGTTGGGATCGTAATCGGGATTGGGGGTCGGCATTTGGGCGTCGACGGCAGCGAGCCACTGGTGGAGCTTCCGCTGTAGCTCGCTCGCTTTTGACGACTCGACGCCAGCCAGGTTGTTCGATTCACTCAGGTCGTCGCGAAGCTGGTACAGCTCGGCCGGCGAGCCATCGTAGTATTCGATGAACTTCCAGTCTCCCTCGCGGATGGCGCCGTAGGGGGTCGTTCCCTGTTGTTGATAATGTTGGTAGTGGGGGTAGTGCCAATAGAGGGGTCGCGCCGCCAGGTCACCGCCACCCGTCAGCAGCGGCACGAGGCTCACACCGTCGCAAGGTTGTTCCGGAGTCGGCAGCGCTCCGACGATTTCGAGGATCGTTGGATAAAGGTCGGTGCTGATCACGGGGACATCGCAAGTTCCCGCCGGCGGCGCATGCCCCGGCCAATAGACGATGAGCGGAACCCGCACTCCTCCCTCGTGGCAAGATCCCTTCCCGGCCCGCAGCGGCGCGTTGGAGGTCGTCGGGATGCGGCCGCCGTTGTCGGAAGTGAAGATGATGACCGTGTCGTCGGCAAGCTGAAGTTCCCTAAGCGTGCGGCGGATCAGGCCGACCGTTTGGTCCATGCTGTCGATCATCGCCGCGTAGGGAGCGTTGGTGTGCCGCTGACCCTCCTCGACTTTCGCGCGATAGCGGGCGACGAGTCTCCGCTTCCCTTGCACCGGAAGATGGACGGCGAAATGAGGCATGTAGAGAAAGAAGGGCCGATCGGCGCTGGCCTGGATGAACTTGACCGCCTCGGCGCCGAGCCGATCGGTAATGTACTCGCCTGGGGGGCCTTGCGCGATGGTGTCGATGTCGTACGGGGCAAAATACCCTGGCCGCGGCTGCGGCTGGTCGTTGCCGCCGACGTTCAGGTCGAAGCCATGCCGCTCCGGATAATAGTCGGGACCGCCGAGATGCCACTTGCCGATCGAAGCGGTCGCGTAACCGAGCGCTTGCAAACGCTCGGCAATCGTCGTCGTCTCCAGTGGCAAATGCCTGGTGAAATCGGGCACCGTGAGTTTCGGGTTGGAAGGAGGAAGCCCCGGAATCCAATCGGTGACGCGGAGTCGAGCAGGATACTGGCCGGTCAGCAAGGCAGCCCGCGTCGGCGAGCAGACGGTGCATGCCGAATAGGCGGAAGTGAACTTGAGCCCCTCCTCCGCCAATCGATCGAGCGCCGGCGATTCGTAAAGATCGCTCCCATAGCAACCCAGATCGGTCCATCCCAGGTCGTCCGCGACGATCAATATGACATTCGGGGGCCGCGTCGGGTCGGCATCAGCCGCGACGGCGACTTGAGCGAAGTTCAAAACAAGCATCCACAACACTGGCAGGTAGAGGGTAATCAGTCGCATGGGATCGAGAGGTCGGAGGTCAGGGAATCGCGGGGATGACGATGGCACGCATTTCGAGTTTGGGGGGGTGTGACGCCATCAGTGTGACACCCAGGCCCACCTGAGTCTATAAAATAAGGGATAGCGGTGTCACACATGGCACTTTCTGGTCGAGTTGGTTCGTCTAAGTGTGTCTCACTACCTTTGCCCCGCGAACCGAGTCTCAACCAGCCTTCTTGACTTTTTGGCCAAAACTCGATTTCTGGGCCAAAAAATCGGGACTTTTTGCCCCTTGCTGTTCGCGAATTCTTGTAAATCAAGCCTTTCCTGGCACGGGTCAGGGCAAAAAGTCCCCCTCTTTTCGCCCCTTTTCTGGGTCTTTTGGGCCCTTTTGCCCCCTTTTTGACGAGGAGGCGTCAGGGGTCGGAGGCCAGGGACCAGGGAACGTAGCATGGGCACATTTGCCCGTGCAGCTTGAGGGGGTTTGAATTGCCAAAGACCAAGTAGGTCCGTGTCCGCTGGAC
>CAZYQQ010000234.1:0-1920 GCA_964650265.1 uncultured Planctomycetaceae bacterium
TTTGCAAACCATGTGTGTCTTGTTTCTTCTGTTGTTTCTTCTGTTTCATTCTTCGGAAGAGCGCACCCTGCAAAGGTGTGTGTCTTGTTCTGTTCGTTTATTTTACAGTTCGCACCCTTCGCGGGTTGTCGTTGGTTGGTGGGAAGAAGTTAGGACGCGGATATTCAGGATTAGGCGGGATTTTCAGGATTTTGAATGGAGTTGGTACGCCAGTGGGGGCGCTTGCGTGATGATTTTGTCGAGGGCTGTCTCCCTGGTGACTTCTGTTCTGATCCGTGGTGACCCGTTCGATCCGTTTCAATCCGTGTCCCATCGTTAACATCCCTCGTTCTGCCCACTGCCAACTTCCTGCCAATCCGGCCAAATCCTGACGATCCGCGTCCTATTCTTCGTGCCAATCAACTTCAGGAGCGCGAATTGAGTGTCATAAATTGGACCTGAGCGGCGTCAATCGGCAAGGCAGGGGTCGTCGTAGTAGGAGGGAAAGATTTTTGCCCATCGCGTGAAGGGATAGACACAGATTGCGAACCAGAGCAGGACATTGGTGATGCGGTTCCAGTGGATGATCGTTTCGAGCGGCTCGCGATAGGGCTGGTCGCCGAAATAGTGCTCCAAATGCGCGAGCGACTCGCCGCCACTCCGGGTGCAGAGTGCCCGGGCGTCGGCGCGGTCTTGAATCACGGGTAGCTGCCAGGCCGCACCATCGGCACAGGCGACGCGGAGGCCGCCCCAGGGGCCATTGTAGCGTCGGGAGACGAAGTAGCCGGCGTCGAGGTGCGTTACGCCAGCATCATTGCACAACAGGGCAATCGCTTCTTCGAGCGTGAGGTCGCGCGGCTGGCTCCAGCGGATGCCGCGGCTGGGGATTTCGATGAGCAGGATCGTTCGGCTCAAGGGGTCGGTGATGTCTTTGATCTCTATCACTCCATTGGGACTCCAAATGGTCGCCTCGTCGACGACGGCGACGTAGTTGGTTTCGCCGGCAACCGTTTCTTCCGCTAGAGGGCTATGGAACACGTCGAGCGTTTGAAGCTGCCCGTGATTCGTCGGGCTATCCCAGGGTTCATCGTAGCGCAACGCTTGATGTAAAGTGTCGCCTTCGATATAGGGAAGTATCAGGGCCCGCCAACTAAGGAGCGGCTGCCCTTCGTCGTCGGAATTATACGGTGGCGGCATATGTCCCTTCGCGTACTCGTGATTGAGAGTCGCGAGGGTAAGCTGTTTGAGGTTGTTGAGGCTCTGCCATCGGTCCGACACGATACGGGGCGAACATTGGCTCACCGTGATGCCGAAGCACAGAACCGGCAGGGCGGCAATTGGCAAGAAGACCATAATGTGCTCGCCGCGCGTGCGAAGGCCGTGCGAGCCGCCCCTCAACAAGACGACGAGCAGCAGCGAGAACACGAGCGCGATCGCTCCCCATACACCCCACACCGCCATGCTCGAGGCGAGCAGCGCAAATATGTAGAGCAAAGTGGTGAGGCGGAAGGTCATGCGGGCTTGGGCCGGGATTACGAGGAGGTGGATTCGCCTATTCTACAGTTCGCATTTTTTGGCGGATGTCGTTGGTTGGTGGGAAGAATAGGACGCGGATTTACAGGATTTGGCAGGATTTTCAGGATTTTGAATTGAGTTGGTACGCCGGCGATGGTGTTTGCGTGATGATTGATGATTAAGGTCGGGGACTGTCTCCCTGGTGAATTCTGTTCTGATCCGTGGTGACCCGTTCGATCCCTCTTCAATCCGTGGCCGATTTCGTCCCGTCCAACTCCGCAGTTCTCGGTTTTTGTGCGCAGTTCCGGATCCTGCCGAATCCTGCCAAATCCTGCACATCCGCGTCCTATTCTTCGTGCTAATCAACTTCAGGGGAATGCAGCTCACGAAGTTGAGCCTCTTGTTCCTCCTTCTTGGCGGGAAAGA
>CAZYQQ010000235.1:0-1635 GCA_964650265.1 uncultured Planctomycetaceae bacterium
CTCAGGCCTGGATCGTTGACCGTCCAGTTGGCGGTGGGATCGGCGGTGAAAGTTTCTTCGTAGAGTGTGGCGGCCGACGCCATCGTACAGGTGAGAATCGCGACCAACATGGCCGCAACAGGGGTACAGACCTTCATTAGACGACTCCTTGAATCCACAGGTGAAGATGAACTGAGGCGGAGCGGCGCCTGGGTCGCTTCGTCATGTGCGGATTGTAGACTCCCTGGGCCTCTGGATGCAAACAAAGGTAGCAATTGGGAGAATTCGATTCGCGAATCGGAGAATTCGGGCCGACTGCCGCAGCCGCCGGCTGGGATGGAAGGAGTCTTGGCCACTTGAATGGCCATTCAGAGAATAGCGGTCCTTTGGCCTAGTGGCGGCCGGTCCAGCGGATCATCATCGCTTCGTTGGGTGAGTAGTTACCCACGCCCGAGCGGTATTCGAGGTCGCGTTCGAAGACATAACCAAGTTCAAGAGCAGAACTGACCTTGGAATCGAGGAAGGTTTCAAGGGCAAGGTAGAGACGCATGTCCTGATAGGTCACGTTGTCATCGTAGCTGTAGTCGCGTTCGATGGCCCAGGTGCCGCCGGCGAGTTCACCTCCAATAGCTAGCCAGGTATCGCTCTCCATGATCCGCACCGCTGCACGGGGGCGGGGGAAGGCAATGTCGAAGCGGTAGTCCTCCGTGGGAATCCAGGTGAGGCCGAAGACCGGCAGCATGGGAAGCTCGTCCCAGTCGAGGTAGTCGATTCCCGCAAGGACGGTCGTGGTGGGGCTGAGCCGCCAGAATGTGACGAGATGGCTGGGGAAGCGCATCGCCTCGTCGGCGCTCCCCTCGAAGTCGCTGTAGACACCGATGCGGACGGCGAAGTCCCAACCGAAGTTGGGACGAATCCACTCGCGGCGTTGATACCCGGCCACAAAATCGAACAGCCTGGGTGGCATTTCGGTACGGACCGGTCCGTTGAGGAAGTGGAAGTTCATGGCCGCCACCAGGCCGGAGGTCTGCTGGCCACCGAGGGTGGCGCTATGTTCCCAACTGAACCAACCAAAATCGTCGTCCGAGGCGGGAATCCAAGTCATCCCCCCGGCGGAGGTGTTGTAGCCCAGGACATGCTCGGAGGGGAGATAAGGGCCACACGCCTCGCCGTCGTCGCCAGGGGTGGGGAGAAGATTGATCACGAGACCTTCGTCTGAGCCGTCAGGCGCATCGCTCTCGACCGGGCTGCCGTCACCCGGAAGAATTGGGAAGACCTCGGCGTGCTCGATGTCGGCGGGGCTCGCATTGAGATATCCCTCGGGGTAGGGCTCGGGAAACGTGTCGCCCGAGGACTGAGGTTCGGCCAGGGTCGGGCCGGATTGGTAACGGACGACCACAACTTGCGGATCAACGATATCCCCAACCCTGTAGGGCTCACCCCAAGCGCCGATCGCGACGACGCCGACGTCGAGGTCCAGCCGGGGCATCTCCCCGCCCAACAAGCCACACGCCCAGCTCGGGACGGCGGCGATCAAGGCCATGCCGCAGGCAAGCAGGAGGAGTTTGGCTGGGAACGACATGTGGTAAACATCGAAAGGATGGGATGGGGGAGATTAGGAATTGCCGCGAATGCGGTCAATAGTGCTAGCAATGG
>CAZYQQ010000236.1:0-1610 GCA_964650265.1 uncultured Planctomycetaceae bacterium
GCCCTTGTCGTTACCTGGATTTTGGCGAATTGTTTTCGCGATAGCGTTAATAATGATAGCGGATGTAAGTCGTGATTTCCCAGGAAGGTGGGGTGGGGATGGCCGTGATGCGTAGGATTGGAATCGAACCGACCAGGAGGCGAGGTTGAATCGGGCGACCGTGCTAGGACTGCATTGGGCGACGCCAGCAGTCTTAGCACGGAGGTGTTTGATGTCGTTTGTGTTTGACACGAATCAATGGGCCAAGCAACAATTCGCGACGTGTCCATTGGGCGATCAGCGACGCATTAGGCGGTTGATTCAAGTGGCCGAACAAGTCGTTCAGCAACCGGCCGCCAGCTTTCCCAAGCAGATGCAGTCTTGGGGAGACCTGAAGGCGGCCTATCGTCTGTTTGACGCCGACCAGGTGACCTTTCAAAGCGTTGCCACCCCCCACTGGCAACAAACACGCACGGTTGAGCCTGGCCGCTACTTGCTTTTGAACGATACGACCGAGGTCGACTTCGGCTATCGCCGTGAGATCGAGGGTCTCAGCCAGGTTGGCAGTGGAAGCGGCACAGGCTTCCTGCTGCACAATGCGTTGCTCGTTGAGGCGCAAAGCCGGGTGGTGCGTGGTCTCGCGGGGCAAACGATTCACTATCGCAAGTCCGCGCCAAAGAAGGAGAACAAGTCTCAAAGATTCAAGCGAGAGCGCGAGTCGCGTGTCTGGGGAGATGTGATCGAGATGATCGGGCCACCGCCCGAAGGAGCCGAGTGGGTTCATGTGTGCGATCGTGGGGCGGACGATTTCGAGGTCTTCTGCCGCCTGCGGCAAAACCGCAGCCAATGGGTGGTGCGTGCTTCGTCCCGCCACCGTCTGATCCTTGCCGATGAACGACAGATGCCACTGGACGATTACCTCGCGACACTCGCTGTCGCCGGAAATTACGAGTTGCACCTCCGGGCTCGGCCAGGACAGGCGGCGCGCGTCGCCCACATGGAAGTGCGCGTCGGTCGCCTGCAGATGCCCGTTCCACGCCACCGTAGCCCCTGGGTCCGCGCCTTGGCCCCCGAGCCAATTCCCATGAACGTCGTGTGGGTCCGCGAGACCAATCCGCCGCGGGGCCACAAACGGATCGAATGGGTGCTGTATACGTCCCTTCCGGTCGACAGTTTTCAGGACGCTTGGCAAATCGTGGAATACTACGAATGCCGCTGGTTGATCGAAGAGTATCACAAAGCACTGAAGACTGGCTGCTCGGTGCAACAACGGCTCCTGCGCCACGCAGATCGACTGGAGGCGATGGTCGGCTTGATGTCGGTGGTGGCGGTGCGCTTGCTGCAACTCAAATCGGTGGCCCGCCATGAGCCCGACCGTCCCGCACACACCGTCGTCCCGTTACTGTGGCTGGAGTTGCTGAAAGCCGCACGCCCCAAACTCTCGCGAGTCCGCGAGCTGTCGATCTATCAGTTCTACCGCGAAATCGCCAAACTCGGCGGCTTCCTCGCACGACGCCACGATGGTGAACCAGGATGGATCACCATCTGGCGCGGCTGGGAACACTTGAACATGCTCGTCCGCGGCGTTGAACTAGCAGCCAAACTCAAAAGATCTGGGTAACGACAAGGGC
>CAZYQQ010000237.1:0-1609 GCA_964650265.1 uncultured Planctomycetaceae bacterium
TCCGTAAAGGGGACATTCAACTTTTCGCCGTCACAGTAGTTTGAATGGCGGAGCGGAACTGGCGAAAAGTAGAAAGTCCCCTTTACTCGGTTGGCTTCAACTGCTCGGGCATGTCGTCGGCGACGGTGAGTAGCGATCGCAAGACGTCGCGGTCGATTTGGACATAAATGGCGTCGGAGTGGCCATCGAGGTAGCCGGCGACAAAGATACGGTGATGCTGCGTGTCGGTCTCCTCATCGATGTTGAGGATTTCATCAATGGTGATGTCGTGAGGGGACATCCAGTGGACGGCCTTTTCATGGGGGGCGTCGATAATGGCGATTGTGTTTCGAGGTTCTTCCTCGAAATCTTCGAATGTCCTCGCATTGGGTCCCGGGAATGCCGTTTCAGGGCCTGCGACAGCGAGGTAAGTCGTCAATGTCTCGTCATCGAGCGACGCACTCGAGCATCGGTAGGAAGCGACAGCCATCTCGCGAGCTTTTGCATTGGCGGGATCGTCCCACGGCTTGGTGAGATCGATCTGGTCATAAATCGTCTGATGCTCCATGTAGGGCAAAATCAACGTGCGCCAGCTATGAAGGGGATTGCCTTGCTCGTCGACCGTATAAGCCGGGGGAAGCGATCCATGCTCTTTCTCGTAATGCAACAAGGCCAGCATGATTTGCTTGGTATTGTTGAGACAATGACTTCTCTCGGCGGCCGGGCGCGCGCTGCGGATCAACGGCGAGCCGAATAGGACAATGAGAACCACCGCGATCAGGCTGAGAATTATTAGTCCGACTCGGGACTTTGGTTGGGGGACCGGAGGGGTTTCGGTCTCCGCGCTCTTGTAGGGATTCTCATGCATCGGAACAATTCCTGTCGCTGCTACTTAGCGGGCAAAGGTTGCATTTTCAGCAGGGCGTGAAGCTCTTCTCGTTCCTCATGGAGGCCGAAGGTTTCGACGCTGCCATTGGCAAACCCACAGACGAGTGATTTGGCGTGATGGAGTCTTGTCTCCGTGTCGTAGGCGAGAACCTCGTCGACCGAAATGTCGATGGGGGACATCCAGTGGACGGAGTGTTTGTAGCTGACGTCGACGATGGCGATGGTGTAGGCGGCACCCGCGGGAAGATCCTCCCATCGCTTGCCTTCGGAACCTGAGAATGCCCCATCGGGACTGATTACCGCAAGATAGGTTGTCTCGTCAAGTTCCACCGGCGATGACGGGCAGTAGTAGATGTCGACAAATGTCTCGCGTGCCTTGGCGTTGGCAGGGTCGTCCCAAGGTTTCGTAAGGTCGATCTCGTCGTAAAGGGCCTGTTGTTCGAGGTAGGGCAGCAGGAGCGTGCGCCAACTATGGAGCCGGTTCCCCTGGTCGTCGACGGTGTAGGCGGGAGGCAAGGTGCCGTGGTCCTGCTGATAGTTGTGCAGCCCAAGGAGAATCTGCTTGACGTTGTTCAGGCACTGGGTGCGGTTGGGAGCTTCGCGAGTCCCTCGTTGGGCCGGCAGCAGCAGGGCGACCGCAATCACAATCGCCACGAGTCCGAGGATTACGCCCGCCGGGGTGAAGAGCTGCACTTTAGGCGATCATCGCTCCCGCTAGTCAATTGATCTAGGCGCGAAAAAG
>CAZYQQ010000238.1:0-1604 GCA_964650265.1 uncultured Planctomycetaceae bacterium
GGGGCGCTCCAAGGGGGTGGGGGGTTTGTGGCGGAGGTGTTCGAAGTGGGGCATGATAGTGGAAGTCTGTCAATTTCAGCGGCACGCCGCATAAAAATACACTCGGCTGCCATTGGAATATTCGGTTATCCGTTGTTTGTGAATGCGGTTTACAGCGTATCGACAGCGTAGAGCAGTTTACTTTACAAACTAGGCCATTTACTATACAAACTCTGAGGCGTGGAAACAGCGTGCATGCGGGTTACATCAAGGGGCTAGTTTCAGGTGGCTACTCCAAAGGAGCGATATCCCCGACTTGCGAAGGCGGCTTCCGTATTTACGCCGGGAAGTCCAATCGACAACCTTGAGCTCTTCTCCGGTCGGATGGAGCAGGTGGGGGACGTGCTCAATGCCTATAACACGAAAGGGCAGCATGTCGTGTTATTTGGCGAACGTGGAGTCGGAAAGACTTCGATCGCCAACATCATTGCCGAAGCCCTCGGAGGCATGCCCGGCGCAAGTCCTCCCACGTCGATTCGTGTCGGGTGTACAGCGGGTGATATTTACTCGGACATCTGGGGCACGGTTTTCAGAAAGCTTGGTTTGGAGCACGACCCCGAGGATCTGGTCCAGCCAGAGCAGGTACGTCAGGTCCTCTCGGGGCTAGAGTACCCGACACTCATTATCCTCGACGAGTTTGACCGGCTTTCCGATCCCGAGACGGGTAACCTGCTGGCCGATACGATCAAGTTGCTTTCCGACGAGCCCACACCCGCCACACTACTGCTGGTGGGAGTAGCGGATTCCATTGATGATCTTGTCGAGGACCATAAATCGGTCGCCAGAGCTCTTCGGCAAGTGCAGATCCCGAGGATGAAGCAACGCGAGTTGGAAGAGATCGTGAGCAAGGGGGCTGCCCGCGTGGGATTGAAGATTTCGGAGAAACATCGGTCTCGCATCGCCAGCCTTTCGGAAGGTCTGCCTCATTATACCCATGCGTTAAGCTTGTACGCGGTACAACGCGCGATTGAGGAGGATCGTGACGAACTCGTCGACAGCGACATCGAGGCCGCCAAGAGTATCGCGGTGAGGAAGGCGCAACGTACCATTGTCACAGTGTATAATAAGGCAACCCGCAGCGCTCATCAGGATGTCTTGTTTTCCAAGGTGTTACTGGCGTGCGCGCTGGCACGCAAGGATGAGCTCGGGATGTTTGCAGCGCGAGACGTTGTTACTCCGTTGAATATTGTTTCGAATAAAAGATACGAAATCCCCGCCTTTTCGAGGCACCTCCGACTGTTCAGTTCGCCGGACCGCGGCAATATCCTGCAACGTCATGGCGAGGAGCGACGTTACTTTTACCGGTTTGACGACCCGATGATGCAGCCCTACATCATCCTCGATGGCCTGGCGAAAAAGTTGATCAGCGACGAAGTGCTTGACCGCATTAAAGAGACTGTCGCTGGGGATGCCTAGAAAATCGTGTCATTCGCCTGCGTGCTGAAAGCAAGACTCCTCAATGAAAAACCTCACCATCTTCGCCGTCGTCACGCTGGTTCTCGTTGGGCTATTGATGGCCTGGTCGCTGGCGGCTAGCCGGACCGCGCCGGCTGATTTCACCTTCA